>CAMDGV010000027.1 GCA_945898055.1 Akkermansia muciniphila | reverse complement strand
AGAACACGGGAAGATCTCCGCCTTGCCCTCGAACAGGAAAACATTGAAAGTCGACCGCTCTGGAAGCCAATGCATCTTCAGCCAATTTTTGCAATTTATCCATATTATGGAGGTGAAGTTGCGCAGAAATTATTTGATAATGGACTGTGCCTTCCGTCGGGGTCAAATTTAACAAATGCTGATAGACAAGGGATAGTAAATGTTTTTAATTACTTCTTTAAATAATGTATGCGCCTTCCATAAATAACGGATTTCGCATGGAAGATACCGATTTCTGCCGTTTTACGATTTCATTTAACATTAAATAGCACGATCGGCAAATAAATACCCCTCCCCGTCCGCATTCTCGTTTGACAATAAAATTATTGCTAGGAATTTACTTTGCGGCGCGGAGGGTAAAACAGAAGCATGAGATTTTTTAAATCTTCGAACAGGTTCTGATTTCAAGCAAAATGCGTCTATAGTCATGCAAGTCATCGAGGCATATGAAATTTTCTAGGCTAGAAGGATGGCCTAGTATATGGAATTCCACCCGCTTTGAAATTCAAGAGTTTGGTAATCGTTTTCTACCCGTGACGTTACAGATCGCGTCTGTTGGAAAACGAAAGTCTTTCTCGTCGATACTGGATTCCAGTAAAGCCGAACAAAGCTCACTCTGACGCATTGGTCGGTCGTAAGTAGGCGATAGCATATCAAAAGTATCAAGAACGGCTTCGTCGTATCTCTGTTGACGAGTGAATTGATCTTTATCAACATAGTTTGCAACAGGAATCATGAACTGGAAAATCTTGCCAAGACCAAATGGTAACCGAAAAAGAACCTCCGTTAATGGAAATAAGACTGGCATTGATAATTCAATGAGCTTGAGCAAAAGTTGTTTTGGCATGCGTTTTGTCACTGGACGAATCAGGTATTTACTGAAAAATAAGGTCGTCCATTTTCTCGGATATATAGTCAGACAAAAGCGGCCACCCAGAGCAACCCGCTTAAGCAATTCTAAAATACACTGTTTGGGATCAGGCGTGTGTTGCAAAACACCAATCGAGTAAATAAAAGGCAATGTATTGGGAGCAAATGGCAAGTCCAGAATATCGCCTTGGATATACTGAGTATTTGGTAATCGGTCTTTCATATTCCTGCGCGCAGCATCGACGGCAGACGAATAATCCAAAGCAATTATATTTGCGCCTTTGGCCGCTGCTATTTCTGCAAATCGGCCACAGCCACAGCCAGCATCTAGAACCCATTGACCTCGCAGTTCTTCGTTGGTCCAGGTAGACTCAGACTCAAATCGCCTGCGCGAATAGTTAGCTCCGTTTGCACTATCCATTTGTACTTTAGAGAATCGGTTCCACTGCATACCGAATGAATCTGTGTATCCGTCCATTCCTACAAAGCGGACAATCCCATCGCGAATAAAATAAGTTTTGCCACTGACCTTTGATACAAGCCTTCCCTCAATCACTTCGTCGCCTTCAACCTGATCAGGGTAAAGCTCTAATTCAGCGAATGTTGATGGCTCACGTAATATTTCGAGCAGCTTAGGATTCATTTGACTTTGTAGTTTTTGGCCAGCTTATGTTTCATAAGCCTCTTAAGATAAAGTTACCTCTAAAGTAAGTTGTGTGTAAAGAATAAAATTGAGAGGAATTTTCTCTATTTGCTTTATTTGCTTTTTGATGGGGCGAGTAAAGGGAGATTTGCTTTATTAGTCTTCGCCTCAAAAAAGCAAATTCCTATCAGTTTGATGGCTGCGTCGCCGTGTGTGTGAACGATCTCGGCGGAGATCAGCAGGTGGTTTTTAAAGGCAAGGCCAAGACATTCACCCATACCTACCATTTTCTCGCGACGATTTTGCCTTACGGCGTGCAGGAATGGGAGAAGCTCTCGATCTTCCTGAACTTCCTCATCGTCAAACTGCCTGCCCCAAAAGAGGAAGATCTCGCCAAAGGCATTCCCGATGCGATCGATATGGACAGTTACCACGCCGAGAAAAATGCGATGATTGCCATCAGTTTCAAGACAACGACTCCTTCTGCGGCTGGCTGACCGAGACGGTGTTTGGGATCACTTACGGGAAGTGAGGCGATGAACGCCTTTTTCCCGCCGAGAACCTCGCTGAGTTCACCGAACTGCAGAAGACCAAAGCCGACTCGCCCAAAAGCTGGAGCGTGGACGTAGCAGCCATCGACCCGGAGACCTTTGATCTCTCCGTGAAGAACCCCAACGGCGGCGAGGAAATCGCCCACCGCAGGCTGGCTGAGATTATGGAAGAGATGGGACGCGGAGACGCGGATCTCGCGGAGAGAACCCAATCCTCCTCCCTCCGCGATCTACGCGCCTCCGCGTGAGAAGAAATCCGGGTGGCAGACGAAGACGCTCGGCGACCTATGTGATGTCGTTGGCGGCGGCATACCACCGGAGCACTCTGACCGATTTACGGATCACTTGACTGTAAGCGTACGCCCATCCCCATGGTCACCAATTCGTCCTACTTGGGTGTCGCCTGCGCGGATGAACTCAATGGTACCGTCTCGTAAGCGTCGTGGTCTTGCTGAAATCCAACTACGGATCGCTGAATTTAAAAGCTCGGGACTCTCGAAGGCTGAGTTGTTTGGATCCTTCAACCCTGCGGTCCATTCTTGATAGCCTTCCCAGATGCTGAGCTTTCTCTCTAACACTCGGGTCTATCTCGCGGTCGGTCAGACGGATCTGCGCCACGCTTCTTAGGATCTTGAAGCCATTGGAAAATCACCATCCAAAATAGGCACGCGCTCGATTGCCGTTTGCGCGCGTGGTTTAACTTCCGAGTTCAGTGAGTTAGGATTGAGATCGGAGCGCCCCTCCGCGCCTCCTGTGGCGTTTAAATAAGATTTCGACGCCTTAGATCAGAGGCGTCGCGTGGTGGGTTCAAACCGCCCCGGGGCGGCCTTTGATTTCTCAAGGCTCGTAATTCACTTCGACAACCGTTTAAACCGTTCGCGAGCCAGTTTCGTCGCTGACCATAGGATGCGGGTAATTGTTTCCAAGCTCTACCCCAGCAGTCCGCAGAATTTCTGCTGGTGCGGCGCGCAATTGAGCGTCCAGCTCGGCGAGGGATTGATGCAACCACCAATGTGACGCCCCGCCCGGCGACCACGTTTCCTCTTCGTCTAGCGGCCGCGCTTTACGGCGGCGGCAATCGCCGGATTGTCGGTCAGGCGCAAATCGGACCGAAACCAGGCGAGGGTCGAAGCGAAATCTATGTTGGCCTACGGGTTCAACCGCCGGTAATTGATCCACGCGATGACCGCAGAAAGGGCCAGCAGGATGAGGCAGGGCAGCATCTTGAACCACGGATTCTTCACCCGCAGATGTATGATAAAGGCGCATCCCATCAGGAAGGCGATGCCCAGACCGCCGGCGATGGCGAAAGGCTTCCGCTCAATGCCGATGAGCAGGAGCAGCGAGAACGTCAGCTTCAGAATGCCCACTAGGTCTCGCAACCAGTCCGGCAGGGCGTAGCGCTTGAAGTCTTGGATGGCGCTGTCGTAGCGCACGACCCACACGAAGAAGATCGAGGCGGCCACCAACGCCTGGAGAGAAATCGTCAGAGTTTCCACTGCGTTAGAGTAGGACTGGTTGACCTGCATTGGCAGTATAAATTTCTGGATCGGGAGTTCGAAAACACGGGTGACCGGGCCGCGGTCCGTTTCATGCCGAGGGCGGGAAAACCCAAAGCTCCGGGCGGCCGACATTGCAATGCACGGCACGCCCCAACAAGGTGAACGTGGCCCAAGAGTAGTAGAGGTTGCTGCGCGCCAGATTGCCTGCAACAAAGCCTGACAGAGGTTTCTCAAGTTGGCGCGACCGCTGCGAGGCTGATGGAATCGGGTAAAAGATGTTTTGCACGTTGGAATTTGAACTGCCGTCTTCGCCGACCAAGTTGGGAAAGCGAGCAATCCATGGTCGCGGGTCGCGGCCGGAATCGGCAGCAGCGCGGTCGGCCTTGAAAACGGCTTTGCGGCTCAACGTCGGCAGTATCAGCAGACTGCCAAACGTCCAAAGTGTCATCCAACAGGCGTGGGCGAGCAATGCCTCGGCCGGTGTTCGTTCGGCCAGCTTAAAGGCGAGCGAGCCGGCGTAAGCGCCCATGAGATTCCAGCCTAAAACCAAGATGAAGGCCCGTCTGGTCAGGTTGCTCTCTATCTGCCACTGACGCCGACCTGATTCCACGGAGAGTTCCTCCTTCGGCAAAGTTGCTAGCCAACGTCCTGGGATCAGGCTTTTGGCGCGACGTCCAAAACCTACGATCCCCCCGGTGAATGCCGGGTCGGTGGGGTTGGCGACCAGAAGCGTTCCGCCATTATGTGGAGTTTCCTTGATGGCAACACCGTTCATCGCGCGGAAGATATGTCGACGGCCGAGCGCCAATCCCGCTGTCGCGAGCAGGATGGCAAAACAGAATCCGCCGGAGAGTCGGAAGCTGGCGTAGCTCAGTAATCCCACTCCGGTCAGCACCAGCGTATGCCCGAACGCGCCGCGCGACCAGCGTTGAAGGAAGGCCTTGATCGTGGGCCGTGGTTCGGGCATCAGCAACCTGCCGCCGATGAAATCGAATACCGCCTGCACTGCGACCGCCGCCCCCAATAGGAAACTGAGACGACGGATGCCGAGGTCGCTGGGGTCAGAGCTCGCCAGCCAGTAAAGGCCGAGCGAGGTCGTCAATACCCAGAAGCCGACGTTCGTGATGCCGAGCCACAACCGGCGGCGGGCCAGCCTTTTCATCTCCGGTATCACGGGGTTACCCCTTTGATCCAGCTCATCTCCAACCGGAACGGTCCTGCTTGTTTGTCCGAGATGATGAGGCCCACTGAAGTGATTTTGGAAGGAATCAGGGGCGGCAGGTCGGTCAGCACGCGTCCGCGCAAGGTCGGGATGAAATCTTTGAAGGCGAGACGGTGCTCTTCCCACTCGCCGCGCTTCGTGGTGAACTCGGCCTGATAATTCGGGGCGTTGAAACCCGCCTCGGTGCGCACGGTGAACTTGTAACGCCGTCCATCACCTCGCACGCGGAGCGCGAAGGCGCTGGTATCGCTGAGATTTTCCCGCACGGGGTTGGAGCGCACCGAGGCGAAACCGCCGTTGTTCTCCAGCGAGACCACTCCGCTGAAAATTGCGCCGCCGTTCGTGAGGAGTTGGAACTGACTGGTGGACACGCCGCCCATCACGTCGTCGTTGACGACTTGCCACTTCGTGGAATTGGTTGACGCCTGGAAGTCGAAGATCATTTTATTAGAGGCGGAGTCAGCCTTCAGGGTGATGGCAAGACACGCACAGAGGAGCGCGGCGAGAGGGTGGAGAGAAGTTGCGGAGAGCATTGTCATTTGAGTTGGGACCGTTCAGGAGTTCAGTCGCCAGAGGGTGAAGTTCAGCACCGTAGCAAAGCTCCCCCAGGCCAGATACGGAGCAAGAAGCCACGCGGCGGAGCGATGCACGGGAAGATCGGTCACAGCGTAGGCGGCGACGGGATGCGTCTTGAGGGTGAGAATCCGGCGATTGATGCGGAATCCGCTGATGCCGTGCCCTGCGCAAGAGCGGAGTGAAGCAAGCAGAGCTTCCGCATTGGCGAGACAAAGTTCAGACAGACGATGCAGCTGTTCGATGCGCGCCAGCTTGCGCAGGAACGCCGGCGTCGTGGTGCAGAACTTGATGGGCTCAACCGCGAACTGGCAACAGAGACCGAGGCGGAGAGAAGGTGGTGAACTTAACCTCATGGAGTCAAAGCAGCTTTGGAGTCACGACCCCGCCATTGGTAGGCGGTGAGTGCGTTCAGCTCGCGGACAAAGAGTTGATCGCCCGCGCTGGCGAGGTGCGCCCAGGTCTCGGCGTCGGTGAGTTTGCGTTTGTCGATCTGCTCGAACTTTTGCTTGTTCGCGCGGAACAGGAACAACTGTCCGCGCTGGTCAAGCGCGAGGATGCGGTCGCCTTGGGCCACGAGGCTCATGTATTTGCCAAAGGATTGATCGCTCGTCCAAAGCTCGCGTCCTGACTCCACTTCGATGGCCATAATGCGCTGGCTTTTGAGATGGTTGTAAGCGACGCCGTCGATGACGACTGGCGTGCTCATGTAGCCTTGCGCTTTATGTTTCCATGTCTCGGTAAGGGTGAAATTGCCGTTGGCCTGCGCGACTTTGAAACCGATGGTTTTGCCGCCGTAGGTACTGGTAAAGATCGTGTCCTTGTCAGCGACCGGGGTGAGGATGTTCATGCCACGAAAGGCTTCAATGGGTTGCTCCCACAGCACCTTGCCGTCCGCCGGATCCACGCCCGCAAGCTTTTCGCGCATTTGCGCGACCAGTTGCCGCCGGCCCGCGAGTTCAGCAAACACCGGCGACGAAAAGACACTGCCCCACATGCCGCCCTTGTCGATGAGCGAGCGCCAGACTAGTTCGCCAGTGCGCTTGTTCAGCTTCACAAAGCTTGCTCCCGCCTGCGCGTAAACGAACTCGCCATCCACGAGAGGCGAGCAGATGAAGCCGAAATCAGGTGCCGGCGCTTGCATCTTCTTCACGAAGTCAAACCGCCAGCGCTCCTTCCCCGTCTGCGCATCAAGGCACACCAGCAGGTCGCGCATGCCGGCGACGAACAGACTCTCGCCATCACAAGCTGGCGTGGCGCGAATCCAGTCGCCGTTCGCCTTGGCGAAGAACGGCACGGTCATCGCACCATCCCACTGCGCACGCCAGAGTTCCTTGCCAGTCGTGCGATCGAGAGCGGTGACGACCTCGAATTTCTTTTCCTTTGATTCGGTGGTGAACACGCGATCGCCTGAGACGATGGGACCGGAGTAGCTCGGCCCCAGTTCGACGCGCCAGGTGAGGTGGAGATGATTCGTGTCGAGCTTCTCCGGCCACGCCGGGCCCGTGAATTGTCCGTCTCGGTTTGGACCGCGCCATTGGGGCCAGGCTGATTCGGCAGCCAAGGAGGTGTTTGGTAGAAGCGCCGCGCCGATCAAGGTGGTCGCAAGGAATAAGTGGATTAGGTTCATGGAGAGGTGGATTAATGGCCTGAGACGAATGGTTGCGGATTGGATTGGGCTTGGTGCAGAGCCGTGCGGGTTTTGGGGATGTTCGGCCGGATGGCTGCGCCCGAAACCAGAAAAACAATGGATGATGACATGATTCAGCAGAGATCAAGGTCGTCGAAAACGGTAATGAGAGACGTGCCACTCATCACCGCCGCGGTAGCCCCACAGCTCGGCACAGGACATAAAAAAGACTCGCCAGTAAGCCCACCAACGCCGGGTCTTGTCCGCACCGTAAGTCTCCTCGAAGAGAGGCCAGATTTCCTGCCGGTTGGCGTCCATATTTTTGAGCCACGCCTCGGCGGTCTTTTGGTAATGCGTACCGCTCACCCCCCAGTGCTGCTCGATGCGCAGATCGTCTTGGAAGTAAAGCAGGAGATCGTCGCTCGGCATCTGGCCACCGGCGAAAAAGTATCGCGTCATCCAGTCATCCGGGCCTTTGTCTTCGTAGTGATAGGCCAACTTGCGATGGGTGAAGATGTGGACGAAGAGCTTGCCGCCCGGCTTCAGCCAGCGTGCGACCTGCGCAAGCAGTGCTTGGTAGTTCTTCATGTGCTCGAACATCTCGACGCTGACCACGCGGTCGAAGGTGCGGTCGATGTCGAAGGCGTTCATGTCACAAGTGATGATCTCGAGATTCGCAAATCCGCGCCTTGCGGCTTCGGCATCGATGTGAGCCTTTTGCGTGCGCGAATTGGAGACAGCTGTGATCTGCGCGGTCGGAAACTTCTCTGCCATCCAGAGAGAGAGAGAGCCCCAGCCACAGCCGAGTTCGAGAATGCGCTGGCCGGGGGCGAGGTCGGCACGCACGCAGGTGAGAGCGAGCATCTTCTCCTCAGCTTCGTCGAGAGTTGTCGTATTGGCGTCCCACAGCGCGGAGCTGTATTTTAACCGTCGGCCGAGGCAGAGTTGGTAGAAGCGCGTCGGCACTTCGTAGTGCTGCTCGTTCGCGTCACGGGTCTGGACGGCGATCGGGCTTTGTTTGAGCTCGGCCACGTGGGCCAAGAGCGCGGCCTGGTCCGCTTCGACGTTGAGCTTCTTCTTGTCACGCAGCGTTTTGGTGAGGAGCCGTCGGATGCCGAGACGGATCACGAGATCGGGAATGACGTTCGTTTCGAGGAGGTGGTCGAGAGGGATCATGATGACTTGCGGAACCAGGGGATGAACACATTCGTGGTGCGCTGATACTCGCGATACGCCTCACCCTTGCTTTTAATGGCATACTCTTCGGTCAACGGGATGCCGGTGACTTTGAGCAGAAAATAGAGCATCATCAGCGGACAAATCAGGGCGATCCATCCATGCGGCGAACCGAGCGCAAAGAGCGCAAAGCCCACCCAGATGAGCGCCTCAAAGAAGTAATTCGGGTGCCTTGAGAAACGCCAGAGCCCGGACTGGCAGACCTGACCACGATTCGCCGGTTTGCTCTTGAATTGCTTCATCTGCCAATCCGCGAGCGTTTCCCCGCAGAGGGAGAGGAAGGAAAGGGTCAGGCCCGCGTATTCGATTAGCCTCAGCGGGCTCGGGTTGAAAGCGGCGAAAAGAAATGGCAGCGACAAGATGACGACGACGAGGGCTTGTAGTTCGAAGAAGGCTAAGAACATTCCGGGTCCCGGCCAGCGGGCACGCAACGTCTCGTAGCGCACGTCCTCGGCTGGGTGATGCTTCAGCACCCGGATGAGAATAAAAGTGCCGAGCCGTAAACTCCAGGCGACTCCAATGGCAGTGGCGATCCCTGTTCGCGGCGCATGGCCTGGACCGATCAGTGCGTAAATTGGGGCGAGCACCGCGATGCCGTAAGACCACGCGACATCAAGAAACCCGTAGTTCTTAATCTTCACGCAGACTGCCCACGCGACCGCAAAATAGGTGGCAGCGATGCCGAGGGCGATGAGAAAGAGGGTCAGCATTGGGTTAAGCTTTGAGGTTTCCGGCAAGTGTCCGGAGCGGAGCCCGAAAACTGAAATAGAGTACCGGCACGATCAGTGATGCTAGAAGGCACCAGGCGACCACGCCCTGAACGGCTATCATCCCGGGGTCGCGCAGAAACAGGCCGAAGTCGGCCTTGAAACGTTCGAAGAGGAGTGGGATAGAAAGCGGGACTGGCGTCTGGAAAAAGAGAATTTCTCCGGCGCGATAGATCGGGATAATCAGCGCGAGTTGCAGCGGAGAGGTGAAGTAATTCACGAGTTGAATCACCGGCTGATTGAGCCGAAGGGAAACGGCGGCGAGTCCGCAAAGCAGCGTGGTGGGGCCGGGGATTGGAAAGATGCCCAACCCGACTCTGAGCGCGAGAGTCAGCGCGAGCTTCTCCGGCGTAATGCCTAGTCGAAGCTGTGCCACAATCGGCGTGACCGCGCGCCGCTGCCAGAATGACGGATGTGCTGCCGCAGGTTGCTCTTCCATCACTGGGGGCGAGTTCATTTGCGACGCAGCAGGAGTTCCTCGATCCGCGCATGCGTTGGCAGGCGGAAGAGTTGGATCAGCATGTAAATCGCCATCGCGATATTGCCGAGCAGAAGAATTGCGATCAGCCAAGCGCCCCGCGCGAGAGTTGACGTTTCTTTGTAAGCGAGCCAGCAGTAGAAAGTGAGAAAGGCGAAATAAGTGTCGAAGAGCGTGGCGATGAACCACGGATGAGTGGCCACCGCGCGCGGCGTCTCCCACAGGGCTACGATCGAGCTCGCCCAACTGGTGACGCCAAGCATCGCGACGAGGACGAAGATAAAGGCGATGCGCAGGAACAGGATCATCTGGAGATTTTTTCGGCTGGGGTATTCAGATGAAAGTTGTTTGGGCGGGTGTAAATCGCCTGGACGACGCTGATATTGCGGCGCGTAAAAGCGGCCTCGCAGTACTGGAGATAGTAGTTCCACTTCCGAACAAAACGCTCGTCGTAGCCGAGCGCGCGGACCCCGTCGAGGTGCGCATTGAAACTCCGCCACCAGAGCTTTAGCGTCCTCGCGTAACTGGAACCAAGGTCTTCGAGGTGATGCAGAAAGAGATCGCCGGTGCGATTCAGGGTTTCGTTGACTCGGCCGACACTGAGCACAAGCGATCCGGGAAAGATGTGCTTTTGAATGAAGTCCACCCCGCGGCGTAACTCCGCGTGCCGCGAGTCAGGCACGGTGATGTATTGGAGGCCGACGAGCCCGTCGGGCTTGAGCAACTGGTGGAGCTTCGCGCAGTAAGTCGCGAGGTAGCGATCGCCGAGCGCTTCCATCATCTCGATAGAAACAATCTTGTCGAAAGAGCCTTCGATCGTCCGGTAATCCTGCAAGCGAATCTCCACGCGGTCGGCGACGCCTTCTCGCTCGAAGCGCTCGCGGGCAAACTTGAGCTGTGCCTGCGAGATCGTGACCGTGGTGACACGGCAGCCGTAGCGCTTCACCGCGTGGCAGGCGAAGCCGCCCCAACCGCTGCCGATCTCGAGCACATGATCGCTCGAGCGGAGTTGAAGCTTTCGGCAGAGTGCATCGTATTTCGCGGTCTGCGCGGCCTCGAGCGATTCGCCGGCGTCGGTAAAATAGGCGCTCGAATAGGTCATCGTCGGGTCGAGCCACAGGCGGTAGAAATCGTTGCCGAGATCGTAGTGTTCCGCGATATTGCGTCGGGCATTACGTTCGTTGTTCGGTCGGAGCAGATGCTGCACACGGTTATAGAAGCGCAGCAGATTCAGCCCGACAGTCCACACTTTTGAACCGCTCATCGACGGCGATTTTTCGACGTTCTGGATGGCCCAGGAAATGACCCGCTCGATTGAATCCGTTTCCCAGTCTCCATCGACGTAACTCTCCGCAAAACCCACGTCGCCGAAGAGCACGCAGCGCCGGAAGAAGGCCAGGTTGAGCACTCTAATCGTCGCGCACACGTCGGCGTCTGGCGTGCCGAATTGCACGCACGAACCATCGGGCAGTTCGAGCCGGAGGCCTCCTGCCTTCATCTTCGCAAAACTGGCGAACACGAGGCGCTGATAGAGATCGGATCTGGTTTTCGCGCGAGTCTGCGGGAGCGGATCGGCAATGGTGAGGCCGTGATTCATGGGATCTTTGGAGCGATGGAGGAATGCGGATGGAAGACGTCGCGTTGGAGTCCGGCTTGGGCGGACTTGCGGTGCCACGGCAGGCGGCGCAGCCAGAGGAGCAGCGCGTGCCAGTGGATGAGCGTGATCACTTTGAGCGTGATCAGGGGATACTTGAACGTGAGCCAGAGTAATCGCGCGGAAGTGAGCGGCGCGCGCCGTCCGGTGAGCGCGCTGAGCAGCACGGGACGTTCGCCCGCGCGGTCGTCGATGTGCAGGTGGAGGGTCTCGGCGGGGACGCGCAGATTGAAGTCGAAACAGAGGTCGAGCGCGGAGAAAGGTGAGACGTAGAAGTGCTTCGGCGTGACGAGGCGGAAGCGGCCATCGACCTCTGGCGCGCGCAGGAGATACGGCTTCAGTTCGCGGAAGGTATTCCCCACCTCGACAACGGCGCAGAGCGGAGCGCCGGTGGCGTCGGAGCAAAAGTAGAAGGAGACGGGATTAAAGATATAGCCGAGCACGCGCGGGAGAGTGACCAGCATGACGCGTCCTCCGGCAGGAAGGTGGACACCCTGATTCGCCAGCCATGTGCTGAGATTCTCGCGGAGACTCGCCGTTTCCAGACCGGGCAGCGTGAGATGGTCGCGGTCGCGGAAGGTATAGATGTTCCAGCGATTGCGACTGAATCCGCGCACGTCGAGCGCATCGAGTTCATCGAGATCGAGGGCAAACATGAAGATTCCGTAACGGAAACGGTTCTCCTTCGGCTCCAGCCGATGATGCATCACGGTGCATTCGTAGAGACATGAGTTCATGACCAGATCGGATCTCCAGTCACGGCCCGGGCGCATTCTAGGGCGCTGGCGAAGCCGTCTTCGTGGAAGCCATATTTAAACCAGGCGCCAGCGTAGTAGGTGGATTGTTCGGGCGAGAGGCGATTTAGGGCGGGCAGTTCATTTTGCGCGGCGATGGCGGCGAGGTTGAAGAGGGGATGTTCGTAGTCGATCCGGCGCAAAATTTTTTCCGGCGCGATGCGTTCGTGTGCATTGAGCGAGACGAAATAATCCTGCCGCTCGGAGAGGCGTTGGAGGCGGTTCATCCAGTAGTGCGTGGTCGGGAGGACTCCGCCGTCGTCGCTGCCATCGAGCCGGTAGTTCCATGCGGCCCAGCAACGTCGGGTGTTCGGCATGAAGGATGGGTCGGTATGCAGGGTCGCCACGTTGGCTTGGTAGTGGAACTCGCGGAGCAGGCGACTCTCCATGGCCGTCGGATGTTCGAGCAAGTTGAGTGCTTGATCACCGTGACAAGCGAGGATGACTTTGTCGAAATCACGCGACGTTCCATCCGCCGAATTGACCGTTACGCGACCTTCCGCTCGCGTCACTCGCACTGCTTTCCTTCCGAGCTGCACTCGGTCGCGAAATGGCGCGATGATCTTGGCGACATAAGATTTGGCGCCGCCGGTGACCGTGAACCACGGATGCTGCGTATCGAGCCCTAGGAATCCGTGATTGTGCCAGAAGCGGAGAAGCGTCATTGCGGGAAAGTTGAGCATTTTGTCCGGCGGCGTGCTCCACACCGCACTGCTCATGGGGGCGAGATAACGGTGCAGCATGTCGTCGCCATAGCCGCGCTCAACCACGTAGTCGCGCAGGCTGTGGTTGGCAAACTGCGCGTCTTTGAGGGCCGGCACTGCCTCGCGGTTGAAGCGGTTGATCTGCGCAAGCATCCGCCAGTGCCGCGGGTTTACCAGATTGCGCCGTTGGCCGAAGAGCAGGTTCAGACTTCCGCCATTGTATTCCAGCCCGCTCGGCCGGTGCTGCACGCTGAAGGACATCTCTGTCGGGTAGGTCTCGACATTCAACTCTCGGAAGAGGCGCGTCAGATGCGGATAGGTGACGTGATTGAAAACCATAAACCCGGTGTCGATCGGCACCTCCCTCCCTTCCTCCCCAACCACGATCGTGTTCGTGTGCCCGCCCGCGTAGTTGTTCTGCTCGTAGAGCGTGAGGTCGAAGCGCTTGTGCAAAAAATGTGCGCAGCCGAGACCCGCGATGCCGGTGCCGATGATGGCGAGGGTTTTCATGGGATCGCGTGGAAGTTAGGTGGCTGTTTCCAGGCGCCGTGTGGCTTCCTCGTAAAGGCTTGAGGGAACCGTCTTCAACTCCCAAATGAGCCTGGTCCAGGAAAGCGCGTTGAGCAGGTAATAGGTCTCGTCGATCGTCCACCAAGAGAAGCCCGGCCTCGCGGCGGTCATGCAGCGGTGGTAATTGTTGTGCCAGCCCTCGTCAAGAGTGTCTAAAGCGTGCACGAGCGAATTTCTAAAGAACGTTCTGTGGAGCAGTGCCACCGTGCTGACGAAGAACCCTGAGACGAGAAATTGTCGGCCCTTTATCTCGAGCGCTGGGGCAAACCTTCTCGGTGAGAGTTCTGCCACGTCTAGGGTGGCCGTAAAGATTCCCAAGTTGAGGAATTCGAAACGATTGCGAGAGCCCCGTTCCGGATACCTCGCACGGCCGGTTGACGGGCGGCCCACGGCGGGAAAATTCCGAGGGGCCTGATTGTCATGGTCGAGTGTGGTTCTCAAGATTGGAGAGGGTCTAGGCTCCGCATTTATGAATGGGTGCTCATGCGGGATTGGACGGAACTGAGGCCGCCATCCACCGCGAGCACTTGACCAGTCACCCATGACTGTTGCGGATCGAGAAACCAACGAATGGCGCTCGCTACTTCTTCGGGCTCGCCAATGCGGCCGAGCGGGTGCAGCGCGGCGGAGGCTTTTAACGACGCCTCATATCGGGTGAGCGGCTCGGTGAGTGGGGTCCGAGTAAGGCCGGGCGCGACACAGTTCACGCGAATATTGTAGCGGGCATAGGTCGCAGCGGCAGATTGCGCGAGGCCGATCACCCCGGCTTTGGCTGCGGCGATGGCCTCGTGGTTAATCAGGCCGCGCTGGGCTGCAGCCGAGGACATCAACACGATGCTACCGCCGCCGTCGCGCATCATTCGATTTGCTGCGGAACGGAGAATGTAGAACGCGGAATTAAGATTGGTCGCGAGCACGCCGGCCCATTCCTCGTCGGTGGTGGTGTGGGCAGGTTTAAGTAAAAGGGAACCGACACAATTGACCACGCCATTCAACCGACCGTGATTCTGGAAGGCGCTGTTGATGCAGGCATCCACAGAGGCTGAGTCGGTGGCTGCGAACGTGCAGGAGTGAGCCGTCAACTCTGCAGAGAGGCTGTCCAGCCGTTCGCCACCCCGTGACCCGAGGCTCAGTGCGTAGTCGAGGCGGGAGAGTTGCCGCGCCAGCGCACAGCCAATTCCGCCGGTCGCTCCGAGAATTAGGACGGCGGGGCGTTGGGTGGACTGACTCATGGGCGGGCCGTTCCAGCCAGCGGCTTCAACGGAGCGGTTCCCTGGCCGACCGAGACATAGTGCGCACCGCCAGATCCGGACCCCGATTGATTGGCTTGCGCATCCAACTGTTTTGTTAAATCAGACGCCTGCTTGATTCCGAGTAAGACAATGCCAGTGATGACTACCCCAAAGCAAAAAATGGGAAGGATGTAAATGGCCATATCAATTCTTTCTCGTGTTGCTGAAGGCACGCGATAGGAGCACGAGGCGCACGCCGACCCAAAGAGTGAGAATGCTCGGCACCCAGATTCCCACGTAGGCACCATAGTCATGACTCACTAGGAACCAAAGACCGACACTCGCAAGGAAGCTCGCGAAGGCCGCGATAAGAAATGGATAGTCAACTTTTTGAAACATAGTTTGAAGGTTAGGATTTGGAAGGGTTGGTGGTAAATTTTGGATCAGGTCGGACGGAGAAACAGTCGATCCCCTCTCGCCAGAAGTCGGTTACTTCGGCAGCAGTTCAGTGTCGACGACGTGGTAGGTGGGAATGGCGACGATGTCTTTGCTGGCGGGCTGGGGTTCAGCGGGCGCGATTCCGAAAAGAGCTAGGGTGGAGACGATTGCGGTCAAGGTCAGGAGGCGATTGAGTTTTATGGTTCGGAAGGCCTGCCTTGTTTCTTGTCTCGGCGTGAACCCGGAGAACTACCCAGAAGGGAGGCAGCTTTGGGAAGCTGCATTGGATGTTCACGTTTCGTCTTCATGACCAGATTATTACTTTGCAGTTGCTGAAATGTGCTGAAAAATTGTCTAACGTTTGGGTGTTTGTCAACAGTTCGTCTCAAAATAATTCTAAGACCGGTAGGGCTGGCTTTCTGCGGCATAAATCTCAATTTTCGAGCCTACTGTTGGTTCTTTTATCTGCTTTCTGAAAGTCATCACTTGCAAAGCGTTGCTGATTTGTCGAATTTGTGTCTAGTTTTATGGCTGAAGCCCACCAAGGAATCAAAGTAGTCATCCAGCGCACGGGACTGAGCGGGCATGTCATCCGGATTTGGGAGAAACGCTACGACGCCGTTGGGCCTGAGCGCACCGGGACCAATCGCCGACTTTACTCAGACGAGCAGATCGAGCGCTTAAGCCTGCTCCGCGACATCACGCAGAACGGGCATCGCATTGGCCACGTCGCAAAGTTGCCTACGGAAAAGCTCCGCGAGCTGTCGAAGCAATCGCGTGGCGTGAAACGCCCCGCCCCACGTGCGCTGACCGCGGCTCCGGACGCTCCGACCTACCTCGACGACTGCGTCGCGGCCGTGAAATTATTCGACGCCCGCGCGCTCGGGGAAACGATGCAACGTGCCGCGACCGAACTGGGAGCGCAAGGCCTGTTGCAACGGTTGCTCGCTCCGCTCCTCCATACCTTGGGCGACTTGTGGCGCGACGGCACCATCACCGCCGCGCACGAGCATTTCGCCAGCGCGATCATTCGGACTTTTCTTAGTGACGCGGCGCGGCCCATCGCCGGCACGGACAGCGCCCCGGTGCTCGTTGTCGCCACTCCCGCCGGACAGTTTCATGAACTCGGCGCGTTGCTCGTCGGTGCCGCCGCCGCGAACCTCGGCTGGCACGTCATCTACCTCGGCGCCAGCCTTCCGGCGGCCGAGATCGCCGGTGCCGCGCGACAAAATCGCGCACGGGCTGTGGCCTTGAGCCTAATCTATCCCGAGGACGATCCGCGGCTGGAGGGCGAATTGACGCGGTTGCGCGAGTCGCTGCCGGCGGAAGTCACGCTCTTCGTCGGTGGGCGCGCCATGCTGGCTTACGAGGACGCTTTGGAAAAAATCGGTGCGACCCAAGTGAAAGATCTCTCACACTTCTCTTCACTCTTGGACGCCTTGCGCAAACCCGCAAAGAAAGCGAAACGATGAAATCGTTCTTCTCCCCAAGCATGGATAACAAAGGCCGTCTTCTCTGTTAATTCGGAGAGGACTTCGGCTTTTCGGTGTCCGTAGGGATGGGCATTGTTCTGGTGGAGTTGACAGTATTGGTTGATTTCGAGGCACTCTGCGGCCGGGCGGATTCAAGCAGTTAGTACAAGAGGTAGATTTTTCGCTGATCATCCTCTGGCCCGAAGGTCTTCGCCTGAGCTAGCTAGATCGGGACGGGGGGTAGCTTAGCGAGGATAGACTCAAAGTCAGTGAAGACACGGTCGATGCTAAAGCGGGATCGAACGGTTTCCAGACCTGCCAACCGCAGGCTCGCGGCGCGGAGAGGATTATCATGCAAGGCCATCAGTAGTCGGAGATAGTCATTAACGTCACCGGGAGTAGCGAGAAGGCCGTCGTGATCAGCAGTGATGATGCTCGGGACCCCCCCAGCCCGTGCGGCGATAACCGGAGTTTCAGTGGCCATCGCTTCGATGATGACGCGTCCAAAGGGTTCGGGCCGGGTGGAAGTATGGAGGAGGGCATCTAAGCCCGACAGGGCATTGACGCTATCGGATTGGAATGAGGTAAAATGAACCCGCTTGGAGAGCCCAGCCTCGGTAATTTGTTGGCGCAGAGCATTTTCGAAAGGGGCATCCTCATTAAACGCTTTTCCGATGATGACAAAGTGTCCCTTTTGCCTGGAAGCGCACCAAGCCTGAGCAATGCGGATAAAGAGATCTTGGCCCTTCCAAGGGGTGATGCGCCCGATGACACCGAAGAGCGGGTGATCCGCGGGGATTTGAAGGTTTTGTCGCAGATCGCTGTTTTTGCTGCGGGCATAACGGTCGAGAGGAATCCCATTCAGCACAGGGGTGATCCGAGCTAGGGGAAGCCCCTCAGCGACGAGAGCATCAGCGCCAGCGGCCGAGACCGGCAGCAGGTGCGTGGCAAGTTTCTGAGCCTTGTAAGAGAAGAGTCGTCGGATGGGCCAACTAAAAAATTCAGGGATAAGGAGATCGTTCACCCACCAGAGCGAAGGAATCTTGAGAGGACGCGCCGCCGCCCCTGCAGCGAAGTGATCCTTGTTGGTCGGGGTGAGGACTGCATCAGGACGGACTTGGCGCAGCAATTGATCTAAGTGCCGAGTGGCCTTCCTTAATTCCAGAAACCCTCGAATCTTGGCTAGAGGAGCCAAGCCACGTCCGATAACCCTTAGTTCATTTAGGGCAGGAGCAAAGCCGTAAGGAACACGGCGGATGCCCGAATCTGCCAGAGCGCGATCGAGGGGACTCTGGGGTGCGCAGGCGACGGTGACATCCCAAGCTGATGAGACGTTGGGATGATTGAGGAGTTCGACCAGATTGATTTCGGCCCCGCCAAGGACCTTGCTCACGTGGTCGGCGATGAGTATGCGTCGTAACGACATAGATCGAGGGTAGCGTTTAGAAAAGGGGGGACCAAGTGTGGCCAGAGAAGCGGGTCGTCGAAAGGTTTAGGTGCAATTTAGAGTTGTTGGCAGAAAATGGAATTCGCTGCATTCTTTGCTTTTAATGCATCTAGAAATTTTAGATTGGACCATTATTTTTGGAGCGTTTGCGCTCTACATTGGGATTGGATTCTTCGCGGGGCGTTCTGCGGGGACGAGTTACGAGAGCTATTTTCTGAGTGGCCGGACCATGCCTTGGTGGTTGCTAGGAACTTCGATGGTAGCGACCACCTTTGCCACCGACACCCCAAATTTAGTGGCGGGCATTGTGCGGCGTGATGGGGTGTTTGGGAACTGGATTTGGTGGGCCCTCCTTTTGACCGGCACGAGTACCGTCTTTCTTTTTGCAAAGCTATGGCGTCGGAGCGGACTGCGAACCGATATTGAATTTTACGAGTTTCGGTATTCTGGAAAACCAGCCGCTTTTTTGCGAGGATTTAGGGCGGTTTATTTAGGGGTCTTGTTTAATGTGCTGGTAATGGCCAATGTGACATTGGCGGCCATTAAAATCGGGGGAGTGATGTTTGGCCTCGACCCAGTTAAAACCATCGCTATCGCCTCCATTGTTACGGTGGCCTACAGTATGGCTGGGGGGTTGACGAGTGTGCTCTTGACCGATTTGTTTCAATTTGTGATCGCCATGATTGGTGCTATTTGGGCTGCAGTTTTTGTGACACAACTTCCGCAAGTAGGTGGATTGACCAAGCTACTGGCAGATCCGCGGGTAGCGGCTAAAATGGAGATTGTTCCCAATTTTTCCACTGCAGATCCGGATCTAGTGATGGCGGTGTTTATGATTCCGTTGTTGGTGACGTGGTGGAGCAGTTATTACCCGGGGGCAGAACCAGGAGGGGGCGGTTATGTGGCGCAACGTCTCTTGGCGGCGAAGAACGAAAAGCATGCCCTCGGCGCGTGCCTCTTCTTTAATGTGATGCATTATGCGTTGAGGCCGTGGCCGTGGATTCTCGTGGCTTTGGCTTCACTGGTGGTCTTTCCTGATTTGGCATCATTACGAGAGAAATTTCCGCATCTCGATCCTAAGATTATTCAGGATGATTTAGCCTATCCGGCGATGATGACCTTTCTTCCCCCCGGCCTGATGGGGTTGATGGTTGCTTCATTAGCTGCGGCTTACATGAGCACGATGTCTACCCAGATGAACTACGGTTCTTCGATCGTAGTTAATGATCTCTATCTTCGTTTTTTTCGCCCGAAAGCAACCGATGCTGAGCAAGTGTGGTTGGGTCGCCTCTCAACCGTCGTTTTGACGGTTGCGGCGTGCCTGCTGGCCCTACAGATGCAGGATGCTCTGTCGAATTTCAAATTGATGATGCAAATCGGTGCGGGCACCGGTTTGGTTTTGATCCTTCGTTGGTTCTGGTGGCGGATTAACGCAGTAGCAGAGATTGTTGCGATGATTTCTTCTTTTGGTATGGCCTTATTTTGGCATTTTGGCAGTCCCAGTGTATTGCCGGATTGGATGCAGATGTTAATCGGAGTGGGAGTTACAACCGGTTTTTCAATCGTCACGGCTTTGGTGACTAAGCCCACCTCTGAGGAG
This sequence comes from Akkermansia muciniphila, assembly GCA_945898055.1. Classification (GTDB taxonomy): domain Bacteria; phylum Verrucomicrobiota; class Verrucomicrobiia; order Limisphaerales; family UBA9464; genus SXXZ01. The sequence continues at coordinate 36,355 of CAMDGV010000027.1, read as the reverse complement.
CGATTGAGCCACTTCTTTCGACGGGTGCAACCGGGCGGACTGGGTTGGCAGGTGGTGGTGGAACATGGAGAGCATCAGCGAATTCAGATGAACGACTTAAATGGGTCAAAACGATCTGATATCTTACCGGGGGTGATTTGCACGATTTTGTCGTCGATCGGTATTTGGGCGTTGATCTTTGCTGGTGGTTGGTTGCTCTACGGGCGTTGGATGCAGAGTTGTGTTGCAATCACAGTTGCGGTCCTCTGTGCAATCCGATTACCCAAGTACTTAAAGAAGTTAAAATTTCAAAATTGAGTAACCCGTTCCTTAGGGTGCGGTGGATGACCTTGTGCCGATTCAGGTCACCTGCTAGGAAGACCCCACGATTCTTGTAAAGTACAGTGTTTAGGCCACTTAGTGAGCCACTTATGCATCGATGGAAATCAAAAAATCGAATTTGAACTGCGCTAGAAATTTAAGGTGGCACTTGATAATGTTAGCTCGACGCTGGGGAGGGGTACAGTTTCAGCTTGCCCAGAGGCTTCAGTTTTTCTATAGCCAATCAACCTTAAGAGCACAGTTGGACAGTTTGTTTGAACGCATGATCTACACTCACCCGGAGGCGATCCCTTGAATCGCCCGTTTACTCGCCACCAGCAGGGTCAACCCTTACATCGTATCAATGGTAAGATCCGTGCACGGGATGTCCGTGTTATCGGGGTAGATGGGAGCCAAGTCGGGGTCGTTGACTTAGCTATAGCCATCAATTTGGCGCGTCAAGCGGGGGTGGATTTGGTGGAAGTGGCCCCGAACGCTGTCCCGCCGGTTTGCCGGATCATCGACTATGGCAAGTTCAAGTACGAATTGTCCAAAAAAGAGCGCGATAGTAAAAAGCATCAACACCTGAACATCGTAAAAGAAGTTCAGTTATCGCCCCGTATCGATCCGCATGATTTGGGAATTAAGTTCCAGCACGCCGTGGGATTTCTTTGCGAGGATATGAAGGTTAAGGCAACCCTGCGTTTTCGTGGACGTGAGATGGCGCACACCGAGATCGGCAAAGAAGTGATGGTTAAGTTTTTAGATAAGTTGCTTCCTTGGGGGGCCGCTGATTTCCCGCCGAAGTTAATCGGTCGAGCGATCAATGTCATGATCAGTCCGTTGCCAAAGAACAAGCGGGCTAAGGATCCGAACGAAGAGTCAGTTCCGCCGATCGATGACAAAGCCCCGCCTCAACCGGAGACTTCTGAGAAGCCTAAAAAGAATGATTCGAAGCCGGTTGCGCGTGTTTCAACTGAGGTGGCCCGAGATCCAGTGGTCGACCAAAACCATATTTCGGGTACAGATACTTCGCCCGAAGGCCCCGTGGAACCGACCCCTTGAGGTGGGTTCTATGATGCTTCGCTGACATGGCTCGGTTACGTGCGATCGCTGCGGTTTCCGAGAATGGAATTATTGGAAATGGGAGAGCGATACCATGGCATGTTCCTGCGGATTTTCGATGGTTCAAAGCAATGACTCTGGGCGGGGTTTTGGTTCAAGGACGAAAGACCTTTGAATCAATTGGCCGCGCACTCCCCGGCCGGGAGACATGGGTACTCAGTCGGACCTTGAATTCTGTCGATGGAGTCCGCGAATTTGCGGAGGTGACCCATCTTCGTGAGGCGGTGCGGAGGGAGTCACGAAGTGTTTGGTTGTGTGGCGGCGGGGATATTTATGCCCAACTTCTTCCTGAGTGCACTGATCTTTTTTTGAGCCGGATCCATCGGACGGTTGAAGGCGATGTCCTATTTCCCCCGTTTGAGAGGGAGTGGGTGTGGATTGCTGAAGTCTTGAGGACCCCTGAATTCCACGTCGAGCACTGGGGGCATCGATCCACATTTTCGACCTGAGTTCAGTCGGTAAGACTGCTCCTTAGAATTGGGAAAACATCTGATCGTCTGGGGGGACGAGTCCCGTTTGATTGAACCTGACCTTGACTGCTGTGGTGACGGTTTAAGTTTAAGCCAATGACTAGATCTAAGGTTGGGAGAAACCGTCCGGAGTGGGATTTAAACAAGAAGAGAAATTAGGCCAATCCGACAGTCTCGACTCTGAATTGCGGTGAAGAGCAATCGGTAACACGGCTTTAACGGGGCAAAATAAATTCAGGAGTGGATTTCGTGAAGTGAGGCAATGAATTGTTTGATTGCTGGGGAGAGAACTTTATTTTTTTTGTGAATGAGTCCGACGGGACGAGTCAGCACGACATCTGAAAATTCGAGAGCGACGAGGGTGTTTTTCGACACCTCTTGGGCGACGGTCCCGGCCGGAACGATGCTGATCCCCGCTTCGATTTCCACCGCCCGTTTTACCGTTTCGATATTGTCAAATTCCATAACATGACGGACAACAATACTACGTTCACGAAATTCCTTATCGATCGCTTTCCGAGTCGGAATATCGGGTTCGAAGCCGATAAACTTTTGTCCTTGAAGCTGTTGAATTTTGAGGTTTTTCGACTTAGCGAAGGTGTGGCTTGGATGGCAGATAACCACTAGCTTTTCCTCCCGCAGAGAGACAAGTTCTAGTTTTGAATCGTTGACAGGATACGCGACCAGTCCGACGTCGACCACATTGCCGAGGACATCGTCGTAGACCTGATTAGCGCGGTGATATTCCACGTGAACCTTGACCATGGGATGTTTTTTTAAGAACCGTTTAACGTAGGGCTGAAGGTCGTGCAGCCCAATGCTGTAGATGGTGGCAACTCGGATCGTGCCGGAGATCACATTGCGAACTTCTTGAAGTTGATGAACGAGGGATTCAAAAGATTGGATAATCTGTTTTCCCTGTTGGTAGAGAAGTTCACCCTCGCGAGTGAGTCGAAATTTCTTTTTGCTACGTTCGATCAGCAAAGCCTTAAGTTGCCGCTCCATTGAAGTGATTTGTTGACTAACCGCACTTTGAGTGATGGCGTTAATCTGGGCGGCTTTGGTGAAAGACTCAGTCTCAGCAAGATCACAGAAAATTTTGAAGGATTCAATTTGCACCAAATGAGAGTACACCCAATTTCTAAAATTCCAGAATTAATTTAAGGCAATGATCAGGAAGGGCGTGATTTTCGGCTATCTTTGTGCTTTCATTGGGTGTGGCTAAACCAGATCGATTCGAACTCCCAGACGGCACGTCTGTCGCAATTCTGTATGAGGACCGTGGGGTCCTAGCCATTGACAAGCCAGCGGGTTGGATGCTTGGACCGGACGATGCCGAGCATCATGAGCGTAATTTACACCGTGCCTTGGTCGATGACATCGAGTCAGCAGAATGGTGGGCCGCTTCTCGGAATCTAAAATTTCTACGGTTCGTTCATCGGTTGGATGCTCCGACAACGGGGGTTCTTCTTTTTTCTAAAAGTCAGGGTGGAATGGCTGCCTATTCGCGGGTGTTTTCCGAGCGGTCCGTCAAAAAGGTCTACTTAGCGATCACTGATTCTGTTCCTAAACTTAAAAATTGGATTTGCCGAGAACCCTTAGGACCCGATCCCCTAGAGCATGGGCGTCATCGCGTCGATTCTGTGGATGGCAAGGAAGCCGAGACTTCCTTTGAAGTGATCCAAGCGCGGGAGCACAGAGCTTTGGTGTTGGCACGGCCAGTGACCGGTCGAACGCATCAAATTCGTATTCATTTGGCCCATTCAGGTTGCCCAGTTACGGGAGATATTTTGTATGGTCGCAAGGATATGTACGGTCTTGCGCTCAGGGCGATTCGTCTGGAGTACCCCGATCCCTTTCTGAAGAAACCTACGGTCATTGTGGCGCCAGTGGATGAGTTTTGCCGACGGCATGGATTTGATCCGGCATCCGTACCGGAGGAGGTTCGATCCCGCTTTGTCCGTCGCACTCCGAAACCCGGCGGAGGAACTTCGGTCAAGGTCGGAGCGGTAACAGTGCCGGAGAAGGTTTTGCCTGAAAAAGGAGCGTCAAAGAATCCGGTCCGTGGAATTGGGAATTTGAAGTCGAAAACGACCTTGAGAACGACTCAACCGGACCGGGCCGCCAAACATTCGGCTCAGCGTCTCGGAAGTCAGCGAGATGCGGAGCGGTCCACTCGCCTCGATTCGTCCGGCACGCAGAAGTAGAGCGTGGCTAAAGACAGGGGTAATTTCTTCGACATGATGAGTTACGAGAACAAGGGTGGGGGCGTTCGGTCGAGCGGCGAGGCGATCGAGGAATCCCAAGAAATGTTCCCTCGCCACGGGATCTAAACCGGCGCAGGGTTCGTCGAGAATCAAGAAGCGAGGGTCGGCCATGAGCGCGCGCGCGATCAAGATTCGTTGACGTTCACCCTGTGATAGGACAGCCCAAGGGCGTTGAGCGAGGTGTGCGGCATCGACCTGTTCCAAGAGGCCGCGGGCCTTCAACGCGTCGGAGCGCTTGGGTTTCCCCCAGTAATCGATGATGGAGTAACGACCGCTGACCACTGAATCAAGAGCGGGTTCGGTCTCGTTCATCATTTGGCGCACCGAGGAACTAACGATACCGATTTTGAGGCGAAGTTCACGCCAATCGCAGGCACCGTATTGTTGATTGAGAAATCGGATTTGTCCGGCAGTGGGCATCAGATACCCAGTGAGAGCGGAAAGAAGGCTGGTTTTGCCAGAACCATTACCTCCGAGGAGGACCCAGTGTTCGCCCGGTTGAATGCGCCAATGGATATCTTCAAGGATAGAAACCCCGCTGCGTTTGATCCGCAATCCGACGATTTCCAAAATGCTCTCGGGGCTCATTGTTGCGGAGAGCTTAGGCCGACCTGATTCGCCGAGGCGAACCTCAAAAAGAGAATTGGAGGGACATTTTTGGAAGGATCTGAGATCAGGCAAGCAGTGGGTAAATCACTGAACCATGGACGTCAGTGAGACGGCGATTCGAGCCATTGTGGCGGAAGGTGAGTCGCTCGTGATTGAGTCCAAGGAGATGAAGAACGGTGGCATGAAAGTCGTAGGTCGTGGTGATATCTCGGGCGGCTTTCCATCCCCATTCGTCACTTTCACCATAAGACACGCCTGGTTTGACCCCAGCTCCGGTCATCCATCCAACAAAGGAGCCCCCATTGTGATCGCGACCTTCGCTACTTTGAGCAAACGGCATTCGGCCAAACTCAGTATTCCAAAGAACTAAGGTGTCTTGCAGAAGGCCCCTTGCTTTTAGGTCGAGCAGAAGTCCGGCGATGGGTTGATCGATCGAAGCGCACATCGGCGGGAGCTCTTTTTGAATATTGGAGTGGTTATCCCAGTTGCCAGTAGGGCCGCCCGTTCCGCTCCAGACCTGCACAAAGCGGACACCGCGTTCGATCAATCGCCGGGCCAACAAGCAGCGACGACCGAAGTCTTCGGTGACGGTATTATCAAGTCCATAGAGGCGTTGAGTGACGGTCGATTCGCCTTGCAGACTGAAAGCTTCCGGCGCGCTCAACTGCATTCGTGCAGCGAGTTCGTAGGACTGGATTCGCGCTTCAAGACGGGAGTCGTCTGGATGTTGTTGGGCGTGCTGACGATTAAAGCGATGCAGAAGATCGAGTCCGTCGTGATCGGCCTCTGGTGTGATATATTCGGCGCTGGGATGCGCGCGGAGATCATGGATCGGACTGGTACTACCTGCTTGAATGAGGGTGCCTTGATGGCTAACCGGCAGGAATCCAGAGCTAAAGTTACCCTTCTGATTGTAAGGAAGCCCCTTAGCATCGGGGAGCACGATAAAGCCGGGGAGATTGTCGCATTCCGAGCCCAACGCATAGTTGACCCAAGTGCCAAAGCTAGGGAAGCCAGGCAAGAGGAATCCTGTATTCATGAGGTAGCTTCCTGGGCCATGGACATTGGTGCGTGACTGCATCGCCATTAGAAAGGCGAGGTCGTCGACCTGCTCAGCCAGGCGAGGCAAGAGGTTGCTAACCCAGCGACCTGATTGGCCGTGTTGCCGAAGTTCAAACGGAGGTTTGAGGACAGTGCCGGGGGCGCTGGTTGGAGCTTCGACCCGGAGGCCTTGACCCGGATCAAAGCGTTGGCCGGCTTGTTTGAAAAGGGCGGGCTTATAGTCAAACAAATCCATTTGGCTGGCTCCGCCATTCATAAAAAGTTGAATGACCCGTTTCGCCTTGGGCGGATGGTGAGCGGTGACGGATCCATCGGAGCCCTTGATCGGTGGATGGTCTGATGCGAGAAGTTGAGCGAGAGCCGTTGAACCTAATCCCCCGCCTAGACGGGCCAAGAACTCACGGCGAGACGGTTGGGATAGTAGAAACGGGGGATAAGATTGGGGACGCGAGCCGAGCATAAGTCTAGTTGACGAAGATAAACTCATTGGCATTAAAGAGTAGGCGACAGGTATTAGCGAGGCCGTGGCGGCGACTATGTTGTAGAAATTCTTGGCATTCTTGAGGCGAGGCAGCGCGGCTAAAAACCCATTCAAAAGCCTGCTGGATTTGGTGTTCCTCAGCGCTGTTTTCCCGACTGAGTCGACGAGCGAGATGCTCAGCTTGACGCGTGACAAAGGCACTATTCCACAAAGAAAGTGCTTGTTGGACGGTGATGCTATTATTGCGAGAAGGGAGGAGTTGATCGCCAGCAGGACAATCTAGAGCGTCCATAAATGGGTCGGGCAGAGTACGGAAAAGGAAGCGATAGACGCTTCGTCGTTGGCCACCGAACGAGTCGATGTCAAATTTCGAATAATCAAGACGGGGCGTGACATGGATACCCGGTTTCAAATCGAATTGTTTATCGCTGGATCCGCCCATTCGGAGGTCTAATCGACCACTGGCCTGCATCATCGCATCATGGAGGCATTCGGCGTCGAGTCGAGTACGGTTCATATGAGAAAAGAGTCGGTTTTCAGGATCATGAGAGAGAGCAACCGCTTGCACAGGTCCGGTTTGTTGCCGATAAGTGGCGCTGGTCGTCAGGAGTCGATGAAGCTGTTTCAAATCACCTTGGGCCTTGTCCCGAAACCAGACAGCCAACCAATCGAGTAACTCTGGATGAGAAGGGGTCCCTCCCATTCTACCGAAGTCATTTGGGGTTTCCACCAAACCACGCCCGAAGTGCAGTAACCAGACCCGATTAACGATAGAGCGCCAAGTAAGCGGGTTATCACGGTGAGTTAACCAGCGGGCTAGGTCGGCGCGGCGGGCAGATTCTTCGTTGCCCTGTGACGATTGAAAGCGGGGTTGCAGTTCAGGAATGCAGGAAAGAGATCCAGGTGCGGCTTCTTGGCCGGGGCGGGTGATTTCTCCCCGAGTCAGGACATGAATCGGTCGGGCCCGCAAGGAAGGCTGTAGACTGCCATCGGGTTCGAATTCGCTCGCTGCAGCATAGACTTGAGACGGTGGCGGCAGGGCGCTGAGAGCTTTAGAAATTTGTTCTTTGAGGACAAATCGAGCGACCTGATTCCAAGATTCTGATCCAACTTGACCCAAGGGTTGACTGATCAATCCAGTGATTTCAGGGGGAAGTATTCGGACTGGAGTGCGGACATCAGTGCAAGAAATCCGGAAGCGCCCAATGAGGTGGCCGCCGCCGTGGTTTTGCTGCAGGACGACTGTGAAAAGCGAACCTTGTTTTGTGGGAAGCGAGGTCTTGAGTTCGAAGTAAGCGCGATGGGGTTTGCCTTCTTGAGGATCAATGCCCCAAGCCGACTTCTCGTTGCCATCGATGGCGTGTGAAATGGTCCAACCCTCTTGATTAAAATCGGCGGTTGGATTGACGAGATCAAGACGGACCCGTTGAGAGGAGGTAGGGTCGGAAAGGAAAACCTGAACCTCGCTCAGGTGGAGATTGCCATTTTCTTTTTGCCGCCCAGGCCCTTGTTTTGGTAGCGACGCGTCGGTGAGTAGTTCCAGTTGAAGGGCCGTGACAGGGAAGTCAGGTGCAGGGAAACTGAGGGTGTAAGTGTCTCGTTCGGGTAGGGCTCCCGTCGCCAAGAGGGATCCGTCCTTTTGGGGCACCAAAGTCGTTCCCGCCATGGAGGTCGACTGGGTTGGAATCAGCGTGGTCCATTGGATTGAAGTTTGCTGGTTAGCAGACCACCACGCAGCGACTTCCCGACCCGTTTTCGGAGAAGAAAGCAGGTTGGTGTCGGAGCGTTGCAAGCGTCGCCGTTGCAAGAGAAGTTCCTGTCGTCGTAGGTGAATCAGTGGATCTTCATCATAGGCGCGATGCGCGCGATCGACTCCAGCGAAGACAGCTTGCAGAGCGTAGTAATCCTGTTGGGAAATGGGATCGAATTTGTGGTCGTGACAGCGAGCACATTGGACCGTAGTGCTATTAAAGACGCTCATCACCGTGCCCAGCATATCATCGCGATCCAAGTAACGGGCGATCTGCCGGTCGAGGGTATCTTCTCGAATATCGCGCAGGGAGCTTTCATCCCAAGGCCCAGCGGCAAGAAAACCGAGAGCCACCGTGGCTTGAGGGTCACTCGGAAAAAGAATATCGCCGGCGGTCTGTTCTTGGATAAAACGTGAATAAGAAGTCCCGACGTTAAAAGCACGAACCAAGTAATCCCGATAGGGCCAAGCTCCAGTGCGGACTCGGTCTTGGTCGTTGCCGTGGGTTTCGGCGAAATGAGCAACATCCATCCAGTGACGTCCCCAACGTTCACCATGGCGAGGTGAGGCGAGAAGCCTTTCTACCGCTCGTTCGTAGGCGTTGGGAGCTGTATCGGCACTAAAGGCAGCGAGTTCCTGAGGGGCAGGGGGGAGACCGATGAGATCGAAACTAATGCGACGAAGGAGAGTTGGGCGGTCTGCGGGCGGAGATGGATAGAGCCCCGCTTTTTTCAAGCGGACCCCGATGAAAGCGTCAATTGGATTGACTTGATCGGGGCTAGTACTGGAAGGGACCGAGGGATTGGTCAGCGTTTGATAAGCCCAATGTCGGGTGTCGCTCGGATTGGCGCCGACTCCATTCACTACGACCGCAAAGAATACAATGACTAGACGAAAGATGGAGTGCTGAAAAGGCATTGGATAATTTCGAGGATAGAGATTGTGAGATCCTTTCCAATGGCAAAATAAGCAGCGGAAAGAAGCGCGAGCGGCACCGCGGGTCAATGAGGGATGAACCTCATTGACTGAAGTTGAACGTCAAGGGCGACGCTCGCGAATAGAGGCTAGGATCTCGGCAATGACCTCAGCACGAGGTTTGACCCCGAGGTTGCCCTTGCCATGGAGTCGGACGCTGACGGCACCCGCTTCGAGGTCCCTTTGTCCAATGACCAGCATGGTATGAACTTTGGAAGTTTCAGCATCGGAGATCTTCGCTTTAACCGGACTCGCAGTCCAATCGCCTTCGACCCGAACGAACTGAGTTCGTAGTTCGGCAACGAGGCTTTTGGCGTAATCGACCAAGGCAGGGTCGTCATTGAGAGTGAGGACGCGAACCTGTTCTGGGGCAAGCCAGAGAGGGAAGTTTCCGGCGTAATGTTCGATTAAAAAGCCAATGAAACGTTCGTGAGTTCCCAACGGAGCACGATGAATGCAGAGCGGCGTTTTGTCGGTGTTATCACGATCGCGATAAGTCAGCCCAAAGCGGGCAGGTACGGCGAAATCAACTTGATTAGTGGCGATTGTAAATTCTCGTCCGATCGCACTCCAGACTTGCACGTCAATTTTTGGGCCATAGAAAGCCGCCTCATTGGGGACCTCTACGTAGTTAATGCCCGATTCGATCAGGACTTGGCGGACCCTATCCTCCGTTTTTTTCCAAAGCTCCGGTTCATTGACAAATTTAAGTCCCAGACGAGAGGGGTCGTGAGTACTGAATCGCATTTGATACTTCTCGATTCCGAAGATTCCGAAGTATTTAAGGTACATATCGTTGACCGCACGGAACTCGTCGGCGAATTGCTCGGCGGTGCAATAGAGATGAGCGTCGTTCATATTCATGGAACGAACGCGCATCAGGCCAAAGAGTTCGCCGGACTGTTCGTAACGATAATTAGTTCCGTATTCCGCGAGTCGGAGAGGGAGATCGCGATAACTGCGCGGTTCCGCCGCAAAAATACGATGATGATGCGGGCAATTCATCGCCTTCAAATAGTAGCGACCGCCTAAAAGCGTGATTTCAGCCTCCAGCTTTTGGATGTCGTGTCGCACTTGTTCCAAGGTGTAGCCGGTGGGACTCGGCGAGATAGCCTGAGTGAGGCCTTGCTCGAGTTTCAGGAGGTCGGCTCGTTTTTCGGTAAGATCGTCCCGATGACGACGTTCGTTATCCTCCAGCATTTCGATGGGAGGAAACATCGAGTCTGCATAATAGGGTAAGTGCCCTGAGGTCGTGTACATTTTCTCTTTGGCAAGATGTGGGGTTTTTACGCGAACATACCCTGCCTGAAATTCAGTCTCCTTGGCTAATCGCTCAAGTTCCTCTACCAGCACCGTGCCCTTGGGCAACCAAAGAGCCAGACCGGGACCGACGTATTCTGCGTCGAAAGCAAAGAGACCCATTTCTGCCCCGATCCGACGATGATCCCGTTTCTTGGATTCCTCCTGCATTCTCAGCCAATTTTCTAATTCCTCTTTATTCTTAAAGGCCGTGCCGTAGAGCCGCTGGAGTTGCGGGTTCTTTTCGTTACCACGGAAGTAGGCACTGGCCACTTTGAGGATTTTTACGGCACCTGGTTTCACATTGCCGGTTCGCATCACGTGCGGACCGGCGCAAAGATCTGCAAACTCCCCGTTTTGAAAGAAACTGATCACCTCACCCTCTGGAATATCTCCGAGACGGGCTAATTTAAAGGTTTGTCCTAAAGCCTCGAAATGGGCGCGGGCTTCCTCTCTGGTTTTGGTTGATTTCTGGAAGATCTGATTTTCCTTGATGATCTTCCTCATCTCCTCCTCAAGCTTTGGAAAGTCTTCCGGAGTAAACCGGTGTTTTAGATCGAAGTCATAGTAAAAGCCTTCAGCTGTGGGCGGGCCAATGTCCAAGATCGCGTCGGGCCAGATTCGAAGAACAGCCGCCGCCAGAATATGGGCGGTGGAATGACGAATCCGCTCCAGTTCACCCATTTGGTCACGTTGCTCGAGTGTTTTACGTTCGACATCAGATTTAGCGGTTTCGAAAGTGGGTCGATGATCTTGGTTTTGCATGGAAACGGTTACGGGCAATGAAGGGAATGGCTCCTGTGTGTAGGCATCTGAGAGGGCGAGATTTTCCGGTATTGTGAGTTGTGGCGCGGCATAGGAATAAAAACGCCTCGAACCCGTTTAGGTACGAGGCGGATTAGCGTCCGGTTCAGAAATTTCCTGATCGGACGCTATCGGGTGACCCCAGAGGCGATTGACACGCGGAGCATTAAGAGACTTTGTTCCGACAGTCCACAGTCAGGCAACCCAAATTTAGATCTGACCAAGGTCAAAGATAAAAAAGGGCCAGGCTGTTCTTAGTGGGTCTCATCGAGCCAGGCCATTTGGATGTTCTCCAAAACCTTCTCGTTTGATGCTTCAGGCTTATCGTCAAAACCCTCAAGAGCTAGAACCATGGCATGCAATTTTGGGAAGCTGAGTTTGAGTGGGTTCTGCTCAGGAAATTTATCAAAAAGCGACCAAGCTATTTCCTCATGATCCTTCCAAGTTAGTTTCATCAGCGATAGCAATGCCTTGAAAACTGTCTGTCGTCCATATCGAGAATGACACTTTTGTCAGTTGGACCTCGGTCGAAGTCCTCCAAGGGTCTAGCTAGGACCCGAGTGTCATGAGTCAGGTGGCTCGTGCGAAGTTTTTCGTGAGCGAACGGACCTTTCTTCTGAACTCAACTGACGACGGATCCGATAGGCGAGGGCATAGAAAGCGCTCAGATTATCCAAGAGCAAGAACTCAAAGACTCGGATATTGAACGTTCACCCTTGTTCGCGCCTAACCTGAAGAGTTACAAAATCTTTATTCGGCTTAGCTTATAATCCCACGGATTACCTCGCCCTCGACATCGGTTAGTCGGTAGTCTCGTCCTTGAAATCGATAGGTCAATCGTTCGTGATTGAACCCTAATTGATGCAACAAGGTCGCTTGAAGATCGTGAACACTGACCTTGTTTACCGCCGGAGTGAATCCTAGTTCATCGGATTCGCCATACATTGTTCCACCACGGATGCCGCCCCCGGCGACAACCATTGAGTAACAGTCTGGAAAGTGATCCCGTCCGAGAATATTGCCAGAAGCAGTACGCCCTTCTCGAAATGGGGTGCGCCCAAACTCGCCGCCGAGCACCACTAATGTTTCCTCCAGCAGACCGCGTTGACGCAAATCTTTGAGCAAAGCCGCCACCGGCCGGTCCATGGTCGCACACTTGTTAGTAAGTCCCCCGCGAAGATCTTCGCCGGGACCCGTCCCGTGAAAATCCCAACCCCAATCGAATAACTGCACATACCGGACACCTTGCTCAACCAAACGACGGGCCAGTAGGCAATTGTTGGCAAAGCTAGAATCACCCGGTTTTGCGCCGTAGGCTTCCAAGGTGTTGGCTGATTCTCGGGTGATATCCATCACCTCAGGAACCGACGCCTGCATACGAAAGGCGAGCTCGTATTGAGCAATTCGGGTGGCCGTCTCCGGATGACCCAGTTCACGCGACTGCATTTCGTTCAGATCCTTGAGTGCATCTAAACTCGAGCGACGCGTGGCGCGGTCGAGGCCGGTCGGATCCGAGGCATAGAGCACTGGATCTCCCTTGGATCGACATTGAATCCCCTGATAGACGGAAGGCAAAAACCCGTTTCCAAATGAATTGCGACCCCCGTTAGGTTGAACCCCACTAGAAATTAACACTACGAAACCGGGTAGATTCTGATTCTCGGAACCTAATCCGTAGGTGACCCAAGAACCCATGGATGGACGACCAGGCCTTGGGGATCCGGTGTACACCAGCAACTCGGCCGGCGCATGATTGAACTGATCGGTCGTCATCGATCGAATGACACACAATTCATCGGCAACCGAATGCAGATGAGGAATCGCGTCGGAAAGCCAAACCCCTCCTTTACCGTACTGACCAAAAGTCCGTGGTGTCCCTAAGAGTTTAGGGATCCCAGAGGTAAAAGCGAATCGTTTGCCCTTCAGGAAAGCATCGGGACAGTCTTGACCGGTCCGTTTGATCAATTCTGGTTTGTAGTCATACAAATCCAAATGAGGAGGCGATCCGGTGAGGTGCAAATAGATCACTTGCTTCGCTTTGCCGGCAAAGTGAGGCATCCGCGGAGTCAATGGATCGGCTAAAGAGGGAACCGTCGCGCCTGAGAGATTGCTCTTCATCAACGAACCAAGAGCCAAAGCCCCAATTCCATTGGCACCTTTCGCTAAGAAATGGCGACGGGTCAAATTCCGGAGATTTTCGAGTTGAGGATTCATATTAAGTTCGAATCAGGGTTCACCGTTTCATCAATATTTCATCGAGGTTCAGCAAAACATTCCCGACCAGCGTCCATGCTGCAAGTTCTGCTAGATCACTCCCAGCCGGCGGTTCTCCCAAGGGCTTGGTCGCTACCTCTTTTGCTTTCACCTCATCCGCCTTAAATCGCTCCAAAGATTTCGAAAAGAAGTCGCTCATTCGAGTTAACTCCGCTGACGAAGGACTGCGGCTGAGACAAAGACGATAGCCGTGTTCAATCCTGTCGGCAGGAGTCGATCCGGCCGCGACCAAACGACGTGCCAACCCTTGAGCGGCCTCCATATAAACAGGATCGTTCAGGGTGACCAAGGCTTGCAAAGGTGTGTTCGATCGTTCCCTCCGAATTTGGCACACTTCACGATTCGGAGCGTCAAAGGCCGCCATCGATGGATAAGGGCTTGATCGACGCCAGGTGGTGTAGAGGGCCCGCCGATATCGGTCTTCGCCTCCACTTGTTTCCCAATCGGTCCCGCTACCGAATGCCGCCGAAAGTCCCAGCTTCGGCTGCAGGGGCCGAACCGAAGGTCCATACATCTTCGGACTCAAGAGCCCCGCAACTAACAGCGCTTGATCACGGATCATTTCCGCCGAAAGTCGGAAGCGCGGCCCTCGAGCCAACAGCCGATTGTCCGGATCCAAAGTTGCCATTTCTGAACTCACACGAGACGACTGGCGATACGTCGCAGAAGTCACTAGAAGACGAATCAAATGGTTGATGTCCCAGTTTCGCTCCATCAATTCCATGGCCAACCAATCCAGTAACTCCGGATGGGTAGGAAGTTCCCCTTGTGAGCCAAATTCTTCACCCGTTCGGACCATTCCAGTGCCGAAGATCGATTCCCATAATCGATTGACCACCACCCGCGCGGTCAGCGGATTTTCACGCGAAACCAACCACTGCGCTAGTAACAATCGATCGGCTGGAAGATCGTCTGCTGCCGGATGAAATGTTTGCGGTAATCCCTCTTTTACTTCGTGATCAAGGTCCAAGTAATTACCACGCCGCTGCAGTCGGGTCTTGCGCCGTTGATCTTGAGCTAACTCGCGGAGCACCGGCACCGTGGTAATAGGCTTCGTCTCCTCAATACTCTTTTTCAATCGGGCTAACTGCTCGCGCTCAGGCGCCAAAGAGGGGGTGACCGACAAGAAGTAGTTCCGTACCTCTGCACGTTGAGTTTCGGTTCGCCGTGCCGAATCCAGTTTGAGTAAAGCCAACATGGATGACGGTACACGGGCGAATTCTGCCGCATGCGGATCGGTCGATTTAAGCCATCGCATCCGACTGATAGTGGCATACTCAAACTTCGAATTCTGTTCGACCTTGAGCACGATATTGGTCCCAGCCCCGATATTTAATGGGGTCTGAAGAAACAGGGTCAGGGAATGAGCCTCAACTAGCTTTGGACCGACGGCCCACCCTCGATTCTGCGGATCTTTGTTTTCGAGAACTGTAGCTGCGGGGAAATCTTTTTCCGCATAATCAGCCACCACTGAGGCAAACTGGATCGCTCGTTCCCCATCGGTCCGAAGCTCGAAACTCGGCGAGGGCGCCTTGGTGATCAAGGGTTGCTCCCAGATCTGCTGCCGTTGCTCGTCTAAAAGAAGAATTTTGAATCCCGAAAGACGTTCGCCAGCACCGTCGGTTCGATTCCAGACAACGACCCGGTTTACTCGTTGCGCCGATTTAAGATCGATCTCCCACCACGGATTATCCTTTGAAACCGCGGTATGGGTGGTCGACTTAGCCCCTTCAAAATGTCCGTCGGTATTACCGTCAATCGCCCGCGCTGCCGTCGCATCATAGGCTGTGGTGCTTTGACTGGCTTCCCCGTTTCGAGCGATATTGTTTGTTCCTTGAAAAATTTGAACCTCGGCTAAGGAAAGTATTTTCTCCTTTCCAGGCAATTCAATGCGCACAAATCGAGCTCTTGGAAGCGCGTCTAGCGGTGGAATCAAGGCGCCACGCACCCCAGTGACCACAAACGCACCTCCGGCATTTCCAACGCCTCGCAACGGAGGGCCCTCTTCGGGCAACACTTCCAAGCGCACCGCCGTCACCGTCTGTGATACCATTGTTGGCAATTCGACACTGTACGTATCGGTCAGCCCGCCTCGTGCAAGATGCACAGATCCATCCGCATCCGCCTTCACCTTGGCCCCGGCCTTGGAGTTGATGGAGGGCAACGAAATCGGTTCCCAAGCGAGATCTGTCGCCAACCCTTTCTCCCAAGTCAGTTGCTCTTGATCGAGCGCTGGAGTCGGCGTTTGAAGAGTGCCTTCAATGCGGGCAATTCCTGACTTCCATTGCTTGAGCTTGAGCTTCTGTTCAGGGGTATACAGAGCATGGGTCGGTGACTCATCTCCTCTGTCCGCGTCTGCGGTGCTATTAAACACGGCGAACAGTTTGAAATAATCATCCTGACTGATCGGATCAAACTTGTGGTTATGACACTGCGCGCAGGCCATCGTTGTCCCCATCCAGACGGCCATCGTCGTATTTACCCGATCCACCACCGCGACATTGCGAAATTCCTCGTCGTTAGTTCCACCTTCGTTGTTGGTCTGGGTATTTCGGTGAAATGCTGTCGCTATAATCTCATCATCACCGGCCTCCGGAAGTAAATCCCCAGCCAACTGCTCCAAGGTAAAACGGTCGAATGGCTTATTGGCATTGATCGAACGAATCACATAATCCCGATAGGCCCAGATGGTTCGGGCCGGATCATCCGCATAACCCGCCGAATCCGCGTACCGCGCCAAATCCAACCATTGCCTCGCCCAATGCTCACCATAAGTCTGCTTCTTCAGTAATCGATCCACCCAACGCTCATACCCTCCAGGTTGAGTGTCCATTAAACATTCCTGCAATTCTTTTACGGTGGGCGGAAGGCCAGTCAGGTCCAATGCCACTCGTCGAATCAAGGTTTCACGGTCCGCTTCAACTTCATGCTTCAGTCCTTCGCGCTCCAAACGGGCTACGATAAATGCATCCAATGGACTTCTCCCCCAGACGGTGTCCATTACCGCCGGAACCGCGGCCCTAACTGGTTTCACATAGGCCCAATGACGCGAATAAGTAGCGCCTTGTTCCACCCACTTCCGTACCAATGAAATCTCTTCTGCCGTCAACTTCTTGCCCGAATCTGGGGGGGGCATCAAATCGTCGGGATCCTTTGAGGTCATCCGCCGCAGGGCTTCACTGGTGTTCGGTTGCCCCGGGATAATAGCCCGGATCCCCCCGCGATCGGCATAAGCACTCTCCGCTACGTCCAATCGAAGCACCGTCCCACCGGCTTTACGCGGCTTCGAATCTGGCCCATGACACGTCAAACAGTTCTCTGACAGAATCCTCCGAATATCTCGGTTGAAATCCACCTTCTCCGGAAGGGGGGCCCCAACGGACGGAAAGGCAATCAGCATACTGCAAACAAGAGCCACTGTCCGCCAGCGGACGTTCGGTACTCGCTGAAAAAATGAAGGTTTCATCGCTGGAAGAACAAGATTCATCTCAGGCATTTGGCGGTCGCCACAATGTCAAAAATAATATAATTCTAAAGTGTACCACAAAAGCTCGTTTGACGAGTCAAAGATGTAAAATTGTAAATCGCGGCAACACCTTTTAAGGTCGTGTGATCGGAGTCCGGGTGAGGCAGGTTAAGTCGAGGACTTTACATCAACGCTAATAGAGCTGATTATCGGTGATATTGTTTCAGTAAATTCGAATAGGCACCTTCAAACATGACCTCTCCGATAGCTCGATTTCTCTTAATAATCTTGGTGGCGATCGTCTTTGTTTTTTTTGTTGATCACTCGGTAATCAACCCGTCGCCAAACTCCTCAGGGCGGGATTCCAAGTCTCCCATCAGTGCTTCGGATAAGCCTCCTGTTTTAGAATGGCCCGCGAAACCAGTTCACTTAGTCACAAACAAAACTTCTTCTCATCGAGAGTTAGTCAAAAAAAATCAAAGGTCTTCTAAGTCAGAGAAGCTTGTTTTCCAACGCTTCAGCGACTGGTGTTCTCGCTACACGGCCGCGACCAACTCGAGTGCTCGTCAGGAATTAGAAATCGAGGGAATTCAAATCGCTACCGAGCGTCATGTGGAGATGTTGGACCTAATTTCCGCGGATCCTGAACACGCTCTTTTGCAGGCAATTCCTCGGCACCTGAGGGGCAAACTCCCTCTTTCACTCGTTGCTCTGATCGAAGAACCCCTGAGTGGACGCGGCGATTTTGGTGTCTTAGCGGCCATCGGTAAGGCTGCTGATCAGCCCCCAACGACCCCTCTCTATCGAACGGTTTCACTCGGCGAACGTGCTTGGCGAGCCTACACCTTCGGAGTTGCCCTTGAACGTAGTACCCTCACCGATATTCCTCTTCACGGCATCGCCTTGGGAGGTCTCTTTGCTTTGGATCCAAACCCAATTCGAAGGCTGGAGTCTGAAGAAAGAGAGCAACTTAACGGAACCCTTGCCGACGCCGTCTGCTCGGTTGCCGGAACAGCCGCAGCCGAGTTCGGCACTGCGACTGCCATCGATACAGGGGGTGAAATTGCTTGGCTCTGTGGAGACCTTCATTTGCAAGAAGTCACCGCCAAGGCCTTAGCTGGTTTGAATGATTCCGGGAATGGCCTCGATGTGGAGGGAACCTTCCGGATGAAATCCGCTTATACCGGTGGCATCAAACGTCTCTTGATTCTCCGAGTTGATTTCAGCGACTTGCCGGGGGTCCCCCTCTCTGCTGCGACTGCGACCAACATGCTGGCGGGCATTAATTCTTTCTATCGCGAACAAAGTTTTGGGAAGACTGGATTTCAGCCCTTGGGATCAGGAAGCGCACTCACCGCAACTCTGCGAATGCCCAAAACCGCGGCTGTGTATGGAGCGGGCGATGCGTCGCTTCTACGGACAGATGCACGCGCTGCCGCTCGAACAGCTGGGTTTAATACGGCCCTCTTCGATTTTGACCTGATCTGTATGGGAGCGGTGCCTGGCTTTAACTGGGCTGGATTGGGTTATATTGGTGCGCCAGGGGCCTGGATTCGGTCTTCCTTCGATGCCTCTGGCGGCGTGCCATCCCATGAACTCGGGCATAATCTCGGACTCCTTCATGCTAACTTTTGGGATACCGGCGGGCAAAGCGTTACCGGTGCTGGGAGTAATGTGGCATATGGAGACAGTTTCGATACCATGGGGAACGCTGGGGCTGGCAAAAGACATTTTAACGCGCGC
Organism: Akkermansia muciniphila; assembly: GCA_945898055.1. Classification (GTDB taxonomy): domain Bacteria; phylum Verrucomicrobiota; class Verrucomicrobiia; order Limisphaerales; family UBA9464; genus SXXZ01. The sequence continues at coordinate 17,730 of CAMDGV010000027.1, read as the reverse complement.
TACAAAAACTATCTCGGATGGATGCCAACAGCCGAGGTTCGCACGGTGACCAGCAGCGGCACCTATCGAGTCTGGGCTCATGATCTAACCAATGCAGCAACCACCCGAGCCCTTCGTATCGCCAAGAATAACCAGACGAACTACTGGTTGGAGTTCCGTCAGCAGTTTACTGATCGCCCCGCTCTTATGTCAGGATTAGGTCTTCGATGGGCGCGGTCCGGTAATCAATCTTCTTTGTTGCTCGACACAACACCCGGAACAGCCGATGGGAAAAATGATTCAGCACTGCTGATCGGGCGCACTTTTTCCGACACCGCCAGTGACATCCATATCACACCGGTAGCCAAGGGTGGCACTGTGCCTGAATCCTTGGATGTGGTGATCCAAATTGGGCGGTTTACCAACAACCTTCCGCCCATCGCCCTACTGGAGGCTTCATCCACCAGTCTTCCAGTGAATGGAGTCGTGACACTCACCGCCACGGCCACCGATCCAGAGAAGGATCCCTTGGCTTATTCCTGGGATTTTGGCGATGGAACAATCATCGCTGCCAATACGCCAAAAGTCACTCATGCTTGGACCACCGTCGGCGAGTATGTGGCTTATTGCCGGGTCAGCGATATGAAAGGTGGGGTTGCGATTCGTTCCATTCCAATCCGAGTAGGAAACCCCGCAACCGTGCGAATTGCTGGGCAAGTCACCCGAGGAGGTCACCCCCTGCAGGGTATTCGTGTGGAGGTTTCTAATACCCGGCAGGCTTACACCGATAGTGATGGATTCTATACTTTAACGGGCTTGACTCGAGGCATCTACACCGTGAAAGCAATTAGTGAGGGACTGATGTTCAATTCGGCCGGCTTCACCAATCCAGTGTCAGTTCAAGCGAATCAAACAGGGGTGGATTTCGAAAGCTTTGCCGCGGGTGATTTAGCGACTGTTTCGATCGTTCCACTGGGCGCTCAGTGGCGGTATTACGACAAGGGTAACTTGACCACAAGCGCCTGGCGTCAATCGTCCTTTGATGACACGGGTTGGAGTCGCGGTGCCGCTCCTTTGGGCTACGGCGATGACAACATTATAACGACCGTAGGATATGGCGGAGTCGCGTCGGCTAAATACATTACGACTTGGTTCCGGCATTCTTTCCGAATCGATGATTTATCAGGATTTCAGTCCATTACGCTGGGTTTAATTCGAGATGATGGTGCCGCAGTTTATTTAAATGGGCGTGAGATTTTTCGCAGTAATATGCCCACAGGAACCTTGCTTGCGAGCACCTTGGCCTCATCCGCAACAGGTGGGACCGATGAAACAGCCCTCTTTGAGGCAGAACTTCCCTCAACGCTTTTTGTGGGAGGAAGCAATATTCTTGCGGTCGAAGTACATCAATCCAGTACGAACAGTTCCGATATGCGATTTAACTTACGAATTTCAGGATTGTTACGACCAACCCAGAGGGCTCCAGCGATCGTTCTTACGCCTCAATCGGGTTCGCTGCGGATTGCATGGACGATCACCGCGATTGGATATGTGCTTCAAGAGTCAGATGTTCCCGATGGCCTTTGGCAGCTTGGAGAGGGCCCGATGGGGACTGAGGCCGGGTTAAATTTCACCGTTGTTTCGGCGACCAATAGCACTCGCTTTTTTCGATTAAGCAAACCGTGAGTCTTTGGGCTGGCGCGATCGTTGAGTAATGCTGTATTCTTTCAAATATCCTCATGCCAAAGTTACCCCAGTTCCTGCTGACGATCGGGCTTCTAAGCGCGCTCGCTTTCACCGCAACAGCGGTGCCGATCAATTGGACCCTGCAAACCCGAGACCCTATTAGCGGCAAGGTGGGGCTTACTCATGAAAGTGTGGATTCGAAGCGGATTGGGGTCATTGCGGTGGATGTATGGAATTATCATTGGTGCAAGACTGCCACCATGCGCGTGGATGCCTTTGTTCCTAGAATCAACAAGGCACTGGCCGCCGCGCGTGAACTGGGAATGCCGGTGTTTCTCTGCCCCAGCGACGTCGTGGATAATTACGTAGGCTACCCCCAACGGGACGCGGTGTTTACTCTTCCCACGGTGACTGTTCCCAACGTTATCAATGTAACGTGCCCACCGGTACCCGATGCCGGTGGTTGCGCCTGCGGGCGAGAGCGGTGTGGCGGAAATTTCGGATGGGATGGAATGCATCCGGAGTTGATTATTGGCCCCAATGATTGGATGCCCGACACGCAGTCCGAAGTGTACGCGCTTTGCCAAAAGTACGGACTAACTCATTTGATCTATGTGGGTTTTCATACTCAGGTTTGTTTGTTAGGAAAGCCAATGGGACTGAAAGCGATGAAGTCAGCGGGACTCCAGTGTGTTTTGGCGCGCGACATGACTGATGCCCATCCTGGCTATGATCCTGCTCGAAATTTTACTCCCGACCTCAATACGGAACAGGTCGTGGAACATTTTGAAAAGCATCTCGCCCCGACCATTCATTTACAGGAAGAACTGGCTCGGTTAGGGAAATGGAATTCATCTTGGGTCGTTGATCCTGTCCGTATCGCTCCTTGGGGTACGCGTCTACGTCCTCACCTTTTCGAACAACCCATAACAGTGACCTTGACCGCCCCCTTGGAACCGGACGCGGAGATTTGCTACACGATGGATGGATCGGTGCCCACGGCGAAATCGATCCGCTACACCGGCCCGTTTCAAGTAAAGGAAACAACCGCAATCCGAGTATCTGCTTTTCACAAGGGGCGCGCAGTCTGTTTAGAATCCGAGGGTAATTTCGCTAAAAATAATCCCAAGCCGCCCCAGCCAGATGTCTTCATTGGAGATTTGAAGCCAATGCGAAGTGTTGGGTTTGGTCACACCCACGGCGGGACTCCTCGTTATTCTGGTGCCACGCAATCACCGCAGGTGGATCGATCCAATTTGGGTAAACCACTCAAAATCAATCGGTCTACCTATACCCACGGCTTGGGCGTGCATGCTCCTTGCGAGGTCGTCTATGAGATTCGTCCTGAATTTCGACGTTTTGTGGGTTTAGCAGGTGCCGACGAAAATGTGGTCGATATCAGCAACGGATCCAACCTTGCTCAATTTCCTAGCATCGTTTTCAAAGTACTGATCGATGGCCAGGAGGCGGCGGTCAGTCCAGTGATGCGGATAAAAACAGCGGCCTGGCACTTCAATGTCCCAATCCCGTCCGGAGCTAAACGATTGAGCTTAATCGCGATGGATGCGGGCAATGGGTCTCGAGAAGATTTTGGTGACTGGGCTGATGCTGGATTTGTGGTCCAACGGTAGCCGTTGCCTGCCGATCGAAAGACTCCCAATCTTGTCATCAACTCGCTAGCTCGTCTGCTTTCCGACTATTTTAGTCGTGCGATTCAGGGGCATTGACTTGCCTGCCTCGGCTAAAGCACAACTGAAGCCCATTCCTAGTAACATACCGCAGATCATTCCAAGAAAAGCTCCAGTAAACTGCCAAGGGTGCCTCGGGCCCATCCATTCGAGGACCTTAATAGCGCCCCAATTCATTCCCAAGACCATGCCTGCGGCGACCAATCCAAGAGCAGGCCATCGACCGAAAAAACTACCCCATCGGGACAATCCCAACCACATTCCAGGCAACCCAGCGGCGATCATTCCTAGAGCCATCCAAGGCACTTTCCATCCCCCTTCAGTTAGCCCCATCCCTCCACAGCAGAGACAGTGCCCCTCTCGCATTACCGGCCCGAAATCTACCTCTACCCACCAACCAATCAACATTCCCAAACTCGAAGGACCCAGCATCGAGAAAGTCATCTCGATAAACGTGCTCCCAGCGCCATCAAGCGAAAATTTCAGGCGCCTTCTCCAGACAATACTAGCCCAAATGAGACAACTAAACCCGAGAGTTAGGGTGGCGACCTGCTGCAAGGGAAGGTTTCCCAGCAAGGTCAGCATAGGAACTTGCAGAGCTAAGGTGGCGGTCAACATCCAAGGAAAACGAGGCGATTGGATGGCAATCGATGGAAGGCAATCGGAGTGTCGCCACGCACGCCACCCAACTACCGCACTGCTTCCCGCCATTAGCAACGCCGCTGCCACCGGATGTAAATGCCCAGTGGCGGCTAGGAGCATGCCCAGTCCATTGTAAACAGTGGCAAAAAGCAGGTTGCTGCGAATGGAATTCCGAACCTGCCGAGCCAAGGTCAGTACGAAGACGACGCGTCGAAGATCATTACCGCAAATAATAGCATCTGCAGCCTCCCGAGTCAGTGCGTCTCCCTCCGCCAAGGCCATTCCCACATAGGCTTCTCTCAGCGCTGGGCCATCATTTAAACCATCCCCCACGAAGAGCACGCGACCGTCACCCTCTTGCAGAACACGAATTCGAGACGCTTTGCCTTCCGGAGTGAGAGTTCCCTCCCACGGAATCGTTCGATCTAAAGCGTCTACGGTTGTACCCACTCGGTCAGGCCGATCGCCTGAAAGAATTTGGATCGATAACCCTAAGTGTCGCAAGGGATCAATGAGATCCTTAACCGAATCGCGAATCTGCTCGCGGACCCGGGCCATAGCGACAGGAGCACCTCCCACAGAAACCCAAATTTCTGTGGAGCACGGAATCGCTTGGCAAAGGAGTTCGCAACGGATTTTCTCGGCCTTTTCGACAGATCCACAAATCCAATCAATCGTCCCAACCCGCCAACTCTGCCGAATTCCCTCGGCTCCAACCCCGCTTAGCTCAGCCTCAATGCCACAACCTGGAGTAACGCGGAAGTCATGGACCGCAGGAAGCGGAACATCATCCCTCTGATAATTTTGAAACGCGCGCGCGATGGGATGCCGACTCCGGGCTTCAATCGCGACGACCCCAGCAAAAAGTTCTTGGCGTCGCTCTGGATCCACCGCAACAAAATCGAGCAGCGACATCGCACTTTCGGTGAGGGTTCCTGTCTTATCGAAAACGACTCGATTGATTTCAGCTAGACGCTCCACCGTAGCAGCCTCACGAACAACCACACCGTGGGCGGCAAGAGTGGCGAGGGCTTGCCAGAGGCCCAAGGGAGTGGCTAACCCAAGAGCACAGGGACAGGCAACCAGCAGGACAGAAAGAGAATGAAACAAACCGGGGCGCCAGTTCCCTTGAAGACCCCAGAAAATAAAGGTGCCGATCGAGGTCAGAAGAACAATGGGCAGGAACCAAGCGGCAAGACGGTCAGCCTCCCCTTGTGCTCGGGTACCCAAGAGCGATCCCCTGGCCGATTCCATCTGATCCAAGAGACGATCAATTCGACGCGATCGTCCGTCTATTAAGGCCTCAATCCGTAGTTCGCCATCTTCTGAGAAACTACCTGCTAAAACGGTATCACCGAGTCGTTTGACGACCGGCCCTGGTTCACCCGTTAGAGGCGATTCCCTCACAAAGGCGGTACCTGACAAAACCTTACCGTCGACCGAAATGGGTTCGCCGGGTCTGACGAGCAGACAATCGCCAGCGATGATTTCGGTCACTGGCACTTGGCGTCCATCTTCACGGCGCGCGCTAGCGAAAGTTTGGCGGAGGCGATCTGTTTCGGCTAAAGCCTTCCGGCGGGCGGTCGCAGTTAAACTTTTGCCCGCAGTATAAACGGTCAATAAGACGGCGACGACCTCGTAATAAACAGCACCGATCCCAGTAATGCTAGACCAGACAGAAGCGGCAAAGGCCCCGAGGACACCGGAAAGAAACAAGTACTCAACGCCGACAGTGCGTCGGCAGGCGCAATCCCAAGAGGCCCTTGCCAGAGGCCAGCCAAGGATTGCGCCAACAGCCAGAGCGGAGGCCATCAGAGCGCCATGTAAAAGAAGGCGAATGGATCCGTCAGGTTGAGAAAGATTGAGGGCGAATCCGTAGACCATCGTTTGGCTGGCAATGACAGCCCCAAGGCCGATCCGAAACCAAGGCGACGATCCCGAGCCATCGAGGGTTACAACGCGGTTTGGATCTTGAAAATGAGCAGGATGCTCACCGAGGATTCGGCATCCATAACAACAAAAGAGCGAACTATTTTGGGGTGTCGAAAGAGCCTCCGCCGGCAGTGGAGCAGCGCAGTACCCACAGCGGTTGCCCCCCTCCCGATTCAGGATGTCAGCCACAGAAAGAGACCCTCCTTAGTTCAGGAGTCCAAGGCGATCACTTAGGATCAAGATTTGCGGAAAGTTGCAGAGGGGTCACCGTCGATTGAACACCGCCCTCAGGCACTTCCACCTTGGCGATCCAAAGGAGAGCATTGAGAACGATTCGGCGAAAATTGGGTTCGCCCCAATTCTTATGATAATGCCCCCCGGTAAAGCCGAACCCGCGACCTCCATTAGGTCGGTCATAGGTCCACATCAGCACCTGCGGTTCGCCTTTTGCGACATCTGCTCGAACGAAGGGATTGCCGCTATGTGGGCCATTAGGCCTATTCAGTGTTTCAGCGGATGGCACCACTGAGAGAATCGGCGTAATACCGCGACGATCCGGGGTAAATCGCATATGATAATACCACTCGTCGTAAATGGAGAAAGGCTTCACGCCCCGAGTCACCGGATGTATGGGAATTGATTTAAAGTCAGCTGTCCAAGTAGGGTTTACACTCCAAAACATTTCAAAGTATCCACCCGTCCAGTCGAGCATAGCAAAGCCCGGATCACCGGCAGGAACCTCGACCCCATAATGCGCCGTCCCAATGCCCACGCCACGGGCCGAAAGTTCGTTCATCAATTTAAGGCGATCCGGTTTAATCGCAGGATGCGATTGACCTCCGTTGGAAAAAACCACGATCCCATCCGCGGATTTAAGAAGACTGACATCTGAGGGCCAACCATTACTCACTACGGTAGCGTGGATGCCAGGCAACTGATTCAGGCAACCCGCCAAGAGAATAGATCCAGCCCGAAACTCATGATCGCCTGGCGCATGACTTGGGGTACCCGCAATTAAAATGATGGATTTGTCGGCTGCTAAGAGAGTCGAAGCCGCGAGGCATAAAGCGCTCAATGAAAGAATAATTCGTTTCATGGAATTTTGGGATGGTGCAACTCCGGAGCAATGCAGGCCAGCGTTTGTTCTAGATTGTTCTAGATTCTTTAATTCGACGCAAACGACAGGCCAAAAATAGAACCTCGTTCTACAAGGAGCCAGACGGCCTCGCTTGCCTAATACCCGACCACCCGCCCTTTTTATCTAGCATCCCCATAGGAATAGGTAGCCTGCCCCATAGTTCATGGCCCCCATAGGAATAGGTAGCCTGCCCAATAGTTCATGGCCCCCCATAGGAATAGGTAGCCTGCCCAATAGCTCATGGCCCCACCATAGGAATAGGTAGCCTGCCCAATAGTTCATGGCCCCACCGTAGGAATAGGTAGCCTGCCCCATAGTTCATGGCCCCACCATTAGGAATAGGTAGCCTGCCCAACAGTTCATGGCCCCACCGTAGGAATAGGTAGCCTGCCCCATAGTTCATGGCCCACCGTAGGAATAGGTAGCCTGCCCCATAGTTCATGGCCCCACCGTAGGAATAGGTAGCCTGCCCTATAGTTCATGGCCCCACTGTAGGAATAGGTAGCCTGCCCCATAGTTCACACCACCATGGGTTATGAAACGGTCAACGGCGCGAAGGTGGGGGACATCTTTATGAGCCTGATTCAAACCTGTCGGAGCAGCGGGGCCATCCCCTTCGAGTACCTGCTGGCGCTGGCGTGCAACTCGGAGGCGGTGGCCGCCCATCCCAGCCGCTGGCTGCCGTGGAATTATCGAAAGCCCGCCCGAGCGTAGGATCTCGGATCGCTCCGTCCGCCCTCGGGGTATGGCGCCCTCGATGTCGTGAAACGACAAGAAAGCAGCTTCCGCACCCTCACCGAGGAATAGGTAGCCTGCCCCATAGTTCGCGACCGCTCTAATTTACAAAGTTCCGCCGCGTTTTTCACGAAATGCTCGCGGGATTTCCTATCTTTCTCCTGCAAAACGACGACACCCCCAATTACCGTCGGCGATGAGCGCTCGGTTCGGCTCTTGCGTCAGCTGCTGCCTCCGGGTCTGGCCTTCGGGGGTCGCTGAATTATTGATAAGAAATTGCTTTTCTGGCGTGGAGTGGAAAAGCGAATCTTGGCAACGGCTCACAAAATGGCAGTGTGACCGCTAATGAACCCGACCCAAAGGCAATTCTCCCTGCCCTGAGGAGCGTCCAGACAGCAACTTTCTATCAGTTCAGTTAATGAACAACAGACCTTCCAATTATGCGTATAATCTCGATCGCATTCTTTTTTCTTGCTGGGCTTGCCCTCGCCGAGGGCGCCAAGCCTACCTCGCCTGTTGTTGCTGCTCGTGAGTTCGTTCAGACCTACTGCTTCGATTGCCACAATGACAAAAAGCAGAAGGGCAAGATCAACTTGGCTCCTTTCCTTCGCGACGGCTCGTTTGAACGGGAGGTGCTGCTCTCCGTTTACGACCAGTTGCACCTAGGGGAAATGCCGCCGGACGATGAAAAACAGCCGCCAGAAGAAGTTCGTAAGCAGATGCTCGCTTTTCTGAGCCAGACCATCAGCGCCAGTGGAGCCACGACCCTTGATAAAAAATCCCTTCCGGGATACGGCAATTATGTGGATCACGAAGCCCTCTTCGAGGCGGAGCTCATCGACAAGCAATTGGCTCCCCCTGCGCGGCGCCTCTGGCGCTACAGCCCGGAGAGTTTTTCCGAGCGGGTCAATCGAGTCGCGGATCAAGACGTCATCAAGTTTGTTCCGGTCGCGACTTTTCCCGTCCCGCAGTCGGGCCTCATGCACCCCGCGTTTCCTTACAAGGGTCCGGCACATAATTTGAAGGATTTTTCCAGCATCCATGACTTTGGCCTGACGGAAACTGAACTTCTCATCAGGCTCGCCGAAGAATTGGCGGCGGCTCAACTCACCTCCGGTTCCCTTCGCGACTACCACAGCCTGCCGCCGGGCGAGGCCAAGTGGAGCAGGCTGCTCGACGAGCAGTTTGAGAAACTCTACAACCGAGACCCGACGGACGCAGAACGTCGGCTGCTGCTGGCGCTCCAGCAGAATGCCGCGACGGACTCCAGCGTCGAGATAGCCAATGAGACGATGATCGCCGCAACCTACCTGCGACCCGAGACGCTCTTCCGATTCGAAGTCGGACCGATGGCGTCAGCCGCGGGCGAAGTCGTTAATCTCGCGCCACTTGAATACGCTTACGCGGTAGGGCTGGCCCTCAACCTGACGGGGCCGACTCCGCAAAGGGTGAAAGCTCTCCTCGAATACAATGCCAAAGATCGAAACGAGTTGAAGAAACTGATCCGCCCGTGGATTGATGACGAGGCCGCGCATCAGCGCATTCTGCGTTTCATGGCCGAATATTTTCAATATGGCGATGCCGCTTTCGTGTTCAAAGACAAAGATCTTTTTCAATATCGGCCCGAGTGGATCATTGAGGATGCGGAAAAATTCGTCTCCCGCATTGTCAAACGAGACCGAAACGTGGTGAGGGAGTTGCTCACGTCGAGCGAATATAGCGTCCGGGGTGCGTTCAATTATTCGAATGCTGCGAAATGGCACCAGGATCAAGCCAATGGACACCGCTTTTATCACACGTGCTACAACGTGAAGAAGGAAGACCTCCGGAAAGATCCCGAGTGGCACAACTTCAAAGGCCAACGCGCCGGCATCCTCACGCATCCGGCCTGGCTGATTGCCTTTTCTGACAACACGAAGAATCAGGCTATTCAGCGCGGACGATGGATTCAGACCAAACTCCTCGGAGGCGTGATCCCAGAGACCCCGGTGGAAGTGGACGCGAGATTTCCATCGGATCCCAAGCTCACACTGAGAGAAAAAATGGAGGTGGTTCGCAAAGCAGAATGCTGGAAATGTCACCAGCGGATGGATCCCCTCGGGCTGCCCTTGGAGCAGTTTGACCTTTGGGGCAAGCACCGGACCAACGAGCTGGAACGTCCGGTCGTCACGGCCGGCGAATTGAATGGAGAAACCGTTGCCAATCCGGTCGAATTGATGCATCGCCTCGCCGATTCGAAACGGGTCCACCAAGTTTTTCTTCGGCACGTGTTTCGCTTCTTCTGCGGCCGGAACGAAACTCTCGGAGATGCCAGAACTCTGCGCGAAATGGAGCGTGCTTATCACCAGGACCAAGGCAGCCTCAAAGTGGCGATCTTGGAGCTACTCGTCTCAGATTCCTTCATCCAACGTTCAAACCCAATCTCGAAAAACTGATAATCATGCCCATAAATAAACGAGACGCCCATCGATCTGCCATGCCCGAATCCCGACTTTTCAGCCGTAGCGAGTTTTTGCGTGGCCTCTGTCTGTCCGCCGCAGGTTCGGTGTTGATCCATCCTCTCCTGGCGAAGCTGCACGCAGAGGTCGAGGGACGCGCGCAACCGACTCGTTTTCTGTTCGTTCTCGAGGGCAACGGCTGCCCGCCCAACCAAGTTCATCCAACGAACCTGACTCTTCAACCGATGGGCAAGCGCAAGAGAACGGTGGAGGAAACATTTGGCGCTGGAGATCTACCGCGGGCTTTGCAACCGGTCTCGGACTATGTGGATCGGATGCTGATTCTCCAGGGGATTTCAGGACGCATTGCCGGCGCTGGCCACTCGACGTACTACGGAGCTCTCGGCTGTTACAACACGAGGGACGCCAAGCATATTCTCGGCCCCACCGTCGACTGTGTGCTGGGACGCCAAAACCCGGTACTGTTCGAAACCATCGTTCTCGGGATTTCGCAAAGGATAAATCTCGACATCACTTTCAACAGTTCAGCCTCGGCTGCTAACACCCCAGTCGCAACGATTTTGAACCCGCAGGTCGCCTATAAACGCATGTTCGCCGCCATCGGAGACCGGGAGGGACTCAAGGTTAAAACGCATTTGCTAGATTATGTCAAAGACGACATCCGCGCAGTACAGAAGCGACTCGGTTCGTTGGAAAAGGAGAAGCTGGATCGCTATCTCTCAGCCTACGAGCACATCGGTCACCGTCATTCAGCCATTGCCGGCCTTGATCCCAACATCAAGAATCGCATCAAGCCGATGACGGACAAATACCACTCCAGCAATCCGGTCGACCGTTTGGAGTGTCATTTCGAAATGGCTACCACGGCTCTGGTCACTGGTCTTACCAACGTCGCCACCATCGCTTCGGGGGTCGGTCACCAGGATTTTTCGATTGTCTTCGACAAACTTGGAGTTGGGATGGAGAAGCACACCATCGGTCACGCCCTCTACAATCGTGAAAAAGTGGCGATTGATGCCTCGGAAAAAATTCGTGCCTTCCACTTTGAACAGATCGCCCGCACCCTGAAGAAACTGGAGAGCATCCCGGAAGGATCCGGAACGATGCTGGACAACACGGTCATTGTTTATCTCAGTGACAACGCGAACGAACATCACACCAGTTGTCAGGAATGGCCTTACGTCCTGCTTGGAGGGAGCCGCCGACTGAAGCTCGGCGGGCGCTGTGTCACCTATGCCGATTTCGATAACAAGGGTCATCGCACGATCAACGCGATCCACAACACCCTTCTCCACGCGGCCGGACATCCCGTGGACGATTTCGGTTTCAAGATTCCCGGACTGGACCACGGTGTCCAAGAAGGGCCCCTCTCCGAGGTGCTGCTATGATGCGAAGTTGGATTGCTGGAGTGCTGACTCTGTTGATCCTCGGCCGGTCGGTGCTGGCCGCTGAGAACCCGCTGGTGGTACGTGGTGGGGTCATGGGCCGCGAGTTTTCAGAAGTGGGCAAGCTCTACGTCGATAATGACGACTTGATTCATTTCAGGACGGATCAGCGCCTCTACTACTTTTCCCACATGTATTACATCTGGGACGCCTTGGCGGCGGCCGGCGTTGTGAAAGACGGCAAAATCACTTACGATCTGCCGCTGCGGATCACTGGCGACTATTCCAAAGCGCAAAATGTTTATAATTTTCTTGAGGAATCCCCGCTGCGAGGCAGTCAGATCATGTGGATCAAACAGGTTGAGAAAGTCGAACTTTCGACCCAAGGGCAAAGGGAATGGGTGTCTCTGTTCGATGGTGACAGTTTAAAGGGTTGGTCGATTCTCCCTGCAGCAGCCACTCCGATGGGCACTGCGGGTTGGAAGGTCAAAAGCAAGGTTCTTTCGGGGTCGGCGCCCGGCGCTGGCGTTACTCAAACCCTAATCAGCGAGGCGGTCTTTACCGACTTCGAATTCACCTTTGAATACCGTTCCTCTTGGAAGACCTCCGCCAGCCTCCTGCTCCGGGCCAGTGCAACGGGAGAGGGAATCGCCCTCAGCTTGGACCACCTCGAAGAGGGAACGATCGGCTTCCCGAAATCTGCCGCTGGCGCCTCCCGCCCCTTCATGCTCTACGAAACTCGCGAGGAGCGAGGCGTTGGGGCCGGTGCTCACTTCCACCTTCAGTATGACGGCCGCTCTAACTATGACGGGGTAACCCGCGACAAGTTGCTCCAGTGCGGTCAGTTGATCGACTTTCTCAAGGAATGGGATGGAGCTTTCTGGAATATTGTCAGGATTCGTTGCGTCGGTCCCGATCCAGAGATCCTCGTTTGGATCAACGGCTTCCAACTCAGCCAATTCAACGCGAGCGCGGTAGTGATGTCTGAAAAGAACCCGCCTCAGGTGGGCACGATCGAACACTATAAGGTTCATCCCTCTGGGCGCATTGGCTTTGCTCTTCATGCCGCGCTGCACGAGGAACCCCAGTTCCTGTTGCGCGAAGTGCGCGTCCGGAAGCTGAAATGAAGAAGACAGTGCGAGCCTATGGTTGGGTTCGATTCCCCTCGCTACCGCCCATTTGCGACCTCGCATTGAAGGCCGTCCACGCAAGGCTCAAGTAGGAATAGAGTCGCCTGCCCCATCGTTCCCACTCGTAGACCGGAAACTCAGACTGTCGGTTTTTGCTCAGCCACCGAAAACGTCGGAGAGCCGAGTTTCTCGATACTCTCCCTCGAAATTTTCTGCAAGAAAAGTTGAGAGCGGGACAAATAACGGAATTACCCTCACTCTCTAAGCCCTCCGTCGGCATTATGAATCTGCTACCGATCAACCAATTATCCATCCGAGATCTTTCCCGAGCTTTTCACCAAGGCACAATCTCAGTGACTCAGGTGACGGAATCCGCCTTGGTGAATGCGCGGGCTCAAACGCGTTGTCGCGCTTTTGTTTGGTTAGATGAAACAGGCGCACGATCCTGCGCCACAGCCCTCAGTGAGAAACCAGCGAACGGCCCTCTCTGGGGCGTCCCAGTTTCGGTAAAAGATCTCTTCGATGTTGCTCAATTACCCACCACCTGTGGTTCGCCTTTTTATGCAGGCACTCGGCCTGTCCCAAGTGTCGACTCCACTTACGCGGCACTGTGGCGGTCTCGCAATGTGGTCTTTACCGGGAAGACAACCTTAAATGAATTTGCTTATGGTATCACCGGAGAGAATCGATGCTTCGGCGATTGCATCCAACCGGGGTATCCGGATCGACTCACCGGCGGATCTAGTTCGGGAGCGGCAGCGAGTGTTCTTATGGGAGCCGCCATGGTCGGGCTTGGTACCGATACCGGCGGATCTCTTCGGGTACCCGCTGCTCTCTGCGGGTTGGTCTCGTACCGAGGTTCGGTGGGCCTTGGGGATTCAACTGGGAGTTTCCCACTTGCGCGGTCTTTCGACACGTTGGGCTGGTTGCAACGGTTTATCGACGATCTCCCTTTTGTCGCGCGCACCCTCCATCCTGAAATTGACTCTCCTCGTTGGCAAAAAATACCGCGCGTGGCCATCCTCACTGGGGCTTGGTTGGAGGCGGCAGAAGGGGAAGTTTTGCACGCCTTAAATCACTTCGCTGAAACCTTAACCGACGCAGGTGCGAAGGTAGATCGCGTGGAAATGGTCGGTTGGGAAAAGGCGAGCGATTTGTTTATTCTCATACAGGCTTATGAAGCTCATGCGGATCATACCTCTTTTTTGAAAAATTACGCAGCGGCCTATGATCCTGCGATTCTCGCCCGACTTAAGATGGGCGCGGGGGTCAGTCTCGACCGCTACAACCAGCTTCAAGAAGAACGTCAGCGATTTAACCGAGGATTTAAGGATCTCTTCGCTGAATACGATATTCTCGTCGCCCCAGCGTCAGCCATGCGGGTTCTGAAAGTGGGTTCTGACCAAAGTGCAACTCGTTCTCGCCTGCTTCGTTTGACCGCGCCAATGAGCCTTGGAGGGCTTCCGGCGTTGACCCTTCCTTGGGTAACCCAGGAAAACCCAGGGACAGGCTTCCAATGTCTTGCCAACCAAGGAGCCGATGGGCGGCTGTGGTCATTCGCCGAATGGCTCTCCGAGCACTTACCCTTCGGAGCACCCATCCCGAGACCGATGTTAACGACGGACCAAATCCTAGGTAAATCTGCTGGCTTAAAGCTCGCGGGCGGTTAGCTCCACAAAATGCTGCCGAAGAAATCTCCCCGAGGGCATTTTCGATCACGGCGCTCTTTTAACACTCGGGTTTTAATTCAGCGGTTATGAAGTAGGGTCGACTCTTTTTTAGCTTCACGGCAAACTCCTTCCTTGGGTTATTATTACTGAGAACGGCGGTCCGACTTGACAGGCTGTGCGTCGGAGTGTGTTGCTTTGACTAATGAACCGTTGAGGGAAAAGCCCGACTCTTTTCCCTTGATTGCCCCTGGTGGTAAAGAGACAACTGCGATCGCAGCCATGGCCCTCAAAGCAACTATCTACAAAGTTCGGATTCAATTCTCCGACCTCGATCATAATGTTTACACGGATCACTCTTTGACTCTGGCTCGGCATCCTTCAGAGACGGATGAACGGTTGTCCGTTCGCCTACTTGCCTTCGCCCTCAATTCCCCAACGAACCCGGATCAAGGGGCACTTGAATTTGCTAAAGATATGTGGGAACCCGATGAACCGAGCCTTTGGCAAAAAAATCCGATGGGTCGCATCCTCCACTGGATTGAGGTGGGACAACCTGATGAGAAACGGATCTTACGGACAACCGCGCGGGTCGATCGAATGAGCGTGTTTAGTTTCGGCACGAGCACCGCAATTTGGTGGCGGGATTTAGAGACCAGACTTACCCGCACCCAAAATCTTTGGGTATGGCAGATTCCAGCGGAGCAAAGTAAAGCCTTGGCTTTATTAGCCCAGCGAACAATGGAGTTGCAGATCACGGTACAGGACACCGCGATCTGGATTGACGATGGGACCCACTCCATCGAAGTCACGCCAAAGCGACTTTTGGGTTCGTCCAGTCCTTAAGCTGATAGGGAATTGCATTTTTGCTAGGGAAGGGAAAAGAGAGGATGGATTTCATGTTGCGTTCTAAACGCAGACGTCAGTAGTGACTTCCACTTCCTCTCCACGGGTGGCTCTTATGAATGCACCGATAGGATGCATCCCTTGTAGCGAAGAGAGAACGAAGATGGGCTTGGGTGAACGGTCTTTACAGAAGACTGCTTTCAATACAGAGGAGCCTCCATGAGCGACCGTCTTCGAGAAGCCATCCGTCAGAAGCTTGGCGACGCCATTGAAGTTCCTTTTCCGCAGTTCCCCCCGAGGGAGGCGGAGACGACCGCCTTGGAGGGGAAGGCGCGGCCGTGATCGGGATGCGCCGCGCGGTTGGCAGAGGGCGTGGCGCGTGCACGATTGGTGTATTTCAACTTCGAGGACGAGCGCTTGGGGGAGTTGGAAGCGGCTGATTTAGGGATGATTTTTGACGAATACTATCGATCCTACTCGGAGTTTCGCCGCCGCGAGCAAAATTGATAGGAAATTGCTTTTTGGAGTGGAAAATCCCTGAACTTGACGGCCTGCTCTCAGCCGACGAAAAAGCCCGCACCCAGCAGGATGCGAGCTTAAGGGACTGGATTCGAACGACCGGCTAGTACTCCGTGCGCGTCTCGACTCGATCGGAAGATTGCTCCAACACCAGGCCCCGGCCGACTGAATCCATACCCGTACCATTCCAAGTGACCCCGATATCGTGAGCCTGACCATCGGTGAACCGGGCGCGCATTTTCCAAGGGCCGTGCTGCTCGACGATGAAGGCGAATGGTAGCTTGCCTGTGAGTGAACGAGGACCTGCGTCGTCGTGCATCTCCACGCGCAGTTCCTGCCCTGTCGTTCCGGTCAAATGAACTGAGAAGCAGTTGGTGGACAGTTGGTCCAGTTCGGCCCGGGTCAAACCCAACGGGGCAAGATCGGCGTCCGTGACTTGGAAATTGAGGAGTTCCTGGGGAATAGGGTCGTTGTAGTTAGAGAACTCCTGTTCCATCATGACGAATTCCTCAGGATATCCAGGAAACCCCTTGTTGAGTTTCTGCCAGAGCAAAGGGAGGTCAGTCTGCTTATCCATAGCGAACCGGAAACGGACCTGTTCGTCAGCGAAGGATACATAATCGGTTTGTCCCCACCAGATCGTCTGGTTGGTGGAGCTGTGGATAGACTCGACGGGTGAGAGGGATTCCTGCAACCCGATCGAGCAGGGATCAGCAAGGTAGCTAGCTACGGAGGCGACTTGGAACGGCTGGTTTTTCAGGCGGAACTCCCGTGCCCCGGTGTCGCCTCGCACGGTCAGCTCCCAACCGCCTGCACGCCAAGTTTCGCCGCCAGGCCACGACGCACGTGCCCTTGTGCGAAGCGGCTGGCCAGGAACCAATTCTAACCAATTTTCCGTCACTTCGAAATTATTGGCTGGATGCAATGATGTGGAATAGTTCGGCCAGCTGTTCGTGCCCTTTGACTGATCCATCATTACAGCATGAAGGGTTCCGCTTCGGGCCCGCGAGGTGATCTTCACTGTCCGAATATTCTTTAGAGCCTGAGCTGATGCGGCGAGGGAACAGACCGAGGCAATATTGAGCGAGAACACAGCCAGCGCGGCCAGCAGACTTACACCCGCGACGGCCGAAAGAGGTAGGAGCACCGCCCTCCAACCGCGCCGGGTTGGGGCAGGGGATGGCGAAGGTAACACGATGTCACGTTCCAAACGGGTGAGCAACGAACTGTGGGGCTGAGGTTGGGTGGCAGCACGCAGGGCGTCTTCGAGGTTTATTGGGGAGTTCATACTTTTGCTGATTTTATTCCGGCAGGGACTCAACCGTGATGGATAGCCGAGCCAACTGTTGGCGCAGTTGGTCAAGGGTGGCCCGCACCCGGTACTTCAACGTGCTGAGTGGGACGTCCAGTACCTTGGCGGTATCTGCCAGCGACAGCCCTTGGTAGTAGTGCAGGTGGATGGGCTGACGTTCCGCATCGGGGAGGGCGTCCACAAAGGCGTAAAGTTGGCGGGCGATCTCAGCATCAGCCAGATGTTGAGATGGGTCCGGACCGGGCGCGGAAATCTGCTGCCACCAAATCTCCGTTTGTTCCGTGGCAGGCCGCACCTGTCGAACCCAATCAACGTAGGTGCGGTAGGCAATCCGATGCATCCATGTGGAAACACTGGACCCGCCGCGGAATTGGCTAATCGATTGCCACACCTTGCAGAAGGTTTGTTGGGTAAGATCCTCGGCGGAGTCTTCATCCACCGCCAACCTTCTGAGGTAGGCAAAGATAAGCACATGAAAATGCCTCAGTAATTCACCGGCGGCGTCCCGGTCACCTAGGGCGGCCTTCTGGCACCATTCTTTTGCTTGCTGATCTGAATCCATAGTCATGGTTTTCAGAAGGTTAGTCGTGGGAACCCGGCACACTGGCCAAC
>CAMDGV010000026.1 GCA_945898055.1 Akkermansia muciniphila | reverse complement strand
AATCTAACGAGCCATCGAGGCGAAATAATTTTCAAGAATCGAAATTAGAAACATCAAATGAAGGCAGTTAACCGAAGGAGAGTACCTTAGCCTCCCCAAGTTTAGGAATCTGGGTTAGATTATTTCTCTTCTGTTAGGTCCAAAAAGGGGTCTCGACCATGGGATTTTTGTTCTGAAAAGCGCCTACTAACCCTAGTAGTCAAGACCACAAAAATCGTTGAGATAATAGCTCATTCCCCTCTGTTTTTGCAGTAGAGCCTAGATTACGGGGAGGCGGTCGATCATACCGGCACGGCAGAGATCAATGACGTGAAGTTTTAAAAATGGAGTCTAAAATTCCTACCTTATCACTCCCCATCGACGAATCGGGCTCAACTTGCCTTGTCACCAACCCAATTTACGAAATCGGGCAAGTAGCTCTCTTCCTTTAGAAATTTAGGAATTCAGGAATCGATAATCGAGCCAGCCAGACTAGGGTCCACGGCCGTGGCGGAATCGAAAACAAACTTGATGGAACACTGGTTGCGTTCGCCCGCAGCAGAAAGTCTCCGTACACGATTGGAAGATTCTCTTCCCGTATCTCTTGAAAGCATCGCCCCAGCGGCGTGGTCTTTGGTGATCGCTTTGCTGCATCGTTTGCATCCCCATCGTGCCCTTCTGGTCGTTGTGGATACCCTTCGTACTCAGGAAACATTGCACGCCGATCTTACCCTTTGGCGAGAGGGTCGTCGCCCCCTTTTCTTTCCAGCATGGGAAGTTCTGCCGCACGAGTCCAAGCTGCCGCATGCCGATATTATCAGTGAGCGATTAGAAACTTTGGTTGCACTTCGGGCGGCGACTTTGGCGGCGACCCTTGCTGAGGCGCCGCTGGTAATCGCCTCAGTGACCGCGTTACAACAGCGCACCTTCACCCCAGAAGATCTCGCTCTCCGCACCCGTTGCGTCCGCCACGGGGATACTCTGAACCCACTCGATTTGATCGAATGGTTGGAAGAACAAGGGTATGAACCCGAGGCGCAGGTTACCAATAAAGGCGAACTCTCTTGGCGTGGCGGTATTGTCGATGTGTGGCCGCTCAATTGCCCTTGGCCTTTGCGACTCGAGTTTTTCGGTGACGAACTTGAGTCCATGCGGGAATTTGATCCACACACTCAGACCAGTCGCGAACCGGTTACGGTCTGTGTCATTCCACCTGCCGGAGAACTTAGCCTGCTTCGGGTTAAGGCGCTGGATCCGAGCTTCATTCCGCCACCGGTGGTTGGACTTGATGCGCACTTGCCAGGGGATGCTCTTATTGTGCTCTGTTCACCGGTTTCACTTGCTGCACAGGCAGAACGTCATGCTGTCCAAGTGCGGGTCGGTGACCGGTTTCATCAAGACTGGGAGGAACTCCAAAGGGACCTGCAAAAGGGGGCGAACTCCTTGGTTCGGTTTGACGATGCGGACCCAGTTGCTGAGTCGCGGGATGCCTTTTTACGTTTCGAGAGTCTCGATGCTTGGCGTCCGATTGGATCAGCACTCCCCGCGGTACAAGTGGCCGAAACTCAGCGCCGAGAATTCTTTACTCAGTTGCACCGCTGGCTTCGCCGCGGATATAGCGTACAAGTTTTCTGCAACAACGACGGTGAACGCCAAAGGTTTACGGAACTGTGGGCCGAACTGGTTCCTTCAGGTGACACTCCAGATTTTGTCTCGTCGACCTTGTTACAGATTGTTACCGGCACCCTATCGCGGGGCTTCGTTTATGAGGCCGGCGGGCAAGTCATCGTTTCGGATGCGGAGATTTACGGACGCTACAAAGTCTCACGCCCTCGCCGGTTGAAGTCGCCCCATGCGCAGGCGATTCGTACGGCATTCGAAGTCGACTTCACTGACTTCGAGGAAGATGACTTTGTGGTTCACCTTCAATACGGTATCGCCCGCTATCGCGGTCTGAAGACATTGCCACCTCGGACCCAAACGGCGGAAACTAAGCCCTCTTCAGGTGGCCAAGAGTGTCTGGTTTTAGAATATGCTTCTTCCGATGGGCACGGTGAACCACCGCGTTTGTATGTACCGGTAACGGAAGCTCATTTGGTGAGTAAATATGTCGGGGCCGGGAAGGCCCGACCTCAACTAAATACCCTGAGTGGAACTCGCTGGACCAAAGCCCGCGAACACGCCCAGCGAGCTGTTCGGGATTTGGCTGCTGAGTTATTAACGGTGCAGGCGGCACGCACAAGTCAGCCGGGGCATCCCTTTAAAGCGGATAACCCGTGGCAAAGAGAGTTTGAGGCTAGTTTTGAGTTCGAAGAAACGATCGATCAAATCCGAGCGATTGCCGCTGCTAAATCGGATATGGAAGCAGCAAAACCGATGGATCGACTGATTTGTGGAGATGTCGGTTTCGGCAAAACAGAGGTGGCAATTCGCGCTGCTTTTAAGGCGGTAATGGGGGGGAAACAGGTCGCTATTCTGGTACCAACAACCGTTCTCGCTCAGCAACACTATAACAGCTTTCGAGAGCGGATGGCGGAATATCCAGTCCGTATTGAATTGATGAGTCGCGTTCGTACCGCCCGTCAGCAACGGGCTGTTATGGAGGCCGCCGCCGCGGGTGGCGTGGATATTATTATTGGCACCCACCGTATTGTTTCACCGGACCTCGAATTCAAAGACCTCGGGTTGGTGGTGGTGGATGAAGAACAGAAATTCGGAGTGAAACATAAGGAGCAATTCAAACTCCTGCGCAAAACGGTGGATGTCCTCACCCTCAGTGCCACGCCCATCCCACGGACCTTATATCTAGCTCTCACCGGTGCACGCGATTTAAGCACTCTCGAGACGCCACCCCAGGATCGTCTGCCGGTGGAAACGATCGTCGGAAATTACGATGAACGGGTGATTCGCGATGCCATACAACGGGAGTTGAACCGTGGTGGGCAGGTCTACTTCCTGCACAATCGAGTATCGACCATCGAGGCAATGGCCCTAAAACTCCAAGCCCTGATTCCCGATGCCCGCATTGCTATCGGCCACGGGCAAATGAAGGACGATGATCTGGAAAAGGTAATGACCCTCTTTGTGAACGGGGATGCCGACGTGCTGGTCTGTACCACAATTATTGAAAGTGGTCTCGATATCCCCAATGCCAACACCATTATTATTGATCGTGCAGATCGCTTTGGATTGAGCGAATTATATCAATTGCGAGGGCGGGTCGGTCGTTACAAGCATCAGGCTTACTGTTATCTGATGCTACCGCGTCACGCCCAATTACTCACTGAAGCCCGTAAACGAATGAGTGCCATCAAGCAATACAGTGCACTCGGTAGCGGATTCAAAATTGCGATGCGCGATTTAGAAATTCGCGGGGCTGGTAATCTACTCGGAGCACAACAGAGCGGCCACATTACGGCCGTTGGGTTTGATCTCTATTGTCAACTTTTGGCACAAAGCATTTCCGTGCTCAAAGGCGAAAAGGTTCAGTCAAGAATTGAAGTTCGAGTGTCCCTCGACTTCATTGCCACTCATCCGGGCGAGGAGTTGCCTCGTCCGGAGACGATTGTGCGCAAGAAGGCGAAATCAATTGCACGTCTGCAAATTGATATCCCACGGGACAATATCCCGATCTGGCATCGGGGTGATGCAGGGAAGCGCAGCCGAGAAACGGAGACTCAAATTCCCGAGATTAAAGCCCCGGCGTATCTGCCTCTTGATTACATTCGAGAACCGAGCCAACGCGTTGAGGTGTATCGCAAACTCGCTCAATCGACAGCCAAAGGGGGCCTAGATGCCCTCCGGGTAACACTACGCGATCGATTTGGACCTGTGCCGGAGTCGGTTGATTTGCTATTTCAAGTGAACGAACTACGGCTCCTCGCCGCCGCTCGGTCAATCAGTTCGATCGAGGTCATCGAAAGCAAAGTAAAGCTGACCCGTCACAACGATTTAATTACTGTTGGAGGCCATTTTCCACGTTTGACCCAAGCCGATGCTCGAGGTCGTATTAGTGAAATTCGGGCCCTGCTGATGGCCATCACCTGAGCGCGATGTCGATCACCTGACCCCCGATAAATCTGAGTGCTCCATACCTTGGATCAGTAACCTAGAAATTAGGCTAGCAGCGAAGCAGATTTTCCATTGCGTTTGGGCATTAGCCGATCACTTTTAGTATTATAGTTTTATTATGACTTTTCTTCTCATTATCTTGGTTGTTGTATTGGTGGGGGTTCTCTTACTGAGCCTCTTCGTGGTGGGTATTTACAACGGCTTAATCACCCTCCGCAATCGTTTCAAAAACGCTTTTTCTCAAATCGATATCCAACTCAAACGTCGATACGATCTGATTCCAAATCTAGTGGAAACCTGCAAAGGGTATATGAAGCACGAGAGCGGGACACTGGAAGCCGTGGTTGCCGCGCGCAACAGTGCTGCAACCGCTGCCAGTCGTGTTGCAACGAATCCTGCTGACCCCACAGCCATGAAACAATTGCTTCAGGCTGAAGGTCAACTTTCTGCGGGCCTCGGTCGCCTACTGGCGGTGGCGGAGGCGTATCCCGACCTCAAGGCCAACACCAATATGATGGCTCTCCAAGAAGAACTTACCTCGACAGAGAATCGAATCTCTTTCGCCCGTCAGGCTTTCAATGATGCGGCCACAGAATACAATATTAAGCGGGAGGTCTTCCCCTCCAATCTAATCGCTAATACCTTCAACTTTACCGTCGCTGAACTTTGGATAGTGGAAGACCCCACTGAACGCCAAGGTGTCAAAGTCTCCTTCTAACTACTTTGAATTCCGAAGGGCATGACTTTCTTCGCGCGTCAACAAGCGGCCCGCCAGCAGACCAGCCGATTGCTAATTCTTTACGCTTTCGCAGTCGCAGCCGTCATCGGATCTGTCCATCTCTTAGTGTCCAAAATAGTGACACACGGTACTTCTTGGTTTGATTTTGAGACGTTTCCGGTTTCTTGCGGCGGCACCTTGCTGGTGATCCTAATCGGTGTTGCGGTCGGAAAGGCCCGTTTTTCCGGCGGCGGTAGTGCTGTCGCAGAGATGTGCGGCGGTCAACCCATCGAACCCGGAACCCTCGAACCCGCTGAGCGACGTCTACTAAATATCGTCGAGGAAATGAGCATCGCCTCCGGCGTGCCTATGCCTAGTTTATTTGTGCTCGCCTCAGAAAAGGGTATCAATGCCTTCGCCGCTGGCCATACCACTGGTGACTTTGCTGTCGCTGTCTCTCGGGGTTGCCTTGAACAGTTAAATCGTGACGAATTACAGGGCGTCGTCGCCCATGAATTCAGCCATATTCTCAATGGTGATATGCGCCGAAATCTCAACCTCACAGGTTGGCTTTACGGTATTTCTGGGATCACCCTTATTGGCCGTGTTCTATTCGAAATTGCCGGACGAAGCGGGAGCTCACGGAACAACAAAGAGAAAGGCGGAAGTGTAGCGGCTCTTTTCATTTTAGGCCTTGGACTCGTCATCATTGGTTGGATCGGTCAACTTTTTGCCCGCGCTATCCAAGCTGCCATCTCACGTCAACGCGAGCATCTCGCCGATGCCTCTGCCGTACAATTTACCCGCAATCCTGAGGGCATCGCCAATGCATTAAAGAAGATTGCCGGCTTCAGTTCGGGTTCAATTGTTACCAATCCAGAGGCTGCTCCTGTAGCCCATATGTTCTTTGCCTGTGCCCTCAACAGCTTCTTTGCCACCCATCCCCCGATCGAGGAACGCATCCGCTTACTCGATCCCCACTTTAATCCAGAGATCGCACAACTGATCTCCGATGGCACGCTCCCCTCAAGCCCAGTTGGAACATCCGCCTTTGCTGAGGCAAGTCCTTCCGAACTCACCCGCAGCCTCCCTCGTCCCTCAGAAATAGCCTCGATGGTCGGCCACCTTGGTGCAGCCCAACTCAAACTAGCCGCTACGCTGCTAGCGAGATTGCCCGCTCCCTTGACGGCGGCAACCCTAGACCCGCTGAGTGCCTCGGCCCTGGTTTACGGTTTGCTACTGCATCCCGATCCTCAAATTCAGGCGGGTCAAATGGAGCGACTTCAGCGAACGGCCCAACCCGACTGCCAGCGCGAATTAACCTTATTGATTCCCCATCTGACCTCTCTGCCTAGGCCCGATCGACTACCACTAGTCCATCTTGCCACGGCTTCGCTACGCCACCTCTCCTCGGCCCAATACACCCAATTTCGACACGATGTCGACGCCTTGATTGAGGCAGATAACTCGGTAGATCTTTTCGAATACGCCTTACAGAAAAATCTCCGCCGTCATCTCGACATCCATTTCCGCCGCACCGAACGGCCCACCTTAAGACGCATCCCTCCAAATCTACTCCTAAGTAATGGTGCAATTCTAATATCCTGCCTCGCCCACCTCGGCACCCATGATCCCTTGAGCCAGTCCGCAGCTTTCGATGCCGGTATGGCCCGATTAAGTGAAAGTGCAACGGGCCTCCAATTGCTTCCCTTGGCCCAGTGTAATTTAGACCAAGTCGACACAGTCTTGGATCAATTCGTTCTCGCCTCCCTCCCGATCAAGCAACGGATCCTCGATGCCTGCGCTCACACTGTGGCTTCTGATAATTTCATCCAAGACACCGAAGCGGAACTTCTCCGGGCCATTGCTGACTCTCTGGACTGTCCTTTGCCAACCCAACTCTTTAGGGCAGTGGGTGACTCCACGGCGGATTAACTCTGAACAGGCCTGCTCTGGGATTGATTTAAGACGGATCGCTGCCCAACTTCCTCTCATTGAAACTAATCTCTTGGAACGTTAATGGGGTCAGGTCCGCCTTATCAAAAGGGCTGCTCGACTTCATCCGGTCAGAACAACCAGATGTTCTCTGTCTGCAAGAGGTGAAGGCGATGCAGGAACAGGTCGAGGTCACCTGGCCGGAAGGGTATCAAGCCCATTGGAATTCTGCTGAGAAAAAGGGCTACAGTGGCACTCTGACTCTCACCCGTATTCCTACCCTCTCGGTGAGCCGTGGCTTGGGTTCGCTCTTAGAGGACCGAGAAGGGCGCGTCCTCACCACCGAATTTCCGGACTTCTTCTTGGTGAATTGCTATACCCCAAATTCCAAACGAGAACTGATTCGTCTTCCCTACCGTCATCAAGAATGGGATCCGGCTTTCCAAAAATATCTCCAAGCTTTGGAGACGACCAAACCGGTCATCTTCTGCGGCGACCTTAATGTCGCCCACACCGAAATCGACCTCTCGAATCCGAAGGCTAATGTGAAAAACCACGGATTTACTCCCGAGGAACGCGCTGGGTTTTCAGCCCTCCTTGAGGCGGGATTCATTGATACTTTCCGACAGCTTCACCCAAGTGAATTAGGTCACTATACGTGGTGGAGTCCCATGGCGGGTGCTCGGTCTCGGAATGTCGGTTGGCGCATTGACTACTTTGGGGTCTCGGCCTGTCTCAAGCCCCGGATTCAAGAAGCCTACATTCGCCCCGAGGTGCTTGGATCCGACCATTGCCCAGTCGGCTTACTGCTATCTTGAGCAAATTTTCGACCGCAGGCTTTGCACCACGCTATCCCCTACTCCACCCTTCCGCTCCCCAACGAAGCATGAGCTTTTACGAACAGTTGAAATGGACATCTGACGGACTCATTCCTGCCATTATCCAGGATCAGTCCACTGGCCGAGTTCTAATGATGGCTTGGATGAATCGCGCGTCTCTTGAAAAGACATTTGAAACTCATCGAACCTTTTTCTGGAGCCGTTCGCGGCAGAAGTTTTGGATGAAAGGAGAGAGCAGCGGACATGTTCAAAGGGTGAAGGACATTTCCTACGACTGCGATGGCGACACGCTTCTCATTCAGGTGGAACAAACGGGCGCGGCCTGTCACGAGGGCTACCGCTCTTGTTTCTTCCGGAGTGTTCACGAGAACGGCTCAATTACCGTCACCGAACCACGGTTAGAAACCCCTGAGCAAATTTACGGAAAGACGTGATTCCGCAACTAGCAGACCTAGAGACAACTGTGCTATCGATGCTCCCGGAGGACTTACTACCGTTCGGTTCGACGGGATGGTGGATGTTCGCCGGCATCGCTTTAATCGGTCGTTGTGCCGATCTTTTTTCCACTTGGATCGCAACGCCCAATCTTACCTTAGAAGGGAACCCTCTGGCGCGCCGCCTTGGTTGGCGCTGGGGTATTCCAGTTAACTTTGTCGCCGCCCTGCTCACGGGTTGCCAACCTACCCTCGCCATCGCAGTCGGCACCACCAGCGCACTCGTTGCCGCCCGCAATCTGCAAAGTGCTTGGGTGATGCGCACCATGGGGGAAGGGCACTATCGCTTTTGGATGTCGGACAGAATCTCAGAAGCTCCGAGGGGTTTGGCCGCCGCTTGTTTCCTTGGAGAAGCCCTCCTCACCGGCCTTCCAGGATTAGCTCTGCTCGTCTTTGCCAACAATCAACTAATTCCTATGGGCGTGGGTCTCGGCATGGTCGCCTATTCGAGTGCTGTCGCGTTCTTCACCTCTCTCGCACTCTTCCGGCACTAGCTCAGCCTCGTTTCCGTCTCAATTTGAGCGCACGATCGGTCACTGCCTTCATCTTATCTCCAAGGCTGAACCTTCAGCCACCGACTTCCTCACCCAACTCAACATTCCAATAAGCGAGATCGAGAAAATGCTTCCAACTATCGTGCATAGGAAGCCCAAAGCTCACTTGCACAAATGGCCTCCACTTGGGCCGTTTCGGTTTTCGAACAAGTCGCAAATGAGCCTCAATCGGCGTCCGATTCGCCTTCCGAGTATTGCAGGGAATACACGAACAGACAATGTTCTCCCAAGTCGTTGGACCTCCCCTGTCCCGTGGCACCACGTGATCTAGATTCAAGTCCTTTCGATCAAAGACTCGACCACAATATTGACACATATTTCGGTCCCGCTCGAAGATATTGTGCCGAGTAAACTTGACCTCTTTCTTAGGCAGTCGGTCAAAACTCATCAAAAGGATGACTCGAGGAATCCGAATCTGAAATGAGATTGTTCGAACCGCCATGTCTGCCTCCGGCGCTCTATCAGAAAAATTACGCCACTGATTGAAATCGAAGGTCCGAAAATCACCGCTGCCCGCCTCGAAAACGACCTGCGCTTGGCCCTCAAAAAGGAGCGTTAAAGCGCGCCGGACACTGCAGACGTTAACCGCCTGCCAGAGCCGGTTCAACACGAGCACTTGTTCGCCAAGGGCGTAGCTCATAAGGAAGCGGGAAGAATTCTAAAAACTGCCTGTGAGGACCTACCGAAGCCAGCACGCCCTGTCAACGCAGCCCTTGTAAAGAAATTGCATCGATTAGGTCTCAAGTGTCAAAATTAGATCTGTTTACGTTTGATTCTTCAAAACTTCCTGGTTTTTAAAGCGGTCAATTGGCCTCTATAAACTGAGTGCTTCAGCTATCGGTTCCGCTCTGGGAGATGGATTTTGCCGGAGAACTAACTGACTTCCGCGCACCAGCGAGCAGTCGTTTCAACCCATTAACCGGATCTGCCACGAGCTCCTGGGTCACCTTAAAGCAACGAACCCGACTCGAGGGCAACGCAAACTTCAGGTCTCGAAAAACTCGCTCACAGACCGTCATCAATCCCCGTGCTCCTGTATTTTCTCCGGCAGCTAGTTCAGCGAGATGCCGCAGCCCAGCATCGGTAAACTCCGCTTGAATTCCATAGGCTTCAAAAGCCCTCTCATACTGACGCACCAAACTGCTCTCGCTCCGACGCAGTACATCAAACAGATGCCCAGTATCCAAACCGTGACACGCTACTCGCACCGGAAGACGCCCCACAAATTCAGGTTCTAAACCGTATTGGATAAAGTCCGCAGTCATTGATTGCGCAAATAAATCGTCGGCCTTCATCCGAACCAGTTTTGACTTTGAACCGAGCGACACCTCCTCAGAAGAGTGCGACAAACGGTCTCGGATTAAACGTTCCATCCCCGCAAAAGCCCCGCTCACAATAAAAAGAATATGCCTCGTATTAATCGTCTCCGGCTGGGCACTTCCAGCCCCGCGCATTGTCGACATCGCCGACTGAATCTGGCCGGTCATATCGTTGGGCGAGACAATCGGCACATCGCCATCTTCCATTAATTTAAGCAAATTCGTCTGCACACCCCGACCTGAAACATCCCGCCCTCCGCCTTCACCTCGGGTCGCCAACTTGTCAACTTCATCCAAATAGATGATTCCATAAGAGGCTCTCTTCACACTTCCTCCCGCCTTCCGAACGAGATCCCGGACCAAATCATCGACGTCCCCACCCACATAGCCGGTCTCGCTAAATTTAGTGGCGTCCGCTTTGATAAAGGGCACACCAATTAACTCAGCCGCAGATCGAATTAAATGGGTCTTTCCAACTCCTGTCGGCCCCAGCAAAAGCACATTTTGCTTCTGATAGTACAAGACCTCTTCACCGGCTAAACACCGTCGGACATGTTGAAAATGATCGCACAAGGCCACACTTAGAACCTTCTTCGCCTCTGCTTGACCAATAACAAATCGATCTAAATGCCGCGCAATCTCACGAGGCTTTAACCCAAAGGAAAACTCCTCGGGCGGCGCGGCTGTCTCTAAGACCCCCGGCTTGGGCGCCACAGATTCCGCCTTGGAACTCGACAAAGACCGCCGAGGCTTAGAAGGACCCCGGGTAACTGGGCCAAGGGAATTGGGATGACCTGAAGGAAAACTAGACATGGTATGTGTAAATCAAAGACGGACAACTCTGGAGCTAAAATGCTTAAACCCCAAATGGGAACTTGTTAGGAAAACAGTCTCGCCTCGACAAAGTTCCCTCAAAGTTGACAGACAATCCTCGTCCAAGCTAAGCGAGAGACCTCAACTCTGGGGTAAATTCCTTGTCCGTCCCAATCCCCGACCGCATCGCGCTTGCATCGATGCGCAACCGGCCGACACTCACGCCCATGCCACGGGAGTCCAAAGCCGCCCGACAAAATCGAGTCAATCAGATCAGCGCCCTACTCCAAGCCACCTATCCGAACGCACACTGTGAACTGAACTTTTCAACCCCTTTAGAGTTACTGATTGCCACGATCCTTTCGGCACAGTGCACCGATAAACAGGTCAATACGGTTACCGCAGGTCTCTTCAAAAAGTACCTCGCGGTCGCTGATTACGCCAACGCTGATCCTCTCACTTTCGAAACTGACATTCGGTGCATCGGACTCTTCCGAAATAAAGCAAAGAATATCCAAGCCTGCTGCCGTTCACTTATCGAGGACCACGGCGGGGAAGTTCCCCGGACGATGGAAGCCCTCGTCCAATTGGCTGGCGTCGGTCGTAAAACGGCCAATGTCGTTCTAGGCTGTGCCTTCAAGCTTGCCGCCGGAATCGTTGTCGATACCCATGTCGCCCGACTCTCCGGGCGCCTCCACTTCACCGCAGCCACCCAGCCGATCGAAATCGAGTCTGACCTTGTAAATCTCATCCCAAAGGATCGCTGGATCGATTTCAGTCACTGGCTAATCTGGCACGGGCGACGGCGCTGTGGAGCTCGGAAACCTAATTGCACAGAATGCGAGATCAGCTCGCTTTGCCCCTCTAATCAGACTGTCTAAACAAATCCACTCGTCCCTCACCTCCACTCCACTTACCCTCGATCCATGACGACTGCAGAAGCTCTCGATCTCTTCCGCCAAACGGGTGCCCTTTTGGAAGGTCATTTTTTATTACGAAGCGGACTTCACAGTCGCCAATTCTTTCAATGCGCCCTCGCCTTACAACAGATGCCCCTTGTCGAACAACTGGGCGCCGCTTTGGCAGAGAAGGTCCGACATCTTACGATTGAGACGGTGGTGGCTCCAGCAATGGGCGGACTCGTTATCGGTCAGGAAGTTGCAAGACAACTCGGGTGCCGCTTCATTTTTGCGGAGAAGGAGGAGGGTAGGCTCGTTCTACGCCGAGGCTTCAAGATACGCCCTGAGGAACGTTGTCTCATCGTGGAAGACGTGGTCACTCAAGGCGGTCGGGCCCTTGAAACGATCCAGATTGTCCTCGGGCTCCAAGGACACGTCTCCGGTGTCGCGATGGTCGTCAATCGATCTAACGACCACCTCGACCTAGGCGTCCCACTCTTTGAGCTTATCCGACTGACTGTTGAGACTTTTCATCCCGACAATCTACCGGCCGATCTTACCAATATTCCAGTCACCAAACCTGGTAGCAAATAGCGACTATCTAGTCTGCTCGTCAGTCTCTAGGGTCGCTAAAATCTTTACCCACTGATCCTTCAGTGTCGCGATAGTTCCTTCGTTCCAAACAACAAATCGACTCTGTTCCGCCTTTTGGCTCATCGCCTGCTGAGCGGCGAGACGATGTTGAATCGCTAAATCGGTCCACCCTCGGCACCGGAGGCGATCTAACTGAGTCGAATTGCTGCAAATGACCGCAACCGTCACCGAGAAAACAGCCTGATAGCTCTTCTCAAAAAGAAGGGGTATTACCACACAGACTAACGGCTCCCGCCTCTCTCGGCACTTATGGATCCAAGCTTCCCAAGCGGCTTGGATAAGGGGATGTAAAATGGCCTCTAAACGGCGGAGGGCTTGGGGATCTGCGAAGACCAATGCGGCCATCCTTGGTCGATCCAAGGTCCCATCCGCTAGAAAAAAAAGTGGGCCGAAGGACTCATAAACAGCCAAGTATCCTCTCTCCCCCGGACGCACGAGTTCACGGGCCAAGCTATCGGTGTCGAGGAGCGGAATTCCTAAATGCTGGAGGAATTCGGCAGAGAGACTCTTACCGGCTCCAATTCCACCTGTGAGGCCTAGACATATCACATAAAAAAGGCGCTAGAGAAAACCTCTAGCGCCTCGAAAAGGTAAAGTTATGGTGTATAAACCACCCGATAAGTCCTCGCTCCAGAACCCTGATCAACCGGATCATAGAATTTCAGAACGTCAGATTTAGCTGACTTATTCTGGAGGACAGACAGCGAAATCCACTTTGAAGCTGCCACCGGGTCATTTGCCATAATCTCGTAACGAGTGCCCACCGCAGCAGCCCAAGAAATCTCAAAGTAGGGCCTCCCCTGCAATTGAACCATCTTCGTCTGTACTAAGGCACCTGAAAATGGCGTTGCATCGACTGCATTGACAAGGCCGTCCCCATCTGAATCCAAAGTTGCACTATATTGCACCGACCACGGGGCACTGACACTAAAACCACCGCCAAGATCAGTAACAATGTTGCCACCTACCTGACCGCGGGCCAAAGCCGGTATAAAGCGAAGTTGGCCCCCAATCTGGCCATCTAGAAGTGTCCCACTAATCTCATTCGTATCAACCGAGACAGAATTGAAATAGAGTGTCATCCCAGGCCTGATCTCAAGAGCCGCTTTCAGCCCATCAGGATCAATGATTCCATTGGTGTTAATAAAGTAGGTAAACCCTTTACCTAGCCTCAATTGTCGGACATAGACTGCCCCGTTCGAACCGCTAGTCGAAGCAATCTCTATCGATCCAAACTCATCAACGTCTAAAGCTAAAGCCCCCAGAGCAGAGTTATTAGTAAAACCACTTTTAATCAGACCTAAATCACTCCCCGCCCATTGAAGAGAGGACCGACCAAATCGAGGCGCTTTTAACGAAACACTGACTCCTTGTAAGTTGTTGGTAACCGCATTTCGCATCAACCGTACATTCGAAGCCGAGAGTGAGAGGAGGTTCGGACCCGAACTAAACCCACCAGCGGCCACAAAATGAGTGGCAACATCCAAGGTCAAAGTGCCGGTCGCCTTAATCAAACCGCCTGCAGAGACGGAAAGTTTATCTGCTAAAATTGTTAAACCAGCACCAGCAGTGATAGCCACCCCATTTGTCGGCGATATCGAATCCAATGCCAGTTCTGTAGCGGACAGATTAAAAACATTACCCGCAGTAAGTGTGCCCTCATTTCTAAAAACAGCGGCAGACAAGCTCATAAAGCCCGAGGACTCAATGGCACCCTGATTGAGAAAGGTTTGCAGAGACGATTGATCATCGTTCGAGAAAACAATCTTTTCAGCTAAGACCTTCGCGCTCTTGGTGTTAGTAAAATTCTTAAGTTTCGGGAAGGTTTGATGGCCTAATCCAATGAATCCCGACAGCACGATCTCAGCACTATTTGTCCAGTTCTCTGTAATCGGTGCGATCTGTTCGCTTCCCAATGTCCGTA
Organism: Akkermansia muciniphila; assembly: GCA_945898055.1. Classification (GTDB taxonomy): domain Bacteria; phylum Verrucomicrobiota; class Verrucomicrobiia; order Limisphaerales; family UBA9464; genus SXXZ01. The sequence goes on along the minus strand of CAMDGV010000026.1, from coordinate 41,882 downwards.
CTCCAGCACTAGAACCCTCGATGCCGCCAGAGATAGTACCAGGGTCCTGAAGCGAAATAGAAATTGGATCAAGTGTTGTGAGATTCGTAGCTCTTAATTTTAGTCCAACCAACTCGCCTGATTTCTGAAGAGGCTCAAAGTCTGCATCGACTATTAACATCTGAAATGAGGTTGTCCCAGTGACAATATTTGTTTCGGTATCGGTTGCTACCGGGAATTCAACTGTGTTTGTCCAATAGCTTGCATAAACCTTAACGCTTCCTGTCAGATTCGGTTGCCCAATTGGATTGAATCCTCCGTAGACTAATGAACCGTTGGTTGATCCCAAATCATAGGCGACGTAGGGTGCGGCGATACTCGTGTTGGTCGAGGTCAAGACATGATTAGCCTTCAGATTGACCACACCGTGAGCACGAATCCGAGCGTCTTCAAGATTCAAAAGCTCACTAGTGACACGGACGCGACCAGCAAGATTGGTCGCACTACCAATTTCATTCTGAGTCTGTAATCTTGAGGCGAGTCGGGCGGGAAAGCCGGGGAGCCTTAGCAAGCGGGAGAAGAAGCTGCTGTTAGTCGGATTCGGGATCCTAGAGGGCAACGAGGTAATCGAAAAACTGTAGGCGGCATAGTCATTAGTACTAATCTGATTGGTGTAACTCAGACCACCCGCAGGGGCCCCCTCAAAATAACCCTTGGTGAATAAATCCGACGTGATTGAAGAGTTAATTCCTGACCTAGCTTCACCGAGTTTGACCAAAAGATTAGAGCGGGAAAGCTTATTCAACGGATTTAGTTCATTTCCCAAGTGCAAGCGATCCTCACGAGTGAGCGCAATTGTTTCGCTCGGGAGACGGCTGACCCTAATTGTGACCGGCACCAGGGTCGATGGATCAGTAAAACCTCTTCCATAAAGATTTGTTGGTCCGGTAGTAAATGACTCATTCACCCGAAGAGATTGAAAATCAACATTTCCCGCCGTATTGTTTGTTAGAATATATCCAAAGGAGGCAGACAGCCCTCCAGGACCGATATTAGCAGAAGCCAGAACGTCTGGATTTCTATTTATAATAAAGATCGCTTTAACTATATTGTTTGAGGAATTTACAACATTGGTTTGAACGTACGCTAAAGCCGGCACAACTGGACGACCCAAGGAAGTTATCTCGTCTCCAAACCATCGATCAGGGTTAGCTTCCGGTGTTCCTGGATCTAGCTCTAAAGAGACTGGGAATTGAATAGTAACCAAAGCGTTGGTTTTAGACACAGTCAGCGGGCCTGTGGCCGTGATAAACGTCTCTTTCGTCACCTGCGGAACCGCCAAGGCCGCTAGATCAACACCACTCAGAGCGACACCCCAATAATTATTAGCAACTCCGCCCGGAGTGTTGGCCACCCAAATCTGTGGAGGATCAAGGTAAACAAACCGAGTCGATTCAGTTCCCTCCCGAGATAAAGTGGCTACAGTGGATCTTCGTAGATCAACAGTCTGACCTGAAAAAGAAATATCGCCCCAGAATGAAGCAGAAATTGTCCCTCGGTTCAGGATTTTTTCGGCGTCAAAGATTAGATACCCACCATCGCCGTAAGTGTAAGATTGACCCTCAGGAAAGCCGAAGGACAAAATTGAATCACCGTCTCCCTGAATGATTCCCCCCTGTGCATTTTCGATATTAGACGCCGGCGAGCGCAGACCTGAGTCGCCAATAGTCAAAAATTCCATTCCGAGAGAAACCGAAAGCCGCCCTGAATTATAGTAAGAGCGAGTATTACGGGTGGAAAACAGGTCGAAAGTCGACGAAGTAAAGGACCCCTCGTTAACAAAATTTACTGCATCAATTGGACGGTCTACTGTAAAGACGCCTCCATTGTAGAAAGAAGTCTGAGCAGACACAGCGCCGCTCACAAGAAGAGACCCAAACAGACCAAGCTGACTGAGTTTCCAAAATTCTTTTAAAACGAGTTTCATGGGAGCTAAATTAATTTCGCGGTAGATAAAGCCGCGTAGACTCAAGATCAGAAAGCCGCGTGCCAACCGGGTAAACAACGGGCGCGTTGGTTGATCCATCAAAGGATGACCAAAGAACGCCAGGAATTCCGTCCTCTTCGTCAGTATTTCCAGTATTCAAAGTGTAGATTCCTAGTTTGCTAAATATAATACCACCAATCGGTTCGATGTTTCCAGGGCCTTCAGCACCGCCAACACTCGTGTTAACGAAAGTCAATTGCGTTTGTATAGTCACTAGGGGCGCCGGAGGCGTTACACCGTTGTCGGCGGCGCTAAAAACATAATCAGGCACGGTTTGCGTTCGTGAGATAACTTGCCGAATCGGAACCCCGTTAGAGATCACAATCTCAGGATAAGAGATAATGACTGGGAATGGGGAGATTCGCAAAATTGGATCCAAATTGACCCGCAGAAAGCGAACCTTGTCAACCCCTGCCCGGACACCCAAATTGGCAAACGGTCGCACTGTTCCACCACCCCCTAGAACGTTTGTTCCGATGAATCCCGCGCCGTCAATTATGGTCCACGGAGATTCTAGCGGCCCTGAAGCCCCCACCTGGCTGGATATAACTCCGCTTCCTCGAGTTGAACCCTGAGGAGCACCCTCATAATTTCGATTCTCAGGGCGATAAATATAACGCAATCCACCCATATCATCCCGAGTCAGTCCAGTGAAGTATCGACCAAAAGGATTCACTGCTCGGATAAGACGGTCGTCGCCCGTCGCTTGAACTGCATTGTTCACCATGGAAGCGAGCGCAATGTTTGGGTTGGCAGAGTCGATAGGGATCTCACGTGCATCCCAGAGAACCGGCGCACCGTCATCAAAAATTTCTCGAATTACGTAGGAATAGAGGGTTCCGTTCACATAGCGTGAAGGCCTACCCGAGATCGGATCGTAATTGAAGTTGGCGACCGAATACCTAGGAGGCGGGCCTGCGTCTCGTGAGCGAACAGACCAACACCACCGATCTGGAGCAGTTAACCCCATTGAGGCCAAAGTGTAAGCCATCACCGTGGTCTTTAGATCTAAAAGACCCAGGAGTTTAGCCGTTGGATTGACCCCATCAGATTTCAAGGGATACTCGGTCAGATTCTCACTCATCGCCGAGACATTGGTGATGCCATTGAAGACGGCAAAAGCCTCATCGATGGCCTGCATACCTCGCGCACCAAAATACTCGGCAAAAGAACCATCAACGCCGTAGGTCACAATGGGAGTCGAGAGGCGGTATTCATCGCCTCTTAAGCGGGGTCCCCCCTGCTCAAAGGCAGCAAAGACGGTATCGTATCCGATATCCGGAGTTTGCCAGGAGGAGAATGGGCCCAACAGTGAGAAAGCCTGAACGCGAAGGCTAACTACCTGAAGCAGGATGACAAAGAGACCAATGATTGAGATTGAGCGCATAATTTAGCGGTCAAGTTTGACCCGGAAGTAAGTGTTAGGAACAGAACTCGGATCGAAGGTCATCGACTGCTGACGCGATAACGCCGAGGGAATAACCTGCCATGTCTGCCACTGATTAAGATCGGTTGAGGTTTGAACGGTATACTTTGATCCGACGATCGAGTCCCAACTCAGTTTAATCGAACGTCTGCCCACCGTTGAGATCGTTCGAAGATCTTTCGCTGCCAAATCAACGCCGCTTTCCATTCCGCCTAATCCACTCCAGACAACTCGATAGCCGTGAGGTGATGGCGCAGCGGCTGGGACCATTTGGTCGTTGAGGCGGGTTGTATTGACTATGAACTCATCGCCCACCGGTTGACCTTTTAGATCGATGGCGCGAGCGACTACGCTGAGTCCTGATCCATCAGCTCCTCGGCTATTCCAGACTGCCATTATTTCTCCTGAACCCTTAGCAAAGGAGAGGCCCACCTGCTCAAACGGTCTGTAGGTATTGAGGGCGGAAGACGATCTTAAGATGACACCAGCAGAATCAACTACAGTCGTGCGAATATCCCACCCGGACGATGAGCTCAGAGAATATTCACTCCAGCCGACTAAGACTGAATGATCTGCCAAGGCTGCGATTGAAGGTGCGTCGCACGGAGACTTTGCACCGTTGACCCAAACAAGGGTTCCGATTTTGCCATCCGCGGCGACTCGCTGGGAAAATATATCTGAGTTAACCTCTTGGCGTGTCGATTCGCCTCCAAGATTTAAAACGTCTCTAGACGCCATTTCCGCAACCCAAGCGACGGAGACTGAGCCATCCGAGTGTGCAGTGAGACTCGGCAAACGGTCAACATCACCTGAAGTACCGAGAACCCGAAGACTGCTGGACGATTTACCGGAGGCATCGAAGTTCTGTAGGTGAATCTTCTTACTAACACCATCTGGGCCGGTTGACTCCCATACGACAGCAAAGGAGTTATTGAGGAGAGCGGCCACGGAAGGTCGTGCTTTGGAAGAGTCGACAGTGCCCTGCGCAAGAGTAAACTCATCCGCAAGAGGGAGACCCGCTCTACTGAGGAATCGCCCTTTGATTGACTGATTTCCTGACTTTCCGGACTGCCATACAACAATTGCCATCCCATTCGCGAGAGCGGCGACCTTGGCGTTCTCTTGATCAAACAAGGGGTCTTGGTTGACTTGGAGGATTTTGGGGTTGGCTGCCCCCGTTTGCAGATTGTAAAACCGGGTCCCTATTCCTAACCCATCGCCATCGATCGCATTATCCTGCCAGACAAGAAACCCATTTGAGCCTGAGGTCGCTAACGAGGCATTCATCTGATCACCAACGAGTGCGGCCGGAGTCGAGGAGGATCCGAGGAGCCGAATATCTACCCCAGAGACATCTACCGAAAGTGGCGCGACCTCCTCGATGATCAAGCGAGGAGACAAACTAGGGTCGCTTGACTGAGCCAGAGTGACCGAGAGGGGGACAACCCCAAAAACGGTGCTGGCAATCAGAACCCAGAGGGGTTGTGGAGTTTTGAATTTCATGAGCTTGCTAGCTGCACTGACCGAACCACGGGAGGGCATCGACTCGACAATCTAAGGGTCCGTTAAGAGTGATCACTTAGCCGGTGCGGTTTGCGACGGGATAGTGGAAGGATCGTAGGCTAGATTTTCGGGTGAATGAACCCGCTTCCCTGCTGGATCAATGATTGTTGCAGTCACAAAGATCATCAAATTTTTCTTGGTAGATCTGCTGCTCTCACTGCGGAACAAGCGACCGAGAAACGGTATATCGCCAAGCATCGGGACTTTATCGCGGGACTTAACATTGTCCTCTGCAATTAGGCCACCGAGGACCACGGTTTGGCCGTCCCAAACTATGACACTGGTGGTGACCATACGAACGCGGAGTCGAGGTAGGGGTAAAGCGGCAGTTCTGCTCAGCCCAGCTGAACCCGAGGTGAGTCCGAGAATCTGTGGAACGAACGGACCCGGATCATCATAGCCGAGGAATTCGGTGATTGTCGGGAGAATGGTCATTTGAATGGACACCTCGTCAGCGCTGACATAGGGAATGACATCCAGCACAGGGCCGAAGGGTAACGACACAGTTCCTGGAGTGATCAGACTGATATTGGCTTGGTTGACATTATTGCCGACCCCGCCCTGAGAACCACCGGCGTTGCCGCCACCACCACCACCACCACCGCCGCCGCCTTGGTTACTCAATCCCGAGACAATCGTTCGGACATCCGAAACCTCCATGTGAGCCTGACGACCGCTCAGGGTAATGACCTTGGGAGCGGACAAAAGATCGACTCCATCGCGCTGTTCCAAGGCCCGAACAACGACTTTAAATTGAGGATCAGTGAGGATCCCCGTCAGACTCAAGAGAGGAGGAATTGTGCCGCCTTCAGCAGTGGAATTTCGAATTCCGCCCGTGATTAGTTGGTCGTTTGCGCCGGGTGTTGCAAGATTCAGAGGCGTTGTTCCTGGGAAAACTCCACCCGGAAGGATTTGACTTCCATCGACAGAGGTAGAACCAGGATTAGCCGCTGATGGGGCCCCCGCAAAACTAGGGGCGCTTCCGCCGGAGATTGCCGATTTTCCACCACCCAAGAGAATATTCCCCATGAGCCAATCGAATCCGAGGGCCTTGTTATCGGTTTGGCTAATCTCAGCAAAGCGAGCTTCGATTTCAATCTGAGGCGGGGCAACATTTAATATCTGGATTGCCTTTTCGATTATATCTAAGTCAGAGAGCGTTGCGCGAACAAAGAGGATGCCGGTTCGGTCATTGAAAAAGAGGGCCTTTTGATCTTGGTCAGGGTTTGCTCCACCCGCACCAAGTTGGGCTCCACCACCGAACCCGCCACCACCACCCAATCCACCACCCTGACCACCAGCGCCACCTAGGGCAGCCGTTTGAGGGAAGTTTAAGCCGCAGGCCTGAAAGAAGTTTCTGACTAGAACTTGAACATTTGCCGTCATGTTCGTGCGAGTAACGCCCGTGATCCCCGATCCGCCTTGACCGCCACCGCCTTGACCGCCACCGCCCTGACCGCCACCACCTTGGCCGCCACCACCTTGACCACCACCTTGACCGCCGCCGCTGACTTCAACCCGTGGGATGGTAATTCCGCCACCGCCCTGACCGCCACCTTGACCACCGCCCTGACCACCACCACCGCCACCACCACCACCACCGCCCTGACCGCCTTGGCCGCTAACGGATGGGCTGTAGCCACTGACACTCTCCAAGCCTTCCATGAAAGTGTTTGGATTGACCCGCCACCATCGGGTGTGGAGCTGAATGGGTTCAGCAAGGCGTTGCGTGAACATCACTCCCCATTCCTCCACGGTAAATTTAACCGGCCTTTCAGCTACCTTGGCGATAACATCTAACACATCCGCGAGCCGCATATTTCGCAGCGGTGGATTAATCGAGATCTTAACCGCGCTGAGCTCAATTACTTCCTGAGCCTGAGTTGTGGCAGGCTGACCCGTCAAAGGATCAATGCTTCCTAGACCCCCCTGAGCCGTTGGAATGTCGATGTAGGGATTTACAACGAAATTGACTCCCGCCTTATCTGGATCCCTTAACTTAACCTGCTCGTCGAGATATTTTAAAACTTCTTGGAGTCCCAGTCCCTCGAACTTAACTTCATTAAGAATGATCGTATCCATCTTGTGATAAATGGCCTGCCGACCGGCACCAGTGTAAATTCGGTTGGTTCTTGCGAATGGATTACCGACAGGGAGTTTTGTCTTCGGTTGATCCCAGTATTGCTCGACTTCCAGCAGTTTATCTTTGTCGGTGAGCAATTTCTGCCGGTGAGCGCGCGAGTATTTAGATTCGCGAATAATGTTGAGGTACTGATAGGCGGCAGCGTTATCGGGATCGATTTTGAGCGCTTGCTTGAGTTTTACTTCGGCTCGGTCGAAGTGGCCCATTTCAAAGGCTAATTTTCCATCTTGAACATGTATTGCCGCCGCGAGCTTATTTGTCTGGTCAGCGCCAATGTAGGAGAGAGCCTCTTCTGAAGGTACCCTTCCGACTAATCCAGCAAGACGCTCATCATTCTCCCGCTTGAAATTCTTAGCTTTGATGTTGGTGGTATCGATCTTCAAGACCCGCTTGACCTGGAGATCAGCCTCCTTGAAGTCCCCCTGCTTGGCTGCACCATAGGCCAGCGCCATCCGAGTTGCTACAAAGCCTTCAACGGTGGCGACTCGTTCCTTATCAACATTACCACCCAGTTCCTCAGTCAGGTTCCAAGCGTCCTCGTAAGCTTTTGCCGCCGTGGTGAGATCGCCTTGCTTCGAAGCAATTGCGGCTGAAGCCAAGAGATTGCGAAGCACAATGGCTTTCTCTTCACGTCGGACCGCAATCTCCGCGGCATCCTGAGCGTAGGAGCGCAGAGGGATGGAAGACAGTGCGAAAACGAGCGCAACGAGGCTCAGTAAGGTTGAGACTTTCGTCATGGGGTTCTTCTCTTTTCTAGGGGAAACTGGCATGGTGAGAGGCTCTATTGGGTTGCAGATTTGAGCACGGTAGAACGCACGGAATTAGGTGCGGACACTACCAACTCATCTTTTTCGATTGCAACAATCTTATATGAAACACCGGATAAATTAATAGAATCACCGACTCTTTTCTGGGAGAAATCCTTACGTTCCGCCTCATAATGTAGGTCGGCGGAATAGCCTCGGACTTTCTTGAAGGTCTTCACTTTACTAAGGACGAAAGGTTCACGGGTTGCGACAAGTTCGCAGCTAAATTCAGATGGATCTTCTTTCGGGCCCCTTATTTCAAGAAGTTTGAAGAGTTGATCTTTATTCCCTCCCCCGACCGCAACGGATTCGACAGACGATCGACGATCTGCACTCTTTTTCTCAAAATCCTTGCGGATCATAAACTGGTATCGCGGAGCTTCTGGAGTCCCAGCGACTTGAGCGAAGGCAATTTCAAGGAGAAGTTCTTGAGTTCGGGCATAAGAAAGACCCGCGGCACCAGTGTCGGGGCGGGGTTTGGTTCGGTCCAACCGACCATTCGCTCCACGGGCCCACGGGACCGGATTGAAGGTATAGTGATCTAGAGTGCCAAGAAGGACAGCACGCGGGTGGGTCACCTTGATCAAAGCACTCTCGTTTGTGCTGAGATTAGCAGGTTGAAGCTCTTTTGGTTTGGCTCCAGCGAATTGTTCGAGAGCCTTATCGAGATCGCCACGGACTTGGCCCACCGTTAGTACCAAGTAGAGAGCTACGCCGGCAACGGAGAGGAGAACGAAGCCCAAGATTAGCTTCTCATAATGTTTCTTAAGGAAGTCCATGGATTTTCTACCGTTTGGGATCCTGTTGCCGGGGTGACTTAGGAGCCCCCGAGGCCGCGGCTAAGGCATCGGCGTTCAAGCGAACGAGTTCAAGTCCCAGAGTCACTTTAAGCGGCTTCTGCTCTAAGACGATTTCTCCGAGACGCCCTGACGTTGGAGCCGCAGCTTGGGGCGGAGCGGGTTGCATTCCCATTCCCATTCCCATTCCCATTCCTGGGCGTGCTCCGTAGCGGCTGTACATATTCATCATACCCATCGCTGGGGTCATCGGTAAGGGTGTTGCTGGCGCCTCCGCTGATTCAATCGAACTGTGGTCGATATTGACCATCTTTAAAACATAAGCGTTGGGGGCGGACACGAGATGATTGAAAACCTCAGCCAATTCGGTTGAGAAGCATTGAAACTGAAGTTCGTAGGCACAGACAAAGGCCCCAACGACCGAATTTGTCGTGGTCTTTTTGGTCAGCAAATCACCCGATCCGGCTGTTTCATTTGTGCCAATCGCGGAGCGTTTAATAGTAATCAGCGAATGGATTCTCGAGGCGAAAAGAATTTGACTCAAGTTGCTGATATCAGTGAGAGCAAGGGCGAGCGGTTCGAGGGTGGACGGAGCCAATCTTAACTCCTTGCGTTGAGTATCGAAGGTAAAACTGTACTTTGAGCCGGTCCCAGTTCCAACCGGCAGCTTGACTCCCTTGCGATCTGCTTCCTGCTCCAGATCTGCAATGGTTCGAGAGAGCAATAATTTGAAAGAGGCATCGTCGAGGGCTTCAAACTTAGGAGCCTTTGAAAAAGTCTGGCGCGCCTTGAGCTTAAGTTCCGCGAGGCGTTTCTGTTCAACCTTGGCCAGTTCAATATTTTTGACATTGGGGAAGGGTTCCCGCTTAACCAGAGCGTCATACTCGGTTTTTTTTGCCTCCAACCCGCCATTGGCGACGTCGGCGTCCTCTTGAGCTACGAACAGATAAACAGTCCCAGCAATTAGAAGGAGTAGCGCCACCGATAAGCTGATGACAAAGGCCAGATTTTTTCTTATCCAAGGCATATCAGAGCTTAATTGGGCGCTTTAGTTTAAGTTTGAGCGGAAATGTAAATGATGGGTCAGTGTCATCTACTTGATCTAAGTTCCCAGAGAGTTGGGTCTCTGAGGCATCAAAAAGCGGACTCGCTTTAGCCACTGCTTCTAAAGCATAAGCGAGAGAGCCATTGGCTTCTTGCTTGATTTTCTGAAGGTTAACCGCCCGAATTTTAAGGTTAATGATCGACACCTCATTGGTCGAGACAGCTTTTGCTTTAGGGGCTCTTGGTGCCCCTTCGGCGGCGCCTTCGGCAGAACCTTCCGCACTCGGCCCCCCTGGCCCTCCACCCCCTGGTTCGCCAGGCTGGGGCGGACCCTTAATCAGACCATAGCGCCGCATCATTTCCATGTTCATAGACATGAATTTGGGGGCTTCTTCCGTCCCGGCTTCGGCAAGGGGCACCACCGGTTCAGTTGAGTAGAACGAGTCCACCCATATCCCCACAGGAACTCCCACTTTTTGAGACGAGGACGTTTCAGCTTCCAATAAGATACGACGCACTTCGACTAGGATCTCTGGCCAATAGGTCCGTTCATGGAGGTAATCGGAAAGTTGAGATACCTGTTCCTTGAGTTCGGCGATCTTTGTTTCTTCGGACTTTAGATTAGTTTCTACCGCGGCCAAAGGACTCACCTTTTCCGCGATTTTGCTAGCACCCTCATTTCGGACGCCAGTGACTTGAGAATAAAAGAGTCCCGCTGACCAAACCCCTAACGCTGCAGCGAAGGCCGCCACCACAAAGAAGGGCTTTTTGGTATTGAACGCCTGTCGGTCCTTGGAGCTCCGCGGCATCAAATTCAGATTAATTGGACAGACAGCAATAGACTGAAGTGCCAATCCAACAACCTCACCGAAAGAAGATGCGACCTTCTCTAATTCTTCAGGAATGACCGAGGGATCGATGGTGACTCGGCGAAACGGGTTGAAATATTCGACAGGTAAATTGAGCTTCTCGAAGAAAAACTCCGCCGAATAGGCCATCACCGAACCGCCGCCGCACAAATAAACCCGCTGAGGAGAAGTGCCGCCTTGCTGCGTTTTATAAAACTGAATGGTCTGGTTAACCTGCAGATGCAGGCGAGTAAGAACATTGCGAGCGACCTTAGAGACCGCTGCAACGCGGATATCATCAGGTTCCTCATAAGCACCACCGAGGCTCACAAACCCTTGAGCAATCTTAAATTTTTCAGATTCTGCAAAGGATGTCTTTGATTCCACCGAGAACTCTTGAGTGATCGTGTTGGCTCCAACCGGAACTGTTCGAACGTAGAATTTGTTCTTTTCAAACAAAAGGACGTTGCTGGTCTTAGCCCCAATATCTATCAGGAGGGAACAGCCTTGGGCGTCTTCGTAGTTGTATCGAAAAGCATTTGCCAGCGCGGCGATTGACGCATCGACAACTTCCATCTTGAGACCGACCCCTTCGCCCGCGGCCAAGAGTTTTTCAACAGTCTCGGACTTAATGGCGACTAACAGGACCTCCATGCCCACGTCACTGGTCGATCCCAAAATCTGGTAATCCCAAGCACTTTCAGCTAACGGAAAAGGAACATTTTGCTGAGCCTCATATTGAATGATCTGAGTGACCTTCGAGGCATCAATCGGAGGAAGTTTAACAAACTTAGAGAAGACCTGATAGCCCGGGGCTGAGATATTAGCCTTCCGCGAAACAAAGGCACCTTCCGTGAGGGCTTCGGCCAAGGCCTTCTTTAGGATTCCATCTCGGGCGGCATCTTGAGAGCCCGCGAGCCCTAAAGGTTTCACAATAAACCGAAGAAGATTCAAACCCCCGCCAACAGCGGGTTCGAATTCGGCAATCTTCAGGCTTCCAGCCCCGAAGTCCACCCCAAGAAACGTCTTCGATTTCAGCATGATTCAATTCGTAATTTTGGATCCTATAGGACCAAAAATCGCTCACCAAGGCAGGCCTTGCAGAGAGCGAGCGCGGATAACTGGGTGTTAGCTAGAGAAAACAGCACGCTAGGTCAACCAAATTACAGGAATGACATTGTTTTTGTTATTAACAGCTATTCACAATTTAAGGTTATTTTCTCTTCGCCCCAAGGCTTCAGAGCGGAATTGTTCTCTTTCCGACTATTATTAGAGGCCTTGAATTGAAGGATAATTCTACTTGTTCCATCAGCCTGAGTTCGGCGGCAGTCGCGTCATGCGGTGAAAGGGTCTTAGGCGAATTTATCTGGATTTGGGGAGGGGGTAATGACCCGGTGGCGTTGCCGGGTTTGTCTACCTTGGAAGAGCGGCGGCGTGCCGGATGCCCCCTGGCCGCGCGGATTTCGGCGTCTGGCCTGCTCGTCTGGGCGCGGATTTCCTGTGATCTTGCCCTCCTTCAGATTCCTTCCCCCTCAGCGCCCCAGCAGCCCGTGGGCCGTCCCGAAGGTTAAGTATTTCATCCAAGTCTTCAGCGATGCCGCCTGGGTTTTGCCGCGGTCACGCTCCAGTTCGTCGAGTCCAAGAGTCAGGTTTCTCAGCACCACCAACGTCTCGGCTGCCTGGCGGTTCTTCACCCGGCACCGATCCTCTTCGAAGCTCACCTCCCGCCGGTAGTGCACCCCGTTCCCACTGGCGCACCAGTGCCGTTGGATCCTCTCTTCAACAAATCCTTCGAGCTCGTCTGGTCCTGCGTCAGGCTCGTCGCGTCGGGCCCAACCTCGGTGCTAGATTCCTAGGTTAGGTTCCGAAAGATCCGCTCCTTGTTTACCGCCAAGAACTGCCTGCATCCGACCAACCCCGCCGCCTCCGATCTGCGCCCCTGCCTAAGTGAGGAGTTTCTGCTTGTTCTAGCATCCTATCGTCGATCTTATTTTAGACTGAGAGGTGCACAGTGACAGCCTCCACGCAGCGGGCACACAGGGTGGGATGAGCGGGAGCGATTCCCACGGTGGGCTCCCAATGCCAGCATCGTTCGCACTTCTTCCATCCCAGCTCCGAGGTCATCTGAACGCGGACAGCAGTCTCAGCCGACTCGGTTACAAAGAGCCCTGAAATATTGCAGAGTTCGCGAAAAGACTCAGCAGCAGCATCAACGTGGTGAAATTCGGTACCACCGAGAGAAATATGAACAACGGCGTCGAGACTTTTGCCGATTTGCTTTCCTTGGCGCGCCTTCTCTAACTCCGGTAGAACCTTTTCTCGAAGACTAAAAAGCGTCTTCCAGAGAGTACAAAGGGGTTCAGCCTCAGCTACCGTCCGTGTTTCCGGTTCCCAGCGGCTTAAATGCACTGATAGGAACTCTCTGCTAGGAATAAATTCCCAAGCTTCATCAGCGGTGAACACTAAAATTGGGGCCAGCATTTGGCTCAATCGGGTCACCATCCAATGCAGGGCTGTTTGCGTACTCCGCCGACGTGCGGAGCGTGCGGCATCTGTGTACAACCGATCTTTGACTACGTCGTGATACTGCGCGCTCAACTGCACCGCACAGAATTGAGAAATAAGTTGATAAACAGCATGAAATTCATAGGCGTCGTAGGCCGCTCCAACCGCTATTTCTAAGGCCGCGAACTCTCCTAAAATCCAACGGTCTAATCCGGTCAAAGCTTCCGTTTCAACCGCGTGACAAGAAGGATCGAAGTCGTACAAGTTCGAAAGTTGATAACGCAGAGTGTTACGGATCAGGCGATAGGTTTCGCCGACCTTCTTCAAACGTTCTTCACTGACCACGATGTCGCTCCGATAATCCTGAGACGCAACCCAAAGGCGCACAACATCGCAGCCATAGTCCTTAAGGTAACGATCAGCAGTCTGAGGCTTTTGGTAGCCGCCTTGACCCTGCTTTGACTTGGAGATTTTTTCGCGATCTTCGTCAACCATGAAGCCATGAGTGAGAACGGTGCGATAAGGCGGTGCTCCGTTACCGGCCAAGGAAAGCAAGAGAGAGGATTGAAACCACCCCCGATGTTGGTCTGACCCTTCAAGATAAACGTCGGCTTGCCATTTCGAATCAGGCCGAGACAAGGCGTCATGGCGCTGAAGAACGGCACGACTGGAGGACCCTGAGTCAATCCAGACATCCAGTGTATCTTGACTCTTTCGGGCCGCTTCCGGGCCAGTCCAACCCGCAGGCCGGCACAGAGCCCAGAGAACCTCAACTGGAGTGGCAAACCAAACGTTCGATCCCTCTTTTTCGATTAGATCTGCCGCCTTGCGCACGATCTCAGCATTAAGAATAGGTTCGCCCTGTCCATCGTAAAAGGCCGGGATAGGAACGCCCCAAGTTCGTTGCCGAGAAATGCACCAGTCAGGTCGACTTTCCACCGCGCCACGAATGCGGTTTTTACCCCAATCCGGAATCCAGTTGACCGAATCAATGGCCTTTAAAGCTTCTTGCCGAAAAGGCACCCCACCCGTACTGAGGTGATCAATTTGGATAAACCACTGGTCCACAGCTCGGAAAATAATCGGAGTTTTCGAACGCCAACAATGCGGATAGCTGTGGTGATAATCCTCGCGCTGAAGCAAGGACTCGGTCTCGGTCAGGAGAGCTAAAACCGCTTCGTTAGCGTCGGATTTCCCAGCCTTAGCCAGCGTTGATTTACCTAACAGTGAGTCGGGCATTTGTTGTTCTCTGGGCAGATCAAGAGTGTGAGTAAGACGCCCTTCGTCATCGACAGGGCAATACACTGGCAATCCTACTTTGAGGCCTAAGTGGTAGTCATCCATACCGTGCCCGGGGGCGATATGCACGAAGCCAGTTCCGGTTGAATCATCGACAAAGTCCCCTGGGAAAAGTTTTCCTGTGCGCTGACAAAAAGGATGATCGTATTGTAAAGAAGCGAGTTCATCGGCACTGGCGGTTCGGATGATCTGGTACCCTTCCCACGCGCACTTTTCGCTAACCATGGTTAGCAAGGAATTAGCAACTAAATAGGTATTTCCTTGAGCAAAAACGTAGGAGTAAAAGAAGCGGGGATTAAACGCGACGGCTAGATTGGCTGGAAGAGTCCACGGAGTGGTGGTCCAGATGAGCACGTAGGTGTTTGGCTCACCGGCGAGGCGAAATTTGACATAAACGCTCTGACTTAAGTGATCGGCGTATTCCACCTCAGCTTCGGCGAGAGCCGTTTTGAAGGGAACACTCCAATACACAGGTTTTTTGCCACGGTAGACAAAACCCTTCTCTACAACATCTGCAAAGAGGCGAAGTTCGTCCGCCTCGTACTGCGGTTCGAGCGTCAGGTAGGGGTTATGCCAATCGCCAAAGATACCGAGGCGTTTGAATTGGCCTCGTTGCAGATCGATGTATTTACGGGCATACGCATCGCAAGCGGTCCGAATGGTCGCCGCATCGGCCTCCGTCCGTCCAGCAGCACGGAGTTCTTGAGTGACCTTCGATTCAATTGGCAGACCATGGCAATCCCAACCGGGCACATACGGTGTTTGAAAGCCTCGAAGAGACTTTGATTTGAGAATGAGATCTTTAAGGATTTTATTGAGAGCGGTCCCGATATGGACATCGCCATTGGCAAAGGGCGGCCCATCGTGAAGGACAAAGCGTGGGGCAGTGGCTCGGGCTTCCATCAAACGTTCATAAAGATGAGAATCCTCCCATTGCTGGAGGCGGATCGGTTCCCGCTGCACCAAGTTGGCCTGCATGGGGAAAAGTGTCTGCGGCAAGTTAAGTGTATTCTTGTAGTCCATCGCGGTGCTCCCCAAAGGGAAGTGGATCCTAGCGAGTCGCCCGCGACTGGGCAAAGCGAAAGGTCCTCAAATAGGTTGCCTTCTTGTTTCTCTCACTTGCACGTTCAGTTGATTCAGTCATTCTCCCAACAGCAAAAATTCTCGCTAACAAATTCCCTATGAAACACTTACTGCTCATCGCCACTCTTGTATCCTGCCTTCCTGCCCTTTTTGCGGAAGACAAAAAGCTAGATTCCAAGACTAAAGCCAAACCTTATACCCTCGAATTCTGTTTGGTTTCTGACGAGAAATTCGAAGGATCCGATATGAAGCCTTACGAGTTAGTGCACGAGGGGCAAACGGTGAAATTGTGCTGCAAGAGTTGCTTAAAGGACTTTAACAAAGACAAACCGGCCCACATGAAGAAGCTTGCATCCGCAGTGGCCAAGAAGGCGAAATCGAAGTAAGCTATGGGGGTAGCGATGGCTAGTCTTTGTCCGAGCACCTTGCCTGCAAGCTTAAGTTTTTGTAGCGGATTACCGAAATTGGGTGAAGTCCGTTTTGGAGATGAACTTAGGGCTGATGTCCCTTAGATTTGTGACATTAGCGCACGCTCATTATAGGATCCAGAAAACGAAAGTTTTCCTGCGGGGAAGTCTTGGGGTTTTTTGGCTCTTTTTGAGTTCCCTCGAGTGCAGGGCGGGCGAACCCTCCATCGCTCGAGTTTGGAATGAGGAGCTTCTTGAGGCTATCCGCCTCGATCTGCCCAATCCGCCCGTCCATGCTCGAAATCTATTTTCGCTTTCAGTTGCAATGTACGATGCGTGGGCGGCTTATGAGCCCACCGCGCACGGATATATTTACACAAATAAACACACCTCATCGACCGTTGGAGCGGCCCGCCGTGCTGCTATTAGCCATGCCGCCTACCGGTTACTTCGATCCCGCTTTAATGTGTCAATTCGACAGGCCATTACTCTGCCCGCCCTCAATTCGAGGATGGTAAAATTAGGCTATGATTTAAACGGCACCTCCGAGGATCCCTCCACCCCCGACGGATTGGGTAGGCTTATTTTCCGTCGAGTCCATGAACACTTCATCAACGACGGAGCACGGGAGGCACAGGAATATAAAGATTTCTCACCTGAGGACGGTGGATACAAAAGTTTAAATGGTCTGCCTCTCTTGATCGGTGTCCCGAATACCTTAGCCACTTTCATTAGTCGATGGCAGCCCTTGGCCATCACCGATGCGGTAACTCAGAACGGCATCAGCGCCGATTCGATTCAAAGATTTCAGGGCGCACACTGGTGGGACGTTCAAGCATTTGCTTTAACCCGAAATCTGCCTCATGGAATGTGGATCGACCCAGGACCGCCACCCCAATTGGAAGGTCAATCCGCAGAACTTTTTCGCTCCAATATCGTCGAAGTCATTCGAGCCTCGAGCCAACTTAGCCCCGACGACGGTGTCACTCTGGATATTTCTCCTAGTGTCTTTGGAAATAATTCATTGGGCTCTAACGACGGAAAAGGGCACTCGCTCAATCCGGTAACCGGGCAACCCTATCCTCCAAACGTGGTAAAACGAGGGGATTTCACTCGGGTCCTCGCAGAATATTGGGCTGATGGACCCAATTCAGAAACACCGCCAGGCCACTGGAATGTCTTCGCCAATCAACTGCGTGATCATCCGGACTTCCGCCCCCGATTTCAGGGCCTTGGACCGGAATTCGATCCTCTTCATTGGGATGTGAAAATGTATTTTGCTCTCAACGCGGCTTTGCACGATGCCGCCTGTGCCGCTTGGACATTAAAACGACAGTATGATGGTTGGCGCCCTATGACGGCTGTTCGGTTTATGGCAGCCATGGGGCAATCTTCTGATTCCTCTTTCACTTCAAACTTTAGTAAGTACGGCTTGCCACTGACGCCTGATTTAATTGAGTGGACAACAGCGGAGACGGTCAAAGCAGCGGCCCGTCATGAAGGATTACCCGCGGGATTGATTGCGCTCCGAGTTTGGCCGCGTCAGCCCACTAATATCACTCAAGCTTATTCGGGGGTTAAATGGATTCGCGGTGACTTCTGGTGGCCATATCAGGCGGGTAACTTTGTGACACCCGCCTTTCCGGGGTATATCTCCGGCCACAGCACCTTCAGTCGTGCAGCGGCCGAAGTTCTAACAGCACTGACTGGTTCCGAGTTTTTTCCGGGCGGGAAAGCAACACGAACCTTTGCTGCAAATGCCTTTCTTCGGACAGAATTAGGACCGACTGAATCAATCGCCTTGGAATGGGCTACCTACTACGATGCAGCTGATCAGGCGGGCGCTTCTCGGATTTTGGGCGGGATTCACGCGTCCTGCGATGATTTACCCGGCCGGATCGCGGGAGCGGAGTGTGGTCGAAAGGCATGGGCTAAAGCACTGATTTATTTCGGTCCACAACCTGAGGAACCCGCTCCTGTTAGGACATCTCTTGAAAGGCGGAATGACCAATTAGTGTTCACCGTTGAAGCATCAACCGGTTCCTATTTCCATTTACAAAGGTCCCTGACAATCAAAGGCCCCTTTACCAATCTGAGCCCCGATTCAGTAACAGGCTCTGGTCCCACCCTGAGTATTACTCAGCCCTTGGATGGGGACGCAGGTTATTTTCGGGTTATGCGATCGCTCAATCCTTAAGGAGATCCTTGGAACATCCAGTGGGTTGCAAGTTGATTGGGGAATATGCGGGACAGATTCTCTAATCTGGGCGGCAACGGATGGAGCGGGCGTCGGAGGAACGGCGCGGGGCGAAGGAAGGCGCTGGCGGGCGGAGACGACGATGACGGTAGAGGTGGATCGCCGAGCGCCTAGCGATGGGCACGCGCGGTTATCTTAACCTTCTCTTGTATCGCCGGAAGAAGCCGGGCGGGGAATAGCCAATATCGAGAACTGACCCCTTTACGCAGGGCGAAGGGTTGGGCCCAACCGATTATTGATAGGAATTTGCTTTTGAGGCGGAGTTCAAGAAAGCAAATTCCTGCTATATGAGAGACCTCATCCGCCTTTTCCCCTCCCCGGCGGAAACGCTATGAATCTCACGCCCGCTTCGCTCAAGACGCTAAGACGCAAAGGATTCAAGGAAGCCATGAAATACTTCTCCCAATCCTCATCCCCCCTTTGCGTCTCCGCGTCTTTGCGTGAGACCTCACCCACTCTCTTTGAAGTCGTGCCAAACACATCGCCAACGAGATGGAGGAAACGCCATTTACCCTCCGCGTCAAAAAGCAAACTCCTATCAATTCCACAGGCAACGAACCTTACGGTTGCCGAACTCCCGCCGTGGAACTGGAAACCGACGAAAGGCTAGTCCGGTTGGTCAAACTTTCGCCCCCGCCTTCGATCGTGGAATATCCTACTTTCGGCAACGAGGGAGCATTGGGTTGGGCGTACGCTTACTCTGGATCTTTGTTCGAAAGGTCGTTGGGGCTATTTCCCGGGGCTTGTTGTCTCTGCGCGACTTTCTCAAAGTTATCTGACTTCACAATTGTCTTTTTTCCCGCACATTGGACTCTTCCTAGGGAATCCCAATTATGAAATTACGCACTCAGTTTTCGGCCTTGGCTTTTATGCTGGCGACCGCTTCGGTTTTCGCCGCTGGTGTCGGCTACGAGGACACTCCGCAAATCCCAGGCCAGAAGTGGAAAGTTCACGATAAAAATCGTCCGAACCCCCCGATCGTTCAGCCTGGGGCTAGTTTTAGTCATCAAGCGCCTCCACCCGCGGACGCTATCGTGCTTTTTGACGGCAAGGATCTCTCTAAGTGGAAGGGCGGTAAAGACGGCATACCTTCTTGGAAGGTAGAGAATGGCTACTTCGAGGTGGTCAAGGGGACGGGCGATATTCAAACCAAAGAGAAATTTGGAAATTTCCAACTGCACTTCGAATGGTCTGCACCTAATCCGCCCAAGGGTGAGAGTCAAGGGCGGGGTAATTCGGGCCTCTTTCTCCATGGCCTCTACGAAATCCAAGTGCTGGA
Source organism: Akkermansia muciniphila (assembly GCA_945898055.1). GTDB lineage: Bacteria > Verrucomicrobiota > Verrucomicrobiia > Limisphaerales > UBA9464 > SXXZ01. The sequence continues at coordinate 22,399 of CAMDGV010000026.1, read as the reverse complement.
CGTCTACAATAATAAAACGTATGCCGACGGCCAAGCGGGTGGCCTTTACGGCGTCTGGCCGCCCTTGCAGAATGCTATGAAGAAACCGGGCGACTGGAATACCTACGATCTGGCTTTTGAAGGCCCTTTATTTGATAGCGAGGGCAAAGTGACCCGAAAGGCCTCTGTGACTCTCATTCACAACGGGGTGGTATTACATCACAAACAGGAATTCATCGGCCCCTCCGGTCATCGCAGCGTGCCCGTTTATAAAAAATACGACGGAACAGGCCCAATCCGTTTGCAGGATCACGGCGATCCGGTTCGTTTCCGCAATATTTGGATCCGCCCGCTTGGGGTCTACGATCGCCCTGAATAAACATCTCAATCCTTCTCTCAATCTGATGGGCGCTGTCGACGGTTCCATTCCGTCACAGCCATGGCTTGAGAACCATCGCAGGGTACCAACCAAGTCCCCTTTGGCTCGATCCAAAAAATTGCCTCTTGATCTAACTCGAATCCCAGTCGAGTGATCTCCTCTCTCGACAAACCCCCAATGCCAAAGCCGGGTTCTAAATAAGAACCATCCAAGGAGCCACCGGTGACTGGAAACACTTGGATGGCGCGTGAGTTCGCAATTTTGATCAACCGTTCTCTAAATCGTTCTTGAGCCGCTTGATTCCACTCCGGCGAGTGTGGTTCCCCTTGAGGATTGCAGGCTGTGACCACTCCAAACTGTTCGGGCAACTCAGACGGGTTGAGTGAACAGCCAAACCAGACTTCAAAGTACTCGGGTCTCATCATGCGCTGCCAATTATAGATGAAGAAGGAGGGAGAATCCTAAAAGGGGAATTTTGAGAAATCTAATCGGATGATCAAATAGCATTCGAAGCTTAAATGAGGCGCAGAAGGACACAGGGCTACCTCAACCCACAAAGAAATCGGGATAGATTGCGATTTAGTGAAATGTTTGGTTTCAAATATTTCACACTTTTGGGGTGGCAAGAGGCCGTCCATCGTCGTTGAACCATTGCGTTACGTCGTCACCAACGCCAATGGTGACCGGTTGGCCCTGATTGAATAGAACGCCACTGCGCAGATTGGTAGAAGGAGTACTGTCATCCCATGGTGAGGGCCGAGACTTTTGTGGATCCCCACATCGTCCGAGCCACCGCTTATAGAGCCAGCGGTCATCCAATTAGATGGGAAACGCCCGGAGCACCCGACGGCACGTCAGATCCTCAACGAAAAAGGCGGGGACTACAGCCTGGTCCTGCCTGAGCAGCATCCTATTTTTCTGAAAACCGCCCAACAAATGTTGCCGGGAGACCTTTCCCTCCTCAGATCACGAAGATCACAAAAAGAGGGGGCAAGGACTTCCGAGCGATTGTGCTTAAGACGATTGCGGTAAACGAACCGGGGCTGGTTGGAGCCTGCCACTAGCGACCCATGGCGGTGACTCATTCCGTTGAAAAACAATTTCCGATCCCATTGGCATTGATCAAACTGAGCTTACTGCAAACCTATAACCCTACCGATGGCGCATTCAGGGTTTCTAACCTTTTGGCCAAACTCCAACAGGCTCCCGAAAACAAGTGCTTATTCAGCAAGGGACCTAACGGTCAGCACACGAGTGGCTGTCATAATTCTGAGTTTAACGCATTTGATCAGGAAAGATTTGGTAAAACGGGCTGCGACGCTTCGAAGTTTCCCAGAACTTCCCCAAGAACAACCGTAAAGCTAAGCCCACCTGAATCGAGATCCACACCCGGAAGAAGCTCCTCATCGAGTTGAGTCAAAAGACTAGGCACTTGGGCTTCAGTCCAACCGGCTTCTTTCAATAAAATTACCGTTCCAGTCACTGTCCCATTCGGCAAATGATGCAGGTCGACAGCCGCCACGTCACGGCCGTTGTGCCGTCCGAGAAAGCGTTCTGAGGAAGAAGTACGGACGGTGCGACTCCAATGCAGCGGTGTCATATTAAGTCTTAAATTTACAAATCAACGACCGATTTAAGTTCAAAGTCAGGTGCTCATCCAACGCACAGTCACCCAAAGAATCCCCGATGCCCCACCGAGCCCGAGCAAACCTGCCAAAAGGCATCCATTACCTCCAGCGGTCCGATAGCTCAGACCCGTTCCAGGGAGGGAAAATGTCGAATAACGACGACCCCGAGCCGAGACCCCCGTACGAAATCCTTTACCACCGACGGACCAACCGACCCCCGAAGTACTCGCATTGACACGAAAAGGGCCTACGCTAACAGATTTGCGATAGGAAAATCCCATAGAGTCTAAAACCAAGATTAGGGTGAGACACCGTGATGAATTGGTCGAGCGTGATCTCCTCATCGCCGGATTTAAAATTCGAAAATCGAAATCTCGCCGCGCAACAGTTACCCTTTTTACGATGAAACTTATCGGAGTTATTCCAGCACGGTATGCGTCAACTCGCTTTCCGGGAAAACCGCTCCATCTCATCGGCGGAAGACCCCTGATCCAATGGGTGGTGGAACGGTGCCGCCAAGCAAAATCTCTCTCAGAGATTATCGTCGCCACTGACGACGCTCGGATCGCTGAAGTCGCGCAAGATTGCTGTCGTGTGGAAATGACCCGTGCGGATCATTCGAGCGGAACGGACAGAATTGCAGAGGTCGCGGAGCGGATCCCAGCGGACGGCTATATTAACATTCAAGGAGACGAACCGCTCATAGACCCCCAGGTCATAGACGCGGTCGCCGAAGCCTTGAACGACTCCGAGATGAGCACTGCTAGTGTGGCGATTCGGGATATTCAGGAATATGAGAACCCCAATGTCGTCAAGGTGGTCACTGGGAGGAACGGGCGGGCGCTTTATTTTTCGCGACGCACTCTTCCCTACCTCCGGGATTTCGCGACGCAACCGTCGGAGCTCCAGTTGGCCGCATTTCCTTTCCAAAAACATTTGGGAATTTACGGCTTTCGACGCGAAACATTGCTGCGCCTCGTTCGTTTCCCCGTTTCTTCTCTGGAAGCAGCAGAAAAGTTGGAACAACTTCGGGCTTTGGAAAACGGAATCGAGATTTCGGTAGCTCAGGTTTATCACGATAGCATTGGGGTCGATCTTCCGAGCGATGTCGCCCGGGTGGAGGCCGTGCTCCGAAGTCACTCTTACGTTTAAAGTTTCAGGGCCAACCAAAGAAAGAAAATGAGATGTCGCGACACTGGTTGATTCAAGTGCTGCGGTTTTACCGAAAGGAGAGCTGGCGTGGAGTGGTGGCGTGCCTCATTCTGGCAGTGACTACAGCTTCCGCCCTCTTGAAGCCATGGCCCTTGGCTTGGGTTTTTGATCTACTTTTCCGAAATCAAACCAGCACAGATACGGCGGCTGTTTGGTCCCAAATCCTGGTTTATTCCGGCTATCTTGTCGGCCTCTCTCTCCTGCATGCCTTGGCTCATGCAGCCCTCCATGCCGTGGTCATCTCAACAGGATTACGTGGCCTTGCTCGGGTGCGAAACGCCGTCTTCGATCGGCTACTTAAATTATCTCTACGAAGGTTGATCGGATCGCAATCGGGCGACCTAATTTATCGAGCGACATGGGATACCTACTCCTTTCAGACCGTCCTTAATCAAGGGCTTTTTACCGTGCTCGCCGCATTAACTGGAGTCGTCAGCATGGCTGTGGTTTTATGGCAAGTGAATAGGATGCTAACCGGGGTCGCCTTGGTAACCGTGCCAATGCTGGTCATTTTAATCCGACTTGCAGGCCCGCAACTGAGCAGGGAGGCAAATAGCGCGCAAAAAGCGGACGCCAGCATTGCGTCTACAGTCCAACAACTGGTTGCAAACTTACAGTTGATCCAAATCCTCAACCGAGAAAGGGGCGAAACTGCCGCTTTTTCGGTCAAGACCGCTGAAGCCTTGCGGGCACGGTGGCGCCAGCACAAAGTTGAAATTCAATACCTGACCCTTGTTGCGATCGTCCTTGCTGGAGGGACTGCAGCTATTATCGCGGTGGCCTCCAAAGAAGTTCTTGAGGGACGACTCACCGCCGGCCAAATGCTCATATTTTTAGCGTACTTAGCTCAACTTTATGAGCCCCTGAATCAACTGTCCACGGTCGGCGGTACCCTTGCTAGTGCCCGAGCCGGAGCTGAACGAATTCTCGACCTTCTTAATGAATCGACGGAATCAGGGGACGGCACCACAGAGGTTCCCACAGAGATTGGAGTCTCTTTGGAATTTGATGACGTCACCTTTAGCTATCGCCCGGACTGCGTTGTTCTCAACGGGCTTAGTCTACGTCTTGTTGCTGGCGAGACCGTGGCAATCATCGGGCCGAGTGGCGCCGGTAAATCGACTTTTCTCCAGATGATTCCTCGATTCCTTGAACCTAATTCCGGGCAGGTACGTTGGAACGGAGTCCCGCTGAACACCTTTCGACGGGAGGCCTTACGAGAGAAAATATCGCTCGTTCTTCAGGAGCCTCTTTTGTTTCCAGCAACCGTTGGGGAAAACATTGGCTTTGCCCGAAAGGGAGCAACCCAAGCTGAAATCGAAGCGGCGGCCAAGGCGGCGAGTGCGCACGACTTTATCACTTGCCTGCCTGATGGCTACGAGACGCTGGTAGGAGACGGAGCGCCCCGGCTGAGCACGGGAGAAAAGCAAAGGATCAACCTAGCCCGAGCCTTTCTACGGGACGCCCCTGTGTTGCTGTTAGACGAACCTACCAGTGCACTCGATACCGACAGCGAGCAACAAGTCATGGCCGCAGTGCACCGATTAGCACAGGGACGAACAACGCTGATTGTGGCGCACCGATTAGAGACCCTTCGAAGGGCAGATCGGATTATTGTCATTCAAAATGGACGAATTGAGGAAGAGGGGCGCCCTGAGGAATTACTGAGTGCAAGTGGTTATTATGCGAGGATAATTGGAGCTAGTTCATCCAAGAAAAAGTCCGATTACATTTCTTTAGCCTAATCATCCAGTCAATTCTTAGTGAATTTAGTCGCCTTCCGTTTTACAATTCCAAACCGTGCAGTTCCAGACTAGTCGAGGTTCGAAAGGAATCCTAGGCGCCTGAGAGCAACTCGCCACGTCGTATGGGTAACGTATCAATTAGAAGCGATGACATTAAATCATTAAGAAGTGGCATTTTCGGTTGGCGCCGAAACTCGTCCATCGTGTGCGGCCTTATTTTTGTGCTCCCTGCTACCTCTCAATCGAGTGATCAAAAGAGTCTAGTTCCCTCCGAGGATCCCAGTGCGGATTATGCGATTCAAAATCTGGATGCGACCCCGTATCAATCAATCCCAAATCAAGCCAAGAAATCAATCCCGTATACGATGCGACTAGGTACGGCTTCCGCCCGTTTTTCTGCGGCCACAGCCTTCACCTACACGGATAATGCGTTGGCGACAAGTAACTCACTCGGCCCTTCCGATGATTTTGTAATAAGCCCGCTTCTAAGTACGGCCATCCTGTGGCCTATCACCGAACTGAACGCACTGCAAATTGATGTCGGAATCGGCTACCAAAAACATTTTGTGCAGACTGGGATGGATGCGCTGACGATAACTCCAAACTCGAGCCTTTCTTGGGCCATCCTGCTGGAGAAAATTAGAATCGCTCTTTTCAACCGGACATCCACCCCAGGTGAACTCATTGATCGCCCCGAATTTATCAGCTCGGGTTCCCCAGAATCATCGGTTTTTCGGAGAATCTCAAACCAGAGTGGGTTCTCGGCCTCTTGGATCATCACTGAAGATCTCTCCCTCCAAGGTGGCTACAGCTTCGGTCTCGACCGAGGACTCGCCGGCTCTTATAACAATCTGGATCGAAACTCTCACACCCTCTCCTCTTCGTTATTCCGTCGTCTCGATCCCAGATGGACGGTCGGTTTATCCGGAAGTGCCGCCCAAGACACGTTTGTAACCGGCTTCCAAAACGGTAGCCAATCGTATTCAGTTGGCGTTCTGGCAGCCTTTCGTTTCAGTGACAATCTTAGCCTCAATGCTGGGCTTCGGCAGAGCATAAGCCTGTTCGACAACGACGGAAAGGTCAGCGATACCAGCGACTTCAGCGGCTTAACCTACGACTTTCAAATAACCCACCAGTTTCGACCGCGATGGAGTTATTCTCTGAGCGGCGGAAAAGCGATGCATACCGGGATCGGCAGCAACTTCACTGAAGAGTTGAGTGCCATTTTGGCCTTGAATTGGACACCCGCACCCAATTGGGGGGTTCAAGCGAATACCAGCTATATTAATGCCCTCAATTCCGGTTCAGTGATCAGCCTTCCGCTTGAAGTGTTCCGACTGGCCGGACCCGAATACTTCAAGCCTGAGCTTCCTGGGATGGTAGACGACGGGGTTGGAGGTCTTTTTTACTTTCCACCCGGAGCCACTGACCGAGGAAATGGCGTCGTAGCTATTCCGCTTCCCGGACAGGGCACTGATCTCTACCAGTTCGGAATCACCCTGACTCATTCATTTACTGCAAAATTTACCAGTTCGCTCCAATTTATTCACGCCCTGCGGATCAGTGATTTGCTTCTACGCAACCACCAGCAAAACACTCTTTCCTTGAATCTAAACTACCTCTTCTAAAATGAATTTTAGTCTTACCCGTTTTGGCGTTAAATTTGTATTTGGATTCTTCTTGGTTCTTTGGCGGGTCTGGGGGGCCGGCGCCGATCTAAATCCAACGCTAACAACTAATAGTAACAGTCTGTCCACAAACCAAACCAGCCGTATAATTAATGCCACCGAGCGCGAATTTAAACCACACGATGTTTTCCGCTTTGCGATCAAGGAAGATCCTAGTCAAGGATCATTAAGTCAGGAAATTGTTGTAAGCGATGGAGGTGAGATTCATATTCCTATTACGGGCAGCTCCACAGAGTATATCACCGTCGATATCCGAGGTAAAAAATTGCTAGAAATTCGAAATGAAATTAAGCAAAAAATGGATGAAAACTACTATCAGGATGCAACTATATCATTAGATTTGTCTGCAGTATACTCAGGTCTTGCAGCCCCAACTGGATTTGGAAAAGCCCGAGTTTTCGGTGAACTTAAGGGATTAATACCGCTACCTGATGGCGAGGATGTTTGGTTGACAGATGCTCTCAACTCCCTGCCTGACAATCCGATGGCTAATCTTAAGAAAGTTAAGATTCATCGCACCAATAAACAAACAAAAGTGCAGTCTACAATTGAAGTCAATGTCGAAAAAATATTAAAGACTAACGCTCGGGACAAGGATGTAAAACTTATGGACGGAGACCGGGTTGAGGTGCTCTCTCGGGGAATTGTATTTTAAAATAGCAAGGGATTAATTAATATGAAACAAAGCTATTCAAATTACTCAGCCCCATTACCTGGCTACGGGACTTCCCTCGTAGATAGAATTAATTTATATCTACATTTTAGAAAATACTTTAAAATGATAGAAGACCGGTGGTTACTACTTGTTATTTCGATCATTTTAGGGACCTCCGGTGGCGCTTGGATTGCTTGGACACAGCCTGATTTCTTTGAGGCAAAGGCTTTGATGACCGCGCCTCTAAAACAAAATAACCCGCGATTTTCAGGGGTCTTCGAGGAGGCATCCGACGCCGTCAATCGTCGAGATATGGAACGTTCCGATATTCGGGATAGGGCGCTAAAAAATATACAAGAGGGATCGGCTAGCTCTAATAAATTTAGTTATTCTACCTGGCGTGTCGCCGTTGATAATAGTGGTATGTATAATCTCACCGTCACAAGCACAAACCAAGAATTTGCAGTTCGTTTTGTGAGAACATGGGCGGAGGAATTTGTTCAGTGGAAAAAATCACAAAAGCAAACGTCTCTTGCAAACGGAGAAGCGGCGATCATCCGTGATCTTGCTAAGCTAGAACAGGAGCAGGAGTCCAGGAGACAATCCTTTAAGGATTTTAAATCAAGGAATAGTATTGTTGATATTCGCGATGCCGGCTTGCGAGCGAATCAACAAAGAGAACTACGTCAAAATGAATTGTCTGCAATCAAAACGGAGATTGAAATTTTTATTGCTGCAACTCCAGATGAACTGGCTACTGGGGGTGTTTCAGTTCGAGATAATCTTGCTGATTCAAAGCAGAATCGCCCATCTAGAGCGAGTCGTGACGAAGACGCCTCGGATCGGTTCGGCCCCGGATCGCATTATAGCCAACTACGATTAGACTTGAGGCAGCTTCAAATAGATTACACAAATCGCCTTCAAACCTTAAAGAAAAATCATCCCTACATGAGGCAGCTTACTCGAAAAATTATCGAATGTGATAGCGCAATTGTGGGTTCTCTAAGTTTAATTAATGAGGCCAAGGATGCACGGATTAAATCTCTTCAAGTAAAGGCGTCTGCCTTACCAAAAGTTATTGATATGCTAACAGAAGAGATTAGTAACCAAGGTGCTATTCAGATTGAGTATGCCCAATTTGAATCCGAGATACAAATTCATGCTGATCAAATAACTAATATTAAAGTTCAACAGGCAGGGATGAGAAAGTCGTCATCTGACTCCGATACTTTTGAGATTATAGACCGGGGAAGTGGAAGTGAGAGGCCAGTCGGACCCAACAGGCCGAAGTTGATTTGGCAAGGGTTTGGGATAGGCTTGCTTGCGGGTATTGGTGTCCTTTGGCTTTTTGCAAAACTAGATGACCGCTTGGAAAGTCCTGAATTAATTGAAGCGGCATTGGAAGAACCGATTATGGGCCAACTGCCCGAGGTGAACAAATCTCATTACAAGGACGGTTACCTTGTACTGAGTCGGATGAAGTCACACAATATGTTTGCGGAATCACTTCGAGGAGTGCGTTCAACACTCTTACTGAGCCCCGAGGGTTCTAGCAAACGATTTATCGCCGTCACATCTGCGGTGCCTGGCGATGGGAAAACAACCTTTACAACAAATTTTGCTATCACCCTAGCGAATTCAGGAAATCGGACTTTATTAATTGATGCAGATATGCGTCGTGGAAATATTCATGGCTATTTTGAACAACCAATCGAGGGAGGATTAGCCGAAGTGCTCGGTGGAAAACTAACTGTAAATGAAGCCATTCATTCCACAGCAATTCCTAATTTATTTTTTATGCGGAGTGGTGAACGCCCCTCTAATCCATCAGAACTTTTAATCGGTTCTAATACTAGAGAGCTCATTCGTCAGCTTCGATCAGAGTTTGATTATGTTATTGTAGATTGCCCACCGCTAACTGCTATTGACGATACATTTTCAATTGCAGCCTATCTTGACGGAATATTTTTTGTGATCCGCTCTGGAAAAACATCTATACGGTTTGCAAAGATGGCGATCCAGACTATACGGCAACGCGGATCTCCCATTCTGGGACTCATTGTTAACGGCGTGCCTATCGATAATCCATACTACTACTATACAACTTACTATTACGCTTCATATTATCATCGATCGGTTAAAGAAAGTGAGCAGATTAGTCGTCCAGCTAGCAAGTTAAAGAAAATCCCTGCTTTACCGCCAGGGATGCAGACAGTTAATCAAGAGACGCCTCCCGCTTCAGTCAAAGACTCATTTTCAAGCTCAGAGACTCTTTAGCCAAGGGCTTGAAAGAGTGTTACCGGCCCGGAACCACCTACTCTTCGAAGGATACGGTTATTAGCGGCCAACCGGACACAGATTTTGTAGAGCATCTCAGCAGAATCAGGGTCACCGATTGCCTCCGCTAAGGCAGACGCCGAAAAGGAGCAATCCGGATGATTGGCGAGATGTCCCGCCGCCTTATTTTGCAGGTTTAGAATGAGAGTGGCACCTTGTTTTCCAGCTTCAACCCCCGGTTGGTGGTAGGCATTTATGTTAACAAGCGTGGCGTAGAGTCCAACGGCTCGCTCAAACAAAGCTATAAGGCATCCGACGCTAAAGGCTGATGCGTCTTGGACCGTCAGAGTCAGACTCTGCCGCCCCTTTTCGTAGAGGGCACTCCGAGTCCCTAGGAGAAATCCGCTCAGAAAATCACCACTAGTGATGCCGGGTTCCATTTCAGGGCTGGGGTTGTCTCGATCTTTTAGAACCTCGATGAAAAAAACAAAGAAATTGGATAACCCATCTCGAAGCTGTTGTACGTACGCGTGTTGATCGGTGGAGCCTTTATTACCGTAGACAGCGAGGCCTTGGTTGACGATTTTGCCCTCTAAATCGAGCTCTTTACCCAGCGATTCCATGACCAGCTGCTGAAGATATTTCGAGAAGAATTCGAGCCGATCCTTGTAGGGCAACAGGACCATATCCCGGGCCCCCCGCCCTTCGCCAAGGAAATACCACATCAGGGCCAATTGTGCCGCTGGATTAGTTCGACTAACCGTAGATCGGGTCACCACATCACATTCTCGAGCTCCCTTGAGGAGAGTGGTAATATCGATCCCTTGAAGTGCGGCCGGCAGAAGCCCTACCGCGCTCAGTGAACTGGTCCGGCCTCCCACCCAATCCCACATGGGAAAGATTCCCAGCCATTGAGCCGCAGTGGCGGTGTTATGGAGAGCACTTTTAAACCCAGTGATCGCGACGGCATGCTTAGCGAAATCTAATCCGTCACGAGCAAAGGCCGCCTGCGCTTCTAACATTCCGTTTCGGGTTTCAGGGGTGCCTCCTGATTTAGAAATGACCAAAACTAAGGTCCGCCCTAACTGCCCAGCGAGAGACGCTAAGGTGAAATCCATACCGTCTGGATCAGTGTTGTCGAAAAAATAAGGTTTGAGCCGATCGGTGCTTGGATTTCCCAAGGCACGCGCAAGGAATTGTGGGCCGAGGGCGGAGCCTCCAATTCCGATGATTAGGAGATTTAAGAAGGGCCCACGTTCGCCTTCAATAGTCCCGCTATGCACGCTTCGTGCGAAGTCCTGGACGTCGGCCTGCATCTGTTCGATTTCGGCCGTGAGCCTTTTTGTCGGAGCCAGTTGCGGATTTCGCAACCAGTAGTGACCCACCATACGACGTTCATCTGGATTGGCTATTCCACCCTTTTCCAGTTCAGCCATGGCGATTAAGGCCTTTTGAATTGGACGTTCCATTTTTGCATGAAAATCGTCAGGGAAGACAATTCGGCTAATGTCGAGAGCGAGACCGAGCGTCGGGCACTCCAAATAGTAATTTTGAAACCGCAACCAGAGAACATTTTTTGAGGCAAGCATTGTGAGAATATATCAATAAAAGAGAGGTTAGGAAGGGATGGTCATGGTGAGTGGAGCCACCCTTGGGGGAGCAGTGGGTGAAAGTGACATTTGCAAGCGACGGAAGCTCCCTGCGACATGCCGGGCCGTATCGCTTGCTCCACGAAAATCGACACCGACAAGAATGTCCGCTTCCTGATAGGATGGGCGCCGAAGTTCAAGAAGTTCTTTAATTTTCGCTAAAGAATCCGATGTCTGAAGCAAAGGGCGATGAGTCTGGTGCCGAACTCGCTCATAAATAGTTGAGGGAGATGCCCAGAGACAAACAATCAGGGAGTGCCGCCGAAGTGATGCTAAATTTTCAGACCGGACGATGCATCCACCGCCAGTGGAAATGACCCTTCCGGAACTAGTTTCTAATTCAGAAATGAGCTGAGTCTCCATGTCTCGAAAAGCAGACTCGCCTTCGTGCTCAAAAATATCGGATATGCGGCGCCCCGTTTTGGCTTCAATCGACCGGTCGGTATCGAGAAAATCAAACTCGAGAGTTGCCGCAAGGATCTGCCCGACGGTGGATTTTCCCACCCCCATAAAACCAACAAGAGCGATATTGCGGTAGTGTCGCGACGTAAGCACACCGTCAGATTAGCCCGAAACTGACACTGGAACAAGAACAGGCAGGGCAGGTCTTTAAGGCGAGTTCGAACGAAAGGATTTACGATTCAAGATAAATTCTCTGTTAGTGCGAGATTCAAGCTTGTCTCATTTAATTTATCCGGTGGTCGGACACGCCACTGTTCCCAAACGAAGCGCGGCTTGTGGATATCTTTCTAGTTTTCTGCATCGTCCCAACGCGCAGGTTGGTAAATTCTCTTCTCTAAGTCATGCCTTTGGTTTCTCCAACGACACTCGAACAAATCCGCGCCGCGAATGATATTGTCGACGTCATCGGTTCCTATGTGCCGCTGAAGCGCAATGGCGCGAACTTTGTCTGCCTCTGCCCTTTTCATAAGGAACGATCCCCGAGCTTTAATGTGAATCCTTCTCGGCAGATCTTTCGCTGCTTCGGCTGTGGTAAGGGCGGCGATGTCTTCTCTTTCGTTAAAGCGTTCGAGAATTTGGACTTCATGGAGGCCGTTCGACGTCTAGCCGATCGAGCACGGATTACCTTGGAGTTCGATAACGACCCTGCCATCCAAGTGCAACGTTCGATCAAGGACCAACTGCTCAAGTTGCACGAGGCCATTACCGTTCGCTGGCAACAGTGTCTCGCGGGTGAAGCCGCCGGCGAAGTGGCACGGACTTATTTAGAGCGGCGTGGGGTCTCAGCCGATGCTATTAAGGAGTTTCGAATCGGAGCTGCACCTGATTCGTGGGATGATTCGGTTAACTGGGCGAAATCGAAGGGTTTTTCACCCGAGCTTTGTGAGCAGGCAGGCCTGATCCTTCGTCGTGATTCGGGTGGGTGGTATGACCGCTTTCGAGGGCGACTCATTTTTCCAATCTGCGACGAGCAGGGGCGGGTCATTGCTTTCAGTGCACGGATCCTTCAGGGGGACGAAAAACAGGGTAAATATGTCAATTCACCGGAAACGCCGCTCTTTTCTAAGGGGCGAGTCCTGTTTGCTCTTGATAAGGCAAAGCGTGCTATCTTAGACGCGGGGCACGCGATCATCGCCGAAGGTCAGTTAGATACAATCGCCTGTCATTCCGCCGGGATTCGGAACGTCGTCGCGCCTCAAGGAACCGCGCTTACCTCCGACCACGGGCGGATCCTTAAACGGTATACCGACGAAGTAATCCTTTGTTTTGACGGCGATGAAGCCGGTCGAGCCGCCACCGTGCGCGCCCTAGATGGACTCCTTTCTTCGGGTGTCGCTATCCGAGTTGCCAGCATTATGGCCCCCGACGATCCAGACACCTTAATCCGCTCTCAGGGGGTTGATGCCTTTCGTCAGGTACTAGGGAGGGCGGTGGGGTTTTTCGATTTTTACTTGCACCATCTTGGCGCCGAAAACGAGACCTCATCCGACCGTGGCCGTCTGGTTGTTCTGAGATCAATGGCTGAAGTTCTGCGAAAGTCGGGGAATGCCGTTCTAACGGATACCTACGCCCAACGCACCGCCCAACGCTTGGGAGTCGACGTGAATGCGGTCCGTGCTGAGTTTCGCAAGCTAGAAGCGGCAGTGCGAAAGCCCATGCGCCCTGAGTCGTTGGAGGATCCCCCGGACGAAATTCTCGAGAGAGCGCACCTCGAAGAACCGGCTCGCCCCAGCAGTGCTGAACTCTGGCTGCTCAAGTTCGTCCTGCTGACCCCAGATCTTCGGGATTTTGCGGCTGGCCTCCTCGAACCCGATTGGATTGCCAACCCCGCCGTTCGTCGGATCTTAGCTACCTATTTCCAGACGGGAGGCGATGTCCCGGCCTTGCATAGTCACTTCGAAGGGAACGATTTTGCCCAAGGATTGATTACAGAGGCCGCGACTGAACAACGAGAAATACCTGAACCAGAAAGACAACTGAGCGATGTGGTTCGGCGCCTGCGCGATCACTGGATTGAGCAGCAGATCGCGCTGAATATTGGGCGGGTTGCCGATCCTATTCTTGATGATGCAGAGCGTTTAGCGATTTTGGAGGAACTGAAGCGTTTACGGGCTTGGAAACGTATGCCTCTGAATTCTCTTAACGCCACAACCTAAGACTGGCAATCGACTCACTGCTGAGTGGACAAAGCGGCCCCCGCGGTTTTCGGGGCCGCCCTCGCAGATCTTAGCGAGCTACCGAATAATTTAAGTAACCAACGAACATCTCGTCACCGGTCTGCTCGCCGAACTTAACCTGTACTGCTGGGTTGGGATTAAAGGGATTAAAACGGGAATTATCGAAGGCTCCCGTCAGTTTGATTTTGGAACCTGCCGGCAAGCGAATCGGTTGCTCCAATCGATAAAGAGTCTGCCAAGCAAAGTCGTACTTTGGCACATTGAGAAGCACTTGTGACGAACCGTCAGGTAGGACGGCTTCAAATCGCATAGCGTAGCCTCGATAATGCATGTGCGGGCTCAACTCATGGACATCGATCGCGGTGGGAAACGTTTTCTCGGCAGCGATCCGATTTCGTTTTTCTCCCGGCGCAATACTAATGGCAGTAGAGTAGATTGCCCCAGTGGTTAGCTCCGTATCTGGGGGCGTTGAAGTGAGATATAACCCCAGTTCAGTTGTGTCGGTGGTCTCCGAACCATTTGGAGTGTAGTGCATCTGAAAGACAAGAATGCTACGTGCCACTAATTTCTTACCGGTTCTCTCAGGATAAAAAACTTGTTTCATCCCGGGGACAAACCCAGCGAAATAGCCAGCGAGTCCCCCCTGAATGGCAGCAATCTGCGAGAACATGGAGGCCAGAGATCCCGGATTAACTTGGAAGATTAAAGCGTGATGCACCACGGCTCGGTTACCGGGCTTGACCGCTGCGGCACGGATCCAAGCATTCGTCTTTAAAGTATTAGTAATGAACAGATAGGTATAGGGCATTTCACCATCGGCTTGAATGGTCTGTTTGGAGATTTTGAGAATCAAATCAGGCTTACCTAGCGGCCACTCATTCGGCGCGGGTGGCACAGCGGCCAACGGGTCTGCACTCAGTCCCTTGGGGGCCCCCGCATCGATCCAAGCGACCAGAGTCTCCTGCTCCTTCGTGGTCAGCGAAAAGTCATTAGAAAAACGTTGATGCGCCGGATCCGCATGCCAAGGCGGCATAAGACCTTCCAAGACGTTGGCACGAATTAAAGAGGATCGAGTGGCCACTGAGGCATGGTCGACCATGGCAAAGGTGCCAATGTCACCTGGCTTGTGGCAGGTCACGCACTTCGTCTGCAAAAGTGGAGCAATGACGGTGGCGTAATCGGCAACTGAAGCCTGTGGGAGAGGCAGCAAAGGCCCTGAGTTTGGAGCAAACGCCAACAAAGCGGGTTGATCCGTTAAAAACTGTTTTATAGCGTCACTCAGATAGGTCTGACGGACTCCGGCACCGGTGCCCGTGGTAAAGGGCAAATGATCTTCGATCGGGCCACGATAAAAAATCGCTGCGGTCGCTCCATCTATCAAGATAGATTCCCCGGCACGCCCAGCGCCATAACTGCGAGAAACCAAGTGCGCAGGATCATGAAGAATGGGCTGACTGATACCCGCCGCTTTTGCTGCGTCGGCCAGCGTTTCACGGTCATCTACCGGATCCACAATCCAAAAAAGGAGGCCTGAATCAGAATTAGTTTCTATGACCGGCCGCAATTGGTTCCAAACAGAGGGAAGGGTGGCCGCGGTGGTAAAAACTAAAACAACTCCGCGCGCATCTCCTTCACGGAAAAGTTCATGGGACTCACCCAAGTGATCAGTAAGCCGAAAATTGGCCATCATCTCAAGAGGGGGACGGGGCACCCGCGACATTCGGTAAAAACGGCGCGCCTGACTGCGACCCGCTGGATCCATCCAATCATGATGTCCGTTACCTCCGGTCAATTGAAGTAAGGGTTGCCAATCGGAACCAAAAAGTGTGTCCGACCCTTCCAGAACTCCCATGGTCGAGGGATCCGGACTGAGGGGGATACGAATTTTGGGTACGCCACAGAAGGCGTCAATGACTGCAGTCAAGGGATCCGCAGAAATCACTAGCGACGACAGGACGAAAAGCAGTGCACAGGAGCGAATCATGGAACAGGAAGTTGTTTCGGAACCGTTCAATCACAAAGACTGTAAAATTTTCGAAAGTAACGAACTCGAATAAAAACTATAATCAACGCGAAAACTTGAAACGTCAACCTCGAGACCTAGCTGATTCATCGGAAGAGGGGATGAGTTTAGGGAGCCGGCGGGACCGGTACTTCATCGAAGCCTGCGATCAACCGCTTGGTTGTTCGAGATGAATCAGGATTAGACACTTCCAAAAACTCTGATCAAAGCCTGCACGGTAGGATGCATAACAAAGGCCCTGACGATTGATTGAATCGAAAGAACGATTCTTCAGATCCAGACCAAAAATTCGGCAACGATTTAGCACGGGTGGAAGTGCCCTACTCATGCGCTGTGGGTTGCGGGTTTATTCCAGCAAGCCAAGAGCGTGGCTCGTGCGCCGTCCGCTCGCTTCTTTCATCTTGAGAATCTTGCGATTCCTCAGATCAACAAGGTCGCGCAGCGCAGTATCTTGGGAACTCTTCGATAGCTTTGCCCATTTTGAGGACGTCAGCTTACCCTCAAAACCCTCCAACCAGAGATAGACCCTGGATGGGTGCCTCAGCAATCTTCCATCAAAATCTGCAAAATCCAGGGATTGGAATCCGCACTTGATTTTGGGGAATAACCCTCGTTTTTCTGAGGTCTGAATCTTATTGAGTTCTCGCTTCAGGCCGAGGCCCTGTTCGCGTTAGGGTTGCTTCGTTATGTACACGCCGACCCGTGAGGAGTTCACAACGCTGGCTCAGTCGGGCAACTGCATTCCGGTCGTCCGCCGGCTTCTAGCCGATTTTGAAACGCCGCTCTCTGCCTATCGAAAGCTGAAGGGAGCCGGAGAGGCTTTTCTCTTTGAATCGGTGGAAGGAGGCGAGCATTTAGGGCGCTATTCCTTTGTTGGTTGTAACCCTCGATCCGTGATTCGTCAGACGGGCAATCGAGTGGATGTCCTCCAAGAAGGCCGCATCATCGACACTTATACGTTGACCCAGACAGAGGGCGTGCATGGAGAGAAGACGGCATCCGACGGTCTTGCAGTCGTGGAGAAGATGATGGCCGGGTACCGTCCGGTGGCGGTCGCGGGTATGCCGCGGTTTACCGGAGGCGCAGTGGGTTTCATTGGTTATGAGTTTATCCACGATGTCGAACCCGTTGTACCACGCCCGCCCCGTGACGACCTTGGGACACCGACCCTTTATTTCCTGATCGCGGACCAAGTCCTCGTCTTTGACCGTGTTGCCCAGAGCATTGCAGTGGTGGTTAATGCGATCATTGAACCGGGGTTGAAGATTGAAGAAGTCTATGACGACGCTATCAGTGAAATTGAACGGTTGGTTAGCCTATTAGAGCAACCGGTCGAGTTCCGAGCTGTGACGCTTCCTTTGGATGCGCCCGACGCACCCTTTGTTTCCAATACCACCCGAGAACAGTTTCTTTCCAACGTAACCAAGGCAAAGGAGTTCATCCGAGCTGGAGATATTATCCAGATTGTAGGTTCTCAACGATTTAGTGCTCCGATCAAATCGGCGCCGATGGATATTTATCGCGCTGTTCGCTCCATTAATCCGTCCCCTTATATGTTCCTTTTGGAACTGGAAGGTTTTGCATTGGTGGGAGCTTCGCCCGAACTGCATGTTCGTTGCGAGGATCGAGAGGTGGAGATTCGACCCATTGCCGGAACACGACCGCGCGGCAAGACCCCCGAACAGGATGTGGCACTGGAAAAGGATCTTTTGGCAGATCCCAAGGAAAGAGCGGAACACGTGATGCTGGTAGATTTAGCTCGAAACGACATTGGACGGGTCTGTGATTTTGGCAGCATTCGAGTCAAGGAATTGATGGTGATCGAACGGTATAGTCATGTGATGCACATTGTGTCGCAGGTCAACGGTAAGCTAGCTGCTGACCGCACCGCGTTCGATCTGATGCGCACCACTTTTCCGGCGGGCACGTTGAGTGGAGCGCCTAAAATCCGGGCGATGCAGATTATTTCTGAGTTCGAAGGAACAACCCGTGGTCCGTATGGCGGGTGTGTTGGATATTTTGGATTTAACGGGAATGCGGACCATTGCATCACAATTCGGACCGCCTTAGTGAAGGATGGTTATGCGCACGTTCAAGCAGGAGGCGGGTGGGTCAATGATTCCTTACCTGAAGCTGAATTTGAGGAGACGGTGAACAAATCCAAGGCCATGCGTCGAGCGGTCGCTGTGGCGGAGGTTTTTGCAGCCCAGCCGACCTAATTTAAATCCGCCGTGAAAGATGCCGTCATTTGTCTGTCGGCTAGGCCTCGGCTACACCGTGAACTCACTTAAAAATCGGTGGACCGATCCAATAATGAACACCGCTCTTGAACTGCGCGAAGTCACCAAACTCTATGGTGATTTTCGGGCCGTTGACGCTCTTTCACTCGTGGTGCCTACGGGTTGTGTTTGCGGGTTTCTTGGGCCGAACGGTGCAGGGAAGACGACGACCTTACGAATGATCCTCGGGATTATCGAGCCCTCCACGGGTTCGATTTCAATTCTTGGAAAACCCTCGGCAATGCACGTCCGAGCAAGGGTCGGCTATCTACCTGAGGAAAAGGGTCTCTATCGAAAGATGAAAGCGGTGGATCTTATTTCCTATTTTGCCACCTTAAAGGGACTTTCACGACGACATGCGGACGAGCGTGCGCTTAATTTGCTTAATCGCTATGGATTAGGGGCCTTCGCCCAGACCAAAGCCGAAGCTTTGTCTAAAGGCATGAGTCAAAAAGTCCAAGTCTTAGCTTCCATCGCGCACGATCCAGAGTTTGTGATTCTCGATGAACCTTTCTCTGGATTGGATCCGGTGAATCAGGGAGTTCTCGAGGAAATTATTATGGACCTTCGAGCCCGAGGCCGCACGGTTTTACTCTCAACCCACGTGATGCAGCATGCTGAACGGCTTTGTGATCGGTTAATAATTCTGGCCGGCGGCCGGAGTGTCTTTGATGGGACATTGGCCGAGGCTCGAGCGGAGGTGCCGGCCACTGTTCGGTTAAAATCCCTCGATAGTTTAGAAGGTCTCCGGGACTTGGCCTGTATCCGTGGATTTAAAGCACTCGCCGAAGGAGGTTGGGAACTCGAACTCAGCGCGGGCACAGATCCTCAGGTGTTGCTCGAGGCTTGCTTTGTCCGTCGAATACAGTTGAGTCAATTCCACGCGA
Organism: Akkermansia muciniphila; assembly: GCA_945898055.1. Lineage (GTDB taxonomy): Bacteria > Verrucomicrobiota > Verrucomicrobiia > Limisphaerales > UBA9464 > SXXZ01. The sequence continues at coordinate 3,359 of CAMDGV010000026.1, read as the reverse complement.
CTGAGACCACTTTGCATGATGTTTTTGTGAAGAAAGTGGGGCTTGGGGCGAGAGAGGCGGTTTGCCGATGAGAAACGCGCTGATCATTGCTTGGCGAGAATTCGCTGAGAATGCCAAGACTCGAGGATTTTGGTTCGGAATCTTGCTCTTCCCCTTGATCTGGATCGTCACGGCTCAAATTCCGAGGCTGTTGGCCGCCAAGGGAACTCCCACGCGGCATTTTGTGATTGTCGATCTTACCGGTCGAATGATCCCTGTGATTGAGTCGGCACTGCAACGAGATGGGCAACGGCGGGAGGCATTGGCATTTCGGGAGTGGGCGGCGGACAATCGTCGATCAGGTGTCAGTGCCCAACAGATTTCTCTCGAATCGTTCGATCTCCAAACGACACTCAACCAGATTCGTCCTCAGCTTCAAACTAACGCGGGGACCTTTACGCCGCCCAAAGTTAAATTTCGTCGAGTGGCACCCCCGGCTTCCATCGCCAGTCTTGGAGACCTTTCCCAGTTAGAGGTGGAAGTTCGCGCTTGGCTGCGTGGAGGCCTTGCCTACCAACCACGAGGGATGGACGAAGAGGTAAGTCTTTTTGCGGTAGCGATCATTGTGGAAGAGACAACCACAAAAACTGGGCCTGCTCTGAGATTTTGGTCGGAAAATCAAGCCGATACCGATTTGCGAGAACTGATGGAAGAAGCCCTTTCTCGAGATTTTCGTCAACGAGAGTACGTCCGATTGGGATTGGATCAAAAAGTCATTACCGGCCTTGAAACGGCTCGAACAGAAGTGGTGAATTTGAGCCCACGCAAAGCCGAAGGAGAGGAACGGGTGGGATTAGTTGATTTGTTGAGACAATGGGCGCCCAGCGGCTTTGTATACCTACTTTGGGTAGCTGTTTTCAGTATTGCCCAGATGCTTCTGAACTCGGTTATCGAGGAGAAGTCGAATCGGATTATCGAAGTGCTCTTGTCGTCGGTCACCTCCACCGAATTGATGGCAGGTAAGCTAATTGGGATTGCTGCAGTAGGGTTGGTGATGATCGCTTCGTGGATTGGGACATTGCTGGTAGTAATGCTTTGGCTGGTGCGCTTTGGTGGGATGACCTCTCAGTCCGAAGGAGCGCTAGCGCAAGTACCGCTCGAGTTAATGACTCTGCTCGGAGACTCTTGGATTTTGCCCGCCTTCCTTCTTTATTTTTTTCTGGGGTATATTCTCTATGCAGGGGTCATCCTCGCCATCGGGAGCACCTGCGACACCCTGAAGGATGCCCAGAATTATATGGGAGTGATCGTCCTGCTAATGATGGTGCCCTTGGTGGCGTTGACCTTTATTCCACGCGACCCGAACGGTCCCGTGGCCACATTTTTGTCTTGGATCCCCTTTTACACTCCGTTCGTGATGATGAACCGAGTTGCTGCAGGACCGCCTCTTCGGGATATTTTAGGGACACTAGCTCTGTTGGTCGTTATGGATGTGTTAGTAATCTGGGGTTGTGGCAGGATCTTTCGTGCCGCCGTGCTGCGGACCGGTCAACCCGCTAGCTTGGTGCAGATTTGGCGTTGGTTGGTGAAGAAATAAGTGTCCAACCGAGAACGATGGAGACGGGTGAGGATAGAAGACTCCGGCAACTTAAAATCGGCCGTTCAGAACAAATGCCGCCGACAATTGAGCCCAAAAGAACCGCCTCTGGCACAAATTTTTATGCGGGGGCCTACATCGCACCTTAATAATTCTTGGAAAGGAAGTCTCTGTGCTCTTCTCTGATTTTTCAATTTTTATTGGGCGCATTTTCCGTGTCCGATCTTCAGACCTCAGAAAATTCGGAGTAAATCCCCAAAATCAGGTGAGACTTCAAATCCCTTAATTCCGGGTAATTCTGCTGAGGATTGCTCAGGTTGCAATCCGGACTTTGAGGTCGAGTTCCGAACGGTGCGCGAGGCGAAAGCGAAATCGTCGGCCCGGGAGCTTCGGGTGCTCCAGTTGCCGCTGATTGATGGTCTCGAGGGTCTGACTCACACTGCGTTTAAATTCGCTGCCGTAGCTGCCACCGGGAAAGTGGCAAAACTATGGGACAGGCTACCTGTTTCTCTCCCTTGAATCCTTTGCGTCTTGGCGTCTTGAGCGAAGCGGGCGTGAGATACTGATAGGAAATTGCTTTTTAACGAGGAGGGGAGGGCGGATGAGGTCTCACGCAAAGACGCAAAGACGCAAAGACGCAAAGGGGGAGAAGAAGAGGGGCAGGCTACCTGTGACTCCCAAATTGTCCGTAGTCGTCCCGGTAGTTGTCATAGCTCTTCTTGAAAGGTTGCAGGGCTTGGTAGAACCCGTTGCGCGCCGTGATCCGGAGCACATCCAGCAATCGTTTGCTGGAAGGTTCCAGTTTCACCCTGTCGGCTTGGATCATGGCCTCCAGGCGTGATTCAGTGGCCGCAGTCGCTCCGATCTCGACGCGGATCCAGTCGAGGAGTTCGTGATGTTCCGTAATGTTTTTTCGCCGTTCCACCCGCGCCGCTGCGTACGTTTCCTTGAGCTTCCGCAGCTGTTTCAACCGCCGCTGTTGGGCTGTGCCTTCGGCGGACTCCGTTGCGGGTGCGGCAGCCAACTTCGTGGTCAGTTCCTGAATCTGACCTTCTCGACGCGTGTGGGCCAGGTGGAGGGCAAAACTATGGGGCAGGCTACCTGTGACTATGGGGCAGGCTACCTGTGACTGGCTATCTGTGCTTCGCCAGCCCTTCAACCCATTCTGCTCTCCGGTGTCGTGCTTGAGGTGAGGATCGAAGTAGAGGTCCGTGCCCACGGCGTCGCCCAACCAGAAGGGCAAAACTATGGGGCAGGCTATCTGTTTCTCTCCCTCTGAGAGCAAACTATGGGGCAGGCTACCTGTGACTGGCTCCTGTTCCAAATCGCGGGAGAGTTCGGCTTCAATGGACTCGATGCTGGGGAGGCTGGAGACGAGTTCCGGTGGCAGGGTGCGGATGAAAGCCCCAAGGGGGCCAAATGCGATAGCCCAGGGTGCAACCCTGGGTCCGAAGAGCCATAGAATCCTCAGCCCTGAAGGGGCGAAATGAAGTTTAATCCCACACATAGCGTTCATCAAATGAGATACTGTATTTGTTCAACAAGCGTCGATATTCTTCCTGAAAGGTGACTTTGCGGTTCTTCGTCGAGAAGACCAGGTGAACGAGGATTTGGGCGGGTGATTGCGGCATGAAGTTACGCCCCTTCAGGGCTGGGAAAGGTGTTTGGGGCCATTACCAGGGCTTTGCCCTGGGCTATCGCATGACGCACCGTTGGTGCTGATAATAACCGGCACGTCCCCGAGCCATTCCACGCCGCTGGCCTTGATTTCCAGCTTTCCGAC
>CAMDGV010000025.1 GCA_945898055.1 Akkermansia muciniphila | reverse complement strand
CGAATCGGATTCAGCCGTCTTGTTTGACTGCTTTGGGACGACAGGTTCGCTTCAGGTTGTTCCCCACCCCGCCTCTCGGCGACGCAGTTACCTTCAGCTACACGGTGCCATGCCAGCACCGTACTCGGTCTTTCACCGGTTAGTCGTTTCAGTTTCATGTTCACACGAGGGCGGCAGGGGTGCCGAGCGGGCGGGTTTCGACGCCGAATGGCGATCCGAAGCGGCGGCCTGAATCGAAATCACCGGCTCGGTCGGTGCGACCATCGGGGGTGGCGCCTCAGCGACCAGCCATGGAAACAAGTCGCTACTTTCATCGTCTGGCATTCCCCACGAGAAGTCTGCCTTCGCAAAAAATCGCTCAAAATTCAGGGATTTGAACTCGCACCTGATTCCTAGGCTTTACCCCCATTTTTCTGAGGTCTGAACCTCGATTCAACGGGGTAAAATTCAACCAAAAACTCGATCTAGCATCCAATGATTGATTTAAGTGACTCAGTCAATGATCCTCAGGAATCCTCTTATGAAATCCCAAAAAAAATCAACCCCAATCTCCTCGTTTACTCGTCGAGACTTCCTCAAGACCGGGACTGGACTTGCCACCAGTCTGACCGCGCTCTCGTGGCAGGCACGCGCTCAGTCCAACAAAAATAGCAAACTACAGATTCTCCAAATCGGCGTCGGTGGCAGTGTCGCGCCAACGGATCGAAGTCAACTTAAAGCGCATCCCAACGTCGTTTTTACCGGACTGTGCGATGTGGATGCAAAGGCGCTTTCTGCCGTCTCACGAGAACATCCAAACGCGTTCACTTGCCGCGATTTCCGTGAAGCTTTTGCTCAACATGCCGACGCATTCGATGCCGTAGTCGTCTGCACCCCCGATCACAACCATGCTCTCATCGACCTGACCGCAATGAAGTCGGGTAAACATGTCTATGGTCAGAAACCACTGGTCCAACAACTCTCTGAAATCACTGCCATCCAAGGCGCAATCCGCGCTTGCCCAAACCTTGTAACACAAGTGGGCAACCAACGCATGGGGCCCGTGGGACGTCAGTATGCTGTGGATATCCTCCGACGCGGCCTTCTCGGAAAAGCAGTCGAAGCCTATGTCTGGGTGGGAGGTCCGCCCGAAGGAACAGGAGGCTACTTCTGGTATGGTGGCTTAAAAGAGCCTACCCCGGTCCCTAGTCATATCGACTGGCCTCTGTGGCTGGGCGCAGCACTCGATGCACCTCATCGCCCAGGACTCATTAATATGCAGTGGCGTTCCTCATGGGACTATGGCACCGGCCAGTTTGGCGATTGGTGTACCCATCTTTTTGATATCCTTTACTTCGCTTACGACCTGCCATCACCCACTGCAGTGCAGTGCCATACCCGCACTCCAAGCGACTTTTATCACGCGCGTTTTGTCCAATCTACCCTAACTTATCCGGTCGTCGGTGAGCGCTTTGCCAAGAGTCAGTTTATTGTTCACTACGCCGACCAATCTCAGGCTCCTTCACGGGCTGCTCTCGGGCTTCCAACAGGGAAATGGCCGGGGACAGGCACGCTCATTGTCTGCGAAGGCGGAATCCTTTTTGCACAACCCGAAGGTAATCCGGAGATTTGGATCGGCGGTAAGCCTATCGATTTTAAGAGCTTTCCTGGCTTGGCCTCAATTGCCCCACGTAACCATTGGCATTCTTGGGTGGATAAGATTCTGGGAAAACCTGACGCCTTCGTCCAAACCCCCTTCGCTTCTGGCGCGAGCATCGCAGAAGCGGGTCTCCTCTGCGCCAAAGCCGCTCGTTTCCCTGGACAAGAGCTCCGCTGGGATAAAGCCACTCTCAGCTTCACCAATAATGAAGCAGCAACTCAATCGCTGGTCCGCCGCGAGTACCGGAAAGGCTTCGAGTTACCTACCTTCATCTAAGGGCAAGTACTCGGCCTCTAAGCCAGACTATTAGGTTCAATTCCGACTATTACGCGAGACGTTCACCCGCGAGGTGTTCGCCTTTGCCCAGATGCGCTGCCCCGATCTCTTAGCCGAACAGAACTACGAAGGTGAGGGCGGATGAGCCACCAAGGCTCGGATTAGTCGGCCGTTTTCGACAAGTGCCGAAGCTGGCGAAGCTGAAGAATGAAAATTTGATTTTCTGTTGCGGAGATGAATAAGAAGCCGTCCGAGTGTCGACCCCTCGGCCACAAAAATCGTAGAGCGAAACAATTCAACAACAGACTCGCCATCGGGCCCTTCCGCCCCCATCCTAACGGGGTCTTGGAAGAGCGGAGGGTCGCTCGCGGCGCAAGTCGCGGGAGGAAAGTCCGAACTCCAATAGGGCACGGGGCCGTGTAACCTCGGTTAAGCCGAGGATACACACGGGAGGCTGCGGTGAAAACCGTGACCGACAGACAGTGCCACAGAGACTATACCGCCCGCGCCGCAAGGCTTGGGTAAGGGTGAAAAGGCGGTTTAAGAGACCACCGCTCGCGACGTAAGAAGCGGGGCATGGAAAACCTCCCCGGGAGCAAGACCAAATAGGGGACCCTGACGCTGCCCGCGTCGGTTTTGCGAAAGTGAAACGGGTTCCGGGTATCGGTCGCTCAGATAAATGACTCTCTCCCTAGCGTAAGCTGGGAAGACAGAATTCGGCTTACAGCTCTTCCAAGACACTTCTCTCCGCCCCCCTACCCTACCCTAGAAAACTCACACCTCAGAAAAGCCCATCCCCCTGCGAACCGCCCTGAGGTCCCCGGCATGGACGTCGAGAGCGAGTTTAATTTTCCGATCCGCAAATTGGCTGAGTCAATTGAGCGGATGGAACCTCAGGGAGAGGATCCCCTATCATGAGGTTTGGCAACGGTGGTTCCGAGTCGACGGTTTGCGACGATGGAAAATTAGGATGCGTTTTCATGGAGAGATGCCTACCTTGTTCCCGATCTCCCGATGCCGATACTTTCTATGATCTTTATCAGTTTATGAAGAGTCTCTCAACCAACAGGGTTCCTCGCCTTTGTACCGGCAGAGAGCAATCGTTCTTATGGCGAGCATTTACCCAGATTGAGTTGCTTGTAGTTATTGCGACAGGCCAGACCAGACCTCGGGTTCGATTGGAACGACGAAGAAGTGAGGAAGCATCGCGTGGCCTGACTTAACCCGAAACTTCTTATGGTCATCAATTCGCTCGACTTCAACAAACCCGGCAAGCAACAGGGCTTTCTCCAGGTTCCCTACTCTCACAACCTCGGTGGATGGGCAAATGTGATGATTCCGATCACGTCCATCGCCCACGGCAAGGGACCGACGGTTCTCGTGCTCGGCGGAAATCATGGCGACGAATACCAAGGGCAGATTGCTGCAATGAAACTTGCGAGAGAGTTGACGCCGGAGATGGTGACGGGCCGGATTATCCTCATTCCGTCGCTGAACTTTCCCGCAGCGCGCGCGGCCACGCGCCTCTCACCCCTCGACGGCATTAATATGAACCGCGCGTTTCCAGGCGAGCCCGAGGGTCCCGTCACGAGTCAAGTCGCGCACTTTCTTACGACAGTTCTATTTCCACTCAGTGACGTGGTCATCGACATGCACTCGGGCGGACGCAGCATGGAGTTCGTGCCGTGCGCCCATATGCACCTCGTCGCGGATCGCGATCAGCGCGCGCGGATGTTCGCCGCTATGCTCGCGTGGAATTCAGACTTCGCTTTCCTCTACGCTGACATCGCTGGAAAAGGGTTGCTGCCGGTCGAGGCAGAAAATCAGGGCAAACTCGTCGTTACTACGGAATTGGGCGGCGGCGAGTGCATTCCCGCCGACGTACATCGACTCACCCAAAGTGGCCTGCGCAACGTGCTAATCCATGTCGGCATCTTGAAAGGTCGCGCGAAGACACGGGCCAGTCTCGGAAAACCCCCGGCAATTCTCACCCAGGCGCTGAATCGCGAGGACTACTTGCTCGCTCCAGAGTCTGGCATTTTTGAAATCACCCTCGAACTCGGCGCAAAGGTGAAACGAGGCCAGACAGTCGGCTTCATTCATCACCTTGAACGTCCCGACCGCGAACCGGAATTGATCGTCGCTCAAAGCACCGGCTATCTCGTTACGATGCGCGCGCCATGCCTCACTCAACAGGGTGATTGCGTCGCCGTCATTGCCCGACGCGTGAGCGCAAAGGAAGTGCTGGAGGCATGACCCCTTCTCGGTCATCGCACGACAACCGCCGGACCGCGCTGCTCGTGGCGTCGATGTGGGTCGCATACTTTCTGAACTACGCCGACCGCCAGGCGGTGTTCGCAATGTTTCCTGCGTTGAGGTCCGACCTCGGAATGGACGACAAACAACTCGGCCTGATCGGCGCGACGTTTCTCTGGGTCTATGCGTTTGGTTGCCCCATCGCCGGGCAGCTCGGAGATCGCTTCTCCAAGCGCCTCCTTGTGGTTCTGAGTCTCATCGTTTGGAGCATCATTACCGTGGCAACCGGCTTTGCGACCTCCGCGCTAATGTTGCTCACACTGCGTGGAGCAATGGGCATCTCTGAGTCACTTTATATGCCCAATGCAATCGCCCTCACCGCGAATGCACAACCGCCCGGGCGTCGTTCACGTGCGATCGCCGCCCTTACCACGGCGCAAATCGCAGGCACCGTCGCGGGGAGTTGGTTTGGCGGATGGATGGCGGATCGCGGCCAGTGGAAGGTGGCGTTTTTCGCTCTTGGTGCGATAGGACTGCTCTACGCGCTGCCGTACGCCCTCTTCCTCCGATGCGTAAACGAAGAAGGACCAAGAGGCCCAGCGAAAGCGGGCGCGACGCTTGCACTCGTGGTACTCGTCAAAGTCCGCACGTTTCTGCTGCTCTGCATCGTATTCCCTGTGTTCGTCTTCGGACTGTGGCTGCTCTACGGATGGCTGCCGACATTCCTGCACGACAAATTCACTCTCAATCAATCCGACGCCGCCTTCAATGCAACGGTCTTCCTGCAAGGAACCACCGCGGTTGGCTTGATCGGTGGCGGTATCTTCGCAGACAAAATGTATCGCCGCACCAAAGCCGCGCGGCTCTGGCTGATGGTCGCGAGCCTACTTCTCTGCGCGCCATGCCTGCACGCGCTCGGTAATTGCAATGCACTCGGGAACACTCGCATCGCCGCCGCGGCCTTCGGGCTTTTCAGCGGACTTTTTATGGGAAACATTTTCCCTGCAGCTTTCGAGATTGTGCCAATCGACACTCGAGCCTCCGCCGTCGGATTGCTCAATTTTTGCGGGGCAATCATGTCCGGCTTCGCGACGTTGTTTGGCGGACTATGGAAACTCTCGCTCGGCATTGATCGTCTTCTCACGCTGACCGCAGTCGCCTATGTCATCGCCGGGGTAGCACTGGTCATTGGTATCAGGCGATCCTTTCCATCCGATTGCCTCACCGATCATTGAATGAAAATCGTGCACGCTATCCTTGCCTTCCTTGCTTTTACTGCTTTTTGCGCAGTCGGTTCGGAACCGGCAGATAGGGCATTTAAAGCCGGTACCGACGGCTCTCATCAACGCTACATCGAGCTACTTCCACCCGGCTTTGATCCAGCTAAAGCCCACGATTTAGTGCTCGTTTTTCACGGCCACGGTGCTGATCGCTGGCAGTTTATCAATGATTCGCGTGACGAATGTCGCGGAGTGCGCGACGTGGCAACGAGGTTCAGATTGATCGTCGTGTCACCCGACTATCGGGCCAAGACGTCGTGGATGGGACCGTTGGCCGAGGCGGATGTGGTGCAGATAATCGCGGAGTTAAAGCAGCGCCATAAGGTCGGGCGCGTCTTTGTCGCAGGAGCCTCCATGGGCGCAACGGCAGCTCTGACCTTCACCGCGCTACATCCTGATTTAGTCGCCGGCGTTTGCAGCCTTAACGGAACCGCAAACTTGCTCGAATACAATGGATTTCAGGAGGCGATCAATGCGGCTTTTGGTGGCGGTAAATCGGACGTACCGAATGAATACAAGAAGCGCAGCGCCGAGTTGTGGCCTTGGCGCTTCACGATGCCGGTCGCGTTCACGACCGGCGGCAATGACGTCGTCGTGCCACCGCAAAGCGTGCTGCGATTGGTCGGAGAACTCAAGAAGGCTGACCGTAAGGTGCTCAGCATCCATCGTGAAGTCGGCGTTCACTCGACGAACTACGACGATACCTGCGCTGCGATGGAGTTCATGCTGCGTGAGGCTGGCGCGGCAGTGGCAAGCGGATCAGGGCCTGTACTTGCAACTCTCCCGGAGAATGACCGGAGGGACATCGAAACCCGACAAGAACAACTCGCGCACCGGATCAAAGCACTGAAGGCATCCGCGCCGGATCTGCTCGCCGATGCCGAGGTGTTCCATAAGAGTGTCGAATGGGCACTGCGTTACGAAACAAATCTTGCTCCAAACGATGTAGCGATGATGAAGAAGGCGAGCGCGAGGGGCTTACAACGCGCCGACGCGCTGCTCGCCAACCAAGCGCCGTGGAGCGCGAGGAAGGGCAGTGTGCTGCGCGGCTTCGTCTCAGCGGTGGATGGCTCAACGCAGCCGTATGGAGTGATCGTTCCTGCCGGTTACGATGGCACGAAAACGATGCGCCTCGATGTTGTCCTGCACGGGAGTTCGAAACCGGTAGGGCTGAGTGAAGTGCGCTTCGGCGCGCGCTTCGCCGAGGGAGATGATGCGGCGATAACCGCACCAAAAAATAATTTCATCGAATTGCATCCTCTTGGTCGGGTGGAGAACTGCTACCGCTGGGCAGGCGAGACGGATGTCTTCGAGGCTATCGAAGCCGTTTGTAGGAACTACAGAATTGATCGCGACCGGATCGTCCTGCGTGGAATGTCCATGGGCGCCTCCGGAACGTGGCATCTCGGCCTCAAGCACCCAGACCGCTTCGTCGCCATCGGGCCATACTGCGGATATGTGGATACGCACCGTTTCTCTGAAACGCCGGTTCCGGGATTCATTAAAGTCGGCCCGCTTCCGCCGCATCAGGAACTCGGACTGCACCTGCTCGACTCTGTGGACTACGCGGCGAACGCGAGCGTCGTGCCCACCATCGCAGCGATCGGCGACAAGGACGTTTTTTTTGAATCGCACGTCCATATGGGCCAAGCTTTCGCAAAGGAAGGACTACAATTAGTGAACCTCATCTCACCTGGTACTGCTCACGTGATTGATCCGCTAACACAGGCCGAGCAGATGCGCCGAATAGGTGAGTTTGCCACGGCGGGAATCGATCATGCGGCGCGCTCACTGCACTTCGTGACGTGGACGCTGAAATACAACCGCTGCCACTGGCTCGAACTGCTCGCGCTCGCCAAGCACTATGAGCGCGCGGAAATCTCCGCGAAAGTCGACGATGATGGCACCGTCGAAATCACGGATCCAAAGAACATCACCCAGTTCACGATTCATCCACCGATGCTCCAAAACCGAGGGGCGAAGCTGCGCATTGATGGCGTGAATATCACGCTGCCGGCGCAGACGTCCTCACTCGTTCTCGCAAAACAGGGCGACCAATGGCGATGCCTCGGCGCCCACAGCAATAACGTGCCAACGGGAAAACGCCCCGGCTTGCAAGGCCCGATCGACGATGCGTTCAGCGCGCCGTTTCTCTGCGTGCGCGGCACCGGTAAACCATGGAATCCCGTCGTCGGCGCATGGGCCGATGCGAACCTTCGCCGCTTCGCCTATGAATGGGCACGCTACCTGCGCGGCAATCTGCCGGTAAAGGACGACAAGGATGTCACCGAGGAAGACGTGCACACGAAAAACCTCATTTTATTCGGAGATCCCGGAAGCAACAAATGGATTCGTAGGACTCTGCCCTACCTGCCCGTCAAATGGACGCGCACTGAGGTGAGGCTCGTCGGCGAAGCGGTTTCCTCCAAAAATCACGCTCCAGTCTTCATCTGCGCGAGTCCACTGCAGGGGGCCGGCGCGCATTACCTAGTGATCAACAGCGGTCACACTTTCCACGAGAAAGAATTCGCCACTTTTAATTACCTGCTCTTCCCACGACTCGGCGATTGGGCGGTGATGAAGGTCCAACTTGGCGGAGAGGCGTGGCAACCGACCTCCCCGACGTTTCCCGAGGAAGTCGTGCGCGCGGGCTTTTTCGACGAGCAATGGAAGGCGATGCCATGAAGAGAATCCTCATCGCTGAATGCAAACAAGAAGTCTCCACGTTCAATCCGGTCCTGAGCGGCTATGGGGATTTCACCCTTCGGCGAGGCGCGGACATACTCAGCTATCACCGCAGGGTGAGCAGCGAAATTGGCGGTGCGCTCAGTGTCTTCGATTCGCGCGCTGACGTGCAGTTGGTGCCGACGTGCAGTGCTCACTTCATTACTTCAGGTGGGACGCTGTCGAACACGGCATTTGAGCGGATCGCTGGCGAAATACTGGCGAGCATTAAGGCCGCGCCGCCGGTGGATGGTGTTTACTTTTCTCTGCACGGCGCGATGGCAACGGAGAGCGAGGCAGACCCCGAGGGCTGGCTGCTCGGGGAGACGCGGAGGATTCTTGGCGAGCATGTGCCGATCGTAGTCTCTCTCGACCTGCACGGCATTCTCACAGATCGGATGCTTCAGCACTGCGACGCAGTTGTGGCCTTTCACACGTATCCGCACGTGGATTTTTTTGGCACGGGCGAGCGAGCAGCAAAACTGTTGCTACGCATCGTGGCGGGCGAGGTTCGACCAGTGACGGCCAAGGTGACCGTGCCGGCATTGGTGCGCGGCGACGAACTCATTACTGAGACCGGTTTGATTCGCCACGCGGTGAATGCGGCAATGGCCATCGAGAGAAGTCCCGGCGGCCTTTCGGCAGCGATGATGTGGGGCAACCCGTTCACTGACGTTCCAGCGCTCGCCTCGAACAGTTTTGTGGTGACGGACAACGACCCCGCCCGTGCCGAGCGCGAAGCCCTGCACCTCGCCAACCTTTTCTGGGAGCATCACCAGAAAATGCAAGTGACGCTCACCAAGCTCCCGGACGCGGCACGCATCACGAAGGCGAACGATGCCGGCACCGTGGTGCTCGTGGATGCGGCGGACGCAACAAGCTCCGGCGCATCTGGGGACAGCAACGCGATCCTGTGCGCGCTGCTCGAAGCCGGATACGAAGGCACTGCGCTGATTCCGATCGTCGATCCCTACGCCGTCTCGGCAGCATTTGCGGCTGGCATTGGCAATTCGGTCAAAACGAACATTGGCGGCGCGCTCGATCATGCTCGCTTCACTCCACTGCCAGTCGAAGGCCGCGTGCGAATGCTTTCCGACGGTTGCTTCCACAGCGAGACGACACGCGAACTCTGGCAAGCCGGACGGACGGCGGTGATCCAATTCGGCAACTTCACGCTCATCGTCACAAGCCGCGCGGTAAGCCTCTACGATCGTGCACTTTTCCTTGCGCATGGCTGCGACCCCCGACACTTCGGCGCAGTCGTGGTAAAGTCGCCACACTGCGAGTCGCAGATGTTTAGGGACTGGGCTGCCCGCTATATCGACGTGGATGCGCCCGGTTCCACGAGTGCAAACCTCCACAGCCTCGGTCACACCCGTTGCCAACGTCCGATCTTCCCGCTCGACGAAAACGTGGAATTTACCCCGCAGGCAAAATTATTTATCCGTCATCGGCATAAACCCCATCAAGAACATCCCCATGAAGATTCGTGAAATTCGCTGTGCTGGCCTGCGCGGCGCCACCCCAGAAGGCGGTTGGAGCAATGAGCTACGTCCCGACGACTGCGTTCACACACTTATTGCCGTCCACACCGACGAAGGTGCGATCGGCCTCGGCAGTGTGTTTACCAACGACGCACTCGTGCGCGCCGCGCTCGCTGTGCTGGAACCACTCTATCGGGGCGAGAACGCACTGGAACCGGAGCGTGTCAGTGAGAAGTTGCACCAGAATTCGTTCTGGCTCGGTCGCGGTGGCTCCATCACACATGCAATTAGCGGAGTGGATATCGCGCTTTGGGATTTGCTCGGACAAGCCACGGGGCAACCTGTCGGACGCTTGCTCGGCGGACGTTATCGCGAGAGGGTGCAGCCTTACGCGTCGTTACTCATGGATGAACCAGCGAAGCTCTACGATCACTTGCTGGCCGTTCGGGCGCTGGGATTCCGTGCCTTCAAAATAGGCTGGGGTCCGTTCGGGCGCCGCAACGCAACGACCGACGAGGCGATCGTGAAAGCCGCGCGCGAAGCGATTGGACCAGATAATAAACTAATGGTCGATGCAGGCGGGAGCGACGCCTTCTGGCCCAACGGCTACAAGTGGGCGATCAATACCGCGCGGATGCTGGCCGATTACAATGTGTATTGGTTCGAAGAGGCGCTCGTTCCCAACGCGTTGGAAGATCACGTCAAACTGCGCGAACATTCGCCCGTACCCATCGCGGGCGGCGAGGTGCTCACCCAACGGCAGGCATTTCAGCCGTGGCTGGAAGCGCGTGCATTGGATATAGTGCAACCGGATGTGACGAAAGTCGGCGGCATCAGCGAGGAGCGCCGCATCGCATGGATGGCGCAGGAGCACGGTGTCCGTTTCATCCCGCACGGATGGAACACCGCCGTCGGTCTCGCCGCTGATCTGCACCTGGCCTCCGCGTTCCCCGGCACCGACCTCGTCGAGTATCTCACTGGTTCTCCCTTCATCGACGAGATCACTGCCGGCGGGTGGCACCTCGATGCCGACGGCATGCTCGCAATTCCAAACACGCCCGGACTCGGCCTCACACTCGACCTCGATGCCGTAAAAAAGTATACAGGAGGGGAGAGACTTTTCTAACTCATTCCGATTACTTATGCGCCCCTTGATTCATTTTATCGCGTCCCTTCTGGTCACCGCCCTGTGGATTCATGCCAAAGATTCGCTAATCTTCATCTCTGCCTTTGCCCCGGGTGCTAGTGCTGGAATTCAGTCGTTTGCGTTCAATGGGAAGACCGGCGCCTTAAAGCCGTTGCACCGAACTACCGATGTTCAGAATCCGTTCTTCTTGGCGATCTCGAAGAACAAGCAATTTCTATATGCCATCGATGCTAAAACCTTCGGTGATCCTGGCGATGAGTTCGTAGCGGCGTATTCAATCGAGGGTCGCACTGGAAGGTTGAAACGAATGAATCAGCAGACCTCACGCGGAACGGCATCGTGCTACCTTGATGTCGATGCGACCGGCAGGACAGTTGTGGTGGCAAACTATTCGTCAGGGAGCGTAGCCGCATTCCCGACGCGGGCAGATGGCTCGCTTGGCGAGATCGCCTCGTTCGTGCAACACAGCGGATCAAGCGTAAATCCAGAACGGCAAAAAGGCCCCAACGCGCACGCCATCGTGATCAGCCCGGACAATCGCTTCGCACTCGCGGCAGACTTGGGTATCGACAAGATCTTGATTTACCGACTCGACGCGGCGACTGCCGAACTCACGCCCAACGAGGCTCAACAATTTGTGAAGCTGCAACCGGGCTCTGGTCCGCGGCATCTAACGTTTCACCCCAACGGCAGGCACGTGTATGTGATCAACGAATTGAAGAACACCGTTACCCTCTTTGACTACACAACTGCGTCGGGCCTGATCAGCGAACGTCAGACAATCTCCACACTGCCAACCGACTTTGCCGGCAAGAGCCACTGCGCCGACCTAAAGATCACACCGGACGGCCGATTCCTCTACGGCACCAATCGTGGCCACGACAGCCTAGCGGTGTATCGCATAGCGGACGATGGCAAACTCACATTGATCACCATCCAACCCAGCCTCGGCCAAGGCCCACAGAACCTGCTGATTACGCCGGATGGTCAGTGGCTCCTGTGCGCTAATATGTCGGGCAACCGCGTCATCGTTTTTCGAATCGATCCGGCGAGCGGAGAAATCAAAGCCGTGGGCGATCCAGTGTTGATGCCCATGCCGTCGTGCCTTCGGTGGCTTAATTAGGCGCGAACCTAACTCCCGAACGGAAGACTCCGGGTTTTTGAATTCCTCGCGTCCAACGACAGATCATCCACCCTCCACCGAACAAACACACGAATCCCTCCACAATGAACCAAATTGATCTTAATAACCGAAACGCCATCGTCACTGGAGGCGCACGCGGTATCGGACTTTCCATCGCCTCGCGACTGCTCAAATCAGGAGCAAACGTCTCCATTTGGGACGTGGATGCCGCCGCGCTCGCTGAAGCAACTGAAGAACTCAAATCGCTAGGCACCCTTCACACCGCCGTGGTGGATGTGACCCGCACCGATTCCACCGAGGCGGGCGCTGCCTCATCCTTACAAGCGTTCGGAAAGCTCGATATCCTTGTCAACAACGCGGGCATCGCCGGGGCTAACGCTAAAACCTGGGAGACAGACCCCTTGGAATGGCGGCGCGTGCTCGACATTAATCTCACCGGTCCCTTTCACTGCTGCCGCGCCGTGATACCGCATCTGCTACGGAATGGCTACGGGCGCATCGTCAACATCGCGTCCATCGCAGGAAAGGAAGGCAACCCGAATGCCTCGCATTACAGTGCCTCGAAAGCCGGCGTCATTGCGCTGACCAAATCACTTGGTAAGGAGCTAGCAACCAGCAACGTCATCGCGAACTGCGTCACGCCCGCCGCGATAGAAACCGATATATTCAAGCAGATGGCCCAGACCCACATTGACTACATGCTTTCCAAAATCCCGATGGGCCGCTTCGGACAAACAAGCGAGGTAGCCGCGCTCGTGGCTTGGCTCTGCTCGGAGGATTGCTCGTTCACCACCGGCGGGGTGTTCGATCTCTCCGGTGGCCGCGCCACGTACTGAACCGTATGCAGGTGACTGTCCCGAAATTATTGATAGGAGTTTGCTTTTTTGACGCGGAGGGGAAATCCACTTGCAGATCCCGGACGGTGAAAAGCTCGGCTTCAACGTCCTTTATTCGGCGCGCAACGAATCTTCGATTTGGACCAAAGCGCTGCCGATGGGCATGAAACATTTCCTCCTCAAACTCCCGCCCGCCAACCATCGCGCCAGCGCAAAAATACCGCACACGAAACTGGATGTATTTCGGAACCCACAGCTTGCCCTTGCGTTGCAATGTTTCGGTAACCTTCTTCGCATCAATCCCGGCTCGCAACGATCGACGGTCCGCGGCAAGCTCTTCGGTCTGGACGTTGCCCAAGGCAAACCTCTGTCTTCGATTGGTCTCCAGCCACTTCGGTCTATAAGTTGTCTGTCGCTTAGATTCCGCATTATTTAGACGGCGTGTGCTTGACAACTTTCGAAGTCAGATCATAAAGTTTACTCCTCCCCTTTAACCAAAAAAGTTATGAAACATACCCAACTAATTACGTCGGTTATTTTGGCGCTTAGTCATGCACTGGCTTCGACACAGGCCGGCACTTGGAGTTTTACCCCGCTTACCGGCGACGACGCCGAGACTGGGATTGACGTCTCCAAAAAGTACACGCACCTCGTTGATTTTGGCGCGGATGCCGCCGCCGCCACCATTAATGGAGTGAAGTTCACTGCCAAGGGCACGTCGGGGCCGAATTATACCCTCTTGATCGGCAGCGGCGTTTTCGTTAACAGCGGTCAGGGTGTCTTTGTTGACACGGGGGTAGGAGACCTATTCACGGATTTCTTTTACGGGGGCGTCAATGAGGCTGGGAAAGGGGGTATACAACGGTTGACACTCACTGGATTGCGGGAAGCTCACATCTATCGCTTATCGTTCTTTGTGAGCGGTTGGGGCAATCCGGCCCAGGACATCACGATGAGTGACGCCCCCAATGCGCCGGTGCCCCGGATCGCGCGAGATGGGACGCGTTGGATCCCGAATCCCGCTAACCCGGAATACGAACCCACTAACGCCGGCTCACCGGGTGCGATGATGACCTACGAGTACGTTGCGTCTGCCGATGGGACTCTGGTGATGACCATGGATTCGGTGCAGGATGGCGACACGTTTCACTTCTATGGCTTTATCAATGAGTTGGCCGGTCTCCCTGGAGATGCGGATGGGGATGGCATGCCCGACATCTACGAGCAGGCCAACGGTCTGAATAAGAACGTCAATGATGCAGCGCTCGATCTCGACAATGACGGGCTGAAAAATTTGGCCGAGTACAACTTGGGCACCAAGGCTAACAATTCGGACACGGATGGTGATGGATTGAAGGACGGTGTGGAAACCAATACGGGTACGTTTGTGAGTGCGTTGGATACGGGCACCAGTCCTCTGAATGCCGATACCGACGGCGATGGACTGCCCGACGGGGTCGAAGGGAATTCCGGTAAGTTCGTGAGCATTAGCAATTCCGGCAGTCACCCCTTAAAGGCAGATTCGGACGGCGATGGTTTCACCGATGGTTTCGAGGCCCAGCGTGGATTCAACCCGAATGCCGTGGCGAGTACCCCGGAGTCGGACCTTTCGATCCGCACGGCCATCGAGTTTCGCTTCAATGCAGCGACTGGGGTAAGCTATCGCATCGAAGGTTCTGCCGATCTCAACCAGTGGACTACGCTCGAAGCAACGATCAATGGCACTGGGGCGGTAGTCACCCGTTTCTATTCCACTGAGAACACCTCGATCCGGTTCTACCGTTGGGCGCGCAACTGAAGCGGCTCAGGCTCGGGCTTTGAGCTTTCCCAATCGGGTGCCTGCCTCGCGGCTGGCACCCGGTTTTTGATCGGCGTCCGTCTGTCGTGACCAGACCAAAGGCCGCACGATCAATTGGGGGCGTAGGTAATCGAGAAGGGTTTTTGGGCTGTTGACCCACCGCCTAGGCCGCTGAGGTTCGTTGTCGGCGGCATGAAAGCGGAGCGGTGTCAGTGGCCGCGTTTTTCTGATACTGGTGCCAGTTCACCACAGTAACAACTCTGCCTGCATCCTCCGTGGCATGGATGCGGATGCGGCGAATCGTCATGAGGCAGTTGTCTCCTGGATTCCCCGGCATCCCCGGCGCGGGATTGGGTAGGGTGACAATCCCCGCGCTGTTGCTGAAGTCATCCTTTAAGTCGAGCATGACTCCATAGAATGCCTTTGCCGGTATGCGAGCCTGTGGCTGCTCTGCGCCATCCAGCGTTACCTCGATTTCCATGGGCTCCGCAAACAACTGCCAGATATTCCGCACCGCTCCCGGCCCTTTGACGTTCAGAATGTCCACGAACTCTCCTTTTTAAATCGATCGGCGTCTAGACCCAGCTGGGACGTGAAATCCATGGGCAACTGAATCATCGGCACCGCTGGGTCCGGGAAGGTGGAAGGGATGCTTGCCGAATCTGTCACCACGACAAAAAAGCCGAATGGCAACGCGAGCAGGAGTTGCAGAATGACGCTGTTTTTATGTGAATCAAAAGGCTGGGACTACTGCGAAGTAATAGCCGCGCCGATCTTGGTGCCCGTCGGGGGAGTGGGCAGGAAGTAGGTTGTAAGAAATTTGTTGATGTCCGCATCGAACATCGCGAGAGCTGTCTGGATGGGTTCGGCGACTCCCATGTTTTGCTGATCCTTGACCAGCAGTGCCCGCAGTTCCGTCACATTCTGTGGATTGACAGTAAGGCCTTGCTTGGTCGCTCCTCGGACGAGGTCGGCCAGATTTGTTTCGCGGAGGTGATAGGCGAACGAAAGCGCGGTTTTTCGGAAGGTAATCAACTCATTGATGCTCCTTGCGAATGAATCTTGGCAGGCAGCCGGAACTTTATCGGCCACGGCTTGGGCGACTTTGATCGCCTCCTCCATTTTTGCGGCCGATTGTTCGAGGCACAGGTGGGTGTTTTCGCGGGTCCAAAAATTCGGTTGTTCGGTCTGGTCGGTCCTGAGGAAGGCCGTGCGACGGCTGGATTGCCAGGCTGGCGTCTGCCAGCTTGCCCCTTTGATCGTCGCGGCAGAGAGCAGGTGAACGGGACTCACTTTGCCAATCGTGCGGGCCAGCCACGAAACATCCCACGGATACAACTCAACGGCTTCTGAGGTCAGCTTCCAATAGGTGGCGACGGTGGTAGATATTTTTCCGTAGGGCTTTGCAAGTTGCTTCAACGCGGCGTCATCGCTGATGTCAGGATTTGCGAAAAAAAGCCCAGTCATTCGCAGGTTCGGGTCTTCTTTGTCGGGGACGTTGCCGTAGTATTCCTTGAGGCCTTTGAGTTTGCCGGCGTTGTTCACGGCTCGCAGTGCGCGCAACGTGGCCACGGGTGTTGCGATATGGGTGAATGGTTCCATTTCTTCCGTGAGACTGCCGGTCCACAGTTCGCCGATGACCGGCAGGTTCCGGTCTTGCGCTTTGGTAAGAACATTCTTGAACCACCGGTCCGCAGGAAAAGCGATTTGCACCTCCGCAATGCTGGAATGCAGTGAAAGTCCAACGCACGACGCATCCAGCAAGTCGATACAACGATAGGTTTCGCCAGCGGAAAGTTCCCAAGGCTCCCAGAAAAGGACGCCCTTCGGGTTCAGTTCGCGCCAGGTACGGGCCATCGCATTCACGAATTTTGTGACCCGATCGTGCAACGGGACGCCGTGGCAGCGCGGACACGATCCGGCTTCTGCGCAAATCCATGCGTGTTGATCGTAGGTGTAACAGAGCAGATCGTCCACGCCCTGAAACTTCGCATGAAACGCTTTGATGAGCGCGACATAGCGGGCGGTGGTGGCCTCATCGGAAATGCATTGGTCCAAGCGAACGTCTGGTTCGAGCGGCGGATAAAGAACATTCGGCGCACCGAAGTGAAAGAGTGTGCGGAATCCGAATTTGCGGCTGATGGCGATGCGTTGCTGGATCTTGGACGTTCGCGCGGCGATTTTCTCCGGCGTCCGAGCTTCCTTCCGATCAATGTCTCCCGGCGTCGCGCTGAACGGCTGAGGCAGCGCAACGAGATCTTCCAAATTGAGCGGTTCGTCGTTGGGCCGCGAACCCCACGCGATGTTCAATTGCATGACATTGAATCCGAGGTTTTTCATGCGCTGCATGTTCGCGTCGTTCCAATCCACCTTGGGAAAAGACGGAGCACCGAGAAATCCCACTTTGTAGTCCACACGTTGCGCGGGTTCAACTTGCCGTGCGGACAGTTCGTTGATGGAGAAGATCAAAGAGGCGCAGGCCAACAGGACGGTTGAGGTTATTTTGAAACGATTCGTTTGACGGGTTGCTGTCGTCATAGGGCGATAACTTGGTAATGTGGTCTGTGGAAATACGGGGTACCCAAGAATCCTCCGGCACAAAGTTGAAAGCAACTTTTCCTTTTTGGGGAAGTGGTACGGCAGAAAGCACGACCCAACCTTCCTCTACTCGTACACCTTTTTCAGGCCGATACACGGCAGTTGTGCCTTTCGGCAATCAGATGCGAAAATCTCGGGAGCAGACCTTGTCCGAAGTATTTTCCAATGTCACCCGGACTTGCATGGCGCTGAACTCGCCCGAAACGAAAACGCATCCCTTCGCGGCCAGCTTGTTGAAGGCAACTCCCTGCCGCTCCCATTCGGCAGGTATCGCAGGAAATATCGTGATCTGGTTTTCGTCATCCGGATCGAGGAGCATTTGATTGACGTTGCAGATCAGGGCGGCGTGCGGGGCGATTTCGGGCGTCTTTCTGAAGTCTTCGAAGTCACCGACCAACTCGCCGAGTCAGGTGTTGTTGAATAGGGCGACACCGGGTTGAAGAAATTTTTTAGCCCAGGCATAAGTGTCATTGCTGTCATAAAGTTTCGCCGCGATTACTCTCATCCAGCCGTTGTTGAAAACATAATCCCCCGTCTTCGAGTTGCGAAACGGCGCGTAGCTGTTCTTCACAGGAGGATTGTCACACTTCCGAACGTTATGTAGACCACACCGGACTGAGCCCCGTCGCATCGCCCGAGTTTTCCGCCGGGTTTCCGCCTAGTCCTTCTCCGCGACGGACCGATTCCCGCAGGCCGAACAGAGCGCTGCTTGGGAACAGGCTCTATTTAAAACGAACTTCATTGCTGCTTTAACGAAGGAAATGGCGGAGCTCTGGAAGGCTGGCCGTTTCCTCGACCAGCCGTTGGGCGGTCCAATGTGGTCCGGTTTGCCGTATCCAAAACAGTCATTCTTTTGGCTTAAAAAGTAAGAAAGTTCGCGACTTGAGGGTTAGCCTTTGGTCAATCACAAAAACTGTGCCGCGCAACGGCCACACCTATTGCGTGGCCTTAGCCAAGGCGGGCGGCTGCTGAAGGATTGACTCAACTGAATTCTGCTCAATGTAACCAATGTAACGGTGTCATCAACCTATCCAATACTCCATCGAACCTATGAGCATAAATAAGGATTATTCACCCAAACATCTCCCTCCCAAGACAACTAACAGGCAGGGTTATTTTTCTCGATGGGGTCTCGCTTTTTTGACGGTTTTGTGTTTGGTCTTGAGCTCGGCGCGGGCGGCGCAACAGCGGTTGACGGTGACGCAGGACATGCTCTCCGGTTCGCTGGAATTTTTCGCATCGCCGGCTGGATTGACCTTCAACTCACCGGTGCCTTACGGCGTCGCTAATAACCTCTCGGATAGCGGCTGGATTTGGCCGCGTGACAATTCAGGGTTGTTGCAAGTGGATTTCAGGGTCCCGACGGCCTTGTCCAAATTTCGCGTCTATACCACGTATAATGGGGGCCAGCGCGGGGCGAATTGGGCGATTGAATATTCGGCTGACGCTGTGAATTGGACAAAATCGACTGATTTTCCTTATGTAGCCACCAACGGCGGCGGGGTGGATGATGACGGGGTGGCGGTCGTAGGATTCGGGGGTTGGTATGCAACTGCTTTCAATAGCGAGGGAACCGCAGCCCGTTATTGGAGGATCAAGCAAACCGCGATTTTGTTCAGCCATGCGGCACGTTCCGGGGAAATGCAGTTCTTCGGGGGGAAATCGACAACTCCCTCCATCAAATCGACGTTTCCAGGGGGTCATGGAGTGAGAGCGACTGAAAACATTATTGTGGAAATTGAAGATGGGTCCGTGACGTCGCTGGACCCGGCGAAGATTAAATTGACTTTGAATGAAGTGGTAGTGACCCCGGTTTTGAACAAGCCCGGCGGTTCCAAAGTAACCACCGTCACTTACGATTTGCCGACGCTGCTGCCAGAAGGCACGAATAATGTGGAGATTATTTTTGGGGACACCGGCGTGCTCACAGCGCTGCAAACTAATAAATTCATTTTTGTTATCGCCAACGAAGCAACGTCCGCATTGGTTGTAAACGTTGACTTTAAAGGCGCGAGGAACGACCCCGGTCCCGATGAGATTGGAGTCACATTTTTGGGTATGGGTCCTGCGGGCGGTGGAAATTTTTGGAACGTGGTGGTGGCAGATTCGCGTTTGGAAGGCGGAGGAGATGATGATAATATGACCATCACCGCCAATAACCTTTCGACCTCGCTCGGAGATCCTACCACGATTGATTTCAGCATTTCGCCCGTAGGCGGCGACGCCCTCAGCCCAGCTACTGATCGACGATCGGCATCCGCTTTGTTTGCGGACGGAATTTTTGTCGGTTTTGGCGCGCAGATCACGTTAACCTCCGATTTCACGATCAGCGGCTTGGGCAGCACGCCGAATGTCGATTTGTATTTCTACGCGTCGGCTGGCGAAATCCTCGTGAAGGGTGGCACGAGGGCGCTGGCGCCGTTAGGCAGATTCTTCACGAGAGACAATACCACGTTCTTCCCGCAGGTGCCGGTGGTGGACGGAAAAGTCCATGGGCATTTTAACGGAGATCCCGGACGGATGGCTGGCCTGACCCTTGTCAGCGCAGGACCGTCGTCTTTTATTCTATCGAACAGGCCAGGCAATGGGAACATCCGCCAAAATGGTGTTATCCAGGTAGAGATCCAGGATAACATAAATGTGCTCGATCCTGCTTCGGTACAATTGCTCGTTAACGGCACCGTTGTCGCTCCGACTTTGAACAAGCCGGGCGGGAGCAAAGTCACCACCGTGACCTATGATCCACCCGGACTATTAGCCCTAGGGGCAAATAATTATCGGCTGATTTTTGGAGATACGACGACCGCAGTGGATCAAACCCATGATTTTGCCTTCACGGTGGTCCCGGATTCGCAACTGCTCGTGACGCCGGGCATGCTTTCGGGACCGCTGCGGTTCTTTGCCTCGCCGGCGGGTTTATTCTTCACCGATCCGATTCCCTATGGCATTGCGAATAACGCCAGTGATTTTGGATGGATCTGGCCCCAGGATAATTCCGGAGAGTTGATGGTCGATTTCGGGCAGGCGACGCCGCTGGCTCGATTCCGGGTTTATTCAACGTATCCGGGCGGCGGGAGAGGAGCGGCTTGGTCCATTGAGCATTCCGACGACGGCCAAACGTGGACCCCGTACACTGAATTCCTTTACGAAACAAAAATCGGCGGAGCCGTTGATGAGGTCACGGGCGCCAAGCGCACCGACACCGCGGGTTGGTACGAGATCAGTTTCAACGAAAATGGCGCTAAATCGCATCGCCATTGGAGGGTCAAACAAGCTCGCGTCACCATTGGCAACGCGCCGCGTTCCGGAGGAGTGCAGTTCTTTAGCGCGCTCCCCTTGCCAAGCGTGAAATCGGTCGTGCCGATTGGCCGCAGTGTGAATCCTTCGTCCAAGATCATGGTGGAATTGCAGGATAATATCACTGCGGTAAATCTGGGTTCCGTTCAATTAATGGTGAACGGCCAGAGCGTTGCCGCGACGGTCGATCGTCCGGTTGGCTCCATCATTACGACGGTAAGCTTCAAGCCGAACGGTGGACTTCGCAGCGGGCTGAACACGGCTCGAATCGCGTTCGGCAATGTGGGCGGGCCGAGCATCGTGCAAAGCTTTGAGTTCACCTTCAACGTGCAGGGCGGCCTTTTGGACGTGTATCCGAGCATGTTGTCGGGGTCGCTGAACTTTTTCGCGTCGCCGGCCGGGTTGACCTTTGCGCAGCCTCTTCCTTACGGCATTGCGAACAACGTGAATGATCAAGGCTGGATCTGGCCGATAGATAATTCGGGCTCATTGACCGTTGATTTCCGCGTGCCGGCCATCGTCCAAAAATTCCGCGCGTTCACCAGTTACGGTGGAGCGGGTCGTGGCGCCAATTGGGCAATTGAATATTCCAATGACGGCGTCAATTTTACCAAGTCCACCGATTTTGTTTATCAAAACACGAAGGACGGTGGTTTGAACGACGACGGAACATCGAGGACCGATTTCGGCGGCTGGTTTGGGACGACCTTCAACGCGGGCAGCACAGCGGCGCGTTATTGGAGGATTCGCCAAACAGCGGTGACGATTGGACATGCTCCGCGCACCGCGCAACTGGAGTTCTCGGGTTCGCTCGCGCAGCCTTTGCCGGTCACACCCGAGATGCTTTCGGGTACGCTGAACTTCTTTGCCTCGCCAGCAGATCTGACCTGGTCGGACCCGATTCCTTATGGCATCCCGAACAACGTGACGGACCAAGGCTGGATCTGGCCTCTGGACGCTAAGTTGATTCTCGATCTTGGGTCGCCGCGGGCTTTGAATCTATTCCGCGCCTTCAGCAGCTATGGTGGCGGAGCGCGCGGATCTATTTGGACGGTCGAACGATCCAACGATGGCGCCACGTGGACTCCGGCCACGGACTTCCGTTACGAAACAACTGGCGGTGGCGTCAATGACGACGGCAGCCTGCGGACTGATGCCGGCGGATGGTATTCCTCTTCGCTCTTCAATTTTGAAAACGTCGCGTCTCAATTTTGGAGAATTCACGAGACGGCCGTTACGATGGGCCATGCTCCCAGAACGGCGCAATTCGAGTACTACGCCGTGGCCAATCTGGCTGCGCTGCCGCTCCGTATTTTCGTGGCGAAAGACGGGGCCGACCTGCTGATCTCATGGGCGGGAACGGCCACCCTGCAATACTCCGATACCATCGACGCGATCCAGTGGACTGATAGGGTTGGCGCGACCAGCCCAACCCGCATCACGCAGCCGCAAGGAATGAGATTCTACCGGCTGAAAAAATAAATATCCGTAATCACGAAGCCCAGTTTTCGAAGAAGTTTATGAATGCTAAAAATGGAAATATCGGACCGAATGGGAACGATCGGGCCTTTACCTTAATTGAGTTGTTGGTGGTGATAGCGATCATCGCGATTCTCGCGGGGATGTTGCTGCCCGCCCTCAGTAAATCAAAGAGCAAGGCGCAGGGCATCTTTTGCATGAACAACACTCGGCAACTGGCTCTCGCTTGGACTTCCTACGCGCTCGACAATAACGATCAATTGGTGGAGAACCAGAACTTGGGTGCACCCGGCATGGTCGAGAACAGTTGGATCACCGGTTTCCTGACCTGGACCACCGCGAGCGACAATACGAACGTCGCTTTTCTGACGACGCCCCGGTTTGCCAAATTAGCCACCTACATGGGGAATGCAAAGAACTCCTATAAATGTCCAGCGGACAAATACGTGGCCAAGGCCCAGCGCCAACGTGGCTGGGTCGAGCGAGTCCGGAGCGTGGCGATGAACTTCTACATGGGGGAGGGAGCCACCAAGGGATCCAAGGATTGGTGGCCAACCGAGCGGGTTGTTTACAAAAAGCTGAACCACATCCGGAGGCTCTCGCCGTCCAACGCCTGGGTCTTTGTGGATGAGCAACCGGACAGCATCAACGACGGGGCCATGATCGTCGACGTCAAGGGAACCGGTTGGTCAGATGTGCCCTCGAGTTACCACAATGGAGCCTGTGGTTTCGCTTTTGCGGACGGCCATTCGGAAATCCGGAAATGGATCGTCGCCAAGACGGCTCTCCCGGTCCGTTACGTCGATTACACCCAGGTGGCTTTTGACACGGCTTCCGACCTCAGGGATCTGCGGTGGATCCAGGAAAGAACCACCGAAGCCCCGTAATCAGCACATTGGCTTGGGCAGCCTGCGCTCATCTTCGAAATGAGATACACCCCACTGGAGCCCGGTTCAACTAACCTCCAGCGTTTTTTACGCAAACAATTCCATGCCCACAAAATATTCACGCACTCGGTTTTTTCCCCTTTCGCTATTCTTTATCTGTTTGGGGATGCTCCCGGATAACTGGACGCAGGCGGCGGTGAAGGTAAGCAGTCGCGATGGCCTGGTCTCATTGGACAGCGGCGCCGTCACTCTGAAGCTGAGACTCGCCTCAGACGGTTCCGTGCTCTTCAATTCGTTTCGCCTAAATAAAGGCGGACCGGATTGGGCGGGCCAGGAAAGCGCGGTTGTGTTTAACATTCTGAGCGAATCCATCAAAGCCATTGGCATCAGCGGCGAGAGTGTTATTCGCCATAAAAGCTATTCAAAGGAGCGCGCGGAACGAGGGGGGACTGCTTTAAAAATTCAATTTGAACATGGGCCTTCTAAGTTAGCGGGCGATCTTTTTATCACCGCATATCCCGGTTCGCCGGTGATCGATTGGCGGATGGTTCTTCGGAACGAGGGCAGAGCTACCATCAAAGCACTGTCGGTCTTTGATCCGGTTTCGCTCGGACTCTCTTCGGCTGGCCCTCTCTTCGCCCATTGGGTCACCCGGAACTCCTATGGGCTGCATTCAGCCGAGATCCGGGATGCTTTGACGGTGGATGGCGGCAATTGGAACGGACCCAATGCCGCCGGTTGGCTGGCGCTGGAGAATCGCGGCCAGGGCGCTTTTATGGTCGCCGGCATCGAGTGGGAGCGGCAATGGGCGTTCGACTTCAAACGGGGTATCGCGTCGAAAGAAGTGCGGTTCTCCGGGGGACTGCGGCGCGGCGCCACCGTGGACCTAGCTCTCGGCGCTTCGGTCGAATCGCCGCGGATATTTGTCGGCCTGGCGCTCGGCGACCTGGACACTGCGGCCAATGTCTCTCGCGACTATTTGCAAAGCTATGTTTTGCCGAAACCGTTGCCAAATTTCCCGTTCGTTTGTTACGACATCTGGTCCACGGAAGGGACGAATGTCCAAGAGCGCATCAGGCAGGAGGCCGAATTCGCCGCGAAGAAATTGGGCGTCGAAGTTTTTTACCAAGATTCCGCATGGTACCGGGACTCCGATGTTTTGAACAAGGAACGATGGGGCGTCGGCCTCGGCAGCTATGCCGAGGACAAACGCAAGCTCCCGAACGGCCTGCGCGGCCTTTCCGAAAGCGTGCGCGGCCGCGGCATGAAATTCGGCCTCTGGGTCTGTCCGGAGATGGTGGACGTGACGATCATGGAGCGGGAAAAATTGCCTGATCGTTGGATGACCAAAGTGAACGGCCAATTCAACCTGCAAAGCATCGGCGGTTGGAATCCGATGAAAATGCTCTGCCTGGGCACTCCCGAGGTGGAGGCGCATCTTCGCAAGGAATTGTTCCGGATCATCGCCGAATACAAATTGGATTGGCTGAAATGGGACGCGTCCGGCCTACCGGGCATTGATATCGTTTGCGACCGCGCCGATCACGGCCACCAAGCCGGCAATGGCAGCCAGGCGGCCGTCCTGGGTAAGTACCGACTCCTAGATGAAATTCACAAAAAATATCCCAAATTGATCATTGAGCAATGTTCCTATGGGACGCGCCTCGATTATGGAATGGCGCGGCATGGTTCGCGGGTTAACTGGCTGAGTGATTCGACGGCGCCTTCCTCGCATGTGCGCGATAATGTGCTGGCCGCCGCTTATGTGCTACCGAGTTCGCACAACATGACGTGGATCATGCGCGACGACGAGGTGACTAAACCGCAAACGCCTGCTTTTCTCGACACAATGTTTCGATCGCGCATGATGGGCTCCTTCGGTTTTGGAACGTTGCACGGCAGCCTGAGCGAGCGCGTTTCGCTTTATCCACCCGAAGTCATTGAAGCCGCTATTCGAAACGTCGCGAATTACAAAAAGTACCGCCACTTGCTGCTGGAGCACGTTTTTCATCTAACGCCGCCGGCCCAGCCGAAAAACTGGCAGGCCGTCCAGTTTTCGGCGCGCAACGGGGCCGAGGCAGCGGCTTTTTTCTTCCGCAACGGATCGACCAATCAAACTCGCCAATGGCCATTGCGGGGGCTTGATCCGCAAAGGAATTACGAAGCCATCTCCTTGAATAGCGGGGGGCGCAAAACCGTTGCGGGCGCTGATTTAATGAAGGACGGTCTGACGATTTTGTTGGACCAGGATCTGGAACAGTCGGAGGTCATCTGGCTGAAGAGCGTCGGGAAAAAGCGTTGACACCTTCGGCCAAAACAAGAGGTTACTTTGTCAAATTCGGCGGAAAAAATTCTCCGGTGGAGAGAGAAAGTATTCGGCCTGTTCCTGAGGGACTGGCCCGCATAAAACGACTATTGATGCGCGGAAGAAAGCCAATCTATTGGAGCAGGCTCATTGCGGTCGGCGCGATGCTCGTCAGCCTTGTTGCGCGGGCGGATTCGACGGCGGATAAAGTCGAATTTTTCGAGCAAAAGATTCGTCCGGTCCTGATTGAAAGCTGTTACAAATGCCACAGCGCAGACGCGGAAAAATTGAAGGGTGGCTTGCGGGTCGACACGCGGGCGGCGCTGCTCAAGGGCGGTGAATCCGGCAAGGCTTCCATCGTTCCGGGCGAGCCGGAGAAAAGCTATTTGCTCACGGCCATCCGCTATGACAATCCGGATGTGCAAATGCCGCCGAAGAAAAAATTGAGCGACCGGCAGATTGCTGATTTTACGGAGTGGATCAAAAACGGAGCCGAGGATCCCCGCACGGACAGCGCCGCGCAGACGCCGGACGTCGCCACGACGAAGGAATTTCCCAAGCATTGGGCCTTCCAGAAATTCGCGGCGCGGTCGCTGCCACCAGTCCAAAAGAAAAGCTGGATCAAGTCGCCGGTCGATCGTTTCCTGCTGGCCGCTCTCGAAAAACGCGGGCTCCCCGCCGCGCCCCCCGCGACGCGGCAGAACCTCATTCGGCGGGCCACCTATGATCTGAATGGCCTGCCGCCCACGCCCGAAGAGATTGCGCTATTCGAGGCTGATTCCTCGCCGGATGCTTTTGCGAAGGTGGTGGATCGCTTGCTCGCTTCGCCCTCGTACGGCCAGCGTTGGGCGAGGCATTGGCTCGATGTCGTGCGCTACGCCGATGCGCGCGATTTGATTCAGTTGCCGGCGGAAAGCGATTTTCGCGAGATTTGGCGCTATCGGGATTGGGTGGTCAAAGCGTTTAACGACGACATGCCTTATTCCGAATTTACCCGCTACCAGGTGGTGGGCGACTTGTTGCAGCCGACTGCCGCCGACAAAATCAATGAAGATGCGATCGTGGCTACCGGCTTTCTCGCCTTGGCGGATTTCATTCCGGGCGACAATGACAAAGACATGATGATCGCTGATTATGTCAACGATCAGGTCGATGTCACGGGACGCACCTTCCTCGGCCTGACCTTGGGCTGTGCGCGGTGCCACGACCACAAGTTCGATCCCATCAGCATTGAAGATTATTATGCGCTGGCCGGAATTTTTTTCAGCACCCGCCTGATTCCAAGCCCGGTCCCCGGCAACACGCCGCTGGTGCGCGTGCCGTTGGCGTCGAAATGTGAATTGGATCGCATCGAAGCCCATAAAAAGGAGGTTCAGGATCTCGAAGGCGAGATACCGGAATTGAACCGGCAGCTTCGGTTCGAATATCTGGATCATCTCGAAGCACGCGCGGCGCGACAGGCCGCCGATTACTTGCGCGCGGCTTGGGAGCATCAAAAGGCCAAGCGCGCCGGGCGAGAGATGACGACGACCCAATTGGCGCAGAAATATTCGCTCGATGGCTCGATCCTGGGGCAGTGGTTGGAGTTATTATTTCCAGCGGAATCCAGCACGAACCAGGCGTCGCTGGCGGCCTGGGGGCAAAAGCTTTTCGGGACCGCGACCGATCGGCCGGATGAGAAAGTGGTCGAAGATTCGATTCGTGAGCTTGGCCAAAAATTCTCGGCTCTCGTCGAGCAGAGGCGTACCGCTGAAGAGTCGCTCACGCCCGAGGAAAAAAATCTCGCCAAAGCCGAGTTGATCAAATTGCAGGCGGATGATCCGAACCTCGCGGTGGAAAAAGACGAACGAGTTTCGCTTTGGCCGAGCCGGTCTCGCCGCAACCGGCAGTTCCTGAGCGCGGTCTCGGGAGCGCCCGGGCCGATTCGCACCAATGACACCGTCCGCGGCTCCCATCGTCCGGTGATTCGATTTGGTGGCAAAAGCCTGCTTCAGGCCCCCATTTTCGCGCCGCCGGAGGGGACTGTTTGCATGGTGGTGAATCTGGCTGGGGCCGACGCGAACCAGCGGATTATTGGCTGGGAGGATTCGGACGCTGGCAAACATGGGGTCGGCGTGCTGACGACGGGCGCCGGCGGCTTGCATGCGCTCTTTCGCAAGGACGGCGCGAGTGGCGACATTGTTGCGGCGGGAAGAACGAACGTTGGCTATGAAATGATCACACTCTCTTGGGGTCCGAAAGGGAATTTGCTGCGGCGCGATGGCGAAGTCGCGGGCCAGAACGAGGGCACGAAAGGAGTCTCATCTGATCCGGAAATCAAGGCGCTTAAACTGGGCGGTCCCGGTTCGGGCGGAGCGGCCCGGTTCACGGGCGCTATCGCGGAGTTCCGCGTTTACGATCGGCAATTGGAACCGGCCCAACTGGCGAAAGTCGAAAATGAAATTTCGAACAAGTGGTTTGGGGCTGAAATCAAAGTAGAACTCGCGTCCGGGAACTCGGAGGTCGAGCGCCAGTACAACGAAATTTCTTCCGCGAAGGGCCCTTTCCGCCTGACCAAACATGAGCGCGACGAAAAGTTTGATTCAAATCATCTCCTCGCGCTTTTGGCGAAGGAAGCCGCTTTGCAGGAAAAGAAAAAAGTGGCGACGAGGGCCGTGCCGCAGGCGGTGGCGGTGCAGGAAGGCGGCCCGGCCAAGACGCCCTACGAGGGGTTCAAAGACTCGCCCATTTTCAACCGTGGCAATCCCAAGACGCCCGGCAAAGTGGCCCGGCGCGGCATTCCCAAAATTTTCGCCGCGGAGCATCCGCAAAAGATCGATGGCGGCAGCGGCCGTCTGGAATTGGCGGAGTGGCTGACGAGTCCCGAGAATCCCCTCCCCGCGCGGGTGATGGTGAATCGCATCTGGCAATATCATTTTGGCGACGGCCTTGTGCGCACGTCCGGCAACTTCGGTTTGAGGGGCGAACCGCCTTCGAATCCCGAGTTGCTCGATTATCTGGCCCAGGAATTCATTCGGTCGGGCTGGTCGTTGAAAGCGATGCATCGCCTCATTATGGCTTCCTCGGCCTATCAGCAAAGCGCTGCCGCCGCGCCGGCCACCGCGGCGGCCGATCCGGAAAACCGGCTGTTCGGGCGCATGAATGACCGCCGACTGGATGCGGAGGAAATACGCGATGCGCTTTTGTCCGTGGCCGGCAACTTGGATCGCACGGTCAGCGGCCCCGGCTTCCTGGAGATCGCCACACCGCGCCGTTCGCTTTATCTGATGACCGTCCGCACGGGCGGAAGCTCGACCAGTTTCGGCTCGCTCTTCGATCAACCCGACGGCGGGCGCGTGGTCGAGAAGCGCACCGTTTCAACCGTGGCGCCGCAAGCCCTGTTTTGGATGAACGATCCATTTGTCCTTCAGCAGGCCAAATCTCTTGCTCGTCGCCTGGATTCCGATCCCGGCTCCAAAACCATCCATGGCAAAATCATGCGCGCGTATCGGCTTCTCTATGGGCGACTCCCCGATGCGCGGGAGGTAGCGGTGGGGGCGCGCTTTTTGGCCGACTCCCGCATGGAACAATTGGAGGCGTATTGTCAGATTCTTTTTTGTGCCAACGAATTTATCGAGGTAAACTGACAACGTATCCGACGCAAAATGCAAAATCCATTTTTCGAACCCATGACTCGGCGGAGAATGCTACGCGTCGCCGGCGCCGGCTTTGGCTCCCTCGCGTTCACCAGCCTTTTGGCCTCCGAGGCGCGCGCCAACGAAGGGGCAGCCATTTCCGCGCTGGGTTCGGGCGCCGGCATCAATCCGCTCGCGCCCAAAAAGCCGCATTTTCCCGCTCGGGCCAAGCGCGTCATTTTTCTTTTCATGCCCGGCGGTCCGTCCCAGGTGGATACCTTCGATCCCAAGCCGATCCTGAGCCGTGACAACGGAAAGCCGTCGCCGAAGCTCTATCTCGGTCAGCAACGCAATCTGCTCGCGTCGCCGTGGACGTTTAAGAAATACGGCCAGTGCGGCATGGATGTCAGCGAGTTGTTTCCCGAGGTCGCCGGTTGCGTGGATGAGCTTTGCCTGATCCGTTCGATGGTGGCGGATGACCCAAATCATCCCGGTGGCTGCCTGCAGATGAATACCGGCGAGCGAGTTTTCTCCCGCCCCAGCATGGGTGCATGGATCACTTACGGCCTGGGCACCGAGAATCAAAATCTGCCCGCCTATATGGCCATCGGTCCCAAGACGCTCATCGAAGGCGCGCGCCAATATGGTTCCAGTTTTCTGCCCGCCACCTATCAGGGCACCTTTGTTTCGGATTTAAAAAATCCCATTCGCAACCTCAAAGGCGCTGGGGCGGTGAAAGCGCAGCGGCAACAATTGGACACCTTGCAGCAATTGAACAAATTCCACGGCACGCGCCACCCAGACGAGGAACGCCTCGAGGCGCGCGCCGCCTCTTTTGAACTTGCCTACAGCATGCAGGCCGAAGCGCCGGACGCTTTCAATATCGACGTTGAGTCGGAGGCCACCAAGAAGCTCTATGGGATCGATGCCGAGACGACCGCTTCGTTCGGCAAGCAATGTCTGCTGGCCCGCCGACTCGTCGAGCGCGGAGTGCGGTTTATCCAATTGTATCACACGGCGAAAGGGGACTTTCAGCCCTGGGACCAGCACGGCAGCCTAAGGAAGGGGCACGAAAAAAATTGCGCGGCCACCGACCGCCCCATTGCCGGCCTACTGAAAGATCTTCGCTCACGCGGTTTGCTCGACGACACACTCGTGATCTGGGGCGGCGAATTCGGACGCACTCCAGCCGCGCAAGGGACGGACGGGCGGGATCATCATCCCTACGGTTTTTCCATGTGGATGGCTGGAGGCGGGGTCAAAGGCGGCCATATTCACGGCGCCACGGACGATTATGGTTGGGACGCAATCCAAGACCGCGTCCACGTCCACGATCTTCATGCCACAATCCTGCACCTACTCGGCCTAGATCATGAGCGACTCACCTATCGTTACGCGGGGCGCGACTATCGCCTCACCGACGTTTCTGGGACCGTCGTTCAGCAGATCCTCGCTTAAGCTTGACGCCTATCGTTTCAGGAAATACGCGTTCACCACGTTTCGGAGGGGTTCGCTTTTCAAAGCGCGAATCACCTCCGCCACGGTTTGAGCGCGAAGTTGTTCAAAGGCACCTGACGTGTGAGCCGCACAATGGAGCGAGAGGACCTCATTTTCAAAACCTAACAAAGGTCTGTCACTGGGCACGGGTTTGACGGCATAAGTGTCCAGGAGCGCGCCGCATTTTTCGAGCACGGCCTAGTCAAGGGAGGCTGGCGGGTTCGGATTGGGATCGAGTAGGCGACGTGTTTGGTCATGGCAGTTTCATTGATGCTTGGCAACCAGCCGGTTGGGGGGAGTTCTTTTCCGCTTTGATAGTGACGGATAAAATCAACGCCGCCGAGAAAGCGTAGGTGGCCGATAGACAGACGAAACTCTGATGCATGGTAAAATTATGCGAGAGCAAATAGCCGATCAGGACGGGGCCGACGAACCCCGCTAGGCTACCAAAGGAGTTGATCAATCCGATGGAGCCCGCGGCCGCGCTTTTGGTGAGCGTCAAGGTGGGCAAAACCCAAAATGGCGCGGGCTAGGCAAAGACGCCGACCTCCGTCATGCACAGGCAAAACATCGACCAGTCGAAGCTGTTGTTCGGTGCGGCGTTTAACGTCAAAAACGCGGCCGCCGTGATTTGCGTCAGGATGCAATGCCACTTCCTTTCGCCTTTTCGATCCGAGGACCAGCCCAATATTCGCAACGCGACCATGCCGACCGCGAAGGGCACAGTGGACCACCGCATCGAAACGCCGCCGGCTGCTTCGGAGGCTTTTTTGATCAGCGTCGGCAGCCAGAAAATGATGGTTGTCGAGCCCGGATTGGAAAAAACAACTCCACCAGCAAGGCGCCCGGAATCTCCAGCGCCAGATACCCAAGGTAGAAAATGCCGGCGC
The DNA here is from genome assembly GCA_945898055.1 of Akkermansia muciniphila. Taxonomy (GTDB): domain Bacteria; phylum Verrucomicrobiota; class Verrucomicrobiia; order Limisphaerales; family UBA9464; genus SXXZ01. Next base: position 26,525 of record CAMDGV010000025.1, on the reverse strand, counting down.
CCAGCCCAAACATCGCTTCGGAAAAGTATAAGTCCGCCGAAATCGAGGCTTTGGCAAACGCGACATTCGCCCGGTCCAGATAGGCCACCACATAGATCAGAAAGATCAGCGGCAGAATGCGCAGGCTGATTTGCGCGCGTACCTTCTCCGCGTTTATTTCCATCGGCAGAGGCGTCGGCGCCACAGTGCGCTAAATGTCCGCAAGCCTCAGTCTTTTTTCGCCGTGTTATTTGCTCTTTTAGCCACACTTTTGGATCGTGGGATTGCCGATAAAAACTGACGATTGTCCGCTGTTTTGGATTGATTCCGAGTGGTCCTCGGGCGATCGTTTTATCATTCCCATGCGACACCTTTTACCTCGTAGCGAAAGCATCGATTTGCACCGTCGCGGATTCTTGAGCGTGGTGGGATCCACGCTCGGCGGATTGGCTTGTGTGGGCCTGATCGGCTGCAACCAAAGCGCTAACCCTTCTCCGGGGCAGCCGAAGAAATGGCGCCTTGGCCTCTCCAGTCCGCACAAGGCGGAAATTCTGAATGAGTTTTATGAGGACATGCGCAAGGAAGCTGCGCGTTCCGCGATCGGCGTCGAATTCGTCATCGTGGATGCCGATGGAAATGCCGTGAAGCAAATGTCCGATTTAGAGGCGTTCGTTGCCCAGGGTTACGAAGGGATTTTTTTTATCGCGCTTCCTTCCGATGGCCTGGAAAGCATTGTGGCTAGCGCGGTAAAGAAAGGCATTCCGATCTTCAACCATGGCGCTTCTCCCGTCACCGGTTGCACGCAGAACGTCGTGCTGGACCAACACCAAAGCGGCTATGAGGTCGGCAAATTCGCGGCCCGTTGGATCAATGAGAAACATGGTGGCAAAGCGGAAGTGGGCGTGATTGGCAATCAAAGCGACCCCTGGTTGCGCATTCGCCTGCAGGGGATGAAGGATGGTTTGAAGGAACACGCTCCAGGCAGTCAGGTGGTTGCGGAAACGCACGGGCACACTATTGATTTGGGCGCGAGTGGAGCGGCCAATATGCTGCAAGCCCATCCGGCCATGAAAATCCTGCTCGCCCACGCCGACGATCCCGGCTTCGGCGCGTGCCAGGCGGCGACGGAGGCTGGGAAAATTAATCCGGATCAGTTCCTGGTGGCGAGCGCCGATGGAACCCGCCTAGTTTTGGATAAGATCGCGCAAGGGGGAATTTATCAGGCGACCTGGAGTTACCTTTTCTCATACAGCTCTGCGGCGTTTATGCGCGATATGCTCAAGCTCTTGAACGGAGAAAAAATCGCGCCGACCCGCACGCAAGGCGGGCGCTTGGTCACAAAAGAAAATCTCAATGAGATCGTCCTCTTAGGTAAAAACGCCCAGGCGCCGGAGTCAGAAAAGTATTATGGCGATTCCACCATCATGCGTTACAGCGAGACGCCGCTGACCACTCCGAAGGTGTAATCCAACCGGCAAGCGAACAAGAAAGAAGGCAGGGGAGTGCAAAGTATTTCAGCAAGCGCGGAGGCCAATTCGGCGAAGGGAATTCCCATCGTCCGCTGCGAAGGCATCAGCAAGTTTTTCGGGGGCGTCAAAGCCCTCGATAGCGTCTCCGTCAGTTTTAAGGCTGGCGAGATCACCGCGCTGGTCGGAGATAATGGCGCGGGAAAAAGCACGCTGGTGAAAATCATCAGCGGACTGCACAAGCACGACGAGGGGAAGTTGTGGTTGGGCGACACGCTGGTCGATCACCTCACTCCGCGAAAAGCGCGGGTCGCCGGCATCGAGACGGTCCACCAGAACCTTCTTTTATGCGATAATCTCGACATCGCCGCCAACGTGGTCCTCGGGGAGGAACCGACGCGGTTCCGATTCGGCCCGCTGAAGATTATCGATCATCACGCCAGTCGCGAGAAAGCGCGCGCGCAACTGGATCGCCTGGGAACGAGCCTACCTGATTTGAGTCGGCCGGTGGAGCGTCTTTCTGGAGGCCAACGGCAGGCGATCGCGATTGCCCGCGCGATCATGAAGGCCCACCGGTTGGTCATCCTGGACGAGCCGACGGCGGCATTAGGGTTGCGTCAGACCGAAGCCACGCTAGAGGTTATTCGCCGCGTGGCGCAAACAGGCGTGGGCGTGATTCTGATCAGCCATAATCTCGATAACGTTTTTGCGGTCGCGGACCGAATCGTCGCATTGCGTCAAGGGAGAATTGCCTGGGATGTGACCGCCGCGGAAACAAAGCGCGAAACTTTGGTCGCCGCCATGACCGGGCTGCTGGCCGCTCCCGCTCTCTGACATGGAACGTAAAGAAAGCGGATTTTTACGCGAGCACGGGCGCAACTTGGGAATGCTCTTCACCCTCAGCTGCGCCCTGGGCGCCTTGGCCATCTTCAGTCCGAAATATGTCACCTTCGACAATCTCGTCGTCGTGGCTCTGCAAATGGCGTTCATCGGCATCGCCTGTCTTGGAGCGACATACCTGATCATCAGCGGCAACATTGATTTGTCGATCGGCTCCATCTTCGCGCTCACCGCGGTCGTGGCCGCCATGCTGGCCAAGTCCATGCCGCCTCTCGTCGCGATGTTGCTGGCGGTCTTGTTGGGAGGCTTGCTTGGTCTCGTCAATGGCTGGCTGGTCTGGCGGGTTAAGTTGTCCCCCATCATCATCACCCTGGGCACGATGGCGGTCTTGCGGGGAATTGTGCTGCTTTTGACCGGCGGGTACTCGATCAGAAGCGTGCCCAAGGAATTCAGCGTCTTCGCGCAAACCCGGCTGGTCGGCATTCCGATGCCGGTCATTGTGCTGATCCTTCTGGCGCTCTCTCTCCATTTTCTGTTCACCAGAACCACCATTGGCCGCCACGTTTTTGCGATCGGCGGCAATCGCGAAGCTTGCCACGCGGTCGGCATCCCGGTGCGGCGACTCGTCTTGGGCGCCTTCTTGAGCAATGGCCTCATTGTGGGCCTCGCGGGCGTGCTGACCGCCGGTCGCTTCGGTTCTGCTTCGCCGGCCTTTGGCGTTTCACTGGAATTGGATGTGATCACCGCTGTCATTCTGGGCGGGGTCGCCTTCAACGGCGGCCGCGGCAATATCTTAGGGGTTCTGCTCGCGGTCACCTTGCTCGGCGTGATCAGCAGCGGCATCGTCTCACTGGGGATAAATCCGCACTGCGCGGATATTATTAAAGGGGTCGCCCTGATCATCGCGGTCGTCTTGGATCAACTTTCCCAAGAAGCCCGTGAAAGGTTTCAAAAAAATCTCGCGAAAAGTGACCGTTAGAAAACGCTCCTTTTCAAGCCAGCGACAGATCGAAAGGGGTTCCGTGTTCGAGCAGTCGGTAGGTATCGCCCATCCCGTGGAGCTTGAGGCTGGTATGGAGCATTTGGGGCGGCTGGCAATTGTCGAAGAACATGTCGTGATGACAGGGGATGGTGATTCTGACGTTTAACTTTTTTGCGAGGCGGGCGCCATCGGCCGGGCCCAGATTCTTGAAAGCGCCATTGATCACGGTCACCAGGACGTCCGGTTTATGCGGCGCCACCGCGTCGGCGAGAATGTCGTCGTAGGACGTGTCACCGGTGAAATAAATCGTGGGCCCCCCTTTCACGAAGGCGAGATATCCAACGTGCGTTAGATCGTCGCCGCCAAAAGGAATCGCAAATGTGGCGCGCACCGTCAGGTCGCCGATGGTCACGCTTTTGTTGGGCCAAACCATCGTTATTTCCTCTTCTGGAACCGTAAGGGAACGAAGTTTTTCGACGGCTTCGGGCGGCGCGATAAATTGGCCGCGCCCTCCTGCCGCGCGATAGGGTCCAATGGTTTCGGGGTCTAAGTGATCCTGATGAGTGTGAGTGAGGAGGTAAAGATCCACGCCCACCATTTCTTTTGGGGTCATGGGCGGCGGCGTCTGGCGATCCAGTAAAAAATTATTTTGCTCGCCGATTGCTTTGCAGGAGTTCGAAAGATACGGATCAAGGACGGCGATCTTGCCGCCCGGCGTTTTGAGAATGAATCCCGCCTGCCCCAGCCACCAGAGGGTCGAGGTCCCGGGCGCGACGTGATGCGCCTGGATGCTCTTCATCGTGAGTCGTTTCACGCCCGGCCGCACGTGGGTCGAAGTTGGTTTCAATTTTGCTTTCAGATTCCTAGTCAGCCGCGCGCGCTACTTGGCGTTGTTGGCCGAGGGAAGTGACGCCCAGTTCGATCACATCGCCCGGATTCAGGTAAACGGGCGGCTTCTGTCCCAAGCCGACGCCCGGTGGGGTGCCAGTGCTGATGACGTCTCCGGGCAGCAACGTCATAAACTGCGTCAAATAACTGATAATATGTGCGACGCCAAAGGCCATGTTGGCCGTGGAACTGTCCTGCCGCATTTTGCCATTCACTTTGAGCCAAAGGCGTAGGTCCTGGACGTTGGCGATTTCGTCCGGTGTCGCCAGCCACGGGCCCAGCGGCGCGAAGGTATCCGCGCTCTTGCCTTTGACCCATTGTCCGCCGCGTTCAAGCTGCCACTCGCGTTCGCTATAATCATTGTGCAGAAGATAGCCCGCCACGTGTTTTAAGGCGTCGCTTTCGTTCACGTAGCGCGCGACGTGACCGATGACAAAAGCCAGTTCCACTTCCCAATCCGTTTTCTTCGACCCGCGCGGAATGACCAGAGGATCGTTCGGACCGCAGAAGGCAGTGGTGGCTTTAAAAAAAATCACCGGCTCGGGCGGCAAGGGCACCCCCGATTCGCGCGCATGATCTGCGTAGTTCAAACCGACGCAAATAATTTTGCTCGGGCGCGTGATGGGCGGGCCCATGCGTTCGGTCGGCGCAAAGCACGGCAAATCGCGCTGGCCGGCCAACCAAGCGCGCAGGCGTTCGGGGCCATTGCTGCCAAAGAAGCGCTCATTAAAATCCTCGCCGAAACCGGCCACGTTCACGCGGTCTCCATTCTCCAGGAGAACGCCCGGCACTTCTTTTTCCGACAGTCCAACTCGAATCAATTTCATTTCTTTTTCGATCGATACAATTGAGGAACACTCTCGAACAGCCAAGAACTATGTATCCCTTCTCACCAGGGAAGCTCCGCCGTCCACCACGATGCTGGCGCCTGTGATGTAATGCGCGTCGGCGCCGGCTAGGTAAAGAAATGCGCCCGCGACTTCGTCAGGAGCGCACAAGCGTCCCAGCGGCGCCGTCGCATCCGCGCGCTGCCGATAGACGGGATCGCGATCATAGATGGCTTTGCTCAACCCCGCGTAAACAATCCCCGGCGAAACGAGGTTGCATGTAATTCCTTGCGCGGCGAACTCCTGCGCGATCACTTTCATGAGCATTTCCTGACCGGCCTTGCTGACGCAATAACTGCCCCCTTCTGGCCAGGGCAAATTTTGGACCCAACTGCCGGTTAAAATAATTGTGCCGCGATGATTTTTCCCCGTGGGCTTGTTCTTCAGCAGCAGACGGGCGGCGGCTTGGGCCACGAGCAAGCTCCCTGTGAGATTCACGCTCAGCGTCCGCTGCCAGTGGGCGGGCGTGATGTTTAAAATGGACTCATTGGCCACTGTCCCCGCGCAACAAATGGCGGTATCAATCCCGCCCAGTGTCCCTCGCGCAAAATCAACGGCAGCGTTGACCGAGGGACCAGAACTGACATCGCACGCCACGAAGAAAGCGCGCTCCGCATGCAACGCCCGCGCGGCCTTCCGGCCGGCTTCCGCATCGATGACGTCCCCGAGCACAACGCTGGCGCCCTCCGCGAGGAATCGCGTCGCCACAGCTCTTCCAATATCGCCGCAACCGCCCGAGATAAAAACCCGCTGATCACGTATTTCGTCCATAAGCTGGTTTAAGCCAGAATGTCTTTGACCACCTGGCCGGCCACATCGGTTAGTCGAAAATCCCGGCCGCTGTAGCGATAGGTGAGACGTTCATGATCTAGGCCCATCAAATGGAGAAGGGTGGCGTGGAGGTCGTGCACCTGCACCTTTTTCTCGGTGGCATGCCAGCCGAATTCATCCGTCGCCCCGTAAGTCAGGCCGCTCTTGATGCCACCGCCCGCCAAGAACATCGTGAAACCGAAGGGATGATGCTCGCGCCCATCGGTCCCCTCCGCGGTCGGAGTGCGCCCGAATTCCCCACCCCAAAGGACCAAAGTATCCTCCAACATTCCGCGCGCTTTCAAATCCTTCAGCAAACCCGCCACTGGTTTATCCACCGCCGCGCAGTTGTTGGGCAGCTCCGTCTTCAATCCGCCATGCTGATCCCAAAGCTGGCAACTGGTGCGCTTGCTAGTTTGCGTGTGATACACTTGGACCACACGCACGCCTCGCTCCACCAACCGGCGCGCGATGAGACATTGTTTGCCGAACGTCTCCGTCAGCGGCTCATCAAGGCCGTAGAGCTTTTTGGTTTCCGCTGATTCGCCCTGAATGCTAAAAGCTTCGGGCGCCTGCGCCTGCATGCGGAAAGCCAGCTCGAAGGATTCAATCCGCGCGCTGAGCCGGCTATCCTCTTCGCGACGTTGTTGGTGCAGCGTGTTGAGTTTTTTCAATAGGTCCAAGTCCGAGCGCTGTTCCTCCGGCAAGAAGGTCGTGTTGGCCACGTTGGCGATCGGATTTTGCAGGTCGGATACCAGCGTCCCCTGATAACTCGCAGGCAGGAAGCTTGAACTCCAAAGCGGAGCGCCTTGCGCCGGTTGGCCAGGCGTGATGACCACGAAGCCGGGCAGATTTTGATTCTCGCTGCCCAAACCATACAACAGCCAAGAACCCATGCTCGGACGGGAGAAGGCTTGCTCGCCCGTGTTCATCTGCAGGCAGGCGCCATTGTGATTGATGTTGTCCGCCACCATTGAGCGGATTACGCACAGGTCGTCCACGCACGTCGCAATATTGGGCAACAGTTCGCTGACCTCCGTGCCGCACTGGCCGTATTTCTTAAATTGCCACGGCGAACGCAAAACGTTCACCGTTTTCGTGCGCACCAACTTGGGTTGCTCGAACGGCAGTGGTTTGCCATTGTATTCGTCCAGCTTCGGCTTGGGATCGAACATATCGACATGCGAAGGTCCGCCCGACATGAAAAGAAAAATGATCCGCTTGCAACGCGGCGCGAAATGCGGTGTCTTCAATGCGAGTGGATTGGCCGAAGAAGTCGGGTTGGCCAATAACTCGCTCGACAGCAGAGGGGCCAACCCAAGCATCCCAAATCCATTCGCGAACCGCTGCAGCATTTTGCGCCGGCTCAGCGGCACTGGCCATCTTTGATTGAAAGGTTCTTTCATAAGTTCCTCGGCGTCGCTTCCCTATTAATCCACATACATAAATTCGTTGGCGCAAAGAAGCACCTGGCAATAACGGGTCCATTTCTTTTCCAAGGCTTCCGTGTCAACCGCCCCCGTCCCCGCGATTTGTTTGGAGACCACCACCGACAGGCCGAAGTCGATTTCCAATTGTGTGGCGAGACGGCCATAAAAGGTTTGATATAGATTCTGGATTCTTTCCGCCGGATTGGCCGCCGGCGTTTTCAGCGAACGTTGCGCGAGTTTTTTGGACTGCTCGATGACGAAGGAATTATTGAGCAGAAAAAGCGCTTGCGGGGCGACCGTGGAGGTCACGCGCTTTTCCACGATCGCTGTCGGATCGGCCCCGTCAAAAAGCGTCCGGAAATTCGCCGAATCGGAACGTACGGTCATCAAATATAAGGTGCGGCGAGGCGCGTTGCTTTCCCGGATCGGCGGCCCGCCCAACGTCGCCAATTCAAGACTTCCGCTCACGGCGAGGATGCTGTCGCGCAGTTCTTCGGCGGAAAGACTGGTCCGGTTCATCCGCCCGAAAAGACGATTGTCGGGATCCACTTTCAACGTCTCTGGGTTGGCCACGGTGGATTGCTGGTAGGCTGCGGAGAGCATGATGGCGCGATGCATCGCCTTGATCGACCAACCGGATTCGATGAAGCGCAGCGCCAGAAAATCCAGCAATTCCGGATGGCTCGCGGGCTGCCCCATTTTGCCGTAGTTGCTGGGCGTCGAGACAATTCCTTCGCCGAAATGAAACTGCCAGAGGCGATTGGCCATCACGCGGGCGGTCATCGGATTTTGCGGGCTGGCAATCCATTTCGCCAATTGCAAACGCCCGCTTCCTTCGCTGATCGAAGGCGGCTGATCGCCCGCCAGCAAAGTGGGAAAGCCGCGCGGCGCCGTGTCGCCGAGGCGATCGTATCGGCCGCGAATCTGAATCTTCGTGTCCTGGATGCCGACGTAATTGCTTTTTGGAACGCCGCCCTCCCGGACACCATGCGCGAATTTTTTCGGCGACTCAGAAAGTTTTTTCTTCAACCGCTCCAATTCAGCCAGGACGGGCTGCAAAGTAGTTTCGCTGGAAGGCAATTGCTTCACTTGATCACGAGCCGGTTTCCAAAAAAGGCCGCGTGGATTGTTCAGATCCAGATAAAGCGAATTGATGACCACGTCCGCCACCAGTGGTTCGTTCACGGTGAAAATTCGTTTGCTGGCCGCGCTGATTTTGTCGTCGGCAATCGTTTCCAATTCTTTCTTAAATTCTTCCAACTGGGCCCGCCGGCGCTCACGACGTTTTAAATCGGCCGCCTGCAGTCCCTCTTCAATTTTCTTCGCCATCGCCGCGTTGGTCTCCGCGTGCTGGGGCGTGCCGACTTGATTGAGCCATTGCGCCAGAATTGAATCCGCCGGAATCTCCGGACTCGTTGACCGCTGGTCCACCAAGTCGTAGAAAAACCAAACCTTCGTATTCCCCAAGCCATCCTCCGCCGGATTCACGGCTTTGGACGCGGTCACCGCCAATTGTTTGCCGAGATTCCAAACGCGGCCCTCAAGTTCAAGATCAGCGATCTCCAATTCCACCATGGTCGAGTCACAACCATGCTCGCCATTCGGCAAAACGGAAATCTGGAGTATATCTCCCGCCTGAAATTCCACCGAATTGATTTTGGCCCCGCCCTGTCCATCCGCGAATTTTTGCTCGCCCCCATTGGCGATAGCGCCCGTGGCTAGGCGCGTACGTCCGGAGCCCATTTTCTCCAGCGTCCATTCGATGCCGTTTCCACAGCTGCTGTTGGCGTCCATCACGCGGCCGACGATCCGGAATCTGCCCCTCACCGGCGCCTTCCACGCCACGGCCACACCGCCCTTGGGGGATGGGTGGATAACCACACTTTGCGGGGGCAGCTTGATCCCCGCTGGAGTGGCATCCTTTTTGGTGGTGTTGATTAAGACCGAAGGCGTGTCGGCTTCTTGGGCGTTGCGCCACGCATATACGCCTTTCTCGCCCAGCAAATCCGCCGTCACTTTCGACAGCGCGGTCGGCTCGGTCCAACTCAAATGATCCGCCCAGCGCGCCAACAAAACGCTCTCCACGCCATCTCGGATAAATGTCTTCGCAAACTCCGCCGCCGTCAGGTTCGCGTTCGTGGTCCGTTGCGCCTTGTATTCGGCCATCCCCTCCAAATATCCACTGGAACCTTGTATCAATTTTCTCGTCTCGATGGCGATCTGTTGATCGGTGATCCGGTCGGCCTGCTTCTGCGTGGCCACGATGTCCTCCTCCAGTTTCTCGCGCCGTTCCAACGCGGCCGGGCTGTCCAGCGGCACGCGCAAGCGCATCGTATCCCCGCCCTTGGATCCAACTTCCGGGATGACATGGCTGCTATAGAAGATGCCCGCTAATGCGTAATAATCGCGCGTCGGGATCGGATCAAATTTATGATCGTGGCAACGCGCGCAGGCCAGCGTCAGCCCGAGGAAAGTGCGCCCGGTCACATCGATCTGGTCATCGACGATATCCGTCATCATTTTCTCTTTGTCCGCCTCGCCCTGCTCCCAGCGGCCAATGGCTAGCATCGACGTGGCGACAATGCCGTCGGGATTAAAGCCGTTTTCACCCAACCCCGGCAGTAAATCCCCGGCGAATTGATTGATGATAAATTGATCGTAAGGGAGGTCCTCATTGAAAGCCTGCACCACCCAATCACGATAACGCCATGCCTCATTGATATCTCCCGGTTGGCCGATTTGCCGCTTGTCCACCGAATCGGCGTAGCGTACTTGATCCAGCCAATGTCGCCCCCACTGTTCGCCGTATTGAGGCGAAGCCAAGAGACGGTCGATGACCTTCTTATATGCATTCGTGCTCGATTCCGCTAGAAACATGTCGACCTCGGCGGCGGTCGGAGGCAGTCCGGTCAAATCGAACGTGGCGCGCCGAATCAGCGTCCGCTTGTCCGCGGGCGCCGCCGGCGCGAGGTTCTTCTCCTCCAGCTTCGCCAAAATAAACGGGTCGATCGCGCCATGAGCCCAGGCCGCATTCTTCACCTTGGGCGGCTCCGGGTCGACCGGGGAACGGAAACTCCATTGCTGGCGCGCCGCCGCCATATCGTAGCCACTTTTCGCCACCGCAGCATCCTCCGCGCGCGGATCCGGCGCCCCCATCTTCACCCATTTTTCCAGATCCGCGATCTGCGCGTCCGAAAGCTTCTCCTTGGGAGGCATTTGGAGATCCTCATTATTATAACGCACGCTTTCGATCAACATGCTCTTATCCGGATCGTTCGGCACGATGACCGCTCCATCAATGCCGCCTTGGCGCAAACCTTCGCGTGTATCCAACAGCAGCGCGCCCTTCACCTTTTTGCTGCGGGAGCTATGGCACTCGTAGCAGTGATCGGCCAAAAGGGGGCGGATTTTCGACTCAAAAAAGGCCGCCCCCTCGGCCTCCATCCTGGTGTCGCCACGCGCGGTCCAGTTCCCCACAGCGGCCGCGACTGCAAAATAGAGTCCCAACCACGCCCGCTTGTGCTTGCTTGAAAATCGATTCATTCCTGCCACCCCAACCGCATCACCCGCGGCATAAAGTCACAACGGGTTTGTCCCGAACGTTCTATGATTAACCAATACGATAGACCATGTGAACTACCGCTGCATCCGGTTCCGGCCAAAAATCCGCCTATTTGGGCCAACGACTCTGGAGCGGAAGGGTGTTGAATCATCGGGTTAAAGCCTGGTACCCAGCGGTATCTCGTTGAGGCGCAAAGGGCCTTCCGCGCATCGTTTTCTCGAGAGTCGCTGGAAGGTCCTTAGGCGTTAAGAGGCGCGTGGTAGGCCCATAACAACCCAGCAAACAGGTATGACAGGGATGTCCCCACAAAAATTTCTAGAGTGAATACATCCGAACCCAACGCGGCGTGGCGGCAGCGGCGGGCCAGCCTCGGTCCACCCTGCTTCTCGGCGCCCGCCAGGCCACCCAACGCAGTGTGAAGTTCGTCTGTCCGCTGGCTGCGTCAGTCCCTCCGCGATCACACGGCGGAAGCCATCGTCGTGGTCCGCCTCAAGACCCCTAAGCCACGTTATAGTCCCACAAGTTCAACCCCGTTCTTTGGAGCGCATGCAAAGCCCAGTTTTTGCGGCGCGAGCACGGAAACTCTTTTCCGAAAAGGCTTAAAACGAATGTTATCTGGCGAAAAATGCAAGACCCTGGCCTCCTAATCTTTATATTGGGTTAATGTTGGCAGTCGCCCAAGCCGCCGCGCAATCACGCGCCTGTCACCCTATCTGGCGGAGACAAATGCTCGCCACAACGGCGGGGTTGGCTTCATTGGTTTCTAGCTTGGGCGCGGATATTCGAGTCGCCGGCTATATGGGCACAGTTTCCGACGTCAAAGTCCTGTCTCGCACGCAGCCATCCAAAATCAAGCCGTTAAAAGAGAGTTCCATTCCAAAGAGCGTCGATTTGACGCTGCTGGCGAAGTGGTCGATGAATTATTTGACCGGCACCATCACCGTTGAACGCAATTACGAATCCAGTTACGGCAATTGGCCTCTGAATTATCCGCCGTATTCCATTGCGGGCGATGCCATCGCGGGCGGCGATACGGAATGCCGGAATGATCTCGCCTTCGTTCTGATGCGGCAAATGAGCGGGCTGAAAACGGGCGTGGGCATTCAAAACGGCGTCCGCAATCGTTTGCTCAAACATTATCACCCCAGCGGTTTGTTCATTCCGACGAGTGGCGACACCGATGTGGTTTGGGCCACGGCTTGGTTTACGCTCGGCCTGATCGAGAGCTACGTCACTACCGGCGACAAACCTGCGCTCGAGAAGGCGAAACGTTCCCTCGAGACGATGCGGAAGCATTTGATGATGACCGACGACCAGGGCCGCCTCTGGCTGGACCCGCCCGCGACGATTGATTGGGAAGGCAAGCCGCTTAAAATCACTTATCGCGCTTCGCTCGACTTTTGCGCGATGGAGCCTTATGTCCGCTACCACGAAGTCACGGGCGACAAGGAGATGTTGAAAATCGCCCAAGGGTTGGCCGACGGGCGTTTGGACGGACGGGCGAAGGGGCATGATGGCACGCATATGCATAGCATGCTCCATGGGGTGATTCCGATTGCGTATCTCGGCGCGATCACGAAGAACGCGAACTATCTGGATTGGGCGGAGGAGCGCTTCAAGGAAACTGATGAGTTCCGCACGGACTACGGTTGGGTCGCGGCGGTACGGGACCACAATTTTTCCGACCCAAAAATCTCCGAAACCTGCGCCGTGGCTGACCTCATGAAAATCGCCATTTACCTCGGGGTGGGAGGACGCTCCAGCTATTGGGATTTCGTCGAGCGCACCACCCTAAATTACCTTCCTCGCGAACAGTTTTTCGTCGATCAAACCTTTAAAGATCTCTGGACTAAGCAGAACTTCAGCAAACCCGAAGCGCTCGTGAACGGCATGAAGTTGGTCAAGCGTATGGAAGGCGGCTTCTTCTGCCGGACTGATCCTGAAGACAAATGGTCTGGCGGAACTTTGAGCTTGGAAGGTTGTTGCCCGCCCACCGGTATGGCTGGGATGCACACCGCGTGGGATCACATTGTAACGACCAATAAGGATGGCCTCTTCGTGAATATGGCTCTGAACCACCACGCGTCTGAATGCAACGTCGTCACCTTCCAACCCGAGCAAGGCCGGGTGACCGTCGCCGCCCGCGAGGCCGCGACCTTTCATATTCGCGTGCCCGGTTTTGCGCCGCGCAAGGAAATCAAAGCCTGGCGCAATGGCAAGAAGGAGAAAGAATTGGCTTGGAAGGGAGATTATGTCGAGTTCACCGACGCCAAAGCCGGCGACGAACTGACCGTCACCTATCCTTTAGTCACGTTCACGCAAACCATGAAACGAGGTGGAACGGACTATACGATTGGCTGGAAGGGCAACAGCGTCACCTCCGTTTCGCCCTCGGGAAAAGTCTGGCCTCTGTTTCAAACTGGGGCTTTTGTGACACCGCCTTATCCTCAATAAGTGAACACGCACCTCGCATTTGAAAGCCGAACAGGTACGGCCCGCTGTCCTCAGTGGATTTCACCTATGGTGCCCAGAATCGTCTGGTTCATGGTAAATATCGAATAAGCACATTTATGCCCAACATCGACACCAGCAACCCGCCCGTGGGCGCCCCCATTGCTTCCGCGGCCCTGCCCGCGACAGGTTACGTTTTTCGCCTGGCGGTGGTGGCGGCGCTGGGGGGATTTCTTTTTGGATACGACATCTCGATCATTTCCGGGGCGCTGATTTTTTTGGAGAAGGAGTTCCAACTCACCGCGTTTCAAACCGGATTCGCGGTCAGCAGCGCGGCCATCGGCTGCATCGTCGGCCCGCTTGTCTCGGTGGCCCTGAGCGATTGGCTGGGGCGCAAGAAGACGCTGATGGTCGCCGCCGTTTTGCTGGGAGCTTGCGCGGTCATGACGGCGCTGCCCCGCACCATGTCGGAATTTTACTTCGGTCGGATCATCGGCGGCATCGGCGTCGGCCTAGCTTCGGTGGTTGCACCGATGTATATCTCCGAAATGGCCCCGGCGCGCCTCCGCGGCCGATTGGTGTCGCTCAATCAACTGGCCATCGTCACCGGCCTTTTTCTCGCGATCGTGGTGTCGTATGCCTTGTCCGGTGGCGGCCACTGGCGCTGGATGTTCGCCTCGACGCTGCTCCCAGTCGTCATCTGGGTTTGTGCCCTGACCATTCTTCCGGAAAGCCCCCGCTGGCTCGTCACCAAGAATCGCGAACGTGAAGCCTTGCAACTGTTGGAGCGGAGCGAAAGCAAGGAACAAGCGCAGGCTTCGGTGGATGAGATCAAGAGCTCGATCTCTCAGGAAGAAGGCGGCTGGGCGGAAGTTTTCCAACCCGGAATGCGCATGGCCCTGATGGTCGCGGTCGTCTTGGCCATCCTCCAACAATGGACTGGCGTGAGCATCCTGTTGGTTTATGCGCCCACCATCTTTCAAAGCGCCGGTTTTAACACTGCGTCCGACGCCATCTGGCAGGCCATTCCTTTGAATATTTGGAACATCATCTGCACCGCCGTCGCTTTCTGGTTGGTGGATCGCACCGGACGGAAACCGCTTCTGCTCGCCGGCAGCGCCGCCATGGCGTTGGGCCTAGCCTTGATGGCGCTCTGTTTCCGCTTCGGCTGGTCTGGCTACTGGGTGGTGGTCGTGATGTTTTTGTGCGTGGGCGCTTTTGTCAGCAGCCTAGCCCCGCTGGCCTGGTTGATCATGGCGGAAATATTTCCCAACCGAATTCGCGGCAAAGCCATGTCCGTCGCCGGCGTCGCTTTGTGGGTGGCATTTTTCTGCGGCAGCCAATTTTTCCCCACCATGATCGCTTATTCCAAGGACCGTTTCGGATCCCCGGCGGGCGTCTTCTGGCTGTTTGCGGGCGTGTGTGTCTTTTCGTTCTTCTTCTGTTGGCGATTGGTGCCGGAAACCAAGGGCCGAACCCTCGAAGAAATTGCCTCGTCTTGGAAAAAACGCTCCGCTCACCAAAAATTGTCGAAAGGCGCTGACTGCTCTAAATGAATCTTATCGAAAAAACGGTCTTGGTCACAGGCGCCGCGCAAGGCCTTGGACGCGAGATTGTCCTCCAACTCGCCGCCCGCGGTTGGCGAATCGTCGTGGCTGACTTAAATGTTGAGCTCGGCCAGGCGGTCGTCCGGGAATGCGCCGGCGCCGGGGCCCGCGCATTTTTTGTCCAGGTCGATCTCAAAACCGCCGATGACCCTGTCGCGATGATCCAGTCCGCCGCTGATCATTTTGGCCGGCTTGACGTGTTGATCAATTGCGCCGCCTATGCCACCGCCGAAGCTTTTTGCGAAATGACCGCGCGATCTTGGGAGGACACCTTGCTGGTCAATGTTCGCTCCATCGCCTTGGCCACCGCCGCCGCCGGCCGCCAAATGATCAAACAGGGCGGCGGTGGACGCATCATCAACATCACCTCGCCCGCCTCCCGCATGGCGCTGCCAAACTATACTGCCTACGCGGCGAGCAAGGCGGCCGTCGATTCATTGACCCGCTCCGCGGCCGTCGCCCTGGCCAGCCACAATATTCAGGTCAACAGCGTGGCTCCCGGCATGATGGACACCCCCATGCAAATGAAAACCGAGGCCCTTTTCGCCGCCCTCGAAGGCCGGACCGATCTGGAGGCTTTTCTGGCCGGCCGCACGGCGCGCATCCCGCTCGGCCGCCGCACCACTTGCCGCGAGGTGGCTGAAACCGTTGTGTGGCTGGCCGCTGCCGCGCCTGATTACATCACCGCCGAACGTTTGAACGTCTCCGGCGGACTCGACCGGGATTAGCGCCGCGCATTCCCAAAATCTTTAGAAGTAAATATATGGAAGAGACTCAGAGGAAAGAGCGGCGCGCCGCCGACATCCAGCGCCTGCGGCAGCGCAGCAAAAACCTGCGCCAGCACATCCTCACCATGGCCTCCGGCAAAGGCCAAGGCTACATAGGACAGGGCTTGGGCATCGCCGATATTTTGGCCGCCCTCTATTTTTACGAAATGAAATATGATCCGTTGAATCCCCGCTGGGAAAAGCGCGACCGCTTCGTTCTTTCGACGGGACACTATTCTATCGCCCTCTGGGCGGCTCTCGTGGAAGCGGGCATTCTTCCCGCGTCGGAACTCCCGCAATACGGTGCCGATCAATGCCGTTTGGAAATGAGTACGATCGACACCACGCCCGGCGTGGAAATGACGGGTGGCTCGCTGGGACACGGCTTGGGACAAGCCGTCGGCATGGCCCTAGGCCTGCGCCTCGCCGGCGAATCGAGCCGCGTTTTCGTCGAACTTTCCGATGGAGAACTGCAGGAAGGTTCAGTCTGGGAAGCCGCCATGTCCGGCTCCCATTTCCAATTGGATAACTTGGTCGCCATCATCGATTGCAACGGAATTCAAGCGGATGGGCCTATGGTCATGAACATCGAACCGGTCGCCGATAAATGGCGCGCCTTCGGCTGGGAAACCACCGAGATCGATGGCAACGACATGACGCAAATTGTGGCCGTCTTGGAGGCCGCCCGCCAACCGTTGAACCGCCCGAAAGCGATCGTCGCGCGCACGCTCCCGGGCAAAGGTGTTGCCTCCATCGAAAATTGCGAGAAAGCGCACTTTTTAAACACCACCCATGTGGATTGGAATCAAGCTCGTCGCGAATTGGAGCTGCAAAATGACTAAACTCGGACAAACCGTCGCCATGGGCGTTTCGGAAGCGGTCCAGAGCCAACCTGTGATCACGGCCCCCTTCGGAAAAGCGCTGGTCGAAGCCGGCGCGCGCAATCCCAAAATCCTCGGCCTCACAGCCGACCTAGGCAAATACACCGATATTTTCCCGTTCAAAGAGGCGTTCCCTGATCGATTTTTTAACATCGGTATGGCCGAACAAAACATGGTCGGCATCGCCGCCGGACTGGCCCGCACTGGGTTTGTCCCGTTCTGCACCACCTATTGCGTTTTCGCCACACGCCGCGCCTACGACTTCATCGCAATCGGCTGCGCGCTCAGCCGTAGCAACGTCAAAATCATCGCGGGCCTTCCCGGCCTGACCACCGGCTACGGCGCCACCCATCAAGGCATTGAAGACCTCGCCCTGATGCGATCCATCCCCAACCTTACGGTCATCGACCCGTGCGACGCCACCGAAACGATGCAGGCCGTTCACGCCATCGCCGAATTCGACGGCCCAGTGTACATGCGCCTGCTGCGCGGGCAGGTGCCCGTCGTCCTTGATTTAGCAACCTATCGCTTCAGCCTCGAGCGCGCGCAACGCCTGCGGGAGGGGACCGATGTCGGCATCATCAGCACCGGGCTCATGACCGGCCGCGCCCTCGAGGCTGTGCAAACGTTATCTGCTCTGGGGATTGAAGCCACCTTGTTGCACGTTCCGGTCATCAAGCCGCTGGACGTGGCCACCATTGCCGAACTCGCGGCCACGGTTGATTTGCTCGTCACTGCGGAAAATCATGTGGTCACCGGCGGCCTAGGCAGCGCCGTCGCCGACCTCATTGTCGCCTGCCAGACCAAAAACAAGCTGATCAAAATTGGCATTCCCGATCACTTTGTGGAATGCGGATCGCTACCCTACTTGCATACGAAATATGGGTTGACCGCGGAAAACATTGTTTCCACAGTGTTATCAGCCCTCCATCAACCCAGTTAATTTAAGGCCCGCATGAAGATTGTCCGCATTGAGACCCTGCGCCTCACGGAGCATCCCAACCTCCTCTGGGTGCATGTTTTTACTGCCGACGGCCTCAAAGGAACCGGCGAAACCTTTTATATACCCGCTGCCGTAGAGGCGGTCATCCATGATTTCGCGGCGCCCATGTTGCTCGGGAAATCCGTTTTTGATCGCGAGCGCCATTGGCAAAACCTGTTTTCCTCCGCCAATTTTTTTGGCTATGCGGGCGCCGAAATGCGGGCGATTTCCGCCCTCGACATCGCCCTTTGGGATTTGCTCGGCCAATATGCAGGCCAACCGATCTTCAACCTGATTGGCGGGCAGTTTCGCGAAAACATTCCCCTCTACAATACCTGCGTCAACACTCCAAAATACTTGGATCAGGATGGCTTCCTGAATCAGCCCGGCGACCTCGCCCGCTCGCTCGTCAGCCAGGGTTATTCGCAATTAAAAGTCTGGCCTTGGGATCGCTTCGCCCCGCAGATCGAATCTGCCCGACTGGCCGGGCCCGCCGGTTGGTCCGCCATGGGCCCGGTGGGACATTACCTTTCGCCGCAGGATTTGCGGCAGGGCCTTTGGACGATCCAGGAAATCCGCAAGGCCGTGGGCGACAAAATCGAGATCGCCATCGAAGGCCATTCTCGCTGGGACCTCAATTGCGCCTTGCGTATCGCGCGCGCGCTGGAGCCGTACGACGTGATTTGGATGGAAGACATCATCCAACCGGACAGCCCCGCCGATTTGCGCCGACTCGTCCAGGAAACCCGCGTCCCGCAGTGCGTGAGCGAACGGCTTTTCACCAAGTTCGCATACCGCCAAATCCTAGAGCAGCAGTCCGCGCACATCGCGATGATCGACGTCATCTGGACTGGTGGGATCACCGAAAGTATCAAGATCGCCACTCTCGCTGACACCTATCACCTGCCGTTTGCGCCCCATGATTGCACCGGTCCCATCAATCTGTTTGCGGCCTTGCATCTGTGCGCTGCCCTGCCGAACGCTATGATCATGGAAGTCGTGCGCGGGTTCTGCGAGGGTTACTATCTCGACCTAGTGGATCGGCCTGTGACCATTCGCGAGGGCCGCGCCTATTTCGATTTTGGACCGGGCTTGGGCGTCCGTCTCCGTCCGGAAGTCAGCGCGCGCAAAGACGCCCAAATTAGGACTAGCGCAGTTGACCCATCCATTTCAAAATAAGATACAGTGGCAGAGAGCCAGAAGATCGGATTGAAAAAGAAACAAACCAGCGGCGCCGAGCTCGAACAGCTCGCGTGGTTGTCCCAAGTCAAGGAATCCGTCCAGCCGTTGACCGAACAATACCCGATTTGGGTGCGGCACGGAATCGTCCAGATTGGCCCCACCATCCCTCACCCGGAACGTCATCCCTACTGTGAGTTTAGCACCATCCTCGAAGGCGCCGCCGTCGCTTACGTGGGCCGCGAGGATGTTGAACGTAAAGCCGGCGACTATTTTCTCGCCGGTCCCGGCGTGGCCCACTGGTACAAGGGCACCCAATACCCCGTTCGCTTCGCCGCCGTTTATTTTCTCCCCAGTGTCCTCATCGAGATGGGGCCCATCAGCGATGGGATGCATCTCCTACGGCGCTTCACCGCCCGCCAAACCCTTGCCGACCGCTTGGTGCGTCCTCCCGCCGCCTTGGCGCCGCGCTTCGCGGGCGCCTTTGAAGAAATCGTGGACGAATTCGATCAAAAACGGATCGGCCACGAGATTCGCCTGCGGACGCTCCTGACCGAAATGCTGGTGCAGATTTTGCGCTGGGAACAACAGTCCGGCCAGGGTCTGCATCCGGCTGGTTCGACGACCGGCTGGCGGCCGGTTGAGAAGGCCCTGAACTATCTGCAGGCCCACTTCAGCGAGGCCATTTACGCCAAAGATCTGGCCGCCGTCGCGGGCCTCAGCCAGTCGCGGTTGAAGCAACTCTTCAATGAGCACCTCGGGATGCCCTGGTCGCGATATCTGCAAGGTTATCGACTCGACCGCGCCGCCGCGTTGCTTAGCCAACCTGGCTACAGCGTCTTGGAAACAGCCCTCGCCGTCGGCTTCGAAAGCCTCAGCCACTTCAACACCATGTTTCGCTCCGCCATGGGCATTCCGCCTCGCGAATATGCGCGTCGCGCCGCCGGCAAACGCGACGAACTTGCCCAGCAGAATTCGGTTCCCACCCCTCACCCCAAAGACACGCGCAAGCGCACGAACTGATAGCTCCCGGCCATGGTCACGGGGTTGCGATGCGTTTCGGTGGCGGTCCCATCTGGATTGTCCCGCGACGAAACAAAGACCGCGTCGCCGGTCCAGGTGATTAGGTCGGACGAGAACTCCACCACCGCGCGCAGATCGGTCGCGCCTGATTGGCGACGAAACTCCACGTGCAGATAATTATCCTCCAGCCAGGCCCGCAGGGCAGGGGACTGCGCCGCGATTTTCGGATCGAGCCCTAAGGCGTATTCCATCAAGTCGTTCAATCCATCGCCATCCTCATCGCTGGTCAGGTTCGTGACGCCGTGCGCCGCCGCCCAGGACGGCCAACGCGTGACCGCTCGCCACGAGGCCGGAGCCGCCGGGTCAGGGCGCAATGCGGGCGAGATGAGTTGCAAGCCATAGCGACGGCCATCGGCTAAGGCCGGCCACCCTGCGCCTACCCGGAAGTCGAAATCGTAAATGGCCGTCCCTGCGCCATAGCTGGGCTTCAACCGTTCTCCATCATTTGACAAGTTGTCCGGCGCATAGCCTCCCACCACCGTTTTGTTGGCGCCGTAGCGAACCACAAACGCGGCCGGATTCCTCGCCACATACACACTCCCCCGGCCCGCCAGCGTGGAACCCGCCGAAAAATCAAAGTTAATGCCTTTCGTGAAAGGCACATCGGTTAAATCCAGCGGCTCGTCGCCCACGTTCAACAATTGGATATACTCAAAATCTTCTCCACTATAGCCCGCCGCTTGCTCGGCAGCGGTAGCCCCCGGCGGGTAATATATGATTTCAGCGATCACTAAATTTTGCGTGTAAACGGCCACATCCGGTGCGCTCGGGACAAATTCCACCGCCGCCGACCAGCGACTCCACCGCCCGTTGACATCCTTGTGGCGCACGCGGGCGCGGTAAGTATGTCCCAGCCGCGCCGCCGAAAAAGGAATGCGTGTGCTCTGGACAAAAGTGGTGATTTCCGGCGACGTCCAGACTGGTTGGATTTCGTAAATCCGCGGCTGCGCCGGATCATGCAGCGGAATGCCCGGCGAAGAGATTTCTCCGATGCGCCATTGCATCGCGGCAAAGGCCACGCCCCCGCTTGCATTACGGCTGAAGGCCGAGGAGCGCACGAGCAGATCATTCGCCTGAAAAGCCGGCGCGCCAATGTAAGTCAAGCTCGGCCGATTCGGCACGCCGGTGTCGCGCGTCTCCTGCTCCACAAATTCGTAGCCATACCCGAGCGGGTTGCCGTTGTTAATTGTCCAGGTATGCCCAGCGGAAAACGTATCGGTCGCATAGTCGGTCATCAATTTGACAAACGCTTCGTGGCTGCCGCGGCCGTTCACCGCGTTGGCCAGCACGCGGGTCCAGGTCGTCCCACCCCGGTTATCGAAAAATGGCGACCGATAAAAATTTCCTTTATGGCTCGTAAAGCCGCCGTTCGAGCCGTCGCCCGCCGAGCGGGGATTCCAATTCCACACGCATTCATCCACGTCCCATGGCACGTAATGCCAATGATTGTCCGGATGATGATAAAAATAAAAGTTCGCCCCCTCCCGCAGGTCGATGTTCCCCACTAGGCGATCGATAGCGCGGCCGCTGTAGTAGGTCGGCAGATTGAGGTTATTGCGCCACCAAAGCAGATTGGCTGCGGTGTCCGCCGTCCGTGACAGCACATTCGCCAGAAAGTCAGTCCAATCTTCGCCATTTTCCGGTTGTGTTGCGCCCTGATGTTTCTGGTTGGCGGCATTTTTTTCGATTCGGAAAACATTCCCATCCGGCAGGCCTCGTTCATCGAGGAACGATCCATCCGGAATTTCCTTCGCGAGATAGAGACCCCATAGATCGCCGCCATACTGGTCGTTCGGCGGCGCCTCCTCCGCCTCGTCGATGATCCGGAATTGCAGGAAATTGAAATTCGGCGCTGGCACCCCTGCCATCTGGTAAGCGCGCAAAGCGACCGCCTCGTCCACCCCCGCTATGCCGCGGTTAACGGCGCCCCAAGGATTCAAGCAGCCTTCCAAATTGAACTCATCCCACTCCTCGCTGTAGGGCCGCCCGTAGTCGTCGCGCATCGCAAACTTTCGTGCGCGGTTGGCCCGCAGGCGCCACTTATTCTTGCCGCTGGCGTAAGTGGAATTGGCCCCGTGATTGTAATACTGGATATGATCGTGAACCTTGCCGTCGAGAATCAACGTCCCGAAAATCCGCGCCCCATCAAAGGCCATGTTGAACTGGCTGTTCGCCACATCTGTGGAATTCGCGATCAGATGGAAAACCGGCATCGACCGCATGACCGATTCGGGAAATTGAATCAGCGGCGTCTGGTTGGGCGCCAACGGTTTGCTCGCGCCCGACCAGGCGGGAATGCCGTTGTAAACGAAGTACGCAAAGTTGGGCGAATCATCGTCGGCATACGGAACCATCACACTCATCGGAGGATTAGCCGCATCGCTGGCCTGAATGCGATAACGCACCAACCGTCGATGAACTTGTAGTGAGCCTGGCAACGTCGCTGTATAGATGCCGTCATTGACCGCGCCATCGCCATTCAGCCCAGCGTCATTCATGGGCAACGAAATCCAATTGGCCGCTTCAGTGTAGCCATTGTCGCTCTTCCGAATATAGGATCCCGGCAAAACAACCTGGTAACTCAATGTCACGTTCGCCACCCCTTGCGGGGCCGAAATTTTGGCCGTAATCACGACCGGTTGGCCATTGGTGGGTTGAGTGGGAAAATTGCGCACTTCCTGAATGGCCGGCTGCGCGTTGCTGGCAAACACTAAATTGCGCCGCCCTGGCGTCGGCGAGTTTTCCCCGGGAACTCCTGACAATTCCGCATCAAGGATCAACGCCGTGCTCGCGAGATTGCGATTGAAAACCTGGATCGCGAGCACGTTGGTCCCTTCTACCAAATCTGATGATGCGTTGGTCAAAACGAAAGTCGCGAAATCGCGGGCCCCTTGGAATTTGATTTGGCCGGAGCGCGGCGCATGGTTTATTAGGACCTCCGTTTGCCGCACTCTCCAGTAACGCCCCGCGATCGCTTCATCCGCGTTGAAATTGCAACTGTACCAGCCCGCGTAATCCGCGCGCGCCGAATCGTCGTCGTTTTTGCCGCCGCCCAACCGGGTCGTGAAATTGAAATTCGTCGCCAGCAGCCAGTTCACCTGGTCTTGGGAGGATTCGATGGCCCAATTCGCGCCCCGCCCGCCGCCCGCATAGGTTGAATAAACACGAAAACCTTGCAGAGTTGTGGGCGCACCCAGGTCCACCGTGAATCTCCCGGAATTGTCGCCCGGCCAAATCCACCCATCATCGATCACATTATTCGCGAATCCGTACGGGATTGGGTTCTTAAACTCCGTGATCGAAGGTGAAGCGAAGAAACTAAAGGGCCCCGATAGCATCGCCGGCGTGACCGGCAAGACCGACGTTCCGCCTGCCGCCCCCGCGCGCGGTGCGTTTTGCGCATCAAAAGCAAATGCTCCCGCGTTCATTTTCGCCCGCGCCACCTCGACTCCGTTAATCCAGGCAATGCAACCGTCCGCCACCCGCAATCGAAGGCTCAAATCAGAACTCCCCCGGCCAGCGGGCATCGTAAACACGCGCCGCAGGAAGACCGAAACATATTGGCCTGGCATGTCCATGAGGATCGTATTGTTGTCCGCGTTCCCATGACCAATCGGCGTCTGACCGATGGCCCACGCGCCATCCTCCGCGAAATCGTTCCGGCGCCACGCCGTCACTGGCGCCGAAGCCTCGCTAGTTCCCCTCCGATAATGCCAGGCCCCATCCTCCTCCGCGATATACACAGGCCGCACCGGCGACCGCGAACTTCGCCACGAACCTCCCAGATTCCGATCCAGCGCCGGGTTGATCAACTCCGCCGAAAACCCCGACTCCGTCGGCAAGCCACCGCCCGCTGGCGCCGTCGGCCAGGGAAAACCCGCCTCATAATCGACTGCATTAACTAATTGGCCACGCCCGTCCCGCAGTCGCAACCGTTCTCCGGCTCTCTTCAGTTTGCCAATCCACGGGCCCAGCGCTGCAATACCAAACCGCGCTCGAAACGCCGCCGGCGCCCTCGCCACCACTAGGTAACCACCCCCCGCGATCTGCGTCCCGGCCGGCAGCGTGAATTCAATGCCATCCTCCATCCTCCATCCTCCACCCACTGACATCAACCGCTGCCGCCCCCGGATTATGCAACTCAATGAACTCCTCCAACTTCGTCTTATTGGCGGGCTGATAATGGATTTCATTGATGACAACCGCGCCCAGAAGATTCGCAAAAGCCGCCGCAAAGAAGGTAATCCCAGCCCAAGCCATCCGAATCGACGCAGTCGATGTCCGGGGCGATGGAAAGCCAATACGGGGGAACATCGCGCCACTTTAGGCGAAAACGTCAAAAATGCCACCAATCGGAGCCGCCACATTTGTGTTTTTAGCTATTGATAGAAATTTGCTTCTTTGACGGTGAGGGCAAAAAGTATTCTTTCTCTGGCCGATGAAAGTCCGCCGAATCGCACCCATCCCCTCTTTGGGGGTGGGAGTCGTCCTCTTATACCCCCTTCGAAAATTTTCGGGTCAAAACGTGGTCAGCGCTTTGCTAAGCGGACGAAGGTAGGGCGTTACGGAAAATATTTGTGCAAACGACAAGTTTATGTTGGCGCGTCAACCTTCCGAGGGACTGGGAATAATAATCGTCGTCGTACAAAGCCACCCTTCGTCGAGCAACGACGCGACCGGGGGCCGGGGGCCGAGGGCGATCGCGGTGGGAGATCTGGCATCGAGGTCCGAGGACGCTTTTCGATCCGGGTTTCACCGCTTTCTCACGCTCAATGGTCCATGCCTCTGTAAGTTCGGATGGATGATGAAGCACTCTTAATCTCGTCATGGCCTGAGTGGGCCGGTGCCACCAGTTCGTTGCATCGCCCTGTTTGCGGCTTGCAGGACTGCGGGGCGAGGCAATCAACCCGGGTGCTGAATCAAAGCGGTCTAAAACGATTCTTCAGCATCACGGATGGGCGCAAAACCCTGTGCTTCAGGGTTTAGAATCTTGACAGCACAATAACGAGCATCATGATGACTTCATGCGCACCACGGTGACCTTAGATCCGGATGTCGAGCGGATGCTCCGGGAAGCCATGCATCGTTCCCGCAGCGGCTTCAAAGAGACGCTGAATGCTTCCATTCGCGTCGGACTGAGCCAGAAGACAACCCAGGCGGTCAGCCGTCCCTTCGTGATCCAAGCCCGACCGCTGGGACTCCGTGCCGGCTTGGACCCGGCGGGCTTCAATCGGTTGGCCGACGACCTGGAAGTGGAGGCCGTGCTAGCAAAGGCCCGGAGCTGGGTCGCCCAGTGATCATTCCCGACATCAATCTGCTTCTTTACGCCCACGACTCCAGCTCTCCGTTGCATGCCAGGGCGATGGACTGGTGGCAGTCGTGTCTTGGTGGAACAGAACCCATCGGCCTGCTCCATGTGGTGACCTTTGGGTTTATCCGCATCGCGACCAACCCCCGTGTCTTCGTGAGTCCCATGACGGCGGCGGAAGCGGCCGGGCATGTTTGTGCCTGGCTGGGGCAACCGCCGGTGCAGGTGATTGTCCCCGGCCATGACCACCTTCACCAAACCCTCGAACTCCTGGAGGCCCTCGGAACTGCGGGCAATTGGGTGAGCGATGCGCAAATCGCGGCGCTGGCGCTGGATCATGGAGCGGTGTTGCACACGGCCGACACGGACTTCATCCGGTTCCCCGGATTGCGATGGTTCAATCCCCTGACAGGCACCGGCAGCGCGAACCTGCGCCGCACCCCGTCTGTGTAACAGGGACGGGGAACGATTTCCGAATTCGCCTCAACCGCACCGTTCCAACGCTCAGACCTCAGAAGAATGGGGGTAAAACCTAGGAATCAGGTGCGAGTTCAAATCCCTGAATTTTGAGCGATTTCTTGCGAAGGCAGACTTATCCTGGGGAATGCCAGACGATGAAAGTAGCGACTTGTTTCCAGGGCTGGTCGCTGAGGCGCCACCCCCGCTGGTCGCACCGACCGAGCCGGTGATTTCGATTCAGGCCGCCGCTTCGGATCGCCATTCGGCGTCGAGACCCGCCCGCTCGGCACCCCTGCCGCCCTCCGGTTAATTGATCCTCGGCGCCGATAAGTGCAATCCCCTGCTCACCGTCTACCACGATGGGGAACACCAGCAACTTCTGGTCTACTACGGCTTCGAAATCATCGAGATCGTCCCCGAAGATACCCAGGCGGGGAAGTTACAAGTTGCTGCTGAGGGCCATTTCGAAGGTCAGTGGAAACACCCAGGACATCCTCGCCCAATGGCTGGAGGCACTCTGGCTGGGAGCGGCCCATCTTGAACAGGCCAAGTTCCTCCATTGGGAGGATTTGGAACTGATCCTCGGCCCGGGCGTACGCTATCCGACCCAGCAACGGGAAAAGCTCCAGGCGTTGGCCGCCGATCCCGAGTTGATCCAGGCGCTCTTTGGCCAATCAGCACTGGTTGGGCGACGCCGTGGGCACGGACCTCTAATTCGATCCCCACGACAAGCACGACACCGGCGAGCAGACTGTGTTGGAGGACTGGTGCAGCACAGATAGCCAGTCACAGGTAGCCTGCCCCTCTTCTTCTCCCCCTTTGCGTCTTTGCGTCTTTGCGTCTTTGCGTCTTTGCGTGAGACCTCATCCGCCCTCCCCTCCTCGTTAAAAAGCAATTTCCTATCAGTATTTCACGCCCGCTTCGCTCAAGACGCCAAGACGCAAAGGATTCAAGGGAGAGAAAC
>CAMDGV010000024.1 GCA_945898055.1 Akkermansia muciniphila | reverse complement strand
ACTTAGAGAAGACCAGATTGCTACTGATCATCACGCTGCGTCGCTCGTAACGTTCGGCCAGGAAGGTGAAAAGTACTTCCATTTCTTCGCGGCTCTGTTGGACGTATCCGATGTCGTCGAGGATTACGACGCGGTAGCGGTCCAACCGTTGGAGCAAGGTCGTGAGCTTGAGCGCCGCTTTAGCCGCCAAGAGAGAGCAAACTATGGGGCAGGCTATCTGTTTCTCTCCCTTGAATCCTTTGCGTCTTGGCGTCTAGAGCGAAGCGGGCGTGAGATACTGATAGGAGATTGCTTTTTAACGAGGAGGGGAAAGGGCGGATGAGGTCTCACGCAAAGACGCGGAGACGCAAAGGGGGGGCAAAACTATGGGGCAGGCTATTTATTTCTCTGGGGCAAAACTATGGGGCAGGCTATCTGTTTCTCTCTAAGGGGCAGGCTATCTGTGTCTCTTGGCCTCGGTAGCGCGGATGCTTTGGTTGTCGAACTCCAAGATGTGGGCGTGATGTACGAGACGATCGACAGCGGCCATGGTGGTGAGAGGGTCCTTGAAGATCTGGTCCCACTTAGAGAAGACCAGATTGCTACTGATCATCACGCTGCGTCGCTCGTAACGTTCGGCCAGGAAGGTGAAAAGTACTTCCATTTCTTCGCGGCTCTGTTGGACGTATCCGATGTCGTCGAGGATTACGACGCGGTAGCGGTCCAACCGCTGGAGCAAGGTCGTGAGCTTGAGCGCCGCTTTAGCCGCCAAGAGGGCCAAAACTATGGGGCAGGCTATTTATTGCTCTTCAATCTCCCTTGAATCCTTTGCGTCTTGGCGTCTTGAGCGAAGCGGGCGTGAGATTCAACGGACAGGAAATTGCTTTTTAACGAGGAGGGAAAAGGGCGGATGAGGTCTCACGCAAAGACGCGGGGACGCAAAGGGGGAAGGGGCAAAACTAAGGGGCAGGCTATTTATTTCTTTTCACTCTCCCTTGAATCCTTTGCGTCTTGGCGTACAGAGCCTGACCCATAGTTCACCCCTTCCTACCGAGGAATAGATAGCCTGCCCTGGTAGAGGCTGCGGAGATCCGGGGCTGGAAATGGAGCAGGGGCCAGCCTTCATGGCCTCGTGCTCGGCCAGAGATGCCGGGGGGGCGGGCGTTGTTGACGACCCTGTGGAGCCGACGGCCAGGCTCCTCGCGCTCTTGCGCCTCGATCAGACGGACCACGACACGGTCAGGCAGGCTGGATTCGGAGGGTGCCTTTGCGACGGCCATGACTTCGGAATTATGGGGAGTGATCGAAACTTTACTCAGTCAAAAAACCAATCCCAGCGTGCCCAAGGCCAGTAGCTCAGGCCAGATGAAGTGGTCCCGCACTTCTCTCTTGAGCAAATCCGCCAAAAGCCATCAGACAAATCAACGCTGTCTGTTTAAAAAACTGAGCACCATCGAAGCGAACTCTTCAAACCTTTGAATTTGCTGTGGCAGTAATCTCCTCCTCTTGAGACAATTCGTTCGGGCCGAGTTGAGTAATAAATATTATGTGGATCACATTACTTGTATTTTTAGCGCTTTTAGGGGGGCTTTTACTCGTCTTTCGTCTCTCGAAAGGATCGTCTGCTAGCGATCAAAACACTCCCTCCGAGGCCCCAGAATCGAACAATACTCAAGTTAAGCCGGAGCCGATCCCAGAAGTCCCTGTTCCCATCGAACCACTCCCCCTTTCACCCACTCAACTTCCTGAATCCTTGCGAGATTTTAAGCTGGCGGAATTTTCTGATCTCGATGAGACAAAAAAGCAATCCCTGCAACTCGCCCTTAACCGAATTGGCCTTCCCTCGCCAACGGCTCAACAGTTACTACTGGTCGATTTTCACGGAGCTGACGCTCATGAGAAACTCGTCAAACTCGTCGCCCACGAACCTCAACTCACCGCCAAAATAATCGGTCGATTGAATTCAGCGTTTTATGGCCTCACCACTCCCATATCCGATATCGAACACGCTATTACCTATCTAGGGATGTTCACCGTACGCTCCTTGGCTTTGCAATTCGCCATGGAGCAATCCTTAAGTCGTAAAAGCGATGCGCTTATCGTTCAGGCTCGCGAAGTCTTCCACGTCAGTGCCATCGCCGCAGAGCTTTGCCTCCATCTTTCAACCCATCTCGATTTTGCTGAACCAAGTGCCTTAACGACACAAACCATTCTTTCATCACTGGGCAATTTGGCTATGCTCCAGCTTCTCCCACCAAAATCAGCTGTTTCTAACCGATCTCTTAATATAGTTGAACGAACCAAGGTGGAACAAGGTGCTTTTGGTATCCATTCTGGGATCGCTAGCCAGTTACTGATGCAACGCTGGAACCTCCCACCCGCACTGATCGAGTCTGTTGGCGATATCCAGCGTCTCCCTTTTACACCGGCCGTCACCCATCCGTCACTCGCACAGTCGCATCAAGCTCTTTGCTACCTCTGCATTTGGATGGCCGAAGGTATCGTTCAAAAACAAATTAGACGCCAAAGCCAAATCAATCTTCGTGATAAAACCTGTCCGGAATTGTTTCATCTCCAACCTTTCCTCGATGTCTTACCTCTGAATCCCTTGCCAGAACTGATTCTGTCTCCTGTCGTTGAACGTCTCTTGCTCCGCTTAATTGTCTCTTAACTCAATAGCCACCCACCGAACCTTCACCAGGTTGACGCGGTGATAACTCATCCTATCGGTTCATCAGCTGCGTCAAAAAAACCGATAAACATCTCCTCCCAAGATTGTAATCCAAAGGAGACGCTGCGAGTCCAATCCGGATTGGCTGGATTCCCTTCAGAATTATCAAACGCGCCTGTCACCAACATCCAAGCTCCCGCTGGCACTTTCAACGGTTGAGCTAAACGATAGGTTCTCTGCCATTTGAAATCGTAATGGGGGACGCTCAATAACAACTGCCTACGACCATCTGGAAACAGGATTTCGAACTTCATCCACTTGCCTCGCACGTGCATGTGAGGAGCTAGACTGTAAACCGTCGCCGCTTTCGGAAAGGCATAGGTCGCTAAATGACGCGCCTCGTCGTCCCCAGACGGAATATGAATCTGATACTCTACCGCATTCCTCGTCTCAGCATTCCGCACTTGCGGCCCTGACCTTAAATAAAAGGCCACTTCTGTTTGATCGGTCTGAGGTGATCCCATCGTCGTGTAATGCATCTCAAGGGTAAATTCAGTCCCTGCCGGAAATCGCTTACCAACGCCCTCCGGATAACTCGCCGGCGTCGATCCTGGGGCCCATCCAAACACGTGAACCCCATTCCCTGTGCCATCATCGGGACATCCAGGCCACCGAGCATAGAGAATGGCATGGTGCACAATCCGACGATTACTCGGTCGAATATCGACCCCAGCTAACCAAATCTCATTGGTTAATTGAGTCGGAATAACCAGGTGACGATACTCCAAAACTCCGACCGCGGGCACCTCCTGTGCCTTGGGCAATTTCAACAGTAAATCCGGTTTGCCCATCGGCCATTCGCTCTCCCTGCCTGTCGCCGTCGACGAAGCCACTTCCAATGGATCCGGTCCCTCACCCCGTGGGGATCCAGCAGAAATCCAGCGTAAGAGCCCCTGTATTTCTTCGCGTGTCAATCGATGAGCATTGGCAAAGTGGCCCACCTCTGGATCGGCGCCATAAGGAGGCATCCGGCGAGTCAAAATCACCTCCTCAATCATTCGAGACATATTCCGCACCTGCCCATAATCGCTCATTGCCCACGGTCCAATTCCCCCTTCTCGATGGCAGGTCACACAATTATCCCGCAAAATTCCAGCAATTCTGGCGTAATCTGGAGGGGTTTCTGCCTCCGCGACCGTCGTAAAAGTAATCCGACAGCCATGCGAGGCCGTCCGACTGACGCTCACCGGTTGACCCGCAAGAAACTCTTTCAAAGCTGTCTCAAGAAAGGGAGTTAGGGCAGCAGGACGTTCCTTCCCTTCGGTAAATTGGTCATCAATCGCTCCTTGGTACAAAACCTTGTGATCCGATAATCGAACCACGACCGCCTCCGCAGTTCGTTCCACATTGAGTGACTGAGCCACTCCCTGATTCGGATCGCGTAGATAGGTTAGTCCGCGAAGGTTTAGTTCCATTACTTCGCGCTGCGCTGCACGCACCGAATCATCTGCATAGGTATTGATAACCCAGAAAGAAATCCCATTGGTTCGGAATTGATCCGAAAGGGCCTTTAACTTCCGGGCGTTTTTTCGAGCAATCGGGCATCCCACCCCGGTAAAGAAAAGGACGACGGCTTTACCCGGAGCACGATGAAGTTCAAATTGTCGCCCCTGCAAATCGAGCAAAGCAAAATCAGGGATCGACCTCGGCGTCGCTGCCCGGACAGAAATCAACGACTGAAGAAGCAAAGAGAGAATCAAAAGCCGTGCGGCAATTCTTCGAACAAAATTAAAAGCCAAATTTTTCGTCATAACCTGATTCTACCGAAACCCGCTTGCGCTGTTTTATCTTCAGAAACTGGAGACGCGTTTCCTCGAATTAAGCTACCCCAAACTCTAAAAGCGAAACACAAAATGTCACCCCACTTTGGGTGACATTTTAGCATCAATCACTGATTCAGTTAATTGATCGACTAACGAAACCGCCGCGCATTTGCCGCTTTGCGACCGGAAATCCCCCCTTTACGAGCCGATTTCTTTTTCGGTGCGCGGTTGAGTGGGCGCTGACCAGCGCCGGCAGTTGTCGCAGCAACCGAAGTGGGGCGGTCTCGGTCTGCCGATGGCGGTTGCGACGCAAATGACATCGGACGACCGGACGATCTCCCTCCTGCCCTAGCACCCGTTGCCCCCGGTCGTGCCCCCGGTTTGCCTGTTGGCTTCGAATTCGATCGCACTCCGGGCCGAGTTGTTGGCCGTGGATCGGGTCGGGTAACCGACCGAATAGATGGCTTAACACCGGGTTTTTCACCCGCAAGTGAGGCCTCGTTTGCTTCTTTTCGTGGCGGATAGGGATACGCCCGACCCAAGCCTCTAGGGGGATGTTCCGCGCTGGATTTTTGGACTTTGCCAGACTTGGATGGTTTCCGACCTAGGGGGCGCCCCTTGTTCATCGATCCACGCCGGACGCTAGAGCGATCACGAACATCGCGCGCATCACGTTCTTCAGCCGGGGCAAAAGGATGTTTCTTAACTCGGCGGACCGATTCGATCGTTTTCGGACGTGCTTTCGGCGCAAGAATAATCGGACAACCTTCATAACCAAAGGCCGCCCGCAATTCTCCTTGCAGATACTTCATGTACGCCGGACTAAACAATTCATCTCGATTGACAAAGAGGAGAAAAGTCGGCGGAGCTTGCTGCACTTGGGTCGCATAATAGAACTTCAATCGATGCCCCATATGGCTTACCGGTTGGCGGCGCTCAATCGCATCATTCAGTTTCCGATTCAGAATCGCCGTGGGAATCTTTTGCCCTAATTGAGCCGCCACGTAACGGACCGCTTCCAATAATCGATCCAATTGAAATCCATCCTTTGCTGAGGTGAAAATGACGGGTGCATAATCCAAGAAAAACAACCGCTCTTGGACCCATTGCCCGAAATCTGATAACGTCGTCAAACGCTTCTTTCGATCATCGCGATCTCGGACCTTTTCTTCGCGGGAAACCATCTCTTCCTCCCGCGCTTTACGGACATCTTCAGCAACCAAATCCCACTTGTTCACTACGACAATGCAGGACCGTCGTGCTGCCACAATCACATCAGCAATTTTCTTGTCCTGCTCGGTAATTCCGTTGACCGCATCAATCACCAACACCGCAATATCCGATCGGGCAATCGCTTCCTTGGTCCGATTGACTGAATAAAATTCGACCGAATCATCCACCCGCCGAGATTTCCGCACGCCCGCAGTATCCACCAACACGAACCGCTCGCGCACTCCCTCCGTGTCCACCTCGAAGGGAACGTCAATCGCATCGCGGGTCGTCCCAGGTATCGGACTGACAATGACTCGGGCCGAACCTGTTAATGCATTAATGATCGAGGATTTTCCAACGTTAGGCCGCCCAACAATCGCTAACCGCATCGGCCCTCGCGGACGTCTTGGAGCAGGTTCGCCATCGACCCCGACTTCGCCCTCCCCAGAGGCTTCTTCCGCAGCCTGCTTAGCCTCTGATCGCTTTAGTTTCGGAAGATGTTCCAAAGCCGCTTCCATCAAGGAATTAATCCCACCGCCGTGAATGGCTGAGACGGGAAATATCTCATTAAAACCGAGTGAACTGAACTCACCAGCATCATTAGTCGCAGCATAATTGTCTGACTTATTGACTGCCACCAAGACCGGCTTCCGTGTGCCTCGCAATTTCTTGGCAACCTCGTCGTCCAAGGGCACAATTCCCTCCTGTACATTCACCACAAACACAATCACATCCGCCGCATCCAAGGCTAGATCTACCTGCTCAAGGGCCGCAGCTGTAATGACGTCGGTTGCTTTTTCGCCGCGGACTAATCCAATCCCTCCTGTGTCCACCAAGGTAAAGGGATGACCACTCCAATCCCCTTCCGCGCTGATTCGGTCGCGGGTAACTCCAGGTTGATCATGAACAATCGCAATCCGGCGACCGACAATACGGTTAAACAATGCCGACTTACCTACGTTCGGACGACCAACTATCGCGATGAGACCTGCCATGGCCAACAGTGTGCCTCATCGGATAACCTAAACAAAGGCGATTTGTGGAACAAGCGCTCAACCGTTCTCGCCCTCGATTCGTCGCATGTCTAAAAAGGAAATACCTTTCCCCGAAAACCTGCCCCTTGACCCCTTCGCCCACCTGACCATCATCCTCGCCCCATGTTCGACCTGGGTTCCCTCAATCCTCAACAACGCGAAGCCGTCGTTACCCACGACGGTCCGGTCCTCATCCTCGCCGGCGCTGGGACAGGTAAGACCCGCACCCTCACCTGCCGAATCGCTCACATGATCGAAAACGGGATCGCTCCGGGTCACATTTTATCGGTCACTTTTACGAATAAGGCCGCTCGAGAAATGCTCCAACGGGTCAATGGCCTGATCCCTCGAACCCCTCGCACTCGAAAAGATCCCGGAGCACCCGAAGATCCTTTCACCGAACGTCCTACCCTCTGCACTTTCCACTCCCTCTGCGTTCGTATCTTAAGGCAACATATCGAGAAAATTGGCTATAAGAAGAATTTTGTTATCTACGACGAAGCGGATCAATTAGCGGCTATGCGTAAAATTCTCAGCCAAA
Source organism: Akkermansia muciniphila (assembly GCA_945898055.1). Taxonomy (GTDB): domain Bacteria; phylum Verrucomicrobiota; class Verrucomicrobiia; order Limisphaerales; family UBA9464; genus SXXZ01. Next base: position 51,188 of record CAMDGV010000024.1, on the reverse strand, counting down.
TTTCAGCTAAAGGCGAGAAAACGGACCCGTCCGCGATTTTGACCATGCTCAGTAAGTTTAAGAACGGAGGGGCTGACGGTTCCTTCGGAGATCCTTCGGTTCGCGCTCTGGCCGAACATGTCGCCAAGAAATACGAGAGTGCCCTCCATGCCTGTAATGCAGTCGATTTCGACGACCTCATCCTGCTCACTCTTCGGCTCTTTCGTGAGCACCCTGAATCTCTCGATTCCTGCCGCCGTAAGTATCGCTATGTCATGGTCGACGAATACCAAGACACCAACGCCAGCCAGTTCGAACTGGTCAATCATCTGACTGCCAAATCTCGTAACCTCTGCGTCGTGGGTGACGATGATCAATCCATTTATGGTTGGCGGGGGGCACAAATTGCCAACATTCTCGACCTCGAAAAACACTTCCCCGAGGTCAAGGTTATTAAGCTCGAACAAAACTACCGCTCAACCAATACAATCCTCCGTGCTGCCAATGAAGTCATCCGCCGAAATACACGGCGTCGCGGTAAGACTCTTTGGTCCGCTAAAGGCGATGGCTCCAAAATCTCTCTCTATACCTTCGACACCGACGATGAAGAGGCGCGGACGGTCTCCGAAAATATTGAATACGATCGTGTTGCTCAAAATATAAGCTGGGGCAAACAGGCAATTCTCTATCGGACCAATCTCCAAGCTCGTCCCATCGAAACCGCCCTTCGCAAGGCACGTATCCGTTACCACCTGATCGGAGGACAAAGTTTCTTCGACCGCACCGAAATCAAAGACGTCCTTGCCTACCTCAAAACCTTCGTCAATCCCAATGACGATATCAGCCTTCTGCGCATTGCCAATAAACCGGCTCGGGGCCTGAGTGATGTTACTATGGAGCGTCTTTTGGCCTTCAGTAGTGAACGCTCCGCGAGTGTATTCACTATCATGCGACATACCGATGTCCTTGCCTCCTTCCAGCAACGGACTCGTGACGCCATTTCTGCCTTCGTCCGATGGATCGAAATAACTCGCGCCCCAGTCTTGGTTACTTCCCCAGTTAACCTAACCTCTTGGGCCGAAGCTTGGCTCAATGAAACCGGCTATTTGGAAGATCTGCGACGAGGTGAAAAGGACGCTGAAGCGGCCGATAATCGAGTGCGCAACGTCATGGAATTGCTCGATGAACTTGATGGCGAAGACTCAGCCAAGGCACGCCGCGCACGTCGCGACGCTACCTCAGGGAAGGCAGCCAAGCCAACAAGCCGCTCGTTTCATATCAACGAAGATGATCCCAGCGGATTGCTCGACGAAATGGTTCGACCTGCCCCACCTGTCGTCAGCCAATTACTTCTCCCCACAATTCCTCCTTCCTACACCGGCAAACCGATGGACAGGCTGGATGAGTTTCTGGCCGACCTAACTCTCGATCGGGAACGCGAAGAAGATCGCGAGGAAAAAGGCGACCAAGTCATTCTCATCACCCTGCACGCAGCTAAAGGATTGGAGTTCCCGCATGTCCATATTGTCGGCGTCGAGGAGGGCCTCCTGCCTCATGCTCGGAGTAAAATTGAGGGCACTCTCGATGAGGAACGTCGCCTGTTTTATGTGGGTATTACTCGGGCTCAAGAAACATTGCGCATAAGTCATTGCCGAGGTCGGCGCCGTTATAATCAGGTGATGCCCTGCCAACCCTCTGCCTTCCTCCAAGAGTTGCCGACCGAGTGTGTGGAGGATATGGAGGTCGCTGCGGCGCGAAAGGTGGAAAAAGAAGCCGGCGGTGATTGGTTTAAGGCGATGCGCGACGCTCTAAAATAGACTGAAAACAGTCTTCGTTTTTCCTAGTAGTGAACGGCGCAGTAAGTTGATCCTCACCCGATCGGTCAAATTGATTCTCCCATGATCTGGTTCTACGAATTCAAAGGCGAACCCAAGGGTCCTGTCTCCGAAGATCAACTCCGAAATCTTCTCGAAGCGCAAACGATCAACTCCGAAACGCGGCTTTGGAAAAGCGGCATGCCCGAATGGGCTCCGCTCTCTGCAGCGGTTCCGTCACTCCTACCCCCCCTCCCTTCCCCGGTCGCCTCTTTCTCAGACCTACCTCCCCTTCCAAACTCTCTCGTCATACCGGAGTCGACGTCGGACGGGTGGATTTCCGAAGAACAACTGTTGGCCGCGGTCCCCACTCTCGGCATCGGTCAAATACTGAGCCAAGGCTGGACGACCTTTTTCAAAAACCCCGGCACTCTGTTGGGTGGCACTCTGTTGTGTGGTCTTCTGCTTGTTGGAATTGGCTCGATTCCATTTCTTGGATTACTCCTCCAACTCCTACTCGTGGGCCCTCTTTTTGGCGGCTTACACCTCCTTTACTTGAGGCAAATTCGCACCGGTTCCACAGAAATTGACCTCGTTTTCGCCGCCTTCCGCCTCCGCTTTTTTCAATTTATGATGGTTAACCTCATTCCATCACTTCTCAATTTAGTTACCGCCCTCCCACTCATTATCGGCTTGATCATGCCCTTGGTTGGTGGAGCCCTCATCGGTTCAATCCGTCCGAGTCCGGGTGAAATGTTCAGCGCCCTCTCCGCCATTGGTATTATTGGTGCCGGGGCTCTCTTTTTCTGGATCCTTCTGCTCATCGGGACACTGCTTCTGACGTCGGTCTTTTATACTCTCTGGATTTTCGCTCTGCCGCTGGTCGCCGATAAAGGATATGACTTTTGGCCTGCTCTCCAACTCAGTCGTAAAGTCGTCAGTAAACAGTTCTTACTTACTTTTTTCTTCGTCTTATTCCTGACTGTGCTCGGCAACTTGGGGTGGTTTGCTTGTTGCCTCGGAATCCTGATCAGCTATCCCGTCGCCCTCTGCTCCCTGTGCCACGGCTACGAAACACTCTTCGGTCGACTTCGCCCAAAAAAGACAACCCTCTGATCACTTGGCTCGCCACATTTAACGGATGGCTCCTTCCCTTGAGCCAATCAGCCTCTTTCATCACTACGCCGGATCCAAATCCGGTCGACTGAGCCTGAACCCTTGCTGGAAAGGCCTTTAAATCGCCCATATATTGCTGAAAATCGGTGCCAACCGGCGAGGATTAGCTACGCCATAAGTTTCTCCTTTTTACACTCCTCATAGAAATTCCTTTCTCATCGGACAACATCCTTTCGTACACTACGCCCATGCTCGATATGAAGTTACTACGGGATCGTCCGGACTTTGTCCGCGAACGTCTCGCCACCCGGCACGGAGATGAGGGTGCGAAACTAACCGAAGTGCTCATTCTGGACGAGCGTCGACGGGCGGCTCTCGCTGAAACAGAGCAACTCAAGGCGCGCCGAAACAGTGCCTCAAAGGAGATCGGATCGCTGATGGGCCAAAAAAAACTCGAAGAAGCCGAAGCGCGCAAGGCTGAGGTCCGAACCCTCGGCGATCGCATCACTGAGATGGACCGTCTCGCCGCCGAAGCCGAAGAGGCTCGAAACGCTCTGCTCCTCACTCTTCCTAACCTGCCCCATGCTAGCGTCGCTCTCGGCAAAGACGCGGCTGACAACCCGGAAATCCGAGTTCACGGCACCCGCCCTCATTTTACTTTTAATCCGCTCAATCACATCGAACTCTGCGAGAAACTCAAGCTGGTTGATTTCGCTCGGGGCACAAAATTAAGTGGTTCTGGTTTTCTTCTCTACACCGGATGGGGGGCACGTCTCGAACGGGCTCTCATTCAATTCCTCCTCGATCTTCACACTGAGGAACATGGCTACACGGAGGTCGCTCCTCCCTATATTGTCGGCGAACATTGTATGATCGGGGTGGGGCAATTCCCAAAGTTCCGCGACCAAGCCTATGCTGTTCAGGAAGGTCTTGATGGTTCTACTCTTGGCAAACTCTACCTGATCCCCACCGCCGAAGCGCCGGTCGCTAATATTCATCGCGAAGAAATTCTCGCTGAAAAACAACTACCGATTCGTTACGTGGCCTATTCACCTTGCTTCCGCGCTGAAGCCGGTGCTGCTGGTTTGGGAACTCGTGGTATGATCCGGATCCACCAATTTGATAAGGTCGAGTTAATTAAAATTGTTCACCCCGATCGCAGCTACGACGAACTAGAATCGATGGTCGTCCATGCCGAGACCGTTCTCCAACGTCTCGGACTTCAATATCGCGTTATCAATCTATGCACCGGCGATATGGGCTTCGCTGCCGCTAAAACTTACGACATTGAAGTCTGGGCCCCCGGCCAAGGGACCTACCTCGAAGTCTCTAGTTGCTCCAACTGCGAAGACTACCAGTCCCGTCGGATGAATATGCGCTACAAACGGGAAGCGGACGGCCATAATCTTCTTCCCCACATTTTAAACGGATCAGGAACGGCGCTTGCCCGACTGTTCGTCGCACTGGTGGAAACTCATCAGCAGGAAGATGGATCAATTCGGATACCTGAAGCACTGCAAGCTTACCTCCGTACCGACCGAATTTCTCCCTAATTTGCTCATCATTGCTCCTTCTAAGAAACAGTCGAATTGATTGAATCCTAAATCGGGTACTTGGCATCGCATCACGAAGGATTAAACTCTCCACGCCTACTGTTGGCACCCTGACCTTGAATACAACTGGTTTCTCTAACGGCACAAATGCCGAATCCCAACTGACACGTTACGCAGAATCCTTCGAAGCTCTGCTCGAATTGGCGCTGACGGGTAAGTCACCCGAGGAAGCCCGTAGCCTTGTGGCACGCCTCATCCAAGGACTCCGCGACAAAGGATACCAGGTTCCTGATGTCACTACCACGCCGTACCTGAATACCATATCGGTGGCCGACCAACCCGACTATCCTGGCGATTTGGAAATGGAACGACTCATCCGCGCCCATGTCCGATGGAACGCAATGGCGATGGTGGCCAAGGCAAATAAAACAACGAATGTCGGCGGTCACATCGCCACGTTCGCGTCCCTCGCAACTCTCTACGAAGTCGGCTTTAATCATTTCTTTCGCGGTGGTGCCGATGGCAAAACAGCCGACATGATCTACTTCCAAGGTCATGCGTCTCCGGGGAATTATTCCAGAGCTTATCTCGAGTATCGACTCAACGAAAAACATCTCAAAAACTTTCGCCAAGAACTTCAGGAACATCCCGGGCTTAGCTCATATCCGCATCCTTTCTTAATGCCGGATTTTTGGATTTTCCCCACGGTCTCCATGGGCCTTGGCCCCATTCACTCGATCTATCAAGCTCGCTTCAGTCGCTACCTTCAGGCACGGAAGATGGTTCCCCAAGGCCACGACCCCATGGTCTGGGCTTTCATCGGAGATGGAGAATCCGATGAACCGGAAACCCATGGCGCTATCGGGGTCGCCGGTCGCGAACAGCTCGATAACCTTGTCTGGGTCATTAATTGCAACCTCCAACGTCTCGATGGACCGGTCCGTGGCAATGGTAAGGTTATCCAAGATCTCGAAGGCCAATTCCGTGGCGCTGGTTGGAATGTCATCAAGGTCGTTTGGGGTAGCGATTGGGATAAACTCCTCGCCAAAGATGAGACCGGTCTCCTCGCACGCCGTATGAATGAGGTCGTCGATGGCGAGTACCAACAGTATGTGGTCGAAAGCGGCGCTTTTATTCGGAAGAATTTCTTCGGAAAATATCCCCCTCTGCTGGACTTGGTCTCTCATCTCTCTGATGACCAACTCAAGAAACTAACCCGAGGCGGTCATGATCCTCGCAAAGTCTACGCCGCTTATCACAAAGCCACTCAACGCAATGGCCGCCCAACGGTCGTCCTTGCCAAAACTGTCAAGGGCTATGGCACCGGCGAAGCCGGTGAAGGCAAAAACCCAACCCACGGCCTCAAAAAACTCGCCGAACGTGATATTCGGCACTTCCGCGAACGTTTCTCCATTCCGCTCGAAGATGAGGTCATTGCTGATCTTCCTTTCTATCGGCCACCTCAGGAAAGTGCCGAAATCCAATACCTAATGGAACGGCGCAAAGCTCTCAATGGATTCAATCCTGTTCGCATCGATCGCGCTCAAAAGCTTGTCACACCCAAGCACACCGACGACGCCTTCCGGAATGTTGTTCTAGGCACCGCTCTCTCCGCCGCTTCCACTACCAAAGCCTATGTGGTGCTCATCGGATCCCTCCTCCGCGACCGTAATATCGGTAAATTTATTGTCCCCATCGTTCCCGACGAAGCCCGTACCTTCGGTATGGAAGGCCTCTTTAGTCAGGTCGGTATCTATAGTTCGCGCGGTCAACTTTATAATCCAGGCACTAAGACGGAGGACAACGCAACCACTCCATACATCGAGAAAAAAGACGGCCAACTCCTCGAAGAAGGAATTAATGAAGCGGGTTCGATGGCCGACTTCATCGCCGCTGGCACTTCTAATGTCACCTACGGCGTGCCGATGATCCCCTTCTACATCTACTACTCGATGTTCGGATTTCAACGAGTCGGCGATCAAATCTGGTTAGCCGGGGATTCTCGCTGCCGCGGTTTCATGATCGGTGCTACCTCTGGTCGCACCACTCTCAACGGGGAAGGCCTCCAACATCAAGATGCTCATAGCCATCTGATCGCTGGTTCTGTGCCCAATCTCATGTCCTACGAGCCTGCCTTCGGTTACGAATTGGCCGTGATCGTCTGCGACGGTCTCAAACGAATGTACGCCGATGGCGAAGATATTTTCTACTATGTCTCGGTCCATAATGAGGACTACGCCCACCCACCCCTTCCTGAGCATCCTGCAGTTGTCGAAGGTATCCTCCGCGGTATGTACAAATTCAAGCAGGGTAAATCAGGCTTGAAACACTCCGTTCAATTGCTCGGTTCGGGAGCCATCCTTCAGCAAGCGCTTAAGGCTCAGGAACTCCTCGAACAGTATGGCGTTAGTGCCGATGTCTGGAGTGTCACCAGCTTCAAACGACTCCGCTCCGAAGCTCAGGAAGCTAAACGCTGGAATATGCTCCACCCCACGGAAGTGCCTCGGATCAGTTTCCTCGAACAAACAGTGGAAAAAGAGGCCGGACCTTGGATCGCGGTTAGCGACAATCTCAAACTGGTAGCAGACCAGATCGCTCCTTGGATTCCCGGTGGCCTAATGACCTTGGGTTGCGACGGATTCGGTCGTAGCGAGGTTCGATCAGCGCTCCGTCGATTCTTCGAGATCGATGGCGAATGCACCACCATTGCTACCCTCTACAAACTATCTCTCGAGGGTCTTCTCCCAAAATCGGTGGTCGCTCAGGCCATCTGCGATCTCGGTGTCGATCCCGAAAAACGGTTCGGCGTCTGCGTCTAGTAAAGATTCTTCCCTTCCCAGAAATCAAAAACCACCGCACTTCTCTGAGTTGTGCGGTGGTTTTTCTTTCACTTATTCGGGAATAGCAGCAAAGCCACCTTCCCCCCTGTCTTACCAAGGTAGACTAAAAGTCTTCACATAGGTGTAACCTTTGATCGATTCGATCACCCCTTCTTTTATCCCCAAGCCACTGTCCTTGATACCCCCAAAAGGACTGCTCTCAACCCGGAATCCGGGCACCTCGTTGATGTTTACTGTTCCACAACGCAATCCTCGAATGGCCTTCAAAGCATTCTGCAAATGGGTGGTCACTACCCCCGAACTCAGTCCGTAAGCCGTCGAGTTAGCCACCACCATCGCATCGTCCAAATCCCGAATCTTCATAATCGGGGCTAAGGGTCCAAAACTCTCGCTCACCACCATCCGGCAGTCGCGCGGCACATCAATCAAAACGGTGGGCTCCATTAATGCCCCGCGTCGAGTCCCTCCAATCAGAACCTTGGCGCCGGCTGCCACCGCTTCTAAGACCACGGCCTCTAGACTCCGCGCCGATGCTTCGTCAATCACTGTTCCCACTCGGGTCGCTTCATCCATGGGATCCCCACAAATATACTCCCGGGTCTTCTCGACGAAACGCCGAGTGAATTCTTCGGCAATGCTGTCCTGCACCAAAATCCGCTTCACTGCCGTGCACCGTTGGCCTGAGTTTCGATAACTCCCTTCCGCAGCTAAGGTCACTGCCAAATCTAAGTCAGCATCCTCCAACACAATCAAGGGATCATTGCCGCCCAATTCTAAAACCAACTTCTTATACCCAGCTGTCGACGCTATCCGTTTCCCCACCGGCACGCTTCCAGTAAAGGCCACCACTTCCACGTCGGGATGCCCTACCAGGACTTCTGCCACAGCGTGGGTCGGCCCAAGTAACACACTCAACATCGGCCCCGGTAATCCCGCTTCACTCAATAACCCGGCAAACTTTAGGGCCGTCAATGGGGTCTTCTCTGATGGCTTTAAAACCATTGGCGTCCCCGCCGCTATCGCTGGCCCTACTTTGTGGGCTACCTGATTCAAAGGGTGATTGAACGGGGTCACTGCTACCGCACAGCGCAACGGTTCGCGAGTGGTAAAAATTTTTCGCGCTTTCCCTTGCTCAGAAATATCACAGGAAAAAATCTGGCCGTCGTCTCGTAATGCTTCCATCGACGCAAATCGCAGCACATCCAGCGTCCGCCCTACCTCATAACGCGATTCTCGCAACGCTAACCCTGTTTCTAAAGTAATCGTTCTCGCAAATTCCTCGCGCCTTAACTCCAACGCCGTTCGAGCTGATTCCAAGATGGCCGACCGACGATACCGACTCGGCGTGTCTCGGAAAGCAACCGCTGCCGCTATCGCCGCTTCAGCATGCTCCCGAGTCGCTGTGGTTACCTCGCCAACACAACTGCCGTCATAGGGGTTACGAACAATCAAGAGCGGAGTACCTTCAATCGGGCAACCGGCCAATAAACTGGTCAGAGAAATCATAGTAATCATCTCAGGAAAGGACTCCCCTCTCGCTGTCAGAATCGGACAAAGCCTCCGCAAACCGATCAAAAAATCCAACCAATTCCGACGTGTCGTGCGCAAGCGACAAATACATCTTGGTCCCCATCGGATTCAAAAAGACGCCGCGTCGCAACAGGGATAACATCAACCGACGCCCCCGCGCTCGGTCACTGGCTAGCCACGTCTGCTGATTCACCACCGGCACACTTGAAAAGGCAACTTGCCCCAAGGGTCCGTCACCTAGTACCTGCCCTGCCACTGATTGGTCTGCTAGGATGGCTTTCATTCCATTTCTGAAACGACGCCCCATCTCGTGGAGATGCTCATAAACACGAGATTCAGCCAGCAGATCCAACATAGCTAAGGCCGCAGCGCAAGAAATGGGATTGCCACCGGTAGTTGAAGCGGACCAAGCGTAATCGGCCCGAGGCAATCGATGCTCAGAAACGGCTTCCATCAGATCTGCTCGCCCCGCATAAGCCCCGATCGGAAATCCTCCACCTAACCCTTTTCCATAAGCCACTAAGTCCGGAATCACTCCATAATACTCCTGCGCACCGCCTGCGGCGAGGCGGAACCCTGTCACCACTTCGTCGAAGATAAGAACAATTCCCAACCGACGGGTGACCGCTCTCAAGCCTTCCAGAAAACCGGGCGCGGGCGACAAACACCGATGCAAGGGTTCAATAATCACCGCTGCGATATCACCTGCGGCAGCGGATAAAATTGATTCAGTCACAGCAAGATCATTGTAAGGAGCCACCAAAACATCGTTCTCCACCCAAGGTGCTCCCGCCCCAGTAGGATCGCACAAAGGTAAGGCCGACGGACGCCCCGCAATCATCCCAGCAATACCTACCGGGTGCTGACCGTGATAGGCACCCTCAAAACGAACCACCTTACGACGCCCCGTTGCCGCATGCGCCACCCGTAGACACAAAAGCGTGGCTTCCGTCCCAGAGGCCACAAATCGGATGCGCTCAGCACACCGACTCAGCGACATAATTCGTTCGGCCAGTTCCACCGAACGCCGATTCACCGCCGCAAAGTTAATACCATCCCGCCCAGCCCGCGCCGCTGCTTCCAACAGCTTGGGGTGGGCATGCCCTCCAAGTGCAGAACCCCAAGCCATCGTAAAATCTAAAAACTCCCCACCCTCCGTATCCCAAACGCGTGCCCCTAAACCCCGTTCAAGCACCGGAATTTGATTCTCAGGAATTCCGTACTCTCCATTTGAGCCCCCCGGAAAACAACGAAGTGCCCTCCCCGCCCAGTCCCCTTGAGACCCCTCCCTCACTCCGGTCACCCTCACCGCCCCACCTCTGTCCCATTGCAAACAAGATCGAAAATATCAAAGTTCCGAATATCACCTCTCACCCGAGCGAGGTAGGCAGGCGTCAGGGGATCACTTATTACCAAGGGCACCATCTCCTCGTATCGACCTCCGTGAGATCGCAACCCCCCATTGAGGGCTTTTAAATCATGATACTCTGGCGTCCGACCAATCACCGCATCTCGGCCCGATACCACCACCACGTCTCCCATTCGATCGAGAGGCAAACCCATCAATCGAGCCGCGACATCTCGAGTATAAACCTCAGTAATTCCAGGTAATGCAGCAATCTCACTCATCACCGCCCTCACGTCGATCCCCGTTGGAATATGCACCTGAGCAAAAGAACCCAAAGCTCCGTGATGAATCACATACGGATCAGTGATGGGTAAAATAACCCGAAAACCGCTCCCAAATCGCCGATCCAATTCCGATTCGAGATAAACCACATTGGGGGTCCCATCTGCACTCAACTTATCATTCATTCCATGGTCAGCCGTCAGCCCAACCACGGCTCCCAATGCCAAAAGTTTCCCCAACTCAACATCAAGCGCCGCATAGAAATCGAGGATCTCTGGTGCTTCTGGTGCGTACTTATGCTGCATGTAGTCGGTCGTGCTAAGATAAAGAAAATCTGAACGTCCCTCTTGTGCTAATCGCACTCCCGCTCGAAGAACATAGATCGACGCATCCCCGGAATAAATCTCCGGTGTCGGCCCCGCCAACGCCTCAACATCCGAGATTCCGTGGGTACTCATCACCGCTTCCCGCGCCTTTTCTGTGGAAAAAGCAATCCCTCCTTGCTCAATCAATCCGCTGGCAAAAATATCCCTTAACTTCTCCTTAGCCGTCACCACCGCCACCCGACGCCCCGCAGCTTGCGCCGCTGAAAATAAAGTCGGCACCCGTAAATATCGGGCGGAATTCATCATTACCTCCTGCCCAATCGTTGTGTCGAAAAAAAAATTGCCCCCAATGCCATGCACCGATGGGGGTACGCCGGTAACAATCGACGTATTATTAACGTTGGTGAAGGTCGGCATCTGAGCTCGAGCCATCCCCCTATAACCAAGGGAAGAAATCCGGTGCAAATGCGGCATCCGACCGCGCGCCAGTGCCGCATCCAGATACTCATCAGCACTGCCATCCAAACAAAGGACGGCAATCAAACGGGGGGGTGGCGAGTACTGGCGCCCATTAGCGCTGAAAGAAGGAGCGTAGGAAATCATGCGCACGAATAGATGACCGAGAGATGATTTTATACCGAAAAATCTTGGAAGGAAAGCACCTCATCGTGCCCCGGTAAAAATTCAGCTTCAACCCGCACCACCAACCCTCGGAAGGTTGAATTTTAAAAATTAAAAAACTTTACCGAATCACCACTGTAAAAACCAGTCCCCCTTTTTACCTTTACCGCCGCTTTAGTCTAGGTCTGGCTTGAAGGGTAAATCCCTATTACCTCAGAGAGATTAAATAAAGCACCTCAAGCTCACACCTAGTTTCCAAATGAAATCATTCCTGACCGCCGTCGCACTCCTTTTAACCCTTCAGACTCTTGCCGATGAGACTCTCAACCTAGCTGCAATTCGAGCGGCGGATAAAGCACGGGTTGCAGCTATGCAAAATCCGAATCGCGAAGCTCTAAATTCTGTCTTTTCCGATGAACTACGCTATGCACACTCAAATGGTGTCGTGGACACCAAAGCCTCACTGATTGATATTTTAACCACCAGTAAAACAAAGTATGTCGGATACTCTTACGAGGAACAGAACATCACCTTCCCGGCACCTAGTATCGCCCTAATGACCGGTCGCGCCCATATTAAAGCCATTACAGCAACGGGTGAAATGGATAGCGTCCTCAGTTTCTTGGCGGTCTGGCGTCAAGAAAAGAGCGGATGGCGTTTTCTGGCATGGCAGTCTTGCAAGTTACCGCCAGCGAAATAAGCGGGCTAGCCCAACCAACTAACCGGAGAACTGGGCTTGGATTGATAAATTCGACAGACCCAGTCGCTCACCGTCCTTGGCCCAAGACACTTCTAACCCTACCCTTACTTCTACTTGTGACTCTTACCGAGGCCCTCAACTTCCTCCAATCACTACAGCTTTTTGGTTTCCAACCTGGGTTGGAAACCACTCGCCGACTCGCCGCTGCAGTGGGCCATCCTGAAAAGAATCTCCGCTTTATTCACGTCGCTGGAACCAATGGAAAAGGCTCCACCTGCGCCTTCCTCGAACAAATCTATCGCGGCGCCGGTTACCGAACCGGCCTCTACACCTCACCTCATTTAGTCCACTTCGGTGAACGAATTCAGATCGATCGCCAACACCTTCCTGATGACGTTCTCGCTCGCCTTGTCACAACTCTCTGCGACTCGATGCCAGCGGATCTCTCCCCCACTTTTTTTGAATTTACCACCGTAATGGCTCTGCTGTGGTTTGCTCAAGAAAGGGTTGATTTGGTGATCTGGGAAACGGGTTTAGGTGGGCGACTTGATGCAACCAATATCGTCAACCCTCTCGCGTCACTCATCACCAATATCGGTCTCGATCATAAAAATGTGCTCGGTACAACCCTCGGCCAAATCGCTTTTGAAAAAGCAGGGATTATCAAACCAAGCATCCCAGTTCTCACCTCGGCTACTGCTCCAGATGCCTTGGCGATTATTGAATATCGCGCCCATGAACTGGATTCTCATTGTGTCGTGATCGGTCACTCGGCTCTTCAACAACTCACTTTTCCAGTATCACTTTCCGGACCGCATCAGCGCGTAAATGCCACCCTCGCTGCGGCTACTTGCCGTCTCCTCAGAGCAATCCTCCCAGTAACAGACGACCAAATCGCGTCGGGATTAGCAAACACCACTTGGGCGGGGCGGATGCAACGGATTGATCGCGGCGGACAAATTTTATTACTCGACGGTGCCCATAATCCTGATGGGATCGCTGCCTTCAAAGCCGCTTTAATCAGCGACTTTCCAGGCCAACATCCCACCCTCATCGTCGGAATGCTCCGTGATAAAGCGTGGCAAGAAATGATTTTGGCACTCGCCCCACTGGCCGCCCGCTTCATCGTTGCCCCTGTCTCGAGTGATCGGACGGTCACCCCCGAGGAATTACGCGAGGTCTTACGCGAAGCGGGCTCCAACCGAGCGGTGCGGGTTTGTCACTCGGTATCTGCCGCACTTCGGGCCGCAGCATCAGACCCCTTTGTCGCGCTAACCGGCTCTCTTTATTTCATCGGGGAGGCGCTCCAATGCCTCCAGACTGAACCTCAATCGCGGTCTGATGATCGTGCTCTCAATAACTGGGCTGGAGACGGTGCCCCGCCCTTCGGCCCTGCAAATTAGCAACCCGACTAACTCATCTCAGGTCTGAACGGTCAGGACTTTAAGCCGCGAAAGCTGCGCCACATGGACTGGGGCAAGGATCCAAGCCCGATTAAAATGGCTTGGGTAGCGACGAACACCATCAAAGCTGTGAAAGCCCCACTCATAAACCCGTAACTGTGCAATCCGATACCGAGGAGGTTCGTCCCAAACCAAGACCAGCAGGTCACCACGTTCCCTACAATTGCTAGGTTCATAATGCCTCGCTCCTTAACCATCCCGCCCCAACGCGCATGCAGAATCAAAGCGTTCCACAGGACAATAATCAAAGCTCCGTTTTCTTTCGGATCCCAACCCCAGAATCTGCCCCAAGATTGATCCGCCCAGATACCCCCCAAGACTGTCCCGACAAAACTGAAGAGGGTGGCAAAGCAGAGAATTCCATAAACCATCCGGGCCATACTACGCCCCATGGTTGAAGTCAAAACCCGTGTTCCAACTCCCAATATCACATAAAGAATCGCCAAAAAGCCGGCCACAAAAGTGGAGGCATATCCCAAGGTCACAATCACCACGTGTGTCGCCAACCAAAAATTGGTATCGAGCACCGCTTCCATCATGACCATGGTATCGCCGCTCAAGGCCAAATTATGTGCGACAACTTGAGTGGCAAATCCAATGACGGTCGCAACGGCCAGTCCGATGGCATTCTTCCAGAACCCCTCCAGAATAAGTCCCAACCCTACCGCACCCCATCCAATAAAAATGGCTGAACTGTAAAGGTTAGTGACCGGAGGACGGCCTTCGAGCCACATCCGAAAAATCAGTCCTACCGTGTGAACGACGAAGGCGAGCAAAACAAGTTGTAGGGAGGTGCGACGACTCCACTCAGCAAAGTTAAACCAAAAGCCGCACCCGAAGAGGAAGGCAACAATGTAAATCGCTGCGGCCTTAGAAAAAGGAGCAAATCGATTAAAGGCTTGCTCAGAACTTGCTTTGGAAAGGGCCCGGTCAAGTCTCAAAGATTGCAGGTACCCAGTGTAAGTCGCCACCGCTTGGTTGAACTCTACGGACTGCTCCAAACGAAACGCATCGGCCATCTTCGCCCAAAGAGGCACCGCCGGATTCAATGGGCGTGTTCCTGCCGACCCAATCAATGCACTAACACGCTCCGGCGCCAAAGCTTCCTTGGGGTCGCGATGCATCAAATGCCTCAACAAGGGAGCACCCACGCTCGAATCCAAAAGAGCCTCTCCCATTCGAGACCATTCCCCAACCTCCCCACCCGAGGCCGGCGGAATCAATAAAGGTGTATCCATCCGAACTGTCACAAAATACCGCTCGGCAAAATCAAATAAGGCCGTCAAAGCATTGGTTTCCACAACGCCAGAACCGATCATGCGGTTCCTAAACGCCGTGACGCCGGCGGGTACGGCTCGAGTGTAGTCGCCAATTTCCCGGCCGAACTCAGCCGTATCCTGCGGATGAACGGTATTTTTGAGTCGCAAGTACAGGGTTAACGCCTCGTGAGCCTCCAAGATAGCACTATCGAAAGTCGTCCGCTGAGAAGCGTCTTTTTTTGTCTCCCGAATCCGCCGATGCTCGTCTTCAATCAACTTGAAGCCTGACTCGCCAAACTGGGCCCAAGCAAAATGTTTTCCATCTTCGTTTCGCGTTGGATCTGCTTCCGGCAATTTTAATAATGCCTTCAACTCCGGGTGATCCAAACGGAAAACCTTCCATCCGTCGGCCACTTCCGGTCGGGTCATCACGGTCAATAGCCATTCGGTCGCACTCAGAATTTTAGGCGCTTGATACCACGACTTCCACGGTTCCAAGTTGGCCGTATCCTTTTCCCTGATTTGAGTTAACGAATTCCGCGCCAAGGAATCGACCGGTTGAACTCGCCCGTTAAACACCACTGGGAGACGCCCAAACCCATTGATAGAATAAGAAGATTCTTTCTTGGGCATCAAGGCACTTAGAATCCATAGGACGAAAACCACAGTAAGAAGAGGAGGGAACCAGCGTTTCATGGTGTAAAAAGAATTTAGGCCTTCCGGCGGGAAATAAACTTACCTAGATGAATCCCGAACTGCACGAGCAACCCGAGTCCGACAATGATACACCCCAAATAGGGCGCTATCCACGACGGGTTCTGTACAACTTGCAGGGCACTCGTTCCTCGCCCCCCTTGCTCCAGTTGCTCTCGTCCCATTTGAAATTGAAAAAAAGTGTATCCCGAATAGCGCAAGGGATTGTTCATGTAAATATCCACTTCTCTATCCTCACGAGAGTCTAGGTTCTGGATCCGCACACGACTCTGAAAATTCTTCGGCTTTTCTGTCCCTGGATAAACCTCGTGGGTGGTCTTGATCAAGGTCAGAGCAAACGGCTTGTACTCTCGGACAGGTCGCAATTCCATACGCCACGTCCCACTCGCTGTCTCAATCTGCTGCGCTCGCAGAATTCCAGACCCTAGCCATGTCCCCATCGATCGCCCTCCATCGATCATCTCTAACACAGATCCAGGCACATTTCGATCGTCCATCCCTCGTTTTGCCGCACTCGATTCGATGATCATACTTCTACCCGCCCCCTGCGTCGATGCGGGCGGGCGATTTGAGTCCACCATCGGTCCTCGGACACGCACGGTTGCATTCTCAAAGGCCTCCCGTACCCGGATCGAAAAGGGTAACAAAGGATGCTGAAGCTCGGTCCCAGATTTAATCAAGTTTGCTGGAAAGGCGATGACTTGATCTAATTGATTACTTCCGCTGTCTTGTAGAAAAGCCAACTCAAAATCCATCGACGATTCTGAGTAGTTCCGACTCTCCCCTTCACGAAAACTCATCACGCTCTCGCGCGCCAACATGTCCGTTAATAATTGCCCCACTAATAGTAAAATAATCCCAATGTGAGTCATGAAAATCCCGCTCTTGTTCCAACTCCATTTGAACCGGGTCACATGTGCCACCGTTAAGTTGGCCAGTAAAAGTGTCCCCACCAAATAACCTCCAGGGAGTGGGATCCAAGGGAATGTCGCGTCATGCGGGGTCCAGTAAGAAAACCAGCTGCGAAAATACCGCTGCTGGGCGACATACAAACCGTCACTGGTCTGACCAAGTGTCCCAAAGAACACGACGGCGATTGCACACGCTAGCAATACCACGGTTAATCGCAGCGAGGACAGAAATTGAGTTAGAGTCTTCAGCATCAGTCGTAATCCGACGTCATCGAAGGCATCGGCTGTTCACTATTTAATGGGACTATGTAGGCTAACCAAGGATCAAAAGCGGATAGATTGAACAAAAGCATCAAACTTCGCACGTTCTTTAGTTATTAACTCGGTTGGACCCGTCAGTTTAATAAACCACGAGCTTCCCCGGTGTGGAATAATGACCGCAAGAATCCGCTTCTCTGTCCCTTTTAAGTCCACCAAAAAACCAGTCGCGCCGTCGGCCGTGCGGATTGTCCCAGATTCCAGTTTTAAAGTGGCCTCATCAATGGTGGCTAATCCCGCTTGCCCACGCCATCGATTCACATTTGCCAGCAACCCTCCACCGTCACCGCTCAGGGAACTTATCGAAATATCCCCGATGCCTTCTGCATTGGAAATTTCAAAAGAAGCTAACCGCATCGGTCGCGATCCCCCATCCTTCCAACCGCTCGGTACACTCCAGTGAGGAAGAACCGAAGAATCTGTCGACGCTAGCGGTGCTTGTGTCGAAGGAGCCGCTGAGGCGTTCGCCGCGGCCACCGGTGTTTCAACTTCGGTCTCAGATGGGCCATCTCCCGTTTCAACTGAGCGTATCCAAGCTAGAAATCTAGTCTTTTCCAACGCCACCAGAGCTTCCTCCCCGGTCATCTTGAAGAATACCGTCATTGCACCCGCAGGCAAAATTGACGCCAACGTTCGCGCCTTATACTTACCGTCTAACACCGGCTTTTCACCGGCCATTTCATAAAAAACAACCTGCCTCCCCCCAGCAGGAACCGTCGTCCGCAAACCGGCCAACTGCTCTTCCGTGACCGCACCCAGTCCAATCTGTTCGCGCCATCGGTTAACATTAGAAAGTTCGCCCCCTGCGACCCCTTCTAAGGCCACCACCGAAATATCCGCTGCCCGTCCATCTGTCGCCTTTACCAAATAGCTCGCCACTCGCATCCCGGAGGTCGCCTGCTCAACCCAACCACTCGGCACCGTCCAAGGGGGGCCTTTCGGCTTGGAATCTGACTTTGCAACCTCTCTCTCGATGGGAACCGATGCAGGCGATGGGGAGGACGACGGAGGTGTCTCTAAATCTTTGGGTGCTTGATAAACACGGACATCGTCTTTGCGACACCCTGACATCAAAAGAGAGGACATCGCCAAAACCGCGGCGACCCGGCTAAACACAACACGCATACTGAGACTTTGGCTTCACGCGGCAAACGTGCAAGCGTCCATCGTCAAACTGGAGGTTTCGTGGCCGCATCCGAGACGGGTATTCCCTTACGAACAGTTAAATAAATAAGCCCCCCAAGGGCGCTCCAAGCCAGATTCATTGAGTAACCTAGCAGAGAAAGGGTCAGTGCCTCAGAATGCTTAACCGCCATTCCTGGGAACTCGACTGTCAATAAGTACACAAAAAGACTCTCGCGAACACCCAACCCACTCGGGGTGATGGGCAAGGCAGACAAGCAAACGACTGCTGGCACCACAAACCAAAGCAGCAAACTTGGCAAGTGAAGTCCTAGTCCCATCGCCAGCGAAACAAAGGTGCCAACAATCGCTAAATTAATCAAAAGAGAGAGCAAAGAGCTGAGCACTAAAAACCGAATATCTCGGCCAAACAAACGACACGCCGCCAATGCACGGACCGGTCCTTCCATCCAAGGAAAGCGTATCGCCAGACGCCCCAAGCGACTGCTGGATCCGAGCAAGTCGGTGAAAAGCCCAATGCCCACCGCCACACTGGCGACCAATAACATCCCTAAAATGGCTAATCCAACCCCATAATACAGACGGAATCGCACAAAAAAATCTCGATTCAGAATCGCAAATAAAAGGGCGAAAAGAAGCAACGCCAAAATACCGACAAGTCGATCCACAAAAACGGTCAGCGCAGCCTCCGCCTTTTTATGATGAGTTAAGCGCGCAACCGCATACGCTTTCCAGACATCGCCTCCTGTCGATCCTAAGAGAAAGGCATTGAAAAAATGAGCCACAAACGAAATCCGAGTAATCTCCATGAGCGAGAGAACTAGTCCCTGCACCCGCAGGGCTTCTCGCCAACGTAGCCCTCCCAGAAAAATCAAAATTCCGCAAAGAGCAAACGCCGAGGTTAGGCGGACAGGATCCAATCGCCGCACCGTTTGAATCAACATCCATGGACCTTGAGTCCAGGCATAGTGTCGACGCTGCCACGACGACATTCGGTCCCAGTCTCCGGTTCGACCCTCGTCGGCGAGGGCTAACTGGGCTTCATTACAAAAGATGGCATGGAAAATCACGATCAGCAGCAAACAACAAACCGCTAAACGAGCCAGTTGGCCAAAGTTTCTGCGGTTCATACTCGCCCCCTAAAGACTGTCACTGATCTCCCCAGACGGATCGAATATAGTCAAAACCGCGGGTCACATCCTCCGGTTTCACGCCTGGATTAAGCTCAATCACTTTGATGTGTTCGGGCCTGACAAAGGGCTTGAGATCTGCATATTGAATAATCCCCGCACCCGGAGGGGCGTGATCATGGGCGCCCTCAGGCGTCAAAACTACATCGTGAACATGCAGTCCGCCCAATCGTTCGGAGAGAGTCTCCAGATGCATCCGATGATCAATGAAACCCAACTGATGCTTGATCTGAGCGTGACCGCAATCGTGCCAATACCGAACATTCGGTGGCAATCGCTTGAGGAAAAAAGGTAGATCATGATCAAAGGGAATCTCATGAACTCCCTCCCGATTCTCAATTCCTAGCAAGAGTCCTTTTTCCTGCGCAACGCCAGCTAATCGATTGATAAATTCGAGAGACAGGCTCATCGATTCCTCCTTTCGAGACTCCCGCCGCTGCTCGAGATCGTTCATCACCTTCTGGTACTTAGGACTCCCTATCTGCCCTGCCGCTGCCATTGCCTCCAGCTTATCCTGAAAATTCGGATTTCCAAAAAGTCCCGCTAAATTGACCTCGCCACTGTGGAGCACGACCAACTTTGCTCCCAAGCGCTCCGCCGTTTCTAGTGTCTTGATGGAATGCTTCCAAGCCAAGTCTCGCTCACGTTTCTCTGGAGCAGAAAATTTAAAAAGATTCGGCGCTGGATGATTCACCCCCATGGGCAATGGACAAAAATTATGCAGAGTGCTAATTTTAATCATTCCCGATTCCACCGCCGAAATAATCCCAGGCACCAGACTAACCCGAATCCCATGGCTCAATTCAGCATACTCAAAGCCTAAATCGCGGATTTCACGAAGCATTTCGGCGCCATCTTGATGACGCCCCGAATTCCAACAGGAAGAAAGTGAGTACATTGCCGTTCAACAAAAAGTTGCAACAGGGTAACTAAAGTAAGATCCGAGGAAATATAAAAAAGGGCCGGATGCATCGCAATGAGATGTCATCCGACCTCGTTGAAAACAAAAATCGAATCGATCAAAAATCGACTGTTACTGGTCAGCATACCGCGCGGATAGCATCGCAGAGAATCGCGAGACTTTCAGCTTACGGCGTTTGACTTCACTGGGCTTCTCATAAGTCCGTTTCATACGGACATCACGCAGTGTGTTCTCGCGGTCCACCTTCTTCTTCAGGCGGCGCAGCGCGCGATCCACGGGCTCACCCTTCTTCAGTTTAACTTCGCTCACTTCACGTTCAGCTCCTTCCCGCATCTGGCCCCTTGAACACTATCGCACAAGCGGCTTTCAGACTGCTCTCCGACGCCTCTTTAAGAGCCGCCGAAACCATTCCGGGACGAACCCAGACAAACGGGAGACGAATTGAACCTGTTTTACCCTCCAGTCCGCAATGGGTTTTTCAAAAAAAATCGCTCCACTTCTTAATGAGCTCCCTCAAGGCGTTTCTGCTACCCTAGCAAAAAAAACTTTCCGTTTCGATAAGCACTCGGCTTCTCTTAATCAATATTCATAAACTCGACGTCGCCGGACTTTAAAATTTTGACTAGGCGAGAAAGTAGGGTCGATCTCTGGGGCCTTTAACGAACGAACAAAAAGCCCTGAAGACCCCCACTAAAGCCCATCCGGAAAGTGGCTTAGAATCAACGCCAACCCACTTCACTAATGTCTAAATACCACGCGCTCCCATCGCTCACTCGTACCGAAGTTCCTTCAACCCGATAGACCACTTTCGCTAAATCAACGGAGGGAGGTAACACATTAACAATGACCTCACCACTGACCACGGACACGACCCTCGTTCGAATCTCTGGCCTACGGACAAACTGAAAAGTCGTGGGGTCCACCGCAAAAACATGCCCGGTCATCCGCACAACTCCGTCCTCATATTCATTCACTGTGCCAACAAAGTGCCGATGGGGCTCAGAATCAAAATGTCTCCGATGAATTACATGAACCTTTTCACCTGCATTCAAAATGGAATCTCTCATTCGCCCAACGATGCCAAGCTGGCCCCACATCGTCGAGACTGAGTTCACTCGCTGTTCGAAAGCGCTGCCTTGTCCCAAATCCGTCCCAGTGAGAGACTCGCCTCATCGTGGGTGATACTTTGACTCTTTCGCACTGGCTATTGGCCTTTCTGGCGGCCACCGGAATCGGAATCTCCAAATCGGGTCTACCAGGAATTAGCCTCCTCCATGTCGTCCTCTTCGCTCAACTCTTCCCCGGTCTTCAATCGACCGGCATCGTCTTACCCTTGCTGATCGTTGGCGATGCAGGTGCTGTCCTACTTTTTAAACGCCATGCCGAATGGCACTACGTCCGCCGCACCCTTCCTCCCGCCTTTTTAGGGGTCGTCCTTGGGTATTGGATCATGGGACGCTACAGCAGTTCCAACTTCACACCCGTCATCGGAATTGTTGTTCTCGCCCTCGCTCTTCTCCAACTCCTGCGTCACTGGCGACCCGACCTTCAATCGCGCTTTCCCCATTCGTGGATCTTTGCCAGCAGCCTCGGCTTTCTCGCCGGCGGTGTGACAATGATTGCCAATGCCGCAGGGCCAGTCATGGGCCTCTACCTTCTCGCCGTTGGCCTTCCAAAACAGGCATTTATCGGAACGAGCGCCTGGTTTTTCTTAATCTTAAATCTCTTCAAACTTCCCTTCAGCGTGCATCTCGGACTTATCGACCTCAATTCCCTACGACTGAACGTCGTCCTCGTCCCCGCGGTGATCGCCGGACTCTTTTTGGGTCGAGCCACCGTCAACCGTCTTCCTCAAAAAATCTTCGATACCTGCATCATTGCCTTTGCTTTTAGTGCGGCAGCAAGATTGATCTGGAATTAAGCTAAATAAAAAAGGCATCCCGAAGGATGCCTCTGTTTTTGATCTAAAGACCGATGACGGATTTAATCGACTCAGCTCAAAATTAGATGGCTTCGCCCACTTGGAACCGAAGGAAACGGCGTACCGTAAGAACGTCTCCCAACAACTTACCGACCGCACCCAAATGGTCCTCAAGTTTGAGTTCCGGATTCTTGACAAACCCTTGCTCCATCAAGCAATTCGTCTCAAAATATTTATTCATCTTACCCTCGAGAATCTTTTCCATCGCCGCCGCCGGTTTGCCTTTCAAAGCATCCGACTGAGCCGCAATTTCACGTTCCTTGTTGATTAACTCGACAGGCACATCGTTTCGGCTCACCGAAACCGGACTTCCAGCGGCGATCTGCAGGGCGATATCACGGAGCAACTGCTTGAAATCATCCGTTCCCACGACTGATTCCTTAGTGGCACCTACCTCCACTAGAACGCCTACCTTCCCACCCGTGTGGATGTAAGCAGCTAGACCTCCAACCCCCTGGACCTCCAAGCGCTGGGTACGACGAATCTGAATGTTTTCACCGATTCGTGCCACCGCGACCACACGGTCGGGTTCAAGATCGGCGCCCTGTTGGGCCGCCGCCTTTGTCACTAATTCGCTCACAAAGGCTTTGAAAGAGTCGTTACGCGCCACAAAATCGGTCTCGCAATTAACCTCAATCAAACATCCAACCTTACCGCCCGAAGTAATGAATTGACCAATCAGGCCTTCATTTGCGGCGCGATCTCCTTTCTTTACAGCCGCGGCAGCCCCCTGCTTGCGCAGAAGATCGACGGCTCCATCGAGGTCGCCCTTATTTTGATCTAGAGCCTTTTTACAGGCCATCAAGCCCGCACCAGTCATGGCACGGAGTTGTCCAACGAGTGCAGGTGTAATTTCTGGCATGACGCTATTCAGGATATAAAGTTGAGTTTCGAAAGAGGCGACATTGAAGCCAACTCGGCCCCAGCGTCACCCTCTTTCAAAGACAGCTTAGGTTGCTGGAATTACTTCGAGGGCAGGGGCAGGGGCAGGTTCCGAAGTTGGGGCCTCATCAACTGCTGGAGCCTCTTCTTCACGATTCACTCGACGCGCCTTGCGGGCGTCCGCTTCCGCTCTGCCTTTATTGATCGCCTCAGTGACCACCTGTAAAAGGATCTTAACAGAACGAATAGCGTCGTCGTTGCCCGCGATCGGATAATTCACCAAATCAGGATCTGCGTTGGTGTCAACGATGGCCACCAAAGGAATCTTAAGACGCCGGGCTTCGGACACGGCGTTGTGTTCGCGCTTAAGATCGATCACGAACATCACATCCGGTGCAGCTTCGATTGCACGTAAACCATCCAAGTTTTTAAAGAGACGTTGATGCTCGCGACGGATCATCGACTGTTCCTGTTTCACGTACTGGTTGATGGAACCATCTTGCTCCATCCGTTCAATTTCCTTCATGCGCTTCATGGAGCGCTTGATGGTCTTCAGATTAGTGAGGGTGCCGCCCAACCAACGTTCGGTAACGAACGGTTGACCGCAGGCCTTCGCCGCTTCTTTTACCGCTTCTTGTGCCTGTTTCTTAGTGCCAACAAAGAGAATGTTGCCACCCTTCGATGCCGTCGACGAAAGAAACTCCACGGCTTCCTGTAGTTGAACGACCGTTTTCGAGAGATCAATGACATGCACCCCGTTGCGCGCCTCGAAAATGAACCTCTTCATCTTCGGATTCCAACGACGCGTTTGATGCCCAAAATGAACGCCTGCCTCGAGGAGTTCTCTAATTCCGATTGTGCTCATGCTCTATACCTGATTTCCAATAGTTGCGGTTCCGACGCACGCACAAAGGCGGCTGACGGTTCCATCCGGCGGAAAAACCGGATTCGGGTTTGAAGTGAGTATGGCCGCCCGCCGCACACGCGTCGGAACAATTAAAGGCCGTGACCCCGTCCCCCAAAGGACGAAGGAGAAGTAATCTTTACCGCTCGATCGCTAGTGAGCAACAGGTTTTTTTAAAGACACAGGTTTTTTAAAGACAGAAATATTTCATCCCCAGAGAGAGTTCTCGACTCAACTCTTGCCTGACTTTCTTTTCTCTGGCAGTTCCTACCAGACAACATTTTATGATGATCCGCTTTCCTATCATCTCCACCCAGTCAACTCGCCAGCTTGAGTTGATTTTTAATGTGATTTCTGCCCAAAGATTACTTCGTTGAACGCGTTTTTTTGAAAACCCCGTTCCGAGAGCCGGAGCGGGGTTTTTCTTTTGTGACACTTCTGCTTCTCTATCGAATCGGCCTTACTCATCCATGAAACCAAAACAGATCGAAATCTATGACACCACCCTCCGCGATGGTTCCCAAGGTGAAGGCATCAATTTCTCACTAACCGACAAACTACGAATCGCCGATCGCCTCGACCAGTTTGGGGTCCACTACATCGAGGGCGGATGGCCGGGATCCAATCCAAAGGATCTTGAATTCTTTCAGCAAGCTTCCAAACGCCACTGGAAAAACGCCAAAATCGCTAGCTTCGGTTTTACCCGACGAAAGGGTCTTGCCGTTGAAAAAGACGATCAAATCCGCCTTCTCCTCGACGCCAATACACCCGTCATCACCATCGTCGGAAAGACTTGGATGCTTCATGTTACTGAGGTTCTGCGAGTTACCCCTGATGAAAATTTAGCTATGATTTCCGACACTATCCGTTACCTCAAAGCGCATGGAAAGACTGTCGTTTATGACGCTGAACACAGCTTCGATGGCTTTAAAGACGCACCCGAGTATGCTATGGCGACTTGGTTGGCTGCAGAAGAAGCAGGGGCCGATGTTATTTGCTTATGTGATACCAACGGAGGCTGTCTTCCGTCCGAGATCACCAGAATCACCGCTGCCGCCAAGGGTCGACTCAGCACCCGAATCGGCGTCCATACCCACAACGACTGCGGCCTAGGGGTCGCCAATGGCATTGCCGGCCTAGAAGCCGGAGCCACTCATATTCAAGGCGTCATTAACGGCTACGGCGAACGTACCGGTAACTGCAATCTCACCAGCGTTATACCTCTGGTCGAATTTAAAATGGGCTTGCGTGGTGTTCCCTCGAAATCCCTCCCAAAACTCAAAGAGTTATCCGAATACGTCGACCAGATCGCCAATATGCGACACGACCCACGTCAGCCTTGGGTGGGTCAAACCGCCTTTGCTCACAAGGGCGGTATTCATGTCCACGCGATCGATCGAGTCGCCCGTAGTTACGAGCACATCACTCCAGAATCGATCGGCAACCACCGCCGAGTGCTGGTGAGCGATATGTCTGGGCGTACGAATATCTTAGTTAAAGCAGCCGAACTCGGATTCAAACTCACCAATGATCAACCCGAGACTCAACTGATCACGGCTCGAATTAAGGAACGCGAAAACCTAGGCTTCGAATACGAAGCCGCCGAAGCCTCTCTGGCTCTCCTTATCCGGGGGATTCTCGATAAAAACCCCGATCTTTTATTCTCGATCGAGGCCTACCATCTCTCCATGAGAGGGACAGCTCAAAACTCTGTCTGCGAAGCCACCATCAAGGTAAAAGTGGGTGAGACAATTCACCACACCGTCGCCGACGGGGATGGTCCAGTAAAAGCTCTTGATAGTGCCCTGCGCGCCGCACTCGCTCGTTCTTTCCCCCGCATCCGCAAGGTATCACTCACCGATTACAAGGTACGAATTCTTGACGGAATCGCCGGAACCGGGGCGAAAACTCGGGTCCTCATCCAAAGCACCGACGGACATCGAGAATGGGGAACGGTGGGGGTAAGTGAGAATATTATTGCGGCATCGCTGGAAGCACTGGTCGATTCAATGGAGTTTGCCCTCCTCAAACCCTAATCAATCCTGCCAATCGATTTAATTATCCGCAGCCTTTTCTTAAATGCGGCTTGCTGCCTCGGCCTCCCAATCTGCATCGTCACGCATGGAGCAGATCGCGATCCTTGATTTTGGATCCCAATACACCCAAGTCATCGCCCGCCGTGTACGGGAGTTGAATGTTTACTCGACCCTTCTTCGCTTCGATACACCTGCGGAGGAGATTAGGAAGCTGAACGTAAAGGGAATTATCCTCTCTGGAGGTCCCTCTTCCGTCTATGCCGACCAAGCCCCGTTACCTGATAAAGCCATCTTTAAACTCGGGATTCCCGTGCTGGGAATTTGCTACGGCGTTCAGGTCATGGGGCATTTCTTAGGCGGTAAAGTCGAAAAGGGTAGCAAACGGGAATATGGAAAGGGAACACTCACAGTTCTCGACTCTTCCTGTGCCCTTTTTAAAAACCTCCCATCTGAGTTACAGGTGTGGAACTCCCACGGCGACAAATTAACCCGCCTACCGAAAAATTTTGTCGCGGTCGCCACCACCCCGAATTCCGAATACGCGGCGATTGAAAACGCCGAAAAACAATTTCTCGGCATTCAATTCCATCCCGAAGTTGTTCACACCCCCAAGGGCCGGGAAATCCTCTCGAACTTCGTTTTAGGTCTGTGTAACTGCGCAGCCACTTGGACGATGAAGAATTACGTCGATCAAGCCTGCGCCGAAATTCGGGCCCAAGTCGGCTCAGAACGCGTCATTCTTGGCCTTAGTGGCGGGGTCGATTCCAGCGTTGCTGCCGCCCTCATCCACCGAGCCATCGGTGACCAACTAACCTGCATCTTCGTCAATAATGGACTCCTTCGCGCCCGTGAAGCGGAAGTGGTTCAGGAGGTTTTCGGTCGCAATTTCAAACTCCGACTCCAGTACGAAAACGCGTCTAAACTCTTCCTCGATAAACTACGTGGAGTCACCGATCCAGAGAAGAAAAGGAAGGTTATCGGAAAAACATTTATCGATGTTTTCCAAGCAGCCACCCGCAAAGCAGGCAAAGCAAAATTCCTTGCTCAAGGCACCCTCTACCCCGATGTGATCGAGTCTGTCCCCATCGACGGCAATCCAGCTCACATGATCAAGAGTCACCATAATGTGGGGGGATTACCTAAGAATATGTCGTTCCAACTAGTAGAACCTCTTCGATGCCTTTTTAAAGACGAGGTTCGTCTTCTCGGAACCGAACTAGGTTTGCCTAAGGAAATTGTGCTTCGACAACCCTTCCCAGGCCCCGGGCTCGCCGTGCGTTGCCTCGGAGACCTCACCCCTTCCAAACTCAATATCCTTCGCGAGGCCGATCGAATCGTAGTCGAGGAAATGAAAGCGGCCGACTGGTACTATCGCACTTGGCAATCCTTCGCTGTCCTTCTCCCGGTTCGAAGTGTCGGAGTGCAAGGCGACGAACGAACCTACGCCTTCACCATCGCTCTTAGAATTGTCGAGTCGCAGGATGGTATGACTGCCGATTGGGTCCGTTTACCTTATGATCTATTAGAAAAAATCAGCACCCGCATTACCAATGAAGTACGCGGCGTGAATCGGGTTGTCCTAGATATTACTAGCAAACCACCTGGAACAATCGAATGGGAATAGGACAGGGTATTCGCTTAAAGGAGCGTCTTAATTAGTATACTCGCACTCAAGTGTAATGATTTCACCGCACCCACAGGTCACTTCAATATGAGTAACTCTATCACCACTGCGTAAAGTCTTAATCTCCGCCGCCTTGTGCCCCTGCTCTTTAGAGTGCCCCCCTTGATTGGAGGTCGTCGATGCATTTAATTCACTCGTGTCAACCTTCTCACTTCGCCCGCTGGAACGTAAAGGTCGAGTCACACTAACCACAGAATCTAAGGCCAGAGGAGCAAATTGATGCCCAGGTTTTGATCCGCTACCGGCTAAAACAGCTTGGGGCGCCCCGCCCGAAAGAAGAGGCTTAAAATTAGGGGTCATGGTTGTATTTTAATCGTTTTCTTTTCTTTCATTCGCAATATGACAGTCACCCGGCGATTCTGATCTTCACTGACTTCTTTGCCATCAACCGATTTCATAGGCGACTTGTCCGAATAACCAGATACCCGGCTAATTTGGTCTAATTCAATATCATGTTTTAGTAAAACACGACGTGCCGAATGCGCTCGATCAGATGAAATATCCCAAGAATCTCTTAACGCATTTGTTGATATATCATCTTTTTCAGTATGCCCCTCGAGCTCAATTAAAAAAACATCCTTAACCCGGGCAATCTGCCAAGCTAAAGTCGTAAATGTCCACTCTCCAAATTCAGACAAATCACTGGATCCCCTTTCAAACAAAGGTTTTGTATTTCGGTCAAAGAGATTAATTCGAATACCATCACTCAATAAATCCATCCGCATGGGCATTTCATCCGGTATTTCTGGATTGGACTGCAAAGTCTTAAAAAGATCCTCGGCCATCCGTCGTAGCAACTTTAATTCAACGACCGCATTAGCCTGATAAACCGACGATGAATTCTTAGTTCCCGAATCTCTATTCTCTGGTAAAACCCCAGTGCCTTGACGAATGAGCGCTTCTGCGGGATTCCTGAATCTTAAGGCCACCGCTTCCTTGATTTCTGGCTTTTGCGCCACCAGCCAAAGCACAAGAAAAAGGGCCATCATCGCTGTAACAAAATCAGCGTACGCCACCTTCCATGCTCCCCCAGAATGTCCTTTTCCCCCCATCTTTTTCCTAATTCTCGACTTCGGTTGATCGTTTTACTTACCCACGCTCTTCAGCATGTTTTCTAGTTCATCTGCCGTTGGTTTGATATGACTCGGAAGACCTCGACGCGCTACCTCAATTGCCATAAGTGGAGCCATCCCAGTTGCAAAACCGGTGACCGCCTTCGACAAGGTTCGGAAATAGCCCATTTCTGATTGCCCATTGAGTGTCATCAAAACGCAGAGTGGATTCAAATAACCATAAGAGACAAGAATACCAAGAAATGTTCCTACCAATGCCTCCGCCACATGATCTCCAATTTCTTGCGGTGGACCATTGATGGCTGCCATCGTATTGATGATACCAAGGACAGCCGCAACGATTCCAAATCCGGGCATTGCGTCAGCTATTCGAGTTAGCACATCAATGGGTTGGTGATGTTCTTCTGTCATCGAGGCCAGCTCCACATTGATTAAACTCTCTAAGTGATCTGGTTTAATTTTACCATCAATGAGTGGTCTCAATGCTCCAACTAGTAAATCAACAGCATGATGATTACTACTGAACGCCGGATATTTTGATAGAATTGAACTGCCAGAAGGTTCTGAAATATGGGGTTCTAAAGCAATCATTCCATTGCGACGCCCTAAAATAAAAAGTTCATACAGAGCTTTAAACATCTCTTCATAAGCTACTTTTGTAAAAGGCGACGGCTTAAGAACAGCTACAATTTGTGCTAGTAAACCTTTCAGCACTGGCATCGGGGCCATAATGACCATTGACCCACCAGCTGCCCCTAAAATAATAACAAACTCACTGAGAACAAATAACTTTGAAAGAACACCGTGAGCCATCAGGAACCCTCCCATCACAGCTAGGGTGACTATTATAGAACCAATGATTGCTAACATCTTATTAAATTAAGTTTAGATAGAATTCTCCAACTCAAATAATTAATTTTGTGGTGGAGAGTATTTTTGAAGAAATCCCCTGAGTGACATAATTGCCTGTGAATGAATTTGACAAATCCGTGATTCAGTGACCCCAAATACTTCGGCAATTTCCCGAAGTCGCATGTCCTCAAAATAGTAAAGTGCCAATACCTTCCGCTGCATTTCCGGAAATCCTTGCAACCGCTTTTCAATTACTTTGGAAAGCTCCCGCCGCGCCGCGAGATCCACTGGGTCCGGTTGAGAATCATCAGATATGGTCTCGTGATAGGTCGTGTCCCCGCTGTCTTCCCCCCCATGAACGGCGTCGAGACACACAAAGGTAGTTGGCCGAATTTGCACCATCAAATCTTCGTAGCCCTCTAGACTTAACCCCATGGCTTTGGCGACTTCGGCATCGCTTGGCATCACCCCTTTCTCTTGCTCTAGTTGACTTTGCACCGCCTGAACTCGGCGCGCTTTCTCATGAATGGATCGAGGCACCCAATCCATGCGGCGCAATTCATCGAAAATCGTCCCACGGATCCGGACTCGAGCATACGACTCAAAGGTCGCTCCGCCTTGGGGATCAAAATGCCGCACGGCACTCAGCAAACCGACCAACCCGGCGCTGTAGAGATCCTCCACATCCACATGAGGCGGCAAGCTCATCGCAAGCCGACCAACCACCGTTTTCACGAGCGGCAAATACTCCTGAACTAAATCGTTCTCCTTGGTGCTGCCCGGACGCGTCTGTTGATAGGGGGCGTACGAGTTTCCTTGCCGCCGCCGGTTCTCCGGAAGGGTTGGGTCTCTTTCAGATTCAGATGAAGACATAGGGCTCGGGGGAAAAGAAGAAGGTACGATCAAACCTAATTAGACTGAGGCAATTAAGACTTAGCAGAGGAGACTGATCGCACGGATTGTCCTTTTTCTAGTGCCTCATATTTTTCGAACTTAGCGCTCCGGAAACTTCGAACGAGAACTGCGGACCACCAGCGAAAGAGCATCCCACCAGCGGAGGCCGAGATTGTGGATCTCCACAGAATTTCTGAACTCGAGCATTCTTGAAAAATCCCGAGCGCCGCACTGATCACAAATCCAACTAATCCGCCAAAGAGCATTAAGTTTTTCATTGTCAACTAGTCACCTAGCTTAGACACAAGCAATGCCCTTGCCACAATGAAATCGCACTAGAAAATTTAGCCTCAGGGATTAATTAACGGGAGAATTGACGTTCAACGAGAATTCCAGGCTCGGCCTTTCGAAACTGACCCGGTATATTCTGCCCACTACTCATCCATCCAACGGGGATGTTTGTGCCGAGAACCCAATTCCAGATTTTGCCCCAGCGTGATTCCTCGTCCAAATGGGTCGCAATAATGTCGGTCACCTTTAATCCACCAAAGGCGCGAGTTTGAGCCATTAAGACAGCCGACTCGTAGGCGACGTTAAGAACCAAGTGAATCTGTGCAGGCCCCAAACGACTGAGTCGAGAGTCTAACTCTAAAAGCCCAGCGGTATCCGCAGCAGCGACTCCAGGGAGATCAATGAACAAGAGGCCCTCAGTCGGCCGTTCCACTGGGACAAATCGCTCTACCTGTACCCCAAGAATCTCCCCATAAATACTCAACGACTCCGCCGTATTGGCGGTCGCACCGTCCAACCTCCAAACCTCCGCTTTCTGGCCTTCAATCAAGACCGCTTGGGCTAACCATTTACAAAGGGCCGTCGTCTTGCCGGACCCCGGTGGCCCAATGAAAACATGCACGGCCAAAGGCCCAGCGGGCACAGTCGAAGGTAGGATCCA
The DNA here is from genome assembly GCA_945898055.1 of Akkermansia muciniphila. Taxonomy (GTDB): domain Bacteria; phylum Verrucomicrobiota; class Verrucomicrobiia; order Limisphaerales; family UBA9464; genus SXXZ01. The sequence continues at coordinate 19,901 of CAMDGV010000024.1, read as the reverse complement.
TTCCCCACGCAAGGCTCGCCCTGCCAACACTAACTCAGCCGCCAAAGGCCCCGGTGGAGTCTCTCCATGCTCCTGACAAAGTCTCTCGATGATTTTCAGAGCGTGGATCGGCATCAATCCTGTGGCTTCAAGAATCGGTCCCACTGTCCATTTACCGGGATAGGAGACCCCGCGCGGCACAAAGGCCTCCACAATCAAAGTTTCTGATTCAAGAACGGGCTCGCTCTCAGCGCTCGGCGAAATCCGAACGAGCGGGACGATTGGTTCTAAATGACGACCACGCGAAATCTCCACGCGAATTTCTGATAATTCACGCCGAAGTTCAAGCAGAGGGTCCGGCAATGTAGGTGGGTTCGCGATCGAACTTGGTGCTGAAAGATCGGCGGATGAGGAAATCAAGCCAGAAACAGATAGATTGAGATTACTCTCGGTCTTCGCTGATTCAGGTTCGACTGCCGATGCTGGAGGCGGGGCGGCAGCAAGCACTTCGATTCGATTTTTTTTCCACAGTTTGGAAAAACCATCGACGGGCAGACGGCGAACACTCAAAACAACGGCATCCGGCCCCAACTTAGCTCGGACTTGCCCCACGGCTTCGGCCGCTGAATCGACAATAAACGTGTGAATCTGCATTCCTATCTGCTTGAAAGAGCATAAATCAGCTGAAAATCCAAGCCGTACAACAATTAACTCACTGACTCGCCAAACTTCTCCACTAAAGCAATGCTCCGCGTATGGAACAAAGTGAACGCATCCAATGCCCTTATTGTGGCCAGTCCATGGAACTGCTCATCGACACCGGAATCTCCGATCAGCGCTTCACAACTGACTGTGAAATATGCTGCCGCCCATTTGAAGTCTTCGCTGAATGCGAACCTGGGGAAATTCTAAGTGTCCAAGTCCAAGCCTAGCTCCCTCGAACGTCGCTGATGCTCAATTAGCTCACCAACTCTAAAACAGCTAACTTCCCTGCTTGGCTCACCGATATTCCTAGTCATTCTCTCCTCACACATTTCCTCTATGATAACAGAGTCCAACTCGGTGGCTTGGTGGCGCTTATTAAACCGCTACCAATGGTTCGTCCTCCTCGTGGCAGCAGCCGGTTGGTTGTTAGACTGCATGGATCAACAGCTTTTTAATCTAGCTCGAGTTCCTGCCATGAAGGAGTTGCTTAAAGCCGGCTTGGGCCGCCCAGCACTGCAAAGCGAAGTCAGTGAATTCGGAGCCTATGCTACATCCATTTTTCTTCTCGGTTGGGCTACGGGAGGACTCATTTTTGGAGTCCTCGGCGACCGCTGGGGGCGTGCCAAAACCATGCTCCTCACCATCCTTCTTTATTCTGGTTTTACCGGACTCAGTGCGTTTGCTACTCAATTCTGGGACTTCGCCTTTTACCGGTTTCTCACCGGCCTCGGAGTCGGTGGCGAATTCGCTGTAGGAGTCGCGCTGGTCGCTGAAGTCATGCCCGATAAGGCTCGTACGGGCGCTCTCAGCCTGCTCCAAGCCCTGTCTACTGTCGGCAATATCGCTGCAGCAGTTACCAGTATCTCTCTTGGTCGACTCGAAGAAACAGGTATCCTCAGTCAATACGTCGGATGGCCGGCTTGGCGATGGATGTTCGTCATTGGCGCTTTTCCTGCCTTTTTGGTTATCTTGGTGCGCCGAGGTCTCAAAGAACCAGAGCGTTGGATCAAGGCCAAGTCGGACCCAATCCTCTCCAAAAAATTAGGAGACTACGGAGAACTCTTTGGTAATCCCAATTGGCGTACTCCCGCGGCGCTCGCCGGAATCACCCTTCTGACCGGCATCCTGATCGCCTTCCTCGGCAACCCTCAATGGCCCAAAACTCTCATTGTTACAGGGTTCTCATTGATCTCCCTCCTTTTGGGCCTCCGGGTCGTCTATGGCGGTGGTGGTGATCTCCGCTATCGCAAAAGGGCCGTGGTGGGCCTTCTTTTAGCTCTAAGTGGGGTCATCGGGGTCTGGGGCATCGGTTTCTTCAGCTTCGATCTCGTCCGATCGGTGCTTGAAAAAAAACTCATCGCCGATGGCACCGATCTTAAACTCATCCCTGGGCGTCTGACCTATTGGGCTGGCATTACCTCTATGATGCAGAATCTTGGATCTTTCTGTGGTATTTATTCTTTCGGGATCGTTGCCCAGCGCTTCGGGCGCAAACCCGCCTTTGCTATCTCATTGGTCTCCGCGATGGTCGCCACCGCTTCGGTCTTTTGGTTCTTCCGCGATTTCAGCCAAATCTTCTGGCTAATACCTCTGATGGGCTTCTTTCAACTGGCTCTCTTTGGAGGCTATGCCATCTACTTTCCTGAACTGTTTCCTACCCGACTCCGCAGCACCGGTACCAGCTTCTGCTATAATGTCGGGCGATTTGTCGCCGCAAGTGGCCCTGCCCTCTTGGGACTTCTCTCGGGCAAGGTCTTCAAAGACACCACCGAACCCTTACGCTATGCCGGCACCTCCATGTGTTTCGTTTTTCTTATTGGCTTAATCGCTCTCTGCTTCGCCCCAGAAACACGGGGCCTGGATTTGCCCGAAGAGGAACGAGAAATAAAACACTAAATCAACTCCATCCGTGCCCACCCGTCGCGAGTTCCTCACCGCCGCCCCATTGCTAACCTCACTGGGATCTCTGGGCGCTGAACCTATCCAAAAATCGATCACCAAAGGACACGCTTCGGATTTAAAGGTCATGACGTACAACCTGCGCTACGCTAATTCCAAAGGCCCTGACTCTTGGCCGGAACGTCGTCCCGCGATGCGAGCCCTCCTCCAGCGTCATGCGCCTGATGTCTTTGGCACTCAAGAAGGCCTCTATTCCCAACTTCGAGATATCGCGGCCGACCTTCCCGACTATGATTGGATCGGCCTCGGACGCGATGGAGGCAGTCGGGGCGAATTCATGGCCATTTTTTATCGCAAGGAACGTCTAACCCCCTTGGCTTACGACCACTTCTGGCTCAGTGATACTCCCGACGTAATAGGCTCCTCTACTTGGGGCAATACCAATCGGCGTATGTTGACTTCGGTTCACTTTAAAGATCGAAAAACAGGGGTTGATTTCCATCTGTGGAACACTCACCTCGATCATGCCCTCCAAACCGCTCGCGAAAAGGCAGCCGAACTCATTCGAAGTCGGATCGCAAAAGTACCTGCCGACCAAAGAGTTCTTCTCCTAGGGGATTTCAATGCAGTGGCCCGACAAAATCCAGCCTACGATCGACTCACCCGCGACGCCGGACTCACCGACACTTGGTACGCGGCCAAAACACGCCAAAATGAGGATCTAAACAGTTTTAATGGATTCAAAACACCGGTCCACCAAAGTGCGCGTATTGATTGGATCCTCCTCCGGGGCCCGGCAGTTGTTCACTCAACTGAGGTGATCTCCTTTACACTAAACGGCCGTTTACCGAGTGACCACTTCCCCGTCGAAATCCAGATGAGCTGGATCTAGAAACTCAATATAAGTAGTGAGTCGGGTCGGTTGCTTGATGGAATCTTTCGCGGCGACTCAATTGCGACGTCCTTCACGAAACTTCTCCAACGCTTCGCCGTCTCGCTTTAATATGGCCAAAAGCACCGTGTTTTCCTCAGTTAACCGCAGAACTTTTTGTTCCAGAGTCTCAGTCGGAGTCTCAGTCGGAGTCTCATCAACCACGGGTTTCTGATTACGTCGCTGAACTGCTCCTGAACTTCTAGGTCCATCTTTTTCAGATTTCGGGACATAGATGACCTCAGTTTTTCGCACCACTGGTATCAATTCAGGGTAAAACGACTGTAATACCTTTTTCACTCTTGCGCTGGAAACACGGATTTTTAACCAGTTGCGGCGGAAACTACGGTCCAAACGGTTCCAATCCTGAAATTCAGCCAATCGATTGTTCACTTCGAATTCGCTTCGTGAATCACCAATGACTTGGATCAAGCTGATATCGATATTAAAGGATTGGGGGCGGTACCAACCGGTGAGCCACGAAATAATCCGCGCAGGTAACCTGAGCGATTTAAAGAAGAGCTTCTTATCAAAGTCCTGAGGCGCACAACGGTAGCGAGCACAAAATGCTTCTCGAATTGACCCGAACTTTGCAACGACCATAAAAATATCTTTAGCTTTAAAAAAACGCTCTTTCAACTTGAAAAAGTTACTAGTCACCCTACTACAGGAAACCTCTCCGAGGTTCTGCCGAAAAGGGTTCCAATCGCTGAACCTGATGCGGTTGCATAAAAATAGGACCTCCTAAAAGAGCCGCCCCTAGGAAAATACGGGCCGCTTTATCCGCAAATAACAGGGTCTGCAACGCCTTTTCCGCCGTCGCACCCAGAGTGATGATCCCATGGTTTTGCAAGAGTACCACCTTGGGACTCCGCCCAAAGCTACGGCGTAAATACAATAAAACACGAGCCTTGATTTCGCGAGCTAAGGGAACTCCCGGATCCGCATAGGGCACAAAAACGGAAACCGATCCGGTCGCTGCAATCTCATCGGGAGTCAATCTTTGTAACGCAAAAGCCTCCGCTAAGGGCGAACAGAGTATCTGGTTCACCGCAACCGGATGGGCATGAGCCACAAACTGAACGCCCTCCAATGACAGGAGCCAGTTATGAAAAAGAATCTCAGTGCTCGGCTGTGCCGAATCAGGATCGATTCGGCACTCCATAAGGCCTTCAGTAAACTCCGCCGAATCCAAAAAAGACTGCTCTAGTAACATCTGAATATTAGCACTCCGAACCTCAACAATTTGAGACGAGTCCAGTGTCGATAATTTGGCCGAACTCGCTTTTACTAAAACCCGATATTCATCGAGCTTCGCCGAGACGCTTCCCTCGCTTGACAGGACTAAATCACGGGATTCAAGACCCATCTCCCTCCCTAACCAAATCAGATCTGAAACTATCTTATTATGCAAAAGGGGCCTTCTCTAAAATCAGTAAAGAAATTTTCACCAAAAGGATCATTCGCGTAGCTTTCGCTCAAGGATCTCCCCCACCAAACTCGGGTTCGCTTTCCCCTTTGAAACTTTCATTACTTGTCCTTTGAGAAAATTTAGTGCTGCCACTTTTCCTGCTCGAAAGTCCGCGGACGACGAGGAGTTTGCCTCAATCGCCGCCTGGCACAAGGCTTCGATCGCTGAAATATCACTCACCTGTAGCCATCCTTTACGATCGATAATCGCCGCCGGAGGCTCGCCACTAGTGGCCATTTCCCTAAAAACTTCTTGAGCAATCTTGGAACTAATTTTACCACTCTCCACTAACTCAACGAGTTCTCTCACGGCTGCTGGGGTCATCTTTAACTCCGTTACGCTAAAGCCTGATTCGACCAAGTGAGCCTGCAAATTGTTGATCACCAAGTTAGCGATTGCCTTGGGGTTCTTGTATCCGGCGGCCGCACGTTCAAAAAAAGCTCCCAATTCTAAATGGTCGCGGAAAACCTCCGCATCCCCGGACGGAAGGAGGTATTCTCCCATGAATCGACGCTTCCGAGCCAGTGGTAATTCCACCAAACGCCCTCGAACCTCCTCTAACCACGGTTCCGTAGGAACAAACGGCATAAGATCAGGCTCGGGCAAATACCGATAGTCATGAGCATCTTCCTTTGAACGCATCGTCTCGGTAATTCCCGCAACCTCGTCCCATCGACGGGTCTCTTGTCGAAGCGATTCCCCTCGGCGCACAGCCTCAATCTGCCGAGGAATCTCATACTCAAGCGCGCGACGTACGCCAGAGAAGGTGTTCATATTTTTAATCTCAATCTTGGATCCTAACTGCGTCGCCCCCTTCGGCCGGACCGACACATTCACATCACAACGCAACATTCCCTTTTCCAAGTCACAATCGCTAATCCCGCCTCGCCGCAAAATATCGGTTAATGCCTTGAGATACGCATAGGTCATCTCCGGTCCATTGAGATCGGGTTCGGACACAATCTCCAACAAAGGTACCCCAGCACGATTAAAATCAACACCGCTATGACGATCAAAGTGCGTACTCTTGCCCACATCTTCCTCCAGATGCGCTCGAGTAATCCGCACCCTCGACATCCCATCTACCGAACCCGGACCGTCGAACTCGAACTCAACCCATCCCTTGGCGGTCGAAGGGCGGTCATATTGGGTCACCTGATAGTTCTTGGCCGAGTCAGGGTAAAAATAATTTTTACGATCAAATTTAGCAAAGGGTGGAATCTCGCAATTAAGCAAATATCCCGTGAGAACAGTTAGTTTTAAGGCCTCAGCATTCGCTACAGGCAACACTCCGGGCATGCCCAAACAAACAGGGCACACATTGGTGTTTGGATCTGACCCAAAAATGTTGGCGCAACCGCACCACATCTTTGAATGTGTCTTGAGCTGAACGTGGGTCTCCAACCCGATGACCGCTTCGTATTCCATATCGGCAGAAGGTATGACACGGGTCTCGCCTGAAGGCCAAACGGAAGTTCCTAATGTCGCAAAGGAAACCTCCCTGACCTCTCGATCAGGGAGGGATAAAAAAAACTTTTTTCGGCTCAACCCTGTTCTTTTAGGCCTTCAATTGCTTTACCTTAGTCCACTTCTTGGTTTTTGCCGACGCCAAAACAGCATCCACCACATAGTCGGTAGCTAATCCATCTTTGAAGTCTGGTTTCGCCCCTTTACCACTCTCTAAGCCAGAAATGAATTCGACCACCTGATGAATAAAGCTGTGCTCGTATCCCAATTGTAAACCGGGTACCCACCAATTACCGGTGTACGGATGATCCCCATCAGAAACATGGATACTTTTCCAACCGCGTTCAGCACCGACATCCTTATAGTCAAACACTTGTAGCCGGTGGAGATCGTGGAGATCCCACTTCAGGCTCATATTCTCCCCATTCACTTCAAAAGTATACAACGCCTTGTGACCACGGGCATACCGAGTCGACTCAAATAATCCCAGCGATCCATTATTAAAATGGCAGAGGAAGGCACACGCATCGTCAATCCCTACCTTCTCTACCTTCCCAGTTAAAGTGTGTTTCCTCTCCTTAATGAAGGTCTCAGTCATCGCGCTGACATCTTTAATCCCTCCATTGAGCCACAAGGCGGTATCAATGCAGTGAGCCAACAAATCACCGGTGACACCGGAGCCAGCCGCCTTAATATCGAGGCGCCACAGGGCCTCACCGCCTTGGGGTAAATCAGGGTTGATCGTCCAATCTTGGAGAAAATTAGCTCGGTAATGAAAAACCTTACCCAATTTGCCCGCATCGATGAATTGTTTAGCTAGAACCACCGCAGGACAACGGCGGTAATTATACCACACCATGTTCGGCACACCCGCCTTCTGGATTGCCTTTACCATTTTCTCCGATTCAGCCGCGTTCAGTCCCAAAGGCTTCTCGCACAAAATCATCTTTCCAGCTTTGGCAGCAGCAATGGCGATCTCCGCGTGAAGATTGTTGGGCACCGCTATATCCACTAGGTCGATATCCTCCCTAGCTAACAACTTTTTCCAGTCTGTCTCGACTGATTTATACCCCCATTTATTGGCGAACTCCTGCGCCTTGACCGCGTCACGCGCGCAAACCGCCTGGAGCACCAGTTCGTGTTCCGAGGGGAAAAAATGCCCAACTTGGGCGAAGGCGTTGGAGTGGGCGCGTCCCATAAAGCCGTAGCCGATGAGACCAATTCGAATCTGTTTTTTTGCCATACGAAAAAGGACCTGTAGGTGTGGGCAAAACCTACCCTGTCTTAATCCGATCGGGCAATCCTCAGTTGTTACAAATTACCTGCACAACACGACTCCTCCCTTATGACACTTTCGATCGCCAATCATAAAAACGCCGTAGGTAAACCACAGCATCGGTGAAAAAGAAAGCTTCAGAGGCCAACAAGGTTACCTCGGCCAGACCCAAAAATCAGGCGGTAAAGGACTTACCACAGCCACAGCTGCTATGAGCTACCGGATTATTAATCTTAAAACCACCACCCGTCAGTTCCTCGCTGAAGTCGATGACCGAGCCACGAATATAATTGGATGAAAACGGATCAACCACGACGCCGACCCCTTGAACCTCCACGGCGAGATCGTCGTCACGTTTCTCGTCGAAAACCATCCCGTATTGCATCCCAGAACATCCGCCCGCTTCGACAAAGACTCTTAGACATTTCCCAGCATTTTCGGAATCAGAAATCAGCATCGAGGCAATCTGACGGGCAGCACTCTCGGTTAGGATGACAATAGGATCTTGGGCAACGACAGCTTCCATAGGGGGTCAGGCTAGAAGTGAGTCGGCAAAGTGTCAAACACCCGCATCATTCTCCTTCTACTTCTCTACTATTCTCATTGCGTGGGGTGATTCAGACAACTCGGAGAGGTTAAAATGATCGCTACAACTTCACTCGTTTGGGCCAACTGCTTTTCATCCATCTAATTTATCCCTGCGTGCCAAGCTTCCCATTCTGTTCGCCAACGGCATTATTCCGCAAGTGGCGACACTGCACATCGAAAATATCCAAAGTCTCGACGCACCCGAATTGACGATTTATCGGACCCTCAGGCGCCCCGAGGAACACGAGCGAGCTGGGGTCCTCGTCGCCGCCAACGTCAAGGTTGTGCACCGATTGCTCGCCAGTCATTATTCGGTGCTGTCGGTCCTGCTAACCCCGGAATGGTTTGAACAGCTCGAACCTAAGCTGCGTGCGCGGTCCGAGAACATACAAGTGTATATCGGTGAGAAGACCTTGCTCGAAGACATCACCGGTTATCAACTGCATCAAGGAGTCCTCGCTGTCGCCAAAATTCCAACGCCGCCAAGCTTTGAACGCCTCCTCGAAGCTTCACCGCGCCCGAAGCTGATCGTCGCAGTCGAGGGTATTGCCAGCGCGGAAAATCTGGGAACTCTTGTCCGCAACTGCGCCGCCTTTGGTGTTCATTTTCTCGTGGTGAGCGAGACCAGTTGTAGCCCGTATCAACGGCGTGCGGTTTCAGGATCGATGGGCACCCTTTTCGAACAACCCGTGGTTCAGGTGGCTCATTTGGTAGAAACTCTCTCTAACTTACGTGCCCACGGTGTCCGGTGCTTGGCCGCTCATCCGCGACCGGGTTCAACCCAGCTTTCTCGGGCCAATTTACGGGGAGATTGCTGCCTTATTTTTGGAGCAGAAGGCCCAGGCTTAACCACCGCAGTTCTCGATGTCTGCGACGAAACAATTGAAATCCCGATGCCTTCCCACATGAATTCACTGAACGTCGCCAGCGCTACCGCGGTGTTTCTCTATGAAACTAACCGGCAACGAGGTTTACTCGATTGAATCAGGGAAACACGCCAGCAGGCAACCCTCACTGAAGTCCAAAGCCAATCGCCATCCATCAATGAAAGGGGCCCTGTCTCTCAACCGAACGTCTGCAATGTAACGCCGCAATAGAAAGTTCAGACCTAGACCCTCTTACTCTTTCAAGTGATAGAAACGCGTGCCGGTATTTTGGAAACCCTAATCGCTCACGGCACCGGGCACCGCAGGCCATGGACCAGTGGACGGAGTCGTATTTTGCCGAGCTGGGTGCCTTGACTGCATGCGTTTTGAGTGTAGAACTGCCTACATGTCACAAGTGACGATTCGGCGGGTCGATGAGGCATGGGTGGAAATGGCCCGCCAAGAGGCTACCCGCCTCAAGATATCCATGAATCAAGTGCTGCTCGATGCCCTGCGCCGAGGACTTGGCGCGGATGCTCAACCGGTCAAAAAAACCAACCTCGACGCATATGCCGGAGACTCAGACTTTGGGCCGGGTTGGGATGAATTTTTGGATAAGGACCTGAAAAAATTGGATAGAGAGCTATGGAGCTGAACCTTGTGCTGGACACAAATGCCTATAGTGATTGGCGAAGAAGTGGGCGCTGGCATTCGAATATTGCTCTTGCCAATCGAGTTATCCTGCCTGTTGTCGTTCTGGGCGAATTGCTTCACGGATTCAGGAAAGGAACCGTGTTTGAGCAAAACCTAGGGAATTTGCGGGCGTTTTTGAAGGAGCCTCAAGTCGAGGTGATGCCGGTGACATTGAGAACAGCCGAGATTTACAGCGAGTTTTTGTTACATCTGCAGACCCAAGGCACGCCGATTCCCACCAATGACATTTGGATCGCGGCCATCGCCCATCAATGCCGAGGCGAACTTGCGACCCGTGACAGCCATTTCATCTCCCTGCCCCTTTTGGATCTGGCGGTGGAGTAAAAAGGGCCTAGCGGAGCATGGATAGGGACGGAGGTCTTCTCTCCGTCATCCTCTCCCTAAGCGCCAGCGGGTGCTCCCCCTTAAGACCAAACTTCGAAGTTCGGAAGGCAACGCATTTCCCCTCCGCGTCAAAGAAGCAAATTCCTATCAATAATTTCCTATCAATAGTAATTTTACTTTCGTAGAAAAGAAGTTTCCAACCTCCCCTCAGCCCACCAAATTCTTATGAGTTCCGAAGCGCAACCAACCAGTCTTAATGGAATGTATGCAGCCTACCTTGAGGATATAACTCCGGGCGGATTTGGATCAGCTGGCGATGGGTTTACTCCATGGTTTAAAACCTCAGAGGAAGTCAAAAATTATGTAGCTGACCTAAAATCAGAAGCCGCCGAAAACGAGGATGATGATTCCGAAGACGAGGAGGGTGATTCCTCTCTTTGTATCCAGTGGATTGGCTCTTTTGAGGAGCTTTGCATTGAAATGGAAGAGCAGGGACAAATCGTCAGGCTAAGATTCTACGAGGAATTAGAACCCTCCTTAATTAAGAAATATTTTGGATTAAAATATAAGGATTTGGTGTCCGAAACCCCGGCGATGCCTGATGATTTACGAAGCGAATTTTCGCAATGGCTCATCGGCGGTACCCTTGATTTTGAATGCTGAGATCGATCGTCTTTTAATAAAACTTTCCCCTGTCGAGCGGGTGCAGTGGTGTAAAATGAGTCCTTTTTCCCCTCCGTGTCAAAAAAGCAATTTCCTATCAGTTACTGCAGTGAGAACTGGCAACGGTGGGTCCGATGCCACGCTTAGAGACGGTGAAGAATTCGAATGTCTTTTCATGGGGAGGGGCCTACTTTGAACTTTGTTCCGAGCGGCCCTAGCTCTCATGCCATCTATCAGTTGAACTCCGAAATTGCCTTGTGCGATTCCGCCGAGCGAGCTGACGATCCACTTTAAATGATGCCTTTCGTAGTCCAAGCCCTGGCTCTCTTTAGCCTGTCTGTCCTACAACTTGGCGCCGCCATCACCGCGTCAGAGGATGGCTATCACGTTTATCCGGGCGACAACATCCAGGACGCCCTGCAACAGGCGGCAACCAACAAAACGACTAAGGTCGTCAAAGTTCACGCCGGCGAATATCGACCGAACAGCAAGCGACAGGCACTGATCTGGTTCAACAAATTGCACGATGGCATCCGACTCGAAGCGGTCGGCCCGGTCACACTGACTGCCGCCAATTCGCAACTAGCGCTTCCTTCCGAACCCGGGTTCCCAGCGGTGGTCAATCATGTCGTCTATTTTGGCGACGGAGTTTCCTCCAATACGGTGCTGAAGGGTTTTCGGATCACCGGCGCGAACAGCTTCGTGACGAAGTATGGGACCCGGGAAATGGAGCCGAACCGGGCTATTCTTAAGAACCACTTCTTCTACTCCGATGGCGGAGCAATCAAAGTCTTCGGACGGTCCTACCCAACGATTCGAAACATTGAAGTCGTGGACAACTTCAGTAGCCCGTGCGGCGCGGGCATCTCCGTCCAACATCAGGGATTCAAGCAGGACTCGGTCTTGATTGAGAATTGCGTGTTCCTCAGAAATCGCGCGCAAGGCACCGGCTCCGCGATTGATCTGTTGGAGGGAAGCTCCGCCCGCATCATCAATTGTCTGTTCGTCGGGAACGTCTCCAACACCGGCGAAGACCCAGTTGCGAAAACCTCGGGCGAACGACCGTTCGCCAACAACGGCGTTGTGACAACCTTCTGGAAATCCAGCGCGGTCTTGCGGAATTGCACCTTCACCGGCAATCGCAACGGCGTGGACGACATGGGCGGCGAAAGCAGCTACGCCAACTGCATCTTCGTGGATAACAAGTTGGACTCTGGCCTGAAAGGTTTCGCGCGCTACCAGCTGGCGGTGAACGCCGGAGCGAAGGTCTCCGGCTGCTTTATCAACGGCACCATTCACGATGTCCGCCGGGACGTTTCCGCGACGGAGAACGTGCTCAATGCGCCACCGCCGCAATTCAACGACGCTTTCGTTCCCCAAGCGCCGGAATATCAGAACGCCGGTTACCGCCCAGTTTCCATTCCCAACGTTCCAGCGCCAAAGAAGCCTTGATCAAGGCTCTTCCGTGATCGTGAGTGGCACGTCCACTAGGATCTTCTCCGTCAGCAATTGCTTCTTGCCAGAGGCCCAAAGCACTTCGATTCGGTCAATCTTGGTCGCCGCGTCCAACCCGAAGTAGAGCGGCATGGAGCTCTGCGAGAGATAACCGGACTTACCGTCGTGGAAGCGCGTGTAGGTCTTCGGCCCGCACTGAACCTTCACCATCGCACCCAATCCATCGCGATTGGAAACGGTGCCGACGAGTTTCAGCTTCAGGTAATGAATCGGCTTCTTCTCCGACAAATTGCTAACCAAGACTTGGGGCCGGTCGTTCCATTCGTTGGTCACCAAATCTAGGTCGCCGTCATCGTCCAAATCAATCGCCACCGACGATCGCGAGCTAGTAGTGCCGATCACCGTCAGCGTCCCAGACTTGCCGCGACAAAGCGGGTGCTTCTTGTCGCTGCCGGAACAATCGAGCGTAAAGAATTCCTTTTCAATCCGGTTGCCCTGGCGCGGCTCCACGCCCAACACAAACTCGCTGTCCACGAATCGCTGCCCGCTCTCGTTCAGCAGCAGCGAATTAATGGCGTATCGCAATGGATAACCCATGCCTGCAGTCACAAAGATATCTTCGTAACCATCCGCGTTGAGATCCGCGACGCTGACGCCCCACGGCCAATACGTCTCCGCGCCGACCTTGGCGGAGACCTCGACGAACTTGCCCTGTCCCTGGTTTTGATAGAACGCGTTTCCGAGAATGTTGTTCGTCGCACCCTGCAACGCGGCGAGTGACCACTCCACCGAGCACCACACGTCGCTCTTCTGCTTTTCAAACCGCGGACTGAAATCCTGGTCGCCAGCTTTGATCTGCCGAGAAGTCATGTCCGAGTGCATGTCCGTCACGTAAAGATCCATCAGGCCATCGAGATTGTAGTCGAAGAATTTCACCCCCATCGCGCCCCACGGGGTTTTCGGGAAGTAGGCGGCTGTCTTCTCCAAGAACCGCTGGCCGCGATCATTCTCATAATATTTGTCGTCGCCCGACATGCTGGGCACGTAAAGATCCGGATACCCGTCCTGATTCAAGTCACAGAACGTGGCATCGCCGCTCCAGCCGCTATGCTCTAGGCCCATCTTGCGCGAGACGTCCTCAAATTTTCCGCCACCGAGATTCTGATAGAGAATGCTCTGCTCGCTGCGCGCCGGAAATTGCCAGCCTTGGAAGGCATCCGAACGTCCGAGGTAGAAACCGCCACGACCTTTCTCGTTCCGCGTATACACGCCCACGTTCGCGACGAACAGATCCAGCAGTCCGTCCTTGTTAAAGTCGAAAAAGATCGCGCCTGAGGAATGGGCAGCGCGCTTCACTGTAATTCCCGATTCCGCAGTGATGTCCTTGAACTTGCCGCCACCCAGATTCTTGAACAGCACATTACCCATTCGCACCGTCGTCACGAAGAGGTCCGGCAAACCGTCATTGTCGATGTCCGCAAACGAGGCGGCAACGCATACCTTGTTCGCCAACGCAACGCCCGCTATTGCCGTAATGTCTTCAAACTTCCCGCGTCCTAGATTCCGCCAGAGCTGGCTCGCTCCGAATTGATTGACGAAGTAGAGGTCGAGCCGGCCGTCTGCGTCCACATCCGCCGCCGCCAGGCCGTTGCCGTGATCGTAATGAACCGCCTTATAATCCTTGGCCCCGTCATCCACTGGACGATGCTCAAAGCGGATACCGCTCTCCTCCCAGCGATCGGTGAAGGTGAAAGCGTGAAACGCTTTCAACGTCTGCGCCGCTTGAATCTGCTTCTGCTTGTTCTCCTCCAGCGACCGCAGCGTGCTCTCGGTCTGCCCGTACGGATTGACGATCTGCTTGGCCGAAACGACGTCCGCGCCGAGCAGCGCCCGCGTCGAATGCAAAAACACAAGCAACGCGGTGCATCGGCCCGCGATGAAAAGAACAATATTCTTCATGGTTTGGCTGTAACTAATGGAAAGAGTGAAGGCAAAGTCGGGCTGAGAGCGAGACGGAATCCAACGAAATGAATCTCGTTTCGGGGCGATATCTTTTTCCCCTCCACGTCAAAAAGCAATTTCCTATCAATAGGACGCGCAGGAACAGGCAGGCGATCGGGATGAGCACGATCACGCTTAAGTTAGCGAGCGTGTATCCCAGCGTCAGGCCAAAGCCCGGCAACACGTTAAATTTTTTCTCGACCCTAGAACGATGCTATAAAAACAGTCTTCGCAGGTCAGGTGTAGGAAAAATAACGGCCGCCATCGGCGGGAAACTCCGAGATGGCAGCGGCTGTGGATCACGTGAAGGCAGCAATATTTCCATTCGCACCTTAAATGTTCTGAGCGATCGCCATGAACTGACGATACTCAACGACAATTGATTGCAGCGCTGCCGAGAACGCTTCCGCCTGAAGATCCGTCGGTGCGCGTTGTGGTGTTTCGAAGGTGAGCTCGAACGGCGTACGGTTCACGCCGGGAATGGAACGAAGCACGCCGTCATAGCATTGATAGATGATGCCGTCCTTCGCCGGGAAGCCATCGATCTCACCCTGCTCGTTCACCGGCAGAATACGCTCCGCCGCGCGTAACGCCGGGCGGAGCAGATACTCGGACAGCACCTGGCCGTTGACGAAACCGTAGAGTCCGTCGCTCGTGTCGTCCGTGTGCAGATTAATGATGCCGTGAAACGCGTGAGTCCAAATCTCGGTCTCAAGGAACTGCACTTCGGGTTCTGGCGAATCTTTCCAGAACTCGCGATTTAGATCCTTGCCACTCCGCGAATGGCGCGTGTTGTCCTCGAAGCCGGTCGGATTGCAAACCGGATAGATGAAAAGCGCATAACCCTCGGCGATGTCACGCTGCGCTTCGAGGGCGCTGACAAAACGCGTCAAAGCAAGCGCACCTTCTGGTTCATCGCCGTGAATCGTGGCGAAGATGCCGAGGCGGATGGGGTCACCGCCCCCTTTCGGACCTAGGTAAACATAGCGAGGCAAGCGGTAAGACCGGCCTGCGTTTTCAAACTGCCCAAAGGACTTGCTAAGAAAGTGCGGAGACTTCTCCGCGATCCGGTCCAGTGGAGCGAGGAGCTCTTCTACAGAACGCTTCTCGGAAAGAGGCTCCGAGGACGGCGTCGAGGAATGGATCAGTAATAGGGTCTGCATGGCTATTTTCCAGATTGATAGATTTGGTCGAACGCGCCGCCTTCGCCGAAGTGCGCCGCTTGGGCGGCTGACCATCCGCCGAAATCTCCGTCGATGGTCAGGAGCTTGATCGTCGGGAACGACGATGCGTGCTTGGCCGCGACGGATTTCATACGCGGACGATAGTAATGCTTCGCGGCGATCTCCTGTCCCGCCTCGGTATAGAGATATTCGAGATACGCCTTGGCCACGGCTTCGGTTCCACGTTTCTTCACGACGCGATCCACAACCGTCACCGGCGGTTCAGCCAGGATGCTGATCGAGGGTGCAACGAGTTCGAACTCACCTTTGCCGAGCTCTTTGATCGCAAGAATGGATTCGTTCTTCCAGGCGATCAGCACGTCGCCAATGCCACGCTGCACAAAGGTCGTCGTCGCGCCGCGAGCGCCGGTATCGAGCACCGGCACGTTCTTAAAGAGCGCCTTGAGAAAATCCCGCGCCTTAGTCGCATTGCCCGTGCGCTTCAACTCGTAGCCATAGGCGGCGAGATAGTTCCAGCGCGCGCCACCGGATGTCTTCGGGTTCGGGGTGATAACCGCAATGCCAGGCTTGATGAGATCGTTCCAGTCCTTGATGCCCTTGGGATTTCCCTTTCGCACGAGGAACACGATGGTGGACGTGTAGGGTGCGCTGTTGTTCGGCAGCCGCTTCTGCCAGTCCTTCGGGATCAGCCTCCCCTTCTCCGCCAGCACATCGACATCATACGCGAGCCCGAGCGTGACGACATCCGCCGGTAAACCGTCGATGACACCGCGCGCCTGTTTGCCCGAACCGCCGTGCGACTGCTTGATCGAAACCTTGTCGCCGGTCTTGGACTCCCAGTGTTTCGCGAAAGCCTGGTTGAAGTCTTCGTACAATTCGCGCGTGGGATCATACGAAACGTTGAGCAGCGTGATGTCCTTGGCCAAAAGCGCGGCCGGCCCGAGACCCAGCGTTGCCAGCAGGATAAACAGCGAACGAATCGAGAGTTTGTTTTTTATAAGTGAAGGTTCCTAGTTCCTGATTGAGAAGATTTAGAATGAAATCTGCGCTCGGGTGAAGACAGCTTTCTCGCCCTTTCCCAGAAGGTCGATGGCGGAACCGCCTTTGAAATCCGTCTGGTCATAATTCACGTTCACTTTCACGTGCGTGTTCAAGTGCCAGTTGAACCCGAACCCCCACGAGAACGCTTCGGTAGCCGATGAAGCAGGATTCGCGAAGACCGGAAACGCGTCGTCGTCCACGTCAAATCCACCGAACCGCGCAGCAACTTCCCAGGCCCCCCAACCGCCCTTTGCAGGACTGAATGGATTCTTGGGAGAGACGGCTTGGAAGGAGTTTTCCTCACCCGTCAGGAAATAAGACGCGGCAACTTGCCAAGCTGTGTGACGTAATTCCGCGAAAGTACCGGCACCAGTTCCAGCACCTGCTTGCTGCACCTGCTGATTGGAAACGATGTATTCGCCCAACAGTCCAAGCGGCCCATAATAATAATATCCCTGCGGCGCCACACGCCAGTGAATGCCGTTCGCCACCGTGTTGGGAGCCGTGGCCGAAATCGCGCTCGCGCGGTAGGCGAAGAAGCGTTGCTGACCAACCGAGGTGTAACTTGGCAGGAGTCCGCCTTGGTCACCGTAAGTGCCGGCGATGCCGATTCCCAAGCCGCGCAACCCTTCCCCATCCAAGTTCTTAAACGGATGAGCAAAGAGCCGAGTAGCTAGATCTATCTCGGCGTCCGCCGTAATGATGTCTCCGCTGCGGCCATCAGCGACGCCATTGAACGCGCCGAGAGCATAGCTGAAAAGACTGCTCCCAGGCGCACCACCAAAGTCGCCCTGAAGCTGAACACCCACGTCGCGATTTGGGGCCAGTTGCGTCGGATAGCCGCGTTCAACGAACAGCATATTCGCGCCCGACTGGAGGCGCTCCAAGTCCACTGGCACTTTGAACTTGCCGGCTTGAATCTGAAACTGCGGCAAAAAGCGTGCGTTTATAAATGCATTCTGGACGTAGGAGTTATTCGCGGCAGTCGCTGTGGCCCCCGAGCCGAAATCCAGCATGAGGTTGAAATCATATTTCTCGAAAACCGTCCCTTCCAGAATCGGGCGCACTCGGCGGAGCAGGAACGTGTCGTTCGCAGTGCCCGCGGAAGGGCCATCTGCATAGTAGCGGGCGTCCGCCTGAAGGTAGCCGCGAAACTTCAGCACAAAATTCGTGTCCGCCGAACGAATTGAGAAGCCCCCGGTCCCCGCACTGACAGCAGTCGCTCTCCGCGCCATCTCGGTCGAGGCGTCTTTCTCGAGTTCAGTTTTGTGTTCGGAGATGCGCACTTTTTGATCTAGCTCTTCGATGGGTTTACGGAGGTCTTTGACGGTTTCAGTGGCTTCGTCTGCGAACAGATTGGCCGCCACCGTGAGGCTCCCCACTAAAAATGCTGGAAGGATTATTTGCTGGAATTGCATTAGATAGTTTCAGTTCAGCGGTCCTCCGTTTGTGTGGTCGGTTTGCTCTGTAATTTTATTTGGCCTCCAGTCAACTGGTCAGCTTCTCTCTCTTGCCATCCACCAGCTCCACGACCGTCCGCTCGTCCATCCGCACTTTTTCAGTGCGCTCAATCTGCACAACACCGAACCGCAGGCTACCCACCTGTTTGGCCACCACTTCGATCCAGTTCTCAGATTTCATAACCTTAGTCGTCATTGGTTGCAGGACGGCGAGAGATTACGGTTAATATCTACTAGGTCAATAGACATTTTTAATAGGATTAAACACCGTATTAACAGGGGCTTAATAACTTGAGACACACAACGCAGGCTGATTCTTGATTCTTTTAGTAGGGATTATAGCCTTGCTGCCATAAAGCTCTCCGTCCGGGGTGACTACGCGTTGCCGGCGTTGATTGTGCTGGGGCTGAATTACCTCGAAGGCGATTCGGTGGTTCGCATCCAGAAAAACTCGAACCGCCAAAACATCCAGAAGCGATTCCTGGACAGATCCTCACGACCTCAAATCCGCTGGCGTGCTGGAAAGCAAGCGAGCCATCGCTGGCGGTTACCGGCGCAAGAGGGGCCAGAAAATATCACGATCGTCGGAGTCGTCCGACCCATCGAAGGCTCGCTCGCACCCGTCAGTTGCGTGCGCGAACGCTGCTCCGAGCAGTGCGCATGCCCGAGCGAGGACAAATGCGCCCTCCGCAGGGTGACGAAGGAAGTGCGCGATGCGATTGTGAAAATCCCCGACAATTTGACAGTCGCGCTGCTGTGTGAACAAGTGAAGAAAAAGCAAGGCACACCAGCCCAACCGCTCGACTCGATCATTTAGCCCGACGGGGCAGCCGACGAGTTTGGCGCGGACTTCGGGGTGCTCCTTGAGACGACGGACGTCTTCGTCGACCATCAGATTGATCACCTCTTCAAATCTCGTCTTCGGCTCCCAACCCACCTTCTTCTTCGCCTTCGAGTAGTCGCCGATCAACAAGTCCACCTTTGCCGAGCGAAAATACTTGGCGACATGTTGCCGAAAATATTGATGACCTGCGCTTTGTTTGCGGCCAGTCGAGCATTCATCGGTTTCTCCACCTCGCCCAATTCGGTCTCGAGTCCCTTTAGAAGTTTAACTTGGTGCCCCGTTTGGATCTCTCTTTGATGGTCGTTCCTATTGAGGACAACGGTTTCAGCGGAAGCAGTTGTCGATTATAAGTTCCAACTTAATCGGCGGTCCTCACTCGATCAAAAATAATAGAATTCTGGTGTGATATATGATGACGATGTATGATGACTATTATGAGAACGATCATCGATTTGCCGGACGATCAATTGGAAGCACTCGGGGAGATCTGCGCCCAAAAGAAGGTTTCGCGAGCGGCGGTCATTCGTCAGGCGGTGGCCGGATACATTCAACAATCAAAAGCCGACAAGAGCGAAAACGCCTTTGGCCTCTGGAAAAAGAAAAACATCAACGCCCTGAAACACGAGGATAAAATCCGCACGGAATGGGACAACCGATGAAAGCCGTCTTCGACACCAACATCCTAGTTGATTACTTGAACGGCGTTCCCGCCGCAAAACGCGAGTTGGAACAATACGAGGAGATCTGCATCAGCGTTGTGACATGGATGGAAGTTTTGGCTGGCGCGGAGGGCCTCGAGGATGAAGCGGGCACAAGGAATTTCCTTTCCCGATTTAAAATCCAGCCACTTGACGTGCCACTCGCCGAGCGGGCGGTAAAAATCCGGCGTCAACACAGCATAAAACTGCCGGATGCGATCATCTGGGCCACAGCCAGGGAACTGGGAAGAATTCTTGTCACGCGCAACACGCGGGACTTTTCCGAGAAAGAGCCTGGCATCCGTGTCCCCTACAAACTCTGACGCGCACCTCTG
>CAMDGV010000023.1 GCA_945898055.1 Akkermansia muciniphila | reverse complement strand
TCGAGATAGCCGCCAAACGCAATGAGGAAAGCCCCAGAGGCGAGAAACATCGTCCCAGTGCGCGACATCGAGTCGATAAGTCGGATGTAGGTGGTGAAAATATCCAGTGCGATAAAGGCAGTGCCGAGGTTGATCATAAACTGCGAACGTTCCCGTAGGCCGACCTGAATCTGCAGCAGACAGGACACGAACAAGACCACTGCCGCGATCCCGGAATAACCCGACTCCATCATGCGGATCCCTTCGCTCTGCGCATCAAAATAAAATTGGCCAGCCAACAACGCGACCACTGCTGCCAAGGCCAACCCCCAGGTCCAACGCCACTGTTGATCCAGATGTTTTAGGGAAGAAGCGCCCGCCACCACCAGAGTGAGTGCCACAGCGCACATCACTGTGAACACCCAACCCTGCACTTCGGGCAGCCAATGGCCATGACCGATGCCCCAGGTGAGTGGATACGCGAACGTCAGCATCGCAATTAGGCCGAGTCGTTCGGTGACTTTGGCGAAGTCCTCAAATCGCGTCCGGCGCAGCACGTAACCGAGGCTCAAATAACTCAATCCTAACAGGCTATACAGGATGATTTGATTCTCAATGCCCCCGAAGTAGGCGAGACTGTCGCGCTCGTTGATCTCCATTGCGAACCAAACACCAAAACCGATCAGCACCAAAACATGTTGAGCCTTGGAGTTCAGAAGCCACGGCAACGCTGCAATGCCTGCCAACCAAAGCAGCAGCGGATTGGGCGGGCGCGAGATCAGATGATAAATCTGGCCATAAAGAGCAATGTTGGCGAGGAGCAGCCCCGAGCCAATTAAGTTTAGCGCCTCACCGATCTTGCGGTAGCCACCCTTTACCTCACGCAGACACCAAGTTTCTCGATCGAAAGGTCGACAAAAATTTATCGCCCGTACTATCGGACCGTCCATTCCTCGAGCGTGGGACGAGAACTCAAGCGAGATGGGATGAATCTGCCAACCCTAGGATTAAAAGTGTGAGCGGTTTCAGAAAGTACCCTAGGGTATAGCAAACCTTTAACAGACGCGAAATTGGGGGAGAGTGTTTGAAAGATACGAATGTTTGTAACCCGAGAAATTAGGGCAGGCGTTAACTACTAAAAAGGCACTTATGTTCAAAACCCAGTTCACACACTTCACTTACCTCGTTCGGATCATTACCGGTCTTGTTCTCTTCTGCTCCGCAAACAGGGTCCAGTCGATCTATGCAACACCGTGGACCCCTCCGGCGACGACCAATCGTTTCGTTGTCTCCGAGGTTATCGGTCGCCCAGGTTATGCAAGCTCTACAAATTCGTTCGATTTTTCACTGTCTAAAAAATTACCTGCCGGCCAGTACCCGCTCTGGTTGGAGGTTCATGGTCTGCACTACGAGAACATGATGAGTATCAAGGTGGGGGATGGAGAATCTCAATTGTTTGTGTCTTTAAATAATACCAACTGTGTCTTTGAGGGACTGGGTGCCAAGTTGGGCGGTATGGGTGGTCCTTTAGATACGCTTACCTTCCATGTCCCAACCGTGACGGTTCAACCCGGCAGGCAAAAAATAACTCTTAAATTTAATCAGTCAGATGGCAATTCGATCGGGTTTCGCGTTCTAGACATGAATGCGCTCGATCCGAAGGGGAAACCGGTCATGGGACCTTCGACCAAGCGCTTACCTGAGGCAGCTTTTTCTGTGTCGACCAACCGAACCGATATTTTGAACGGCTCTAATCTTTGGTTCAATGCCCAGCTTCGGGAGAGTTGGTCTGGTCCTAGGATAAATGCCAAGTGCTGGGATTGCCATACGGACACGGGGTCAGATTTAAGGTACTTTAGCTACTCGAAACGATCCATTTCCGAACGGAGTCAATTTCACGGGTTGACTCAATCGCAGGGTAACAAAATCGCTGCCTATATCCACTCACTCCCAGAGGAACGAAGCGGTTACCCTTGGGATCCCCCCTACCAACCGGGGCCCGGCGTCGATGCCAAGAGCGCGAGTCTATTTGCTGCCGGTTCAGGCCTGAAGTGGGTACTGCCCAAGGACAGCGATAGTTGGGGGTATTTGTTTCCCAACGGAACGAATGAAGCAGTGTCATTGTCTTACACCAATACTCTGAATATTCGCGAATTGCCGATTTCTATGCCGCTACCGGATTGGAATAGTTGGCTGCCTCGTATTCATCCCAAGGATTCCTATGGAGCCAGTTTTCAACCGGTCTACGATCGGCTCCAGCTGATTCGTCAAGAACCTTCCGCCGCCTCAGGACTTTATCGCTTCAATGAATGGCATATGGCCCTAGTTGATTGGTATTTAGGGCCACTTCAGACAGAGGCTGCTCTGGCAGGTTATCGGGATAATTCGACCCGCGCTAATCAAGCTTGGTGGTCGCTGGGGCGGTGGAGAGCAGTGAAGAGCTGGGACGTCATGAAAGCCAAGAATTGGGAGGCATCGGGTCAAGAGTTCTTTAGTTGGCCGGTCAATGCACGGTCGTGGCCGACTCATACCGCCTTTTTGGCCGCGCCGCATATGTTGAACCTGCCTCAAACGGGGCATTTCCTTCGTAATGGGAGTCAGCAGGTCTGGGAGATTGGGACCCATCAATGGTACTGGCTTCAGATGGTTTTGAACGATTCTAATCATCGTCGGCAAGGGACCTTCCCAATCGATTGGTCCTATCTGGTGGCCTTTACTCATGGGCAAGAAAAATACGGCATAGGAAGTGCCGCCCAATTGACTGCGGCCTTAATGAAAGCGGGAGAGGCGACCACCCATGCACCGACCGATCAATGGGATGGTTTCAATGGAATGGCCGGTCCGGCTCTCGAGTTTCTTTGGACCCGCGAAGAACCGCAGATGTGGGATGGGTACTCTCCAGCCTTTCGCGACAGTGTGATTCGAGCGCATTTGGCTGAATTCGATCGGATGGCACGATTAGTGACTCGGGATCATTTTATCACTGTGACCGGGGAGATCTTGGGCGGAGAGACGGAAAATAATCCGGGCCCGCCGAGAGGACGCCCGTGGGTGAGTTCGCACTCAGCAATGCTCGTTTTTCTTAAGGAGAAAGGGGTGGCATCCGACATCGTGGAGACGATGCGAAATCTCGGAGAGTATTTGTGGCCGGAGTCCGATTGGGCCCGATTCTGACGAAGCGTCGGTCTTTAGGATGGGGTTGCGACGGCGACCCCATCTTACGTTTGTGCGCTAAGACATCCACGCCCGTTAAAAAATCAATGGGCCACGCTAACTAAGGGCTTCGGACACAGCGGAACCCGACGTGGAGGCTGCCGGTGTCGATAGCACCCTTGCCACGCGAGCCGATAAGAAACCTCGAGCAATACTGCACGGAACAGAGAAATGAACCGCCGCGATGGACGCGTTTGGGAATCCCCGGTTCATCTGGATCAAAACTGTCGGGTGGTCCACTTGGATTCAGAGTCAAAGGAAGAGAGGCTTGGTGGTACGTATCGGGCCTGTACCAGTCGCTACACCATTCCCAGACGTTACCAGCCATGTCGTATAGTTCGTAGCCGTTGGGAGCAAATTGACCGGTTGGAGCGCAGCCCTTAAAGCCGTCCGCCGCCGTGTCTGAGTCTGGAAATCGTCCTTGAAAGACATTGGCCTGCCAGTGTCCCTTTGGCATCAGGTCATCACCCCAAGGATAGCCTTTTTGGTCAAGACCGCCTCGGGCCGCAAATTCCCATTCCGCCTCGGTTGGCAGGCGTTTCCCTGACCAACGGGCATAAGCTTCTGCATCGGCGTAAGCCAGATGAACAACGGGGTAATCGAAGCGGTTAGTGAGAGAGCTCTGGGGGCCTTCGGGATGGCGCCAGTTAGCACCGGGAAGGTAGCGCCACCATTGAAAAGGATTATTGAGGGCGACCGGTTCGGAAGGTGCGACGAAGACAACCGACCCTGGAACAAGCAAAGCGGGATCGGCACCGGGAAAATCAGCAGGGTTCAAGGCCCGCTCAGCCACGGTGATATAACCGGTTGCTTCGACAAAGCGAGCGTAGTCCCGATTGCTCACTTCGTGGGTGTCCATCCAGAAAGGGTCCACCCGCACGCGGTGAGTTGGGGCCGCGTCAGGGAATCCCTGCAGAAGGCCCGAACAGACAGGTTCACCCGGAGTTAGCGACTCCTGAATGGCGGTCATTGAAGTCTGGGGAGGTCCGCCCATCCAGAATTCACCCCCGGGAATCCGAACCATTCTTTCGGTATTACCTTGGGTGGGTGGGTTGGAAACTGGAGCAGCAGAAGAGGTCTGGGCGCTTGATTTAGCTGGGTCAATCGAGGTGCTTGGTCCGCATCCGCTCGCTATCATAAGGACGAGGGATTGAGCCGCCCAATAACTGTATCGGGTCGAGGCACTCATGGGGGTGAGGGTAGGGAACCTATCGCTGAAATAGGTACAAAGCCTCGTTCGCGAAAGCGGCTGAGAGTCCAGTCATATTCACCGGCCAGTTGGTCGACCACATTCTGATTTTTCATTCCGGAAGGCATCACCTCCCAGGTGTAGGTTTCCATTTCAAAATGCTGACAAAGTGCGGGTGCACCCTTGACCGCATCAAGTACCCCGGTCAGATGATCGGCGGTTGTGGAAAAGACGTTGGTGGGCGAGGCATGAAGAGGGATGTGAAAATGAATCCTCCATTCACGATCCAGTTCAGGCGCGTCAGAGAGGTCGGCAGCCAGAGCTTGGTCTAGGTCGCCGTATCGAATGAATTCGCCACTGGGCCGACGTTCGATGACCTGATGGAAATAAATGTCATCAGCAAAACTGCGAAGGGCGTTACGAACCTCGAGTGTGGGATGGACGGAAAGTGCGTTACTTAGGTGAATTTTGCTGACTCGAATACCCGCTTTTTGGAGGCGAGCCAGAGCTTCCTGAGGGCGCTCGTATTGGATAGCGAGATGGCAGGTATCGTAGTTAATACCGAGATGAGTATCGAGGCGAAGATCGCCGGGGCGGTCGGCACGCAGTTCTTCAAACCAAGTCACGCATTCTGAGGTGGTTTCCAAGTGGCAAAGCGGTTCAGGTTCAAGACCCAGATGAAGATCATGGCCGGTTTCCCGAGTTAAACACTCGAGGAAGTCGACGCATTTCCACAGTTGATCACGAGCGGTCTTGAGTTCTCGAGGAGTACGATGAAATCCTTTAAAAGAGACGGGCACGGTACTTACTGAACCGGAGACCCCGTTGGGGAGTAAAGCGGCGAGAATTTGGAAGAGGCGCTCGGTATATGCGAGTCGGTCGGGATGCGTCCAATCGGGTGCATAAACTTGTTCCTTGACCCTTTGACCGTGAAATTGGCCATAAGGAAATCCATTGATGGTAAACACATAAGCATTATGACGCTGCAGCCAAGCTTTGAAGGCGGCCAGTTGTTTGGGTTCGACCAGATCTCGAGACGCAGCATCGCTTAATCGAAGCCCGATAGCATAGGGGCGTCCTCCGGAGACCCGGCGTTGAACTGCGAGCGTGTGCTGTTCTAGTCCATTGAGAGTCTCGGCCCAAGTCTCTCCGCGATGGATATTGGTGCAGTAAGCCAGATGGATTCCATGGGTGAGTTGCATCGGGTTGATTCAACCGCGATCTGGTGTCAGAAAAAAGCAAAAGCTACTTTGCCGACCTGCAGTTTCATCTGTAGCCTCACCTGTGTTCCGTTTTTTTTGTTTAGTCCTTCTGATGGGGACTTGGCCTGCGGCCCCGTTGATCGAGGCACAGCAGGTGGTGATCAGTGAAATTCACTATCAACCCGCTGGCGGTACTGCTTTTGCCGAGGCGGAGTTTATCGAGCTTTTGAATTCGGGGAACCAATCGGCTGATTTGGGTGGAGCCGTGTTTAAGGGAGGCATTGCTTTCACCTTTCCCGCCGGCTATCGCCTCGCAGCGGGCCAGAGAATTGTGCTGTGCCGCAATTCACCGCAATTCGTCGCTCGTTACGGTTCTGTTGCCCAATTGATGCCTGGGAATTACACCGGAGCATTAAATAATTCGGGGGAAACTCTGCTGTTGACCTCGGCCTCTGGAGCGGTGCTGACCGAAGTTCGTTACGGGGTCACGGGCGAATGGCCATCGAGAGCTGCGGGACAAGGCAGTTCGTTGGAACTGGTGGATCCAGCTGGTCCGCAGAACCTTCCCACCAACTGGAGAGCATCGACCGAGTATCACGGTTCTCCTGGGACCGCCGGGACAGGTCCACTCAATCGGGTGGTGATCAATGAACTATTGGCTCACACAGATCCTCCCTTAGAAGATGCCGTCGAGCTGTATAATCGAACGGATACGACGCTGTCGGTTGGAGGATGGTATTTATCTAATTCACTGGATGAACCCACTCGGTTTCGGATTCCCAGCGGCACGACCCTTCCACCGCGCGGATTTCTAGTGCTGTATGAGTCCCAGTTCTACCCAGCGACACCCGAGGGTGACCGAGTCCCTTTTACTTTTGGCGCAGCCCGTGGCGACGCCGTTGTCTTGACCTCGGCCGATGGGGCCGGTCGATTATTAAGATTTGAGGATGTGCAGTCCTTTCCGGCGAGCCCGAATGGGGTTTCCTTTGGTCGCTATCCCGATGGAATAGGACCGTTCCTACTAATGTCACGAATGACCTTGGGGACAGAAGTGGTGAATTTGGATCCGCCAGAGTGGATAACGCTTTTCCGTCAAGGGCGAGGATCCTCCAATGCTCCGCACCGAATTGGTCCGGTGGTTTTTAATCGGATTCGGTATTCGGCAGCGGCGGGTGAAATTGAGTTTGTCGAACTTCTGAATATCAGCGGTTCTGAGGTGCCTCTTTTTGATCCGTTTTATCCCGCCCATACTTGGGCAATCGAAGGTGGAATCACTTTTCAATTTCCTGAACCCGAG
Source organism: Akkermansia muciniphila (assembly GCA_945898055.1). Taxonomy (GTDB): domain Bacteria; phylum Verrucomicrobiota; class Verrucomicrobiia; order Limisphaerales; family UBA9464; genus SXXZ01. Next base: position 52,172 of record CAMDGV010000023.1, on the reverse strand, counting down.
AGTTTACCTCCGGGTGGACGAATTGTCGTGGCTGGAACATCCGATTTTGCTGCCGTCCGTGCTTTGCTAGCACTGCCCGCTTCGGTTCCGGTCGTCGGTCCTTACAGTGGACAGTTATCCGCAGAGGGAGAAGAGTTGAGGTTGGTCCGCCCCGATCCGCCTCAACAACCCCCTCGTTCTGATGCCGGATTTGTACCTTATTATGTCGTCGAAAAAATCAGTTATTCGGCCCTCGCTCCGTGGCCTCTTTTGGAATTGAGTGCTTCTCAATTGATTCAGCGCCGGGTAGGGGACGCTGCCGGTTATGATGCAGCTAACTGGGGGGCTGCCCTCGTTAAAGCGCCTCAATTCGTTGCTCAACTCAAAGTCCTTTCGGCCTCAGGAGGGTTGCTTCGATTAAATCTGACCGGACGTCCAAGTAGCCATTATGAGCTTGAATCTGTCGAAATCGCCGGTGGAGGAACGGTGCTTTCACAAGCGATAGTCGCCAGCGGTATTTGGGCAACCCCGCCCGCCGTTTTGGGGGACTTGGGCTTAGTGTCGATTCAAATCGACCTGCCACTGGGCAATGGGCTTCGACTCTATCGGTTGAGGGCTCGGTGAAGCTATTTTCTAGAGACAAATGTTGTCGAATGAACGGGTGTTCGCTCTCGATTTCAACTGGATGATCCCTCGTTTAATTCACGGCACTCGGAGGCGATAGAGTCGGGAAGTGAAGTTTGTTATTTGAGGATCACTGAAGAAGGTTGTGCCGTTTTTTAGGATGTTCGTTCCCACCGGAGACCAAGTAGCGTCCCCTAAGTGTTCGGAAGCTTCCACGACGACAACGCGCCCCATAGCCCAATTAATATTGAATCCAAATTGATTGGATCGGACCCCGAAACGGGTATCGGTATTTTGGATCTCAGGTAGCGACAGCACTGTGGGACGAAGCTCATAGGTCGATTCCCAACCGATTGTGCCGGGCAGATAATAGAGGATTGCACTGTTGGACTTGGCAAACATCGTCCCACCGATTTTCATCAACCCGGTGTAAGGATCTCGCGGAGCATTCCCTTGAAAATAAATGTTAGCTAGAAGGGAACAGTCGTAGAACGCCCAGTCTCCGATGCTGACGACGCTACTGGGAATGGTGAGAGTGGTCAGGTTGTTACAACCGGAGAAAGCTCCATCCATAATGCGGACGACACCGTCGGGCAGGATAACCGTGGTTAGATTGGTGCAGTCAAAGAAAGAATAGGATCCGACGTTGATGATGCTGCTGGGAAGAGTGTAGGTACCGATTTTGCCCGCAGGACATTGGATCAGACTCACTCGGGTCTTATCGAGTAAGACTCCGTCCATGCTGCTATATTGGGAATTGGCCGGGTCCACATTGATCGCGGTCAGGCGGGCACAATTAGAGAAGGCATAGAATCCTATCGTAGTAACGCCACTCGGGATTGTGACCCCGGTCAGGCTTGAGCAACCCGAGAATGACCTGCTTCCGAGGGTGATGACGGTCGTCGGGAGGTTGAGACTGCTGAGTGCTTTGCAATCAAGGAATGCCGACTCGCCAATGGTAAGGAGACCGCTAGGAAAGGTGACCTGAGTCAGACTGGAGCAACCCGAGAAGGACCTGCTTCCGAGGGTGATGACGGTCGTTGGGAGTTTGAGACTACTGAGTGCTTTGCAATCAAGGAACGCAGACTCGCCGATGGAGAGGAGACCGCTAGGAAAGGTGACCTGAGTCAGGCTGGAGCAACCCGAGAAGGTCGAGCTTTCGACTTGAGTAACATTGACGGGAAGAAGGATGCTGTTGAGTTGAGTGCAACCCGAGAAGGCAGATTCACCGATACTGATGACACTGCTCGGGAGGGTGACGGCATCCAGTTGTGTGCAAGCAGAAAAGGCAGACTGCCCAATGCTAATGATGCTGTTCGGGAAGGTGACACGGGCCAGTTGTGTGCAAGCAGAGAAGGTAAATGGAGCGATGCTGGTGATGCTGTTCGGCAGGGTAACTTGGGTGAGGCTGGCGCATCCATAGAAGCCGTAGTACCCAATACTCGTAACGCTGTTGGGAATCGTCAAGTGGGCTAGTTGAGTGCAACCCGAGAAGGCAGAGTCTCCGATGCTTGTCACGCTGCTCGGTATTAGGACACTTCCAAGGCGGAGGCAGCTGTAGAAAGCAGTGTTTTCGATGCTGATGACGCTCTTAGGAATCGCGACATTAGTCAGGCTGGTACAGCCGTAGAATGTCGATGTCTCGATGATAGAAACTCCGATTGGAATGGAGACACTGGTTAGACTTACGCAACCAGAAAAGGCAGACCACCCAAGGACGTTAAGATTGCTCGGAAGGGTGATCTCGGTAAGGCTGAAGCACTCGTAGAACGCGGAGTTCTCAATAGTCGTGACACTGTCGGGAAGGGTAACACGAAATAGACGAGTACAACCCGAGAAGGTTGACTTCCCGATGCTGGTCACATTATCTGGAATTATGACACTGACCAGTTGAGTGCAGCCGGCATAGGCAGAGTACCCGATGTTATTGACGCCGGCGGGGAGAGTGACGTTGGTGAGGCTAGTGCACCCATAGAAGGCAGAGTCCCCGATGCTCGTGAGACCGCTGGGCAGTGGGACATAGGCCAGACTTGTGCAACCGTAGAAGGCAGAATCTCCAAGGCTATTGACGCTACTAGGAAGCGTGAGCTGGGGCAGACTTGTACAACCGTAGAAGGCAAAATCTCCAATGCTGTTAACGGTGTTGGGGAGCGCGATATTAGTCAGACTGTTGCAACCAAAGAACGCTCTATCTCCAATGCTGGTGACGCTGTCGGGGAGCGTGATTTCGGTCAGTTTGGTGCAACCGGAAAATACCGAGTTCTCGATACTGGTCACCCCGTTGGCCATGCTAATGCTGGTCAGGTTGGTACAACCCGAAAACGTCGCCCATCCGAGGGTGGTGACGTTACCGGTAATCGTGACACGGATGAGTCCGGTGCAACCAGAGAAAGACCTTTCTTCAATACTGGTGACCCCGCTGGGGATCACCATATTAGTCAGGCTGGAGCAACCCGAGAACGCCGAGTATCCAATGGTGATGACGCTGCTGGGGATTATCACATCGGTTAGATTGAGACAGTCAGAAAAGGCACCGTCTTGGAGGATAATGACCCCACTGGGGATTGCGACACTGGTGAGGTTGAGGTTGCCAGAGAACGCCCGGTCACCGATGGCGGTTACCGGCAGGCTATTCATTTCGCTGGGGATGGTCAGCGTTCCGCCGGGACCGCTGTAGCCGGTAATGGTAACGGTGTCGTTCAGGATTTTGTAAGCGTATCCCTGGGTTTGTGCGACTGCGGGAAAAATTAATACTTGGAGTAACAACAATCCAAGGCCGCAGAGAGTCTTCCGAGCCTTCAAAAAACCGACGGTCTCATTTCGCATAGATTGATTCGTCCGAGACTGAGTGTTTACCTTCAAAAACCTTATTCAATTTGATTTCTGACACTGAGAAAAAGCTAGGTCTATCTTTGTGGAATCAGTCAATTTCTGGAAGTAAAGCCTCTCCATACCCCTGCGGAACTTCCTAATAGCAGTGGCCATTAGCCTCTGATTTCTAGGGGTGACAGCCTCTTTTTAGACCAGCGGTTGGAAGTCTCTGCTACTTTCTCCGTTTGTCAAAATTGGCTGCGGTTAGGGATTGGATTTGGGGTTTGGAAGGCTCGCACAGACCGTCCCAAGCCGCTCCGGATGTCCTTGAGGTGAACTCCAGAGCAATTTGCGACTTTCCGATCGTGGACGACCTCGATTTGACGGATTCCCGATGGAAGTCTCGACTGATCTGCTTCGAATTCGGAGACGGATTCCGTCAGGGAGACTCGGAATGGGGCGACTCGGTCCCGGCATTGGCATAAATTGGTCGTCATCTTGGCGGTGTTGCCTGACAACGAATCGAAAAACACCAGCACCCGGGTCATGTCCACCGTTTGCAAACCCGGACCCGCCAGAAAGAAACCGGATTCTTGACGATCTATGAAGGCCCCCTAGGCATCTGAATAGGGCTCGTATTAAATCCGACTAGAGTCGGCGCACCCGGAAGAATCGGGTCCTGTCTGCTGTCTCAATAGAAAGTTCTTCGCTCCGGGTGACCGTAGCTTTGGGCCAGAGGTTCAGCGGAGACCAATCGCCCTCTGTGAGAGATAGACGTTCCTCTAACCGGTGAGAAGCGCCCGCCACCGCCTCGAAACGGAGACGAATACTGGACGCATCTCGCTCGGCCACCACTCGCACGGGTTCCTCGGCCGGGTTGGGGTCTGGCACACCGGGCGATCCGCCCATCTGCGCACTGCGCTTCCAAGAGGCGGCCAACGTTGGATCTCCCGGCGAAGACGGATTGGCCAACACCAACGAGTACCCTCCCCCGTCTGCCAACGGTTCCCACGAGGCCTCGTAGCGGAAGTCGAACACAGGTTCGTCCAGCGGACCGCTGAGGGCCAACCGTTCTCCGTCATTGGCCAACTGATCAGAGACGTATTCACCGATCAGGTTGGTCACCGTCAGGTTGGCGAGGGAGAACCGCGCCAAATTTCGAACCAGAACCCCATAGGCACCGGGCGCCAGGGTCGGCGCATTGGTGAGCGACCAGGTAAAGTCGATGCCACCCCGGAGGCGCATTCCGGCCAACGACAGAGGATTTTCGCCCCGATTCCAGAGTTCCACGAACTCCAGATTGTCCGCGTCTCCGGGCGCTCCACCGTCGACGGGGTGAAAGTGGATTTCACTCACCACGAGCGGGATGATCTTTACCACATAGGTGGCCGACACTGGGCCTGACCAGATGGAGATCAAAGGCGGGTTGTTCGCACCCGTCAGCGCGGTGTGGACAGGGTTCACCGAACGGGCCACCAGCTTGGCATTGGCCTCCAGAGTGATGGGACTGCCCGTGTAGCGACGGGCCTTGGGATTGGCCTTGCCACCAGGCCATCGAGGATCGGACCCATCGGTCGTGTAATAGACGGAGGTCGTCAGGCCGGTGGGCGCGATGATCTCCGCACCAAATCCGGAGGCCACTCGGCCCGAGGGAGTTGCCAAACGGGGTGGAGACACGAATTGACGATCCATGAAATCGGTCCGATTCGAAATCCACGCCTTCATCAAGTTGACCTCCGCCTGATAACTGCCCCCTCGAGGAGCAACTCCCCATCGATTCTGCTCGCGGAGTTGGGCCGTTCGCACCTGACGGGCCAGATCGTCGATCCGACGCCAGAGGTTGGTGGTGGCAAAATGACGGGTCCGCAAGTCTTGGTAGCGGTCGATGTAGTCCTGAAAGAACTCCGGGTCACGGAACACCCGATCCCACCAAGGATAATTGAAGAAGTCGGTGCCTCGGTCGCCGCTCTGCGAACGCCAAACCCGCGGGTTGGAGTCCCGTCCGTCGGTGGAGCCGAGCGTCCGATCAAAATCCCAGATCGGGCCGAAATGGATCTTGCCCTCGCGTTTCTTGTAGAAAAAGGCGCTCAGTCGCAAGGCATCCACATTAAAAGACAGGACATTCAGGAGGTGATGATCCACCCAGGAATCGGTATCGATGTAAGCTCGGAATCCGGTGACGGGATTGGTGAACCGGGTGTTGTCATAAAGAGCAGTCCCGAAGGACGTGAGATAACTGCGGATGTAATTTAGCTGGGCGGCGCGGGCGGGGAGCTTGAGTTGGTCTTCCCTTGGATCGACCAAGGCCACCGTCTGGTTGGCTGCGAAAATTCCAGAATCTCCCGGGTCCAAACGGTCAATCTTCATCAGGTAACCACCGGACAGCGAGGGCAGCGTGAGGTTCTCCGGTTCCAAAGACCCGGCATCGACCCGGTCCTTGCCCACCTCGATCCGGTCCATCAGCACATAAATGCCCGCGTAACTGGCTGAGTCGATCGCCCCGGTGCCCGAACCCACAAAATACACCTCCACAAAGCGGGTATTCGGGGAGTAGCGTCCGATGTCCCGGCTGAGTTGGTGCATGAACGGATTGTGAATGAGCACCGGCTCGAAGATGTTGGGGGCATACATCACCCAGTCGCCCTCGGCGGGCATTCCCAAGGGCGACAGCGGGCGATCATTGTCCCACTCGTCGCGGAACTCCACTCGGTAGCTGGCCTTGGCGATGCCTTCGGTGCTGGAGCCGCGAACGGAAAGGCCAGCCCGTGTGGCCAAGGTTGGAGCACTGGTGAGCCGGGTCACGCCGTTCGTATCAGGCTCGAAGAGCTGCATGTGAGCGAAAACCCGGGTATTGGCCGAAGGTCGGCCCTGGCCAAAATCATGGATGAGCATCACCGGAAGATCGGAACGGAAATTGGCCACCGCCGATGAGAGTGGGAGGAAGGTCTCCCCTCTGAGCTCTCCTGGCAGCAGGCCGCCGGAGAAAGCGCGTGCACGCACTCGGACCGCCAAGTTGATGAACCTCAAGGGAGTGGAGTACACGGCCGAGGATTCGGTGGGAGTAGACCCATCGACCGTGTAGCGGATCACTGTCCCGGTGGGTACAGGGGCATGGGTCGACGCACTCAGACTCAGACCCAGTTCCAAGGTGCCGGAGTAGGTGCCGCTGGAAACCGAGAACACGACCTCAGGCGCGAAACCATCTCCCTTGGCTCCATTCGGGGCGCCCGGGGTGGGAACCACAAAGTACCCGTTGCGGTTCGGGGCCCCCTCGGCGTGACCGTAGGAAACGTCGGCCCGCTGAGACGGGTAGGCTGGGGAGTATTCGTCTTGGACCACGCCTTGCGCATTGAGTAGAGCCAAACGTTCGCCCGTGGAACTTAGTCGGAACGAGGTGTGCATACGAGCCGTGTCGTTCGTGCGGTTCTTGCCCGAAGCGAACACCCGCAGGCGGCCGTTGGGCGACAACAAGAGCGAGGGAAACACCCAGCGATCGATCCCGGCCACCAACGACCATCCTTGGAGTGAGGCGAGCGAAGTGCCGCTGTTGAAAAGTTCGATCCAATCGGAATTGTCTCCATCCTCATCGCGCACCCCCCGACTGTTGACTGCCAGGAACTCATTAATGAGCACGCCCTTCGCTTCGCTCCCCCCTTCCACAGTCAACGACCAGGCTGCACCAGCGAAAGGACGCCTCGCCGAAGACAAGTCAGTGATTCCGTGACTGGGAACAAATTGGAAACCCACCGTGCCCAATCCGACTTGAGGAAATCTGAAGAGGTATTGATCCGGGGCCACGGCCACCACTGACTGCGCCGGCAACCCGTTGACCTTCAAATCGCTGGCATCCACGCCCTGAACGGGTTCATCGAAGAGCACCTCAACCGAGGTGAAGGGAGCCACCACAGAACCCTCGGAAGGCAGGATCCGGGCGATGCGGGGCGCCTGCTGATCCAAATCGCCCTCCAATTCTGCATCGAGGACCAGATCACTGCTGCCCACCGTCACATTGAAGGTCTGGATGGCCAACACGTTGCTCCCCGCCTTGAGCACTTCCTTCGGCAAGGCCACCGCGTACTCCACAAAATCTACCGGTTCAACGGCCGACACGGAGGCCAATGAAGCGAGAGTCAGGTCACCATCTGGTGCTCCGAATCGTGCCACCTCTCGACCATTGATCCAGGCAATGAAACCATCATCTACCTTCACTCGCAGGATCAGACTACGGACGTCCGCTGGGGAACTCACCGTGAACGCACGCCGCAGAAACACGGAGGTATACCGGTTCTGCATGTCGGTCAATTCGGTGCCCATCAACGGTTCGCCGTAGAAGACCGGAAGTGTCGCCGCAGACCAGGCGGCATCATTGAAAGTGCTGACACGCCATTCAGTCGCATCCGGAGAAGAGGCCTCGGCGGATCCCTTGGCCAAGCGCCAGACATCTGCTCGCGGAATAAGTCGCTGGGTCTGGGCCTCCATCATCAAGGCGAAAAGCAGCCACGACAGCGCGGCTGCAGCACACGGCATCGATGGTATCATAATGGAAAGACTAGGCATGGTGACCAGAGGTCGTAAAGCCCTGAACACCGGAGATCCCTCACTGGAAAATAATTAATAGGAAATTGTTTTTTGACGTGGAGGGGAAAGAGAAAAGGCTGTACGTGCGATGATTTACTTTGCGGATCACCGTTCAATCTATGACCACCTTGAATAACACCAAAAAGGCGTTGTCCTCAAAAACACTGCTTGGAACCGCTCGGCGCATTGAGAGCCCGATTTCAAAAGAACATGGATCGTCACCAAGGTTTGGTGTGGGCCAAGGTGCAGCGCGTGGTTGGAGGCTAAACCTCAGGTTCCCCTCCCCCGTCAGAAAAGCAATTTTCTATCAATACTTAGGAATCGCGAGTGCGTCCCAACCTGCTTGCCCCATTTTTCGGAGGGTCACCAGATTGCGGTGCACAATTTCCGCGGCTTCTTTTGGGCCCGCAGCTCGTTCTACCGACGCCTCTCGTAGGAGATGCAACAAGGGATAGGGTGAGCGATTGGTCTGATTGGTGATGTCATCAATCTCCGTTCCAGCAAATTGGTACTTGGGATGAAAACTGGCTATTTGGAAAATTCCCTCCATTCCCAATTGTCGCACTAAGTCATCGGCTTCCTCGAGAAACTGGTTGTAGTCGGCGAAGTCGGTGAGCGTGTCTGGATGAATGAGCAACAAGGTTTCGCACTCAGCTTGATTTGTTGATCGGAGGAACTCAATAGATCGACTCAAATCTTCCAATAATTCCCCTGTTTGAGTGGCTCGAGAAATTCGGTAGGCAATCCGCTTATTGACGTATTCAGCCCGTGCAAAGGGACATAGATTTAAGCCAATCACTGCCCGTTCCAACCAGAGACGTGTGACCTCCAAGACTCGGCAATCGGCTTCGCTTATTTTTAAATCCGAGGTTTTCATCGACTTTTATCCGAGCTGATATCGAGGCCGCTCGCCTGCCATAACTGCCACTGACGTCGGTTGTACTCAGCCACCGCTTGTAGATGGGCGAGTTTGGATCGGGTGAGTTCACCTTCGGCATCGATGGCTTCCATGACTTCACCAACCCCAAACTTTTGACGAGTTCGTGTGAACTCCACCAGACGTTGCGCCGCTGAAATCATCCGACTCGCAGACGTCAACTGTTGTCCGGCAAATGCGGCACGGATCTGTGCCTCAATTACCTCAGCACGAATATCGTCGCCTGATTTTTCTTGGTCTAACTCTGCAATTCGCAATCGGGCGGTTGCGGTGCGAATCCGCTGACGATCACCTATTCCGCCCGGTCCGATCCGCCAAGAAACGCCGAGACCATAGTCTTGAAAATCATCCAAGCCTCCGAAATTGCCGTTGCGTCCTCCGCTAAGCCCACCCACCCCTACTTGAGCTCCAATTCCAGGAATCCACGGCCCTTTAGTCACGCCATTGTGTTGGGCACGAGCGGCGGCGATCAAGGCCCGCGACTGACGCAATTCCGGGCGTAACCCCAAAGCGGAAGCGATAAGAGAACCGACTGAGCGATTGGTACCGACTAAGATTACTGGAATGAACTCGGTTAGATCCGGCTCTAAATGAATTTCCGAAGGTAACCGGAGAAGTTGCGCCAAGCGTGTTGTGGCGACACCGGTTTCCATCCGTGATTGAAGGCATTGGGATTCGGTCCGTTCCAATTGAAGACGGACACGTTCGATATCCCCTGCAAAAGCGACGCCCACCTTTACGGCCTGGCTGACTTGCTCTAAAAGACGGATGGAGAGTCGGCGAGATTCTTCAGTCGTAGCCACTGCAACCGTGGCGCGTGATAAGTCCCAGTAAGCCACGGCCACAGCGAGGAGGATTTCTCGACGTCGCGCTTGAGAAGCCGCTTCGGTTGCCTCGGCAATTTGTTTAGAAGCGAGAGTGCGGTAGATTGATTCACCCAACTCCAGTTGAGTCTGCAGAATGAACTGGCCCGACCCTAATTGTTTCGACGCATCAAACACTGAGCCTCCAATATCCTGAAGGGCTCCGGCGTGTCGTTTATAAGCCAATCCAGGCGCTAGCCACGGAAAGAGAGACTGACGCTGCTGCTCGTAAAGACTCCGTGCCTCGACGACTCGTTCCCGAGCTATTTGCAGAGAAAGATTCGCCGCACCTGCAAGACGTAGAGAGGTCTCTAGAGTGAGAAGCTTCGGTTCGGCGGCAGGCAATAGGACGCGAGTTAGAAGGCCAAGAAACAGCATTAACCAACACGGCTTCATTGGGATTCCTGAGTTCGCACTGGAGTCCCGTTAGGCGGTGCGGATTTAGCCGGTGAGATCACCCGCATACCTTCTTCAAGTCCCATAAGAATTTCGATAAATCCAGCGTCTTGAAATCCCGTTTTTACAGCCACTTTCTTACAAAGACCTTCCACAATTCGAAAAACAAAACTACCCGATTTCTCAACTGCAATGGAATCGATGGGGAGTTGAAGAGTTCGAGTATGTGTTTCCAGTCCCAACCGGACTGCGGCCGACATTCCTGGACGCAATAAGTTGGAGGGATTCGGGAGATCGATTTCGACCGACAAGGTTCGAGTCAGTTCGTCAATAGCACCTGCGGACCGTGAAATCTTAGCGTTGATCGGATCGCCTGCGATTCCTTCAAGTCGGATTTTAACGGGAAGCCCGTTTCGCACCAGAACGGCTTCTAATTCCGGAACAGGAACTTGAGCCCGAAGAATATGGGTATCAGCAAGTGTAAGTAGAGCGGAGGCTCCACCAGCGACACCCGCCGGCAGGAAAGCTCCTGGATCGGCGAACCGAGCCGTTACGATACCCGAGAAAGGGGCGGTGAGATTGGCGTAACCCAAGATCATTTCGGTCTTTTCCAGTTCGGCCCGAGCCATATCGAGTCGTCCTCGAGCCGCATCTAACGATTGAGGCGTGACGAGGTCGGGTGCTTTTTGGTGGGCGGCTTCGAGGCGTCGAGATTCGGCTTCCGCAACACGCACAACTACCTTTTGCTGAGTTTGTTCAGCCAACCGTTCTGGGACTTCAATTTCGGCAAGTAATTGGCCCGCTTGAACTGGATCACCGCGGTCAACAGCGATTGATTTAACAAAACCGGCAACCCGAGCTTGGAGCGTCACCTGTTGATTGGCCCGCAAGGTCCCAGGAAGTGCGATAAAGCGGGTAATATTCCCACGTCCAACTTGGGTTGAAGCAACATTTAAGGGCTCAGTTAACGAAGGAACGGCTGCGGAGACCACGCCGATACAGGCAATCAGGAGTAGAGACCAATGTAGAGACCCATCAGAATATCGCGACCTTAGAGCTCTAAGCCTGAGGGGAGGGGAGTAGGAATCAAGAGACACAGGAACCTTCTTTTTGGAAGTGAGGACTGAGTGGATCCTCCGGATCGAGAGAGGCGGAATGGATCGGACGCGGAGCGAGAAGCGCGAAGACAGCTGGGAGAATCCAAAGAGTAGCGATTGTCGCTGCGACCAATCCCCCGGTGACCGCACGACCGAGTGGAGCCGTCTGTGGGCCGCCCTCTCCCAGTCCGAGAGCCATAGGAATCATACCAGCGATCATCGCGGCACTGGTCATAAGGATAGGGCGCAGACGTGAAACAGCTCCGGTGAGAGCTGCCTCTGAAGAAGGAGCACCTTGCTTTCGTTCTTTTTCAGCAAAGGTGACCAAGAGTATGGCGTTCGCCACAGCGACACCTACGGCCATAATCAAGCCGATGGCGGATTGAAGGTTGAGAGTGGTCGCAGTCATCCAGAGAAGGAAGAGGCTACCGGCAAGGACTGCGGGGAGGGTAGAGAGGACGGTTAACGCCAGTCGGAGACTTTGAAAATGAGCGAGTAGCATTAACAAGACAGCGGCAACGGCAAAGCCGAGTCCGGACTGAAAGCCAGAAATCAATTGACGCAAAGGAACCGCTTGACCTCGGACATCGACCCGGGTGCGAAGCGGCCACAGTTTAGGATCAGCGATTTCGGGAATCGACTCAATTGAATGGAGAACACCGCCGAGATCCGAGTTCCGTAGATTGGCAGTTACACTAACAACCCGAGCCATGTTGTACCGTTCGTACTGAGCGATGGTGAAGCCGGGGATTACGGAGGCGACCGAACGTAGTGGAACACTTCGATCCAACCCGCTTGAGACCGGTAAATTGCGAATATCTTCTACCGAACGAATCTCCGACTGAGGCACTTGAACTTGGACACTATAGCTGACCCCAGAAACCGGATCGGCCCAATAATTAGGAACAGTGAATCGGCTTGAGGTGGTCGCCGCGACCAACGAACGAGTGACATCGCCCACCTTGACGCCCAAAAGACCCGCACGCTCGCGATGGATGGTTACGTCGACACTTGGAAAATCGAAAGACTGAGCTATCTGAACATCACACAGGCTAGGGAGATTATTGAGTTTAGTTCTTAACCGTTCAGCGAACTCTCTGTTTACCAGCAGATTAGGGCCGCTGACCGCTACTTCGACCGGTGTGGCTGAACCGAAGCTCATCACTCGACTCACGATATCACTGGGTTCAAAAGAAACTCGAACATCGCGTAATTCGGCAGCGAAGACTGTTCTCAACCGTTCCTTGAGAGCGGGAACAGAGAGTTGTGATTTAGGTTGGAGTTGGACAGACAATTGGGCTTCATCCGGTCCGCCATTCCAGAGATGGATCAAGTTGACTGGATAATTGGCAGCATGAACCCCCACCAAGCCGATGGTGAGTCGCACATTATTTGAACCGGCTTCACGGTTTACTAAGTCGAGAGCTTTGAGGGCAATTTGTTCGGTAAGTTCGAGCCGAGTACCTGGTTGAGCGCGAAGACGAAAAGCGAATTGATCTGTTTCAACAGACGGGAAAATTTCCAGTCCGAGTTTACCGCTAAGCACAGTCACGGCGGCAAAAGATAGGCCGAGATAAACTAAAAATAAAAGGAGCCGATGACCGACAAGTGGACGGAGGGATTTACGATAAAGCTCCCGCAAAGAGGAGAGAGGGGGCGCCGCGATATGACTTGCTGCTGGCTTCAGCCACCAAACACAAAGAATAGGGACGAGAGTGCTGGAAAGGACGAAAGAAGCGGCCATCGAAAAACTCACTGCGAGAGCCAAGGGAAGAAAGAGCGAACGCGCCGTACTTTCCATAAAGAAAGCGGGCAAAAAAACCGCGACGACGCAGAGCATGGCTAACAATCGAGGCATCGCTGTTTCCCGAGTTGCAGTTAACGCGGCGCGCGCTAGAGGTTCTCCTTGATTCAAGTGAACTTGAATATTTTCTACAGTAACAGTGGCTTCATCCACGAGGATACCAACCGCCAAAGCAAGGCCCCCAAGAGTCATCAGATTGATCGAATGCCCACAGATCAAGAGGCCGAAAGCAGCCACGAGCAGGGCGATGGGAATATTAAGTACAACCACAGCGGCACTGCGCCAATCTCGGAGGAAGATCAGTACCATCAAGCCGGTCAGTAGAGCCCCTAAAGCACCTTCTTTTGCGAGATCACCGATGGCACGTTTAACCACCGGAGACTGATCAAGTTCGTAGGAAACTCGAATGTCCTCTGCCACCACTGCTTGAAATCGAGGCAAGTTCGACCGCACTCGATCCACCACTTCCAAGGTCGAAGCATCCGCTCGCTTGGTGACCGGCATATAGACGGTTCGCCGACCGTTGACCAAGGCGTAACTAGTCACTAAATCGCTGCCATCCAGCACAGAGGCGACATCCCGAATAAAGACTGCAGAAGTTCCTTTTACCCGCAAAACAACCTCCTCGAGATCACTGATCGAGCGAACCTGAGCATTCACCGGGACTAATGGGTATTTGTCGCCCAAAGTCATATTACCCGCTGGACTCAGGCTATTGGCTTGAGAAATCGCCTGAACTACATCATCTGGCGACAAGTTGTAGGCTCGCAGACGGTCTGGCTTAAGATTGATGGTGATTGTTCGAGCGCTACCGCCAAAAGGAGGTGGAGCCGAGACCCCAGGGAGGGTTGCAAAAAGGGGACGGACCAAATTCAGGGCTGCGTCCTGCATCTGAGCGACCGTGCGGTTGGTGTTTTCAGTAGAGAAAACCAACTGACCGACCGGCACACTACCGGCGTCGAAGCGAGTCACAAAGGGGCCTGGAGTGCCCGGCGGCATAAAAGCCCGAGCCCGATTTACATAAGCCACCGTTTCCGCTAGTGCGGCTGACATATCGGTACCCGGATGAAACTGAAGTTTCAGGATGGAAGCCCCTTGAATACTCTTCGATTCGACGTGTTCGATCCCGGTAATGTAGAGGAAGTGATATTCGTAGAAATAAGTCAGCGAACCTTCCATCTGGGCGGGGTCCATACCGCCGTAAGGTTGAGCGACATAAAGAGTCGGAATACCGAGGGGAGGAAAGATGTCACGCGCCATCCGTTTTAAACCGATAAATCCCCCCAGACAAAAAGCCAAAACACCCACAAGAAGGGTCACGGGGCGTCGTAAGGATGCATTCAAACAGGCCATTAAAATTAAGCTAAATCCGCTTTTACCACCCGCCACACCCCAATTCATCTTCAGGAACAAGCGAAGTAATAGGTCAACACCGCTCCCCATGGTTAGCCAGATGTTGGATTATTGCTTAATAAGCAATTGTCTTTTCCCAACAAACCAAATCTAAAGCCTTTTCCACCCCTCAAACCCCATCTAAACGGAGTCGAATCAGTAAATCACGCGTGGCATTGATGCCCTCTTTTTCTGCTAGGATTGATCCCTCATATTCAATCCCCACAAAACTCCGATACCCAGCGTCTAAAACAATTTTCATCATCCGCTTATAATCCGTTTCGAGACAAAGGCCTTCTCGATCGAAATCATAGGATTTAGCACTGACCGCTTTAGCAAACGGCATGAGCTCAGCGACCCCCAAATATCGGTCGTAGGTTTCCCCTTCGCGCAGGGTAAAATTACCGAAATCTGGTAAAGTGCCACAGTTGGATTTGCCCACTCGCTTCATCACCCCAGCCAACCACTTCCCATTGGAGCTCAAGTGACCGTGGTTTTCGACCAGACACCTCATACCCAAAGAGCGGCAGTAATCGGCAAGGGCAGTTAAACCATCGGCAGCACGCTTTTGCTGTTCGTCAAAGGAACCGATATCGTGGGTCTCGGCATTCACACGGATCGAGTGGCACCCAAGGAACTTAGCAGCATCAACCCACTTGTGATGATTTAAAACTGCTTGTTTACGTTTTGCAGTATCCGGATCGCCGAGTGCCCCTTCGCCGTCGCACATAATCAAAACACAACGGACACCTTCACCGTCGGCGCGACTTTTAAATTCGCGCAGATAGGTCCGATCGGTGGCCTTGTCTTTAAAGAACTGATTCACAAGTTCGATGGCCTCGATATCGTGAGTTCGCCGTGCCACGATGGGGAAATCCAAGTGGGTCATTTTTTGACCGAACAACGCCTTATGATAAGACCACTCAGCGAGGCTAATGCGAAAAGAACGATCCGGCGGAGTACTGAAGCGATGACATCCGACGCCAAAAGCCGCAGCCCCCAGTGCGGCAGCCCTGAAACCAACGGTGCGAAGGAAAAGACGCCGATTCATACTTACTTTAGGTTCTGGAGGGGCACCCACTTCTTCAGTGCGCCGGAGCAGAGCGACCGGCGGCGGTGGTTTGAGTGTTCTTCGGAGGATGAAAGAAGAGAGCCAAAGCAACTGCCGCCGCCGTCGAGACCAAGAGCGGTACGATGAAGAGGCCTTTGAAGTCGACTAGTTTGGTGGCTTGACTGGTGTACACGGATTGCATCAGCCAAGGGCAGATCGAATTGGCAGCTAGACCACCAAGTCCGAGAATTTGTAGGTTAAACAACCCTTGCGCGCTCGATCGGATATCCTTGGGGAAATAGGCGTCGACAAAAATATAAACAGTAGCGAAGAAGAAAGCGTAACAGATGCCGTGCAAGACTTGGATGAGAATGATGGCCCCCGCGCTATCAGGAACGAAGGAATACACCCCAAATCGAGCCGCATGACCCAGAATACCAACGATCATGGTCATACGCCAGCCGAGCTTCTTAAGTGTGGTGCCTAGGATAAACATGGTGAGGATTTCGGCGACCTGACCGATGCTCATAATTGGGGTGATCCAAGGAGCGGAGATACCCACGCCGCCGGCGGCCTTCGCGGTACCAAGAAACATACCGGTCCAGTTAAAGTAACAATTATGAACAAAAGAATCGGCGAAGGTCACCACCCAGAGGACGAGCACGAACGGATGCTTGAGCAACTTGATTGCTTGAAGCCAAGCTTGATCACCTTTGCTATTGGCGGAGGCTTTCTTCGGCGGGGTATGTGGGAGAAGGAAGCTAAAACCGGCGAGAAGTAACGAGGCAATTCCCGCAACCACGAAGGTCCACTTGGTGGCTGCCTTGGCGACATCACCAGTGAGAGGATTGCTGAAAACGGCCTCCACCCATTGGGCGAGTCCGACTGGGTGAGCCGCGGTGACTGCATCCCAATTCACAAAGATAAAGGTGAAAGGCCAAGCGGCTAAAATCCATCCAATCGTGCCGCCCATCCGCACAATTCCAAATTCCTTAGTCGCATCCTTCATATTGGCGAAGGCGATGGAATTGGTGATGGAAATGGTCGGCACATAGAGGAGGCAGTGCACCAGCATCAGGACGAAGAAAGAAGTGAAGTCTTTAGTAAAACCGCAGCCCATAATGGCCAGACCGCCGACGAGATGAGAGAAGGCGAGAAATTTCTCAGCGGCAAACTTGCGATCCGCCCATTCATTGCTGAAGAACATCCCCACGATGGAGGCAATCGGGAAGGCATTAAGAATCAGAGATTGTTGCCCCGGAGTGAACCCTAGACTGGGCAAATAACCAAAAATGAGTGGAAGCCAAGCACCCCAAATAAAAAATTGGAGTACCATCATGAGAAATAATTTGAACCGGATTCCGGAATTCATGGGATAGGGAGTTTAGGGTGCTGAATTAAATGTTTGCAAAGACTATGCGGCGAACAGACCTGTCCACAAGACAGGAGGTGAAATGAGCCCAAAGAAAATAAAGGAATCAACTCAAGACCAAAGCAACCAATGGACCGCCAATGTCCGAAGGGGACGTGAGAATTCTCTGACTTCGGAGTTCCCGACTTAACGAGCCTGACTATCATCGTTCTCTGGCCATTAGGTCGGACCGTCTGTCGCCATGCCTGCTCTCAACGAAAAAATTATCGATCTCCGTCGACTCCTCGCCGCACGGATGCCATCCACGCGCTTGGGATTGGCTCGGGCGCAAGCACAGCTGGGTTTATCGACTGGCATCCCTGCTCTCGATGCGCTTTTGGGCGGGGGATGGCCGGTCGGCGAAACGGCTGAAGTCGTCGGTGAAGGCGCTGGGTCAGGATCGGCCCAGTTACTCCATGCGCTTTTGGCTCATAGCGCCACTGAAGGACGCTTTGCTGCCTTAGTCGATGGAGCAGACAGTCTCGATGTCGACGCGATGGAACCGGCGGTGTTAGCCCGTTTACTTTGGGCGCGTTGCCGCACCGTGGATGAAGCTATGAAGGCCACAGATATTCTCCTTCGCGACCCCAATATCCCGCTCGTGATCCTCGATCTAAAGCTCAACCCAATGGTCCAACTCCGGCGCATTTCCAGCAGTATCTGGCACCGATTTGGGCGTTTGTGCGACCACCATAAAACGACACTACTCGTGGTGACATCCCAAGCGCTGGTCGGGGGTGTTTCAGTGCGAGTGCGTTGTCGATGGAATCCTGGAATTCAAGCGACATCTGCTTTGACTCAAGCCGCCTTGGACTCCCTTCAGTTCGAGGTTCTGCGACAAAGCAGCGTAACCCAAGGCGAGCCATTGTTCCTAACGGGCTAAGTTTTTAAGGGACCTCATGTACGCCGTGATTGATCTTGCTGACTTTAGTTTACAAGCGGCCTTACGCGGTTTACCGGACTTGCGGGCAGAAGCCGTTGCACTCGTAGATCCGGAACGTACCACGCCACGCGTTTGCGCTCTGACTTCGATGGCACGAGAGCGTGGGCTGAACGAAGGTATGACCCCGACCCACGCCTTAGCTCGTTGCGAGGGTTTACGGATTCGGCATCGTTCGCTGACCGCGGAATCCACAGCAATGGAGGCCCTGCTTCAGTGCGCTTTTGCTTTCTCACCGAATATCGAACTCACCGCACCGGGTCGGTTGACTTTGGATTTGCGAGGGATTGCTGCATTGACCGATGCCAATCCTACATCCCTAACTGAGTGGGCCAAGCGACTACGATCCGTGGTGGCTTTACTCGACTTGGAGGCGAGCGTTGGGGTGGCGGCCACGCCCGACTGTGCGCGGCATGCGGCTGGATCAACTAAAACAGTGTGTGTGGTTGCCAATAGTCGGTCGTTCATCACTGATTTACCCATCGCGGCACTAGAACCTTCTAACTACGCAGCGGAAATTTTAGTGCAGTGGGGTATTCGGACTGTGGGCGAGTTATTGGCGTTGAACCCATCTGAAGTCACCGAACGTCTGGGCTTGGAAGCGTTAGGCTTGTTTGCTGCGGCCTCAACCACGGCGGTCCGGCCGCTGCGATTGGCTCGTCCCGCAGAGCGGTTTGAGGATGCGATCGACTTTGAAGAGCCGGTTGAAACCCTCGAACCGTTGTTATTCTTGCTGCAACGTTTTAGCAATTCACTCGGCCTACGCTTGGAAGCCACCGGACAAGTGGCGCGGGCAATGACTCTCCGATTACGCTTGGAGTCAGGTTTCGTGCATGAACGAGAACTGCGAGTGCCGGAACCCACTCGGCAACCCGAAATCCTCTTTCGTATGCTTCGTGCTCACTTGGAGACAGTGCGAACAGAAACAGCCGTTTGTGCCTTGAGCCTGTCCCTCGATCCTGGACAACCGGCTCAGCGCCAATTTAGTCTTTTTGAAACGGTCTTGCGAGATCCGCATCAATTTCAGGAAACACTCGGACGATTGTCAGTGCTCTTAGGTGCCGACCGGATCGGTTCGCCTGTCCGAATGCCCGGTCATCAACGGGATTCGTTTCGCTTAGTGCCTCCGGATTTTGAGACAGCGGCACCCAGGAGCGGGAGTCGACCCGAATTGATCCGCCCAATTCCTTGGCGCTGTTTGCGTCCTGAGACCGAGGCCACGGTGCAAGCATCCACTGCAAATGGAGCTCCGCTTTCAGTCTCGAGCAAAGGAGTAAACGGACGAATCCGAATCACCACCGGCCCTTGGCGGGCCTCAGGTCGGTGGTGGGAATCTGAAGCGTGGTCACGCGAAGATTGGGAGGCACAAACTGTATCGGGAGTCGTTGTACGACTCACTCTGACTTCAGTTGGATGGCGGATCACAGGTCTGCTTGATTAAGCATGAGCGCGTTTTCTTCACAAAATGAGTTCAAGCCAGTGAACTCAAAAAAGCGGGGTGCTGCGGTGCCCAGCTACATTGAATTGCATGCGCGGAGTGCATTTAGCTTCTTGCGAGGTGCTTCTTCACCAGAAAGTTTAGCGATAGCCGCCGCTCGATTGGAGATTTCAGCGGTGGCCGTTTGTGATCGAATGGGATTGTACGGATCCCCCCGATTTCGGATGGCATCGCGGGAAAATGGCGTCCGAGATATCGTCGGATGCGAACTGGTCATGGAAGAGGGTTCTACCCTGCCGGTCTTGGTGGAAAACCAAGTGGGCTACCGAAATCTTTGCGGCCTATTGACCCGAACCCATCTACGGTCAGAAAAAGGAGAAGGCCGAATACGCTGGGAGGAATTGGAAGCACATTCAGAAGGGCTGATCGCCTTGACCGGTGGCGAAGAGGGGCCCCTTGTGAAGACACTGTTGCAGAGCAATGGTGATCGCAACCGGACCCTAGAACAGGCACAAAAATTGGGACGTTGCTTTGGCGCAGGCCGAGTTTTTATCGAACTCCAACGGCATCATCGTCCTGAACAGGAACGGTGGAATCGCTTTCTTATAGATTTGGCGCAAGCGGAACGGATGCCCCTCTTGGCAACCAACGGAGTCGACTATGCCGAGGCTGCGGGAAGGGATATTGCTGATGTCTTCACCTGCCTGCGCAATCACGTTCCTTTAGAAAGTGCAGGTTCTTTACTTTCGGTGAATGCAGAACGTCATTTCAAACCGGCCACCCGGATGCAAACCCTCTTTGCTGATCTGCCAGAGGCCCTTTTAAATACCGCGCGCTTGGCCGAAAAACTGACATTTCGACTGACCGATTTGGGCTATGAGTTTCCGCGCTACCCCGTGCCGAGCGGAGAGACCATGGAGAGCGTCTTGCACGATTGGGCGTTGCGAGGTGCGCGCGAACGGTATCGAGGTAAGATTCCTGAGAAGGTAGCCGCTTTGTTACGAAAGGAACTCGCCTTAATCGCAAAACTAGGGTTCTCCGGTTATTTTTTGATTGTCGCAGATCTGGTTCGTTGGTGTCGCGAGAACGCCATTCTTGCTCAAGGCCGAGGCAGTGCCGCCAATAGTGCGGTCTGCTTTTGTTTGGGAGTGACGGCCGTAGATCCAGTGAAGTTTAATGTGCTCTTCGAGCGTTTCCTTAGCGAAGGCCGCAAAGGATGGCCTGATATCGATATCGATCTCCCCAGTGGGGATCGTCGGGAGCGGGTAATCCAAGAAGTCTATCGGCGCTATGCACCTTATGGCGCCGCAATGACGGGTGCAATTCACACCTATCGCGGACGCGGAACGGCTCGGGAAGTCGGTAAAGTACTGGAATTACCCGGTGATGTGGTTGAACGATTTTCTGCCTTATTTTCAGGAGGCGACTTTCCACACACTTTGGAACTGACCGCTCAAATGGAAAAAGCAGGATTGCCAGCGGGCCATCCTCGCTCTGCTGCTTTTGCTTCGCTCTATGTGCGGCTCGCCCATTTACCGCGTCATTTAGGGCAACATTCTGGTGGCATGATTATTAGTGACGGCGGATTGGATCGTTTTGTGCCATTGGAAAATGCGGCGATGCCAGGGCGCGTCGTAGCTCAGTGGGATAAGGACGACTGCGCAGAACTGGGCATTATTAAAGTCGACCTCCTCGGGTTGGGTATGATGTCGGCAATCCAAGATACCGTCACCTTATGCGGAACTCGGGGGCGACCGGTCGATTTAGCGGATTTACCGGAAAGTGATCCTGCCACCTTTGCGGCATTATGCGCTGCAGATACAATTGGGGTTTTTCAAGTAGAGAGTCGGGCACAAATGGCCACCCTCCCCCGTTTAAGACCCCAGTGCTTTTACGATTTAGTGGTGCAGATAGCCATTATTCGACCTGGCCCTATCCAAGGAGAATTAGCTCATCCTTATTTGCGTCGTCGCACCGGTGAAGAAGCCGTGACGTATTACGATGAACGATTGCTGCCAGTCTTGCGCCGGACACTGGGCGTCCCCTTGTTCCAAGAGCAAATGTTGGAAATGGCCATGGTGATGGCTGATTTTTCTGGCGATGAAGCTGAAGCCTTACGCAAAGCACTGAGCTTTCATCGGTCGGATGAAAAAATGATCCAAGCACGAACGGGTTTACTGGAAGCGATGCAACGAAAAGGGGTCAAGCCGGCGGTCGCTGAACAGATCGCTAAAGCAGTGGGTTCCTTTGCCCTCTACGGATTTCCGGAGTCGCACGCCATTAGTTTTGCTCTGCTGGCCTACGCGAGCGCTTGGCTCAAGGTGCATCGAGCCCCCGAATTTTATGCCGCACTCTTGAACAATCAACCTATGGGATTTTATTCGGCAGCCACTCTTATCGGTGACGCTAAGCGACACGGAATCGCAGTCCGCCCTATTTGCGTCGCCCGCTCCAATTGGGACTGCACCCTAGGTGAGGATGACTCAATTCGCTTGGGATTGTCACATGTCCAAGGGCTCCGACGAGAGCGGGTGGCTCGCCTCCTTGAAGAACGAGATCGAATGCCGTTTGATTCCATGCCTGATTTTCTCACTCGTACTGGGTTTGCCGCAGACGAACGACGGCAATTGGCGTCAATCGGTGCACTAAATACTCTCTCGGAACATCGACGCTCAGCGTTGTGGGAATCAGAGCGACCCGTGCGGTCCGGCGATTTATTTGAAGGTCTGACTGTCCCGACCGCGCCGTTACGAAAAATGAACGCAACGGAACGGACTCAAGCGGATTTTGCCGGATTAAGGCTGACCACAGGCCCTCATCCCATGGCCTTGATTCGGGAACGCATCCCCGAGATCTGGCGGGCCGCAGATTTAGTCCTCGGACGAGACGGTTTACGGATTATCGTGGCCGGTCAAGTGATCTGCCGACAACGACCGGGAACCGCAAAGGGTGTTTGCTTCATCAGTCTCGAAGACGAGACAGGTATCATTAATGTCATTGTCACGGCGGACTTATTTGAAGCCCGTCGACTCACGGTCACCAGTGAAGCTTTTCTCCGCGTAGAAGGCCTCATTCAGTTGCGGCATAACACCGTGCACATCCAAGCACGCACTCTCGAACGTTTGGACCCTGGTGAACTCCAAACATCCGCTTCTCATGACTTTGCTTAACACGTAAAACCGACTGGAAACATTTTTCTCCGGGCACCTAGTGCGCCTTCGGGGATTGGCTAAAGCGGGCTCTCGGCGACGTCTTCAGCCGACGTTTTCGGGCCGAATGCTGGGTCGAGAATGCCTAGCGTGAGGCTAGGCGCCTTGCTCAGAGAAATTAAGGAGGCATCGGTGATGTCGGTGTTGACTGATGGTAGGACAGCGACGACGGCATCGCCTGCTGGCCAACCCGAGAACACCCTCAAAATGCCACCCGAGCACTTCGCCGTCTTCTCTCAGATTTTGAGGAAAGAGAATCGAATTCACCCTGCGAGCCTTTTGCGAAGCCGCCGGAGGCGATCCGGGCAACGTCAGCCGCTGGGAGCGCCGGACCCTCTCGCCGCTGCAGGATTGGAAAATCCTCAGCCCCTAGGCCAAGGCAATGAACCTGAAAGAGAGCAGTAACGAGTCGTCTTTGTGCTTTGAACTCGCTGCAGCCGACCGGGGGATCATCCCGCAGGGCCTCATGGATGACGGGGAACGGGTAAAGGAACTGCCCGCCTTCTTCGGCGCTCGAAAGAGCGCGGCCCCATTAAAGGTCCAAAGGGATTGCGGGCGGCGGGAAGAGAATCGGCAGCCATTTGCGCATTCATTAGCCTTCCAAAGAGAATGGAAATTTCTCTAAGATTTACATAGTTTTAAGAACTTATTTGAGGGACGAAAGTGAATGAAGAGGGACCCATTAATGCTGAAGTTACGACGGGGCTTCACGCTGATTGAGTTGCTGGTGGTCATTGCGATCATGGCCATTCTTGCCGGCTTGCTCTTGCCTTCGCTGGGTAAGGCCAAGGCTCAGGCGGTTCGCACTCAGTGCTTAGGAAATTATCGACAACTCAACATCGCATGGTTGCTGTACATCGATGATTTTCGAGACAACTTGCCGCCCAACGAAACCGTTTTGAGCGGTGGTCGCGAAGGAGCCAATGCGACCGCGCGGACTTGGGTTACTGGAAATGCTTACACCGATACGAGTACTGTGAATATAGAGAGAGGGCTGCTTTTCCCCTACAACCGTGCGACAGGAATTTATAAGTGTCCGGCCGATCGATCCACCGTGCGCGACGCCAAAAAAGTAGCGCGGGTGAGAAGTGTTTCGATGAGTGCTTCGATGAATGACCAACCCGATCCTCAGAGCCGTTCCTGCTGGCACACCCTCACTCAGATACAAAAACCAGCGCCGTCATTGGCTTTTGTCTTTTTAGATGAACACGAGAACAGCATTGAGAATGCACGGTTCGTGGTAACTCAACCGGGCGTCTGGTCGTGGGTTGATTTTCCATCGGTGCGCCATTTTGGATCAGCGACACTGAGTTTTGCCGATGGGCACGCTGAAGTATGGAAATTTCGATCACCAGACACGCTAAGGATTGGGCGGATGCCGCCCTACCTACAGGGCCAAAGTGTGCGGGCCAATGATGTGGATCTTCTTCGTTTCCATGCGGCCTCGTTGACGATGCCAGACTAGTTGAGGAAAGCTCGGAACCGAGCTCAAATTGAGGGTTTAGGCTCCTAACAATTCGAGAAGATGGCGCGCAGCGGCGATGGGATCGGCTGCTCCATAAATTGGGCGACCCACCACCAACCAAGTAGCACCTGCAGCCATCGCTTCAGCGGGGCCCATCGTGCGTTTTTGATCGTCAGATTTTTCAGCTCCAGTGCGGATTCCGGGAGTAATCAACTGCAGAGAGTGGGGGAGAAGTTTGCGGATGGCTTCGATTTCCAAGGGAGAACAGACCAATCCACGTAAGCCAGCATCAGCCGCGAGACAGGCGAGCCGTTCCACTTGAAGGGTCAGGTTTGTTTCACCACCGAGTTCACGCAAGGCGGCTGTATCCATACTGGTGAGCACGGTTACACCGAGGACTAACGGAGCAGGCCGGCCGAGGGTTGCTGCAGTTTCTTGAGCGGCGACCTCGGCCGCCCGCAACATTGAGGATCCACCGGAGCAATGGACGGTGAGCATTTGTACGTCTAACCGAACCGCAGCTGCCACTGCTTTGGCGACGGTATTGGGGATGTCGTGAAATTTAAGGTCGAGAAAAACAGAGGCGCCGGTGTCACGAAGGCGACGTACCAAATCTGGGCCTTCGGCAACGAAAAGTTCTTTGCCGACCTTAAAGGCTCCGACGTGAGGAGCGACACGGCGGGCGAGGTCGAGAGCAACCGGAGCGGAGGGTAGGTCGAGGGCAACAATGATCGGATTACGCACGGGGTGAATTGAAACGGTCCGGAGAGCGAGAGGCCAAGCAAATGCGGGATTAACCGTCGATACTGAGAGTGGCTGCCGGAAGCCACGGTAGAAGTTTTTCCCGAAGCAACATCAGTCGACGAGGATGACCCGAGTCGCTCAGGTCTCCTTCACGAAGGGTGGGGTCGGTATGAGCAACCGCGATATTGATAGCGGCGGCGAGGGTGGCGAGATCACCTTCGCTTAGGGTGATGGTGGATCGTTCCTGTTGATTCAGGCGATGAGCACGCCGGGCCAGTTCGAGAAGTAAAGCACAAGGTTCAAGGCAAGGAACGTCGGATTTCTCTCGCATTGAATCCGTTTCACTCTGGCCGACCGACCAGAGACGGCGACGAGAGCAGAAACGGGAATCGCAACAGGCGCGGGTAACCTCGCAGGCGTCTGGATCGCTGAGTGAATCGACCGTGCGATACATACCGGACTGACGGCCCGCGAAAGTTCGAAAATCGAGAGGTTTGAAGCCGGTCTGGCTTGCCGCAAACCAATCGGCTAATCCGCCCGGTAGAATTGTTTCTAGGGCATCTCTCAATTCATTGGCAGTGTTCACCTGACAAAGCCAACCTTGGACCAAATTCGGCGCGGCTTTATTGGGGCGGAAAGCCTTATTTTCAGCGTGATTAACTAGATCTCGCAGGGACGCGGATTCGACGATGCGCAGGGACTCAACAGGAGTGGTTGCGTCGAGGAGATGTCGAAGTTGGTAAGTCGGCCCCATTGAGGTAAGCTGAACCGGGCCGAAACGAAGGGTCGCCGAAGGGAGACTCAACGTTTGAATGAGGGAGGCGAGAGCTGGATGGACGAAAAGAGGCATCGTCGACGAAGGATGATTTAGTTAGTTTTTAAAGGACCTTTAGTGGTTTGAAGCCGTGGAGTTTGCTTCTGCAATGCAATAGAGAGCGGAATGAGTTCGCAGAAAAATCTGACCATTTGAGAGAGCCAAGGTGGCATTAGAGATTTCTCCGACAGGATTGGTGGCGAGGAGTTCAAATTTTGGTGCGGCGCGTAAGACCAAGGTGTCGCCGGAGCGATTTACGACATAGAGACGGTCTCCGGCGAGTGTCATTGAAGACCAAGTTTCACCATTGGCACCGGTGGCAGGGAGACGTTCCTCCCAAACGAGTGCCCCCGTTTTAAGGTCGATGCATTGTCCAAAACCGTCATTGGAAGCGAGATAAGCATGACCTTTGTAAATAACCGGAGAACCTATGCGCCCTTTTTTCGAGCGTTGTTCGAAGACCAATCGTTCGGCGGTGCGATCTCCTGACCCGCCGGGTCGCACAAAAATGGAGGATCCAAAGAATCCGCCCATGGCAACGATGGTATTATCGCCAAAGCTTGCAGAGGAATAAACCAGAGGATTCATTCCCTCCATCGACCACAATTCATGGCCGTCCGTCGGAGAAAAAGCACTTAGCTTATTAGCTGCAGCGAGGACGATTTCGGTCCGTCCCCCAGAAGTAACCAGAAGAGGTGTGGCAAAAGAACCTAACATTCCACCGTTTTTTCCTGCAAAACCGTCAAAACGTTCTTTTGGATGGACCTCTTTCAGTGAAGTTTTCCAGAGAACCTTGCCGGTCATTCGGTCGAGCGCGTGGAGCGCAGAGAACTCGCCTGGACCGTGATAAACCAGGACCGTTTTTCCGTGAAAAACAGGGGAAGAACCCTGACCCCAAGAATGGTTTTGTGGGCCTAGATCGGTCTGCCATTGCTGTTTGCCATCGTGTGAAATAGAGACAATTCCTGCTGAAGCGAAGCTGGCCACCACGCCGTGATCATCCGCCACTGGAGAGGCAGAGCAGTGGGGGTTGGTCTCGTGATGAGCATCCGTTGCCTCACGGGAGACGACATGACGCCAGAGTTCCTTACCCGACGAACGATCGAAGGCTAAGAGGGCCCGATTGTGGCCTTCTTGAAGGGCTTGGGTGAGGTAGATTTTTTTTCCAAGGACAATGGGGGAGGCATTTCCAGGTTCAGGGAGTTCGACGCGCCAGCGGATATTCTTCCCGCCCTCCTTGGACCACTTCCAAGACAGAGGAAAGCGAGTTTCCGGTGAAATTTGATTTCCATTTGGACCTCGCCAAGAGGGCCAGTCAGAGGCCTGAAGTGCAAAGCAGAGGCAGGGGATCGCTAAGAGTAGCTTCATCGGAGAATGGGTCATGGGAGCGCTTATTTAGCTTTGTGATCGTTTTTAAGATGTTCAGCGAGAATGTCGCGTCCGAAATCGTTAGTAAAGTCACGCCACACGGCGTGGATGTGATTTGCATCGTTCTGCGTGTTATCGTATTCGAGTAAGAAAGTGGGGCCATGAACCCGATAGTAGTGCCGTTCGCCACGTTTTAGGGAACCTGCCCAAGCAAAATGAATCTTATTGAGTCCAGCGGCTTTGATTTTAGCGAGATCGGATTCAGCGAGTTCACCGCGAAGACGGCCCACATATTCGGCGACGAGACTATTTAAGAGAGTCTTTTGGGCGGAGTCCATCTGAGCATAGGTGAGCCCTTTGGGTTGACCGATCTCTGCCTTCCGCGCGGCGACAGTTAGGATATCGTCGGGGGCAGTTTCGAGGATGACCGCGGTGTGTCGTTGGTCTGGGGTGAGCGAGTCGAGAAGGTTGCGAGCGAGATCTTCTTCGGCGGAAAGAACGCGAAGGCCGGCGCGAGGTCCAGTGCGGACTTCGGCCGGATTTGTTCCCAGCATACTTGGAGTACCGGCGGCAAAAGCACCGTCGACGATCGTGAAATTGAAGGACATATGGTGCCCTTCATAGCGCCATCCCCAAGTTCCTTTGGCATCAGGAGTGCCGAAGATACTGATATAATAAAGGTGCGGATCACGAGGGAAACGGCGAGTTGGGCCTTCACTATCTTGGAGGATTTGTTCCAAGCTCATAATGGTGGCCGCCTTATTGAATCCACGCGGACTGAGACCGGTCGAGAGCAGTGCGAAGGCTAGATTTTGTTGAGCCGGTTTGAGACTGCCAACGGTGATACCTTTGCGGTCTTTGGGGATAAAGTGCCAATTTTCCCGTTCGTCGGCTTTGAAGTCGAAGCGCGTGATCGACCGTTGATCGTCGTTAAGAGCGGCGAGGAAAGCCTGAGCGGCACCGGTCATTTCATCGACAGGCCCAGCAGCGAGGCGGAGTGCGGTAAAAAGGGCAACGAGTGAGGGGAGGAGAGAGGAGGAGCGCATAAGTAAATTGAAAGGGTAAGAGAGGAAGTGAGCAATTGGTTTATTACGAATGAGAACTGGGTTCAGAACTTGGTTCAGGAAGGAAGAAGCTCAGAAAGAAGCCCAGAGCGAACATGGTGATCCCGACAAGAGCGGCGGACTTAGCGATGAAGGCAGGGCCGGTACCACCGAGAGCAGGCGCGAGGAGGTTCGTAGTAAAGAAGGCCATCGAAGTGCCAATCATACGGCCGCCTACATTGGTCGCGAAGCTGCCGCCGGTGGCCCGCAAGTGGAGAGGGAACACTTTTGGAAGATATTCACCCATGTAGCTAAATTGGGCGACGGTAAGGAAACCAGCGAGGAAGATACCCCATTGAAAGAGTTCGGGTTGAGCATTGAAAAGCCAAAGATAAGTCAGAGGTAAGACGAGTAGACCTGGGGCTTGAAAAAGGCGCAGGAGGTTACCCCGGGTGATGGCCGCGGCCAGCAGCAGAGCGAGGGCGATGCGACCCGCTAATCCGCCTAGTTCCTGCCAGAACTGAATATCTTTGCCACGGGTTTTGATGAGGGTATCTGGGCCTTCCTGTTTGGCGCGATTGGCCCCGAGTTGTCCGAGGATTTTTTCTCGAGCCAGCACCGCGGAGCGAGCTTCAAGACGGGATGCAGTGAGTTCGGTGAGTTGGGTGTCTAGTTGCGTGAATTGATTGGTAAGCGCTGAAAGTTTTGTCGTGATAATGGCGCGTACTTCGGGGGTGGTGTTGGTATTGGACAGAGGTTTCGCGGCGGTCCTCATGGCAACCCGCAGTTTAGCTCGTTGACCGGCGAGTTCGCGAAGTCCGGGGACAGCGGTGGTAGCGTCATCGAAGGCGGGTCGAACTCCATCGAGTTGTTTATTAAGTTCGGATGCTTCTACCTGAAGAGGACGGAGGCTTTGTTGAGCGCTTGCCAAAGTGGAAAGACCGGGAACGATCCGAGTGGGGGTCAGTTGGAGTGCGCCGAAAGCGACCCCGTAGGCGCAAGCGGAGAGTGCTGCAGTGATCCAAGTTGTTCTTCGGAGAGCCGGCGAAAATAGTTCACTTAAACGAGCCCGCTTGAGTGTTCCTGCGGCGCGACGTTGTTGCCAAGCGCGAGATTCGGGGACAAAAGGCAAGAGCAGAGCGATCGGTAAGGCAGGCAAGAGGCCGGTAATCAGAGTGTAGCGCCAATCGGCATGAGCATTGAAAGGTTCGCCGATCGGGAGTGCTGGTAACGAGGCAGCGTGATTCAGAATCCATCCATTGACCACAGTAACGAAGAGTCCGCCGATTGAAGCGAAAGCTTGAGTCCAGCCGAGTACTTTTTCTTTGCGCCCCTTTTCCGGGAAGAGTTCTGCTAACCAAGTAATTGCCGCGACGAATTCGACACAGACTCCGACAAAGGTGGTGCAGCGAAAGAAGATGAAGCCCGCGAGGGAGGTACTCAGAGCGGCGGCGACCGGCGAGAGAGAATAGAGAGCGATACTGGCGGCAAGGACGGTTTTCCGACCGAAACGATCGGTAAGCCAACCTCCGATTAAGCCAAAGACACCACCACAAAGAGCAGCCATCCAAAGGAGACGCCCCACCCAAGTTGTGACATCGGGATGACTGGTCGGCAGTTGGAGAATCTCAGAAATTGCGGGTGCGGCGATTAAGGGTAAAAGCAGCAGTTCGTAGGTATCGAAAAGGAACCCAATAGCGGCAACGAGTAATACCAACCAAGCGGTACGGTCCAAAGGGGGTAGAGGGGGAGACAGTGGCTTCATACGTATGCGTACGAATTACGCTTAGAGAGAGGCTTGGGCAACCACCAAGTCGGTTGTTTTCCGAGAGACTTAGGGAGTTGGGGCGGTGGGGATCCGAGGTTCGAGAGCTGGACAAGGCCACCGGCGCAAAAAATCAAGTTGAGCGTCGTGATCCGGAATACCTGTGCGCCATGCTTCGGTGAGGAAACGGACGGGGAAAGACGGTTCGAATCCGGTCACTAGGACGCGGTTCGTATCGACTTGAAAAAGCCCCTTCCAAGTACCGCACCCAATCTCGAAAAGAGTCGATGAACGAGCCCGAATACGCCGAGTGCGATGGGGAGAAGGATCACGGGACAGCAGTTCGGTCAGACGGAGTAGGAAGTCTACCTTCCAACGCTCACGCAACCATCGAGATTGTTCGAGCGCTAAGGGGTCCAATTCGACCGTATAAGCGGGCGGAACGGCCATCGAAGCTTCGACCTCATCGATCCATCCTGCCGTCGCTTGGGGAAACGAATCATAAGCCGGAACATACGGCTTAATATCGAGAACAGGAGTTCCTTCGACGAGATCGCAGGGACCAAGAATGAGTTGGAGTCCTTCGATACCGATCAATCGGACAGGAGAAATACCGATGGGATTAGGGCGATGCGGGGAGCGGGTGGCGAAGACTCCTCGGCGGCGCGCTGTGCCGCGAGGGGGTAGGACTAGGGGACGCCACGATGTTGCTTTATGGAACCACCACACCAACCAGAGTCGTTCCATACCCTCAAGATCACGGAGAGCTTCGCGGATCCCAGGAGTGGGATAAAGTTCGAGAATGTTCCGCTCGGAATCGCTTTCACGCGGTTGATGGCGGGCTTCAAACAGGACATTTTTCCCAGAGCGAAGATGCCCGATTGGGGTGAACTGGACAGAGGATTCCAAGGACTTAGGCTGGGAGAAAAGTGGGGTGCGAGGGTTGAGCCGACTTGGGAGAAAAGACCCCTCCACGATCGCAGAGAGGTCGGAAGGCTATCCTGGTTAGGCTCCGTATTTGTCGAACATTCCGGCATTAGCCTGCATTAGGCGCATGAGATACTTAGCCTCAAAGACGCTGAGCGAACCACTGTTGGCGCCCGTTTCGGTAAAGCGCACCAGCTTATCGCTCCCACTCGCTTTGGAATGGAGAAGAACGGGTTGCGGATGCCAAGAATGGCCTTTCAACGCGCACGGAGTGGAATGGTCGCCGGTGATAGCAATGACGTCGGGTTTGCGGGCTAAAAAAATAGGGAGTGCGGCATCGAAATCTTCGATCGCTTTGACCTTGGCGGCAAAGTCCCCGTCTTCACCTGATTTATCGGTGTATTTGTAGTGGATAAAGAAGAAGTCGTAGTTGTCGTACTCGGCAACATACCGTTCAAACTGTTGGGCGATTGTTTCCGGTCCTTCGATCTTGACCATCCCGACCAATTGACTGAGCCCCTTGTACATGGGGTAAACAGCAATAGCCGCCGCCTTGAGGCCGTAGCGTTGCTGGAAAGTGGGAATGTTCGGTTGATGCGCCACGCCGCGCATCAGGAATCCGTTAGCCGTCTTTTCTGCCGCCAGCAAAGGGAGCGCGAGTTTGTAAAAGTCTTTAATTAACTGAGCCACCTTGGCCTGACCGACGTTTGAAGGATCGGTCGGTACAGCTTCGGCAATCACCAATCCTTCACGATTAGGATCGGTATCGGTCAGAGGGCCTTCCAAACCGGTGCCCCGAAAAACGATGACGAACCGATGTTCTTTTCCGGGATAAATAAGGACTTCAGTGGTGCCGATTTTCGTAATATTGGAAGAGAGAATCGTGCACAGGCGCTCACAAACTTCCGTGGCGATACGCCCAGCGCGCCGGTCGGTAACTAAGCCCTCTTTGTTCAGCGAACAGAAGTTAGCGCGGGCGGCGACGTCACCGTTCTTGAGTTCGATACCCAACCCAAGGGTTTCAATGACCCCGCGCCCCACTTGCCAGTCAATCGGGTCATAACCGAAAAGGGCGAGATGGCCCGGGCCGGATCCGGGTGTGATGCCAGGCGCTACTGGAATCATGCGACCTTGCGCCGACCCTGAACAGCTGAGGGCATCAAGGTTTGGGGTGCAAGCGGCTTCGAGCGGGGTGAGCCATCCTTGCGATTTAGTGGCTATATCACCGAGTCCATCGAGGACAATCAGCGCCATCTTGGCCCCGTTTTTGACCTGCAGCTTTGCGTACACTTCGTCGAGTTTGCTCATAAATGGAGAAAGACCGGGGGAACGAAGCCCAACTGGACTCCGGTTGATCCGGACCTCAAGACGGTGTTAGGCAGGCAGGCTTGCGTCAACGATGGTTTGCAATCTGACTGATGGACTTGGTGGACTTTTGCGAGGGGGAATTGAGAAAAACAAAGTTTGGAGCAATAAGATCGTTCGCAATTAAGCTCGGCTCAAATGAAACACCTCAGCCAGATCTTCGGAACGGGGACTCTGGTCAGGGTTTACTGGCATCAGTTCGCTCATGTGGGACCACCAGCGGCGGCAGACGTCGGTCTTTCCTAGGGCGATCCATTGCTCCTCGTCGTCGAATTCAACGTAGGCAAAAAGTTGCCGAGATTCTTGGACCAAAAAGATCGAGTATGTCTTCACTCCGTGATCAAGCAAGGCCGACTCTAACTCCGGCCAGATCGGCTGGTGCCGGCGTACATATTCCGCCTCTTGCTGCGGATGGACGCTCATAACAAAGGCTTTTCGAATCATACAAGGTTAAGAGCAATTCGACTGAAAAGGGCTCAGAAATCGAATTGATCGATATTATCCTTAGTGAACTTAAAAGGCTCACCCAAGAGAATGTTATCCCCCACTATTTTAAATTTACCGAGGTGTCCTCCTTCAAAATGCGTTGCACCCGATTTGAGTTGCCCCTTCGCCAGCGCGGTCGCCGCTTGCACAGTTAGATAACCTAGATCCACTGTTTTCCAGAGGATCACGGTATCCGTGGTCCCGTCCTTCACGTAGCGCTTGTTTTCGTTGGGAAGACCTAGTCCGATAACTTTTACTTTCCCGCTTTTGCCTGCTTGTTTTACTGCTTCAGCCGCGCCGGGAACCGCGGGCGAACAGATATTCATCAGCAACTTTAGGTTGGGATACGCGCTCAGCAAAATGGTGGCTTCAGCTTGAGCTTTATCTTTCAAATCGTCGCAGGGGCGAAGTGCAACATTTTTCATGTCGGGATATTTCGCCAGACGCCTTGCCTCGATATGCTTCTGCCACTCGATCATGTTCTGGGCAGTCAACGAAGCGGTTATAATCGCAAACTCGCCGGAGTTGTTGCAGAGCCGAGCCGCCTCATCCATCAGTGCGTAGCCGATCCCTTCGGGTGTTGCTTGATTGACAAAAAAATCTCGGGCATCGGGGTTGGCATCGGAATCGTAGGTGACGATTTTGACTCCTTTGCTTCGAGCTTTTCTTAAGGCGGTGGAAATACCGTCTTTACTTTCGCAAGCAACGGCAATCACGTCGACACCGAGAGTGATCCAGTTCTCGATGATTTCATTCTGTTTCGCTGGATCAGGTTGGGTCGGTCCATCAAAGATGAGTTCGATGCCTAATTCCTTGGCTGCGGCATCCGCCCCTTGGCGACACGAGACAAAATAAGCGTTACCTTTGGACTTGGGCATGAACGCCAGCGTGATTTTTTTATTGGTTGCGGTATCGACCGCAGCCGTTAAGGCGACCTCAGACGGTTTGCAGCCAGAGAGAGCCGCAAGGCTGAGAACTAAAAGGAAGGAAAAAAGGGATCGCATAGGATGAATGCTGTGATTCAACCTGATTGAGGTGTGGCTTGACAAGGATCGCCTATTTTTGGTTCGCCTTCAGCCAGTGAGGTAGTGCGGAAGCCGTGAGCGCCAGTAACAACAATACACCCGTGACGATGCCAGAAAGTTCGCTAGCGATATTCATGAGGTTGGGCAGGCGGGAAAGTCCATTGTTCAAGATAGCTAACGTCGCCACGCCGAGCAATGTCCCATGAACCGAACCAACGCCGCCAAAAATCCGGGTGCCTCCGAGAACAACGGCGGTGATGGCAAACAGTTCGTAGCCGGTGCCGGCGTCGGCCTTTGCCGTGCCGAAGCGAGCCGTGTAAGTGAGGGAGGCAAGGCCGGCGACCAAGCCTGCCAACACGTACACCAACGCTAATTGGCGACGCACCGGAAGGCCCGCGTAAAGGGCTCCCTCAGGTGAAAAGCCAATGGCCCGGAAGCAACGGCCGAAGGTTGTTCGATGCACAAGTAACCAAACTCCGATTGCTGCCGCGCTTAGGATCCAAGCTTGGATGGGTAATTGCCCCAACTGCCCGGAGCCTAGGAAAAGGAAGGATTCAGGAAAATCAGTAAATGCATCGACGCCTTGAGTGATGGCTTCAGCGAGACCGCGGAAGAGCGAAAAAGTGGCTAGAGTCACGATGAGTGGGGGTAGTTTCATCTGAGCAATCAGCAATGCATTACACGCACCGCAGAGGCCTCCGATGCCGATGGTACAAATTTGAGCGAGCCAAGGGTCTAGACCCGCATCACGCCATAATTTTCCAAAGAGGACCGCACACAAGCCGAGGGTAGAACCGACGGATAAATCAATGCCAGCGGTGAGAATAATAGGGGTCATCACCAAGGCGAGCAGTCCGATTTCGAGGGAGTGTCGCACGATATTTGTGAAGTTATCGACCGTACAAAAGCGCCGGCCGAATAGGCTGAAGTAAGTCACCTCAGCGATAATAAACAACAAAAGGACAGTTTCGTGTTGGGGCCAGATTCGAGTCAGTTGTTGCGGTTTCATTTTAGCAGAGCGGCTAGGTCGATCGATTTATTTTGCCTTCTTGGTTCTCAGTCCATCCGCCACCACAGCGAGTAGAATTACTGCGCCTTGAATGACCTTCTCCCAATACGGTTTTACCCCGAGGTAGGTCAGGGCCGGACTGGTGCATATCAGAAGTAAAAAACCAAGAAAGACACCCCAGAGACGGCCCCTTCCTCCACTGACGGCAACCCCACCGACCACGACGGCAGCAATCGCCTCCAGTTCGAGACCTCGTCCGCTGTTTGGGTCCACTTGAGGCGATTGAACTAGATTCAGGAGAGCGGCTATTCCAGTGAGAGCGCCCATGGTAATAAAGACCAGAAAGGTCACCAACCGCGGCCGAATGCCCGCGAGGCGAGCCGCCTCTTCATCGGAGCCGACAGCATAGATAAATCGGCCCGCAGAAAAATGCTTGAGCAGCAGCGTCATAATCAGCAGGAGTCCGACGGCGAGGGTGCACAGGGTCAATTGGCCAAGGACCATTGGCAACCCGAACCACTGACTTCCCTCTGGCAGATTGATGAAAACGCCCTGCTGTTTGAGTCTCACACCTTCGCGGAGAATGACCATTGTAGCGAGGGTGATTACGATGCTCGGAAGTCGTAATTGAGCCACCAGCAAACCGTTGATCGCACCGCCGAGAATTCCGACCCCGACGGAAATGAGCAGCGCCAGGGGCCAGGGCCAATCAGCGGCGGCCGCAAGTCCTGCGGTGGTTCCACACACGGCGAAAAGTGAGCCGATTGAAATATCGATTTGCCGAATGATAATCACCAAAGCCACGCCGCAGGCAAGGACGAGCTTGGGCGCCGCAGAAGCTAATCGGGAGAGAAGCGGTTGGGGTTCAAAAAAGTTCGGAGCGAACACCGCGAGCATTAAAAGCAGAAGGCCAAGTGCGAGGACTACAGATCGTTCACGGACATTAGGCTTCAAGCGCCCACTCCTTCTTCCTTGAGTCCCAATGATGCCGACATCACTTGGTGTGCCGTGCACTGCCTTGGCAAGATGGCGGCTAAAGTACCTCCACGCAGAACTGCGATTCGGTCGCTCATACCCAGTACTTCGGGTAGGTCGCTAGAGATCATCAGAACGGCAAGACCTTCCTTGGCGAGACGACGGATTATTTTGTGGATCTCATTCTTTGCTCCGATGTCGATACCTTGAGTGGGTTCGTCGAGAATCAAGAGTTTAGGTTTAGTAGCTAGCCAACGGGCGAGGGAAACTTTCTGCTGATTCCCCCCAGAAAGTGAGTTGCCAAGGGCTACTGCGCCGGAGGTTTTAACGGCGAGATCCTCGATAAATTTCTCGGCGAGAGTCTGTTCAGTAGTGTGCCGGAGCCAATTCCTTGGAAAAAGCCGTTGATGGCTGGCCAGAGTTATGTTGTGGGATAGAGGCATTTCGAGAATCACACCCTGACGGCGGCGATCCTCGGGCAGATAGGCAATCCCGAGAGCAATTGCGTCTTGAGGGGAGGTGATGACCACCCATTGTCCGTTGAGACTAATTTCTCCAGTATCGGCAGGTGTAATACCAAAAAGCACTCGGGCGAGTTCGGTGCGACCGGCTCCTACCAGTCCAGTGAGACCGACTATTTCTCCGGCGCGCAAATCGAGGGTAATATTTTTCACCCCACCGGCGGTACATCCGAGGCCCCTCAGCGAGAGAACCATTGGTCCCAGTTGGCTTTCGGCGGGTGGAAAAAGAGTGGAAACTTCGCGACCCACCATTCGCTTAATCAGTGCGCTAGGGTTGGTTTCAGTGACTGGGGTTGTTCCGGTACTTTCACCATCGCGCAGCACCGTCACTCGATCGGCGATGGCGAAGATTTCCTCCAAGCGATGGGAAATATAAATGATGCCGACACCGTCGTTGCGCAGGGTTCGTACAAGGGCGAAGAGGCGCTCTTGTTCCTTATGGGTGAGCGACGCCGTCGGTTCGTCCATAAGGATGATTCGTGCCTTAGAGCCAAGAGCGCAGGCGATCTCGACAAGTTGTTGCTGAGGCATTGAGAGGTCGCGCACCTCGGTGTCGGGTGAAATATCTGCTCCAATAAGTTTGAGTAATTGTACGGCCTTTAAGCGGCGGTTTGTCCAATGGACCCGTGCGAACAAACGGATTTTTTCCAATCGTAGGGCGATGTTTTCGGCGACCGTGAGGTCAGGGAAGAGGGAAGGTTGCTGGTAGATGCAGGCGATGCCGAGATTGCGGGCGGCGGAAGGGGTTAGCTGAGTGACACGATGGCCATGGATCTTGATCGAGCCGCTATCTGGTGAATGTGCGCCGGCGACGATCTTAATTAGCGTCGATTTTCCTGCTCCATTTCCACCGATTAATGCATGGATTTCGCCGGGTTGCAGGTCAAACGAGACGCCCTTCAGTGCGCTGACCGAGCCGAAAGATTTAGTGACTGCCGAAAGCTGCAAAAGCGGGATCTGACCTGGGATTGATTGAGAAAGATTCACTCTGATAATTCCTAGAACGATCGCATTCTAAAGAACGTTTGAACTAGGACTTGTCGCAGCAAAGTAGGGGCTCTCAGCCGGGTTCAATCGAGACTTAAGTTCAGTGGGTTCCTCATAAATGAGCACCAAGCCATCGATGATCGAAGACAAGAATCTGAGGGGCATTTTGAAGTGAGTTAAATAAAGTAGCACCTAAATCCGTTGGGTTAAAACACGCCTCTCATAAGACTTCACTTCCTCGAGCCATGCAGGGCCGACAGGCACGCCTTGGGTCTCGCAGTAGTAATCCCAAACCGCACCGAAGGGGAGGGTACGAGCTTCTTCTTGGAGAGCCAGCCGGGCGGTAGTGTCACCCCTCAACTCGGCGGCCCGAATTGCTGGTGGTTCGAGCAAAGCAACCAACAGTGCCCGCAGTAAGTTACGCGTGCCGATAACCCAAGCGGCGATTCGATTGATACTGGCGTCAAAATAGTCGAGCCCAAGGTGGATACGGTTGGCGGGGTCGTGGACGATTATTTCGCGCGCCATGGATTGAAGCTCGTCGGTGAACGTGACCACATGATCGCTGTCCCAGCGAACTCCGCGACTGACGTGCAGCAGAATTTTTGGTAAATAAAGGAGCAGGCTAGAAATTTTGTCGGCCACGCTTTCTGTGGGATGAAAATGCCCAGCATCAAGGCAGAGCAATTTGCCGCGAGTGATAGCGTATCCGAGGTAAAATTCGTGGGAACCGATGGTGCAACTTTCTGCGCCGATTCCGAAGAGCTTTGGTTCAACCGCATCAAGGTTATCAGTTGCAGGAAGCTTCTTTTTAAAAACCGCATCAAGGGATTCTGCCAGTCGTTGGCGAGGAGCTAAACGATCGGCGGGTGTCTCCTTGAAGCCATCAGGGACCCACACATTGGTGATGCAGGGTGTCCCAAGAGATTTACCCATCGCCGCTCCAATTTCCCGCGACCTACGACAGTGCTCGATCCAGAATTCACGAATGCCTTGGTCCTGATGCGAAAGGGTAAAACCGTCGATAGACTTGGGGTGTGCAAAGCAAGTAGGATTAAAGTCGAGGCCGAGATTTTGAACCTTAGCCCACTCGATCCATCCGGTAAAATGTTCAGCCGTGATCTCATTACGGTCTACTTTTTTACCGTCGAACTCCCCGTAACAGGCATGAAGATTCAGACGCTGTTTACCGGGGATCAGTGCGAAAGCCTGTTCTAAATCCGAGCGTAATTCCTCAACTGTTCTTGCCTTGCCAAAATAATTACCGGTGACGGCGATCCCTCCGCTCAGCGAATTATTCGTTCCTTCGAATCCGCCGACGTCGTCACCCTGCCAACAGTGGAGGGAGACGGGCAGCGTCCGAAGTCGGGTTAGGGTCTGTGCGACGTCGACGCCCAGTTCGGCATAAGCGTCTCGAGCGAACTCAAAGGTGGCTTGGATTCGTCGGCTTTTCTTCATCAACATCGTTTTACGAGCCATGGGTTGAGAGCTTTGGTAAGAAATTTCATTGAAGTGTAAAAGCTCCAAAATGAGGTCTGGGGCAAAGAAGGGTAAAGAGTCTTCGGCCCGTTTCATTTTGCGACACCAAAGAATCGGAGAGCTTGGCATTCGACTCGGCGCCGGCCTTGCTGGTAATATCGAAGTCAGCCTATGCGCATTGTACGACTTGAAGTTTGTGACGTCCGGTTTCCCACCTCTCGAGATTTGGACGGTTCTGACGCGATGAATCCGGACCCAGACTACTCATCGGCTTACGTGATTTTGCACACTGATGGGGCCTTAAAAGGCTATGGTTCCACCTTCACCATTGGGCGGGGAAACAATGTTGTTTGTGCCGCAGTCATGGCTCACGAGCATTTAGTAGTGGGACTGACCCTGGCAGAGTTTATGGCCTCGCCGGGACAGGTTTGGCGGCGATTAAATGGGGATTCTCAACTGCGATGGATCGGGCCCGACAAGGGTGCCGTCCACCTTGCTATGGCGGCGATTGTTAATGCACTTTGGGATTTGTATGCGCGATTCGAGGGGGTCCCGGTCTGGAGGTTGGTGAGTTGTATGACCCCCGAAGCATTGGTGGCGTGTGTCGATTTTCGTTACATCACCGATGCGATTACTCCCGAGGAAGCCTTGGCCTTACTCCGAGCGGCGGAACCGGCCAAGGCTGCACGAATCAAAGAACTCGAAGAGAAAGGGTATCCAGCCTACACCACCAGCGCTGGTTGGTTGGGGTATTCGGATGATAAGATTCGCCGATTATGCCGTGCAGCGATCTCTGAGGGTTGGAATCATATTAAGGTGAAGGTAGGTCGCGATCGTGCGGATGATATTCGTCGGCTTGCCCTGATTCGCGAGGAAATCGGATGGGACCGAAAACTAATGGTGGATGCGAATCAAGTTTGGGAGGTGCCTGAGGCGATTGCGTGGATGACCGATTTAGCTCCATTTAAACCGTGGTGGATTGAAGAACCCACTTCGCCCGACGATATTTTGGGGCATGCAACGATTGCTCGGGCGATGGAGCCGTTCGGTATCGGGGTGGCGACCGGTGAGC
Organism: Akkermansia muciniphila; assembly: GCA_945898055.1. Lineage (GTDB taxonomy): Bacteria > Verrucomicrobiota > Verrucomicrobiia > Limisphaerales > UBA9464 > SXXZ01. Next base: position 12,597 of record CAMDGV010000023.1, on the reverse strand, counting down.
ACGGAATGAATCGGATTCTGTTCAAGCAATTGTTCCAGGCCCGGGCTCTCTCTTTTTGCCAGGTGGATTCCTGTCGATTAGGCGGTTTAAATGAGAATCTAGCGGTGCTTCTCATGGCTGCAAAGTTTGGAGTTCCAGTGTGTCCACACGCCGGCGGAGTGGGACTTTGCGAATTTGTTCAGCACATTAGTATGATCGACTTTACCTCCGTCAGCGGATCTTGGGAGGGGCGAGTGTGTGAGTTTGTGGATCATTTGCATGAGCACTTCACCGACCCATGTGAGATTCGTTCAGCCCGTTATTTAGCGCCACAACGGCCTGGATTTAGCACTGAGATGGTGCCGGCCAGTGTCGAGAAATTTCAATTTCCAAACGGATCGGTTTGGGCCTCTTGAGAGCGGGTTTGCCCTCCCTGCGCTGATTCAGGGTGGGGAACTCCTCCGGAACCTCCAACCCGCCGATGGCAATGGATGTCTCATGGAACTCGAAGTCTTTGAAGCAGCGACTCCGCCGTTCAAACCCACTGCTCTAAAACTCTGAATGGCGGGGGTAATTAATGGCGCTGAAGGTACGCTTTTGCCATTGCCTCACCCAATAAAAGTGTTCCTTGAGTCCCAAAGTGCGGGCGATTAAAGGGCAGGGAATCCGTTTTAATAAGGACGATGTTTTGTTCAGTCTGCGCCATCGTCCTGAGATCGGCATTGACGGATTCCATATTGCGCCAAAGAGCGGCGGGATGTTGTTCGGAAATAAACCAAGGCAGAAGAGGTTGCTGAAGATCGAGTCGCACTTGAGTAATAAGCGCCTTCATCCAAGTGGCGTTTTTTCTTTGGTACGGACCGAAGTAAGTGTCGTTTTCTCCGGTATGCCAGACGATCCCTTCCAAGGAAGGTTCGTACCCTTGCCGATTTAGATCTTCGAGGGCTGCACGGATAAAGGAGATGAAGTGAGGATAAAGATCGCGACGCGCTTCGGGTGAACCGCTCGGGAACCAATCGGGTCCTTGAGCGCCGCTGTGGGTAAATTTCACGAGGGCCAGCCCCTCCTTGGCGTTGAGTGATTTTCTAAGAAGCGCTCCAAAGCTCAATTCAGGCCCGAAGTTGCCGAGAAAATCAACCGGCCCAAGAGGTTCCCATGTCTGCGAGACCTTCACCCGACCTCCGAGCGAATAACGGAAGAGAACATTTTTCTGGGGGGATATGAGGTGATTAAAGTCCGGACTTTTGGAAATATCTGCGACAGAGGTATCTTCACCTTCCATCGTTCGTTGACCCGCGAGTACGAAGAGGCGAACACGGGTTTTCGGCTTCAGAAGGTGATTTTTGAGGGGTGCTCCTGTCTCAATTGGCTTCTGGCCTAGGCTCTGTAGATAGGCTCTTGCAAACGCTTCGCCCATCTGTAATTGGCCTTGAGTTCCGAAATGATAATGGGGTTGGCCACTCTGCATGACTTCAAAAGCCAGGTGAGAGGTTGGCACCCAGTGGAGGAGGGGATCCGCTTTCAGCACCTCATCCTGCTGCTGCCGGAGAACGGCGAGATTTTGGCGATTATCCATACCCCAGATCCCTTTCTCGCTGACCTCAGCAATGAACCATTTTAAGGCGGGCGCATGGAGATCCTTGCGAAGTTGTCGGATGAGTTGGTCGAGTCCGCTCGCGTAATGGGTATTAAGGTTCTTATCCAGCATATCGTTTTCGCCTTGATGCCACATTACCCCCTCGAGGCGATAGGACAGTCCCCGTTTTTCCAGGTCGTGAAGTGACTCTTGAATGAGCTGAAGAGTTCTTGGATAAAGTTTCTGGCCTTTAGCGGGGGCCGCAGGATTCCAGTCGTAGGCGAGTGTCGTGCCGCCAACTGCTGACTTAATAATCGCGAGAGGAGACTTATCTCGCTGTTTTAACAGGCGCGCAAAGGTGAGTTCGGATCCAAAAGAGTGACGGGGTTGAAGTGGACCCCAGCCTTCGAAAGCACCTTGACCTTGGCTGGGAAGCGAAGTGAAGAGGACATTCGTTTGCGGCGTGCCCGAACCTTTGAAAAGCGGATAGCTATCGATAAGTTCAGGGTGTGCATCGGCTCCCTCCATGTTGGATTGACCGGCAAAAATGTAGACTTTTATTGGCTTAACTACCCCAGCGGCTGTTAAGGCTAGAGGTAGGAGCTGTGCAAGCGCCACAAGGATGCAGAGGAGTTTGGCAACATGCATGGTATCGAATATCAAGACGGAATAAGTTAATGGGCGGTGAGGTGCGCTCAGTCGATTTAGACACTTTCTAGAGGCCGAGTAGAAGAGTGAGTTCTGGATAAATAACTCTGCTTAGGGGAGTTGTTTAAGACGGATATTTCTGAAATACACAGGACTGTTCTTTTCCTCAGCATTGGGGTGACCCAGCCAACCTAGATCGCCGGAGCGGTTGCGTAACCCCGGATGAGCGGTCCCATCCTTGCAGTTGTTTAGGTCGAGTTTGCTGATATCCACATCCACGATTTTCGTTCCATTCAGGGTGACTTGGATGTGTGAACCGTTGGCGATTAGTTCGTGGGTATTCCATTCCCCGACAGGTTTGCAGAAGCCGCGTCGAGCCGCCGCCACCCCGTAAAGCGATCCATGCGCCTGATAGTCATGGATCGTTGCATACGCTGGATGGGTTTCGTCGATAATTTGGATCTCGTTCCACAGGGAGTTCTTTGATCTGAAATTGAGGCCGTTGTTAGCACCCGCGGAAAGCTTCACTTCGAATCGGATAATAAAGTTGGTAAATTGTCGGTTTGAACAGGCTAGGAAGCCGCCGTGGCAGATCAGAAGACCGTCCTTCACAGTCCAACCGGATCCTTGCCAGCCAGTCAGATCTCGTCCGTTAAAAAGTGAAATAAATCCCGACTCATCCGAAAGAAGCGGATCGGTACCGATACTGCGCGACCGAACTAGAGCGAGGGCTGAATCTTGGACTTTCTTCACTCCAAGTTCGGCAGCAACGGGGTCGGTGGGTTGGGTCTGAGCAGTGACCCAGGAAGCGTCAGGCCAAGCTAAAACAAAGGCGCACAAGACCAAAAATAAAACGGCGTGTTTCAAAGCAAAAGGCAGCGAGGGTTTTTTGTTTGGTTTTTAGAAGAGTCGATTGGTGAAACGTACTCCAAAAATTCATTGAACACCTCGCTTTTTTTTAAAAAACGGAAACAGCGCATTTTTTAATCAATGACTTCAGATGGCGCTTAATTACACTACAAGTCTGGCGGTCAAGGTTCGGTTTTCGTTTGGTTCGGAAAATGGATTACGCAGAATAGATTGGGAGAGGCTCTCGCGTTCAGCACGGTTTTCCGGGGGGTGCTTCGTCCTCAATCGACATTACAAACGGTCTGTTTCCAAGTCTGCATTCGGGCAATGAGCTCAGGACTGATGAAGCCGAGTCGGGTCAGTTCCGAAAGGAGTCTGGCACTGAAAAGTTGTTCTAAGATCCGACTGGGAATCTGGGGTGCGGGATGCCAGACCCCGGCGGTATCGAGTCGTCTCTCGGTAACGAGAGCATAAAGGTGAGGATGAACCCCCAATCTCGTAGCAAACTCAGTCTTCGTGAGTCCCGAGCTTTTAAATTCAGCGATCCGTCGTTGGATTTCAGCAAGACCATGACGTTTCCGAGACGGTACCATTGTGTTTATCCGCGTAGGCTACACTCAAAGAGGGGGAGGGATCAAAAAGCGCGAGCGACATGAATAATTAACCAATAGAGCAGCAATGCGATACAGGCAGTTGCGGCGAGAGTGGCTAGCATCCAACCCCACCAACTGCGCGGCAGTCTGAGGGGAGCCGTTCCGGTGCCGGATTCTTTGCGACAATATAAGTGCCAAGCGACGAGCAAGGTTAAGGTTCCGATACCAGCGAGCAGGGGGACGGCGAAGAATCCAGTGAGTCTATCGAAGCGTTGTTCTTCCAATCGTGAGGCTAGGCGAAGGATGGAGAGCGCGCCCAGCAATCCCCAAAGCCAAGAGGTAAAAGCGAGAGTGCGCCCCGTGGCGAGCGAGGCCATAGAAAAGCCCAGAGCAAAGACGGTGAAAGGGAAGCCGATGAGGAGACTATAAAGGAAAATCGAAGGGTTCAATTCCCCTTGGGTGAGGCCGGTACTGAGAAAGGTGCGAACGAGGACGTCGGCGAGGCTATCCTCCAGCAAGAAGACTCCAGCGGCCGAAATAAATAAGGTAAGAAAAGCACCTAAAAAACTGCGGGAAAGAAAACGTTCCGAGCGAGTGATAGGGAATGAGAAGGCGAATTCTTCGACGCCGTGTATAACATCAGCACCTCCGAAGGAAGGGCCGGCAATAACGGAAATAAGGAGGCTGGGCGTTAGGACCCAGAGTGGGTGAGCGAAAAAGGGAACTGCCCATACGACAGCGAGCCATCCAGAGAGGGTGAAGAGGATGAGATGAGAATGGGCAAACCACTCGCTCCAGAGGAGTCGGAGCCAGCGGTGGTAGAGGGCAAAGTTAGGCCACGAGTTTGGCCGCAGAGATCTGTCGGCATTCACGGCGCAAGGTTGGAGGAAGTTAGTTGAGAATCTAGGTAAAGATCCCAAGGATAATCTTCTAGGGGCAGTGCCGTTGTGCTGGGGTCCGAGTTAGTTTCCAAGCGGAAGATTCGGCGAGTGACGACCGACCCATCGCGTTGGCTGCGCAGGGTTTTGCCTTCGTAATTTTGATGAGAAGCCGTGACTGTCGAATCGTTGAGCCGAGAGATGCCGTGCAACTGGCAGACAACGAGACCGGTGGGGCGATTATCCGTCGTGAGTTTATCCCAAGCCGCCCGTTTCCAGCCCAAAGTGTGAAGGTAAGAGAAAGGGCGAGTTTCCGTTGTCTCTCGTAATTCTTGATCAAAGGTCAACCCATCGGGGTCACGTAATTGCTGAAATCGAAGAGGTTGTTGGCTGGCATTGGCACGGTTGCCCCAAGCGTTCAGGTTAAGGGTGCCTTGGGGCAGGCCTTCTCCTGAACGAATCTTTGGTTCTAAGGGACAGAGAATCCGTTGTCCCTGGCCGAGTTGGGCTGACTGTAAAGCGACACGTGAGAGACTTCGAGGCCTTGAACCTGTGTCCTTTTGATAGAGATCGGTTGCGAACGCTATTTGTCTTAAATTCTCGATGCACAAAGTCTCTCGAGCACGGTGGGTCGCGCGAGCGCTTCCCGAGAGTGTCAGAGTAGCCACAATGCCGATGATGGCCAGCACCGTCAGAAGTTCGATCACCGAAAAACCGCGGTCTCGACGGAAACAGAAACTAGGAGAGTCGCAGGTCACAATGAGTGAAAGGCCAGATACCAGAGGCCATAGTCGCTCCGTGCAATCCAGAGTCCACCGGAGGGAGATGCGGTGGCGGTCGCGGCATCGAACCACAGACTGCAAGGGCGAACGCTTTGTCCACTGAGGGTAATTGGATCCTGATCCGTTTTGATCCTGAGGAGGATATCTCCGGTTTCTGCAAGGATTGTTGAACCAATTGTTTGGAATCCACTGATCGGGTTCGGCACCTTGATTGATCCGCTCGTCAGTAGTTTTCCGTCCCGATTTAGAGACCAAGTTTCGAGGGTGTTGTCGTCGCCAACAAGGATGCGCCCGTCAGGAAGTACCAGTAAAGGAGTGGCGCTACCCTTGGGGATCGTTCGAGAGTCTACAAAGCTGACGTTGACCCCATCGTAGGCGAGGGCAGTCAAGGTGGAGAGGGATGCCTTCGACGTCCATTGATTGGTGCGTGAGTAGAGGAGATTTCCGCGGTGAGAAATACCAGAGAGTTCACCGGGGAGAAGTAATTCGGGACGGACCAAAGGTTCTGTGGGATCGGCGTAGTCGACGACTCGAAGAGGGTAACTAGAGGACCACGAGCCATACTGTTCCCACCAAGGGAGTTCTGTTCCATTGGTGGAACCTGGCTTGATTACTGGGGGTGAGTAGTGTGATTTAACTCCTCCCAAAAACAACTTTGTGCCACTCAAAAACAGGGTTCGGGAGCTACCCGTATCAAGGGTTAGATCTGAAGCCAATTTGGGAGTTGAAGCCTTCGAGACATCGAAAGCTAAGAGTCTCCCCGAGTCGCCACCATACCAAGGTCGACCGTTACCCACAAACCCACCTCTAGGCCGGATAAAATCAAGCATCACCCCACCGCCCTGAGTTCCCGTGAAAAGCAGGGTGCTCTCGGACGGCCAAAGAGCGATGTTCCAAGAACCGTACCAACCCCCGAGGGAATTGGAGACACTGGTGGAACCGGTGACAACCAAGTTGGTGCCCACTGTGACAACTGTCAGTGTGGTTAACCCAGTGATGTTAACCCCGATGAAGTTGGTATAACTGACCGTATTGGTTACCAGCATAGGAGCGGGCCAATCCTCATAGACAATCACCACGAGATTTGTTTCAGGGAGGAACAAGGGCGGGTTAGCCGTAACCACACTATTCGTGAAGTTACGAAGGATCGCCGGCAATCTGACCCAGCTTGCGACATCTTTTTTACTTATTTCTTGTTCAGTTCGGTAGGTGTCATCGAACTTTTGCAGAAGGTAGAGTTGATTATTACGATAGTCGGCGCCAATCAACGGAGCATTAGAGAGTTGAAGTTTGGCGATAGTGCTTTCTGGATCTGTTTCGATGGAAAGAGCGACAGTCAGTGGGGAGAGTTGGCCCGAGGCGGTTTCCCAACGTCCACCGGTCAATTGTATGAGGCGGTCGCCGGCTACCAAAACGTGGTCGACAGGGCGACCAAGATCAATCGCGGCTTGGACAGTAGGTTTATCTCGGTTGGAAATATCGGCCGAAAGAATTTCTGCACCAGAAATACTAAGGACGTGCTGGTTAACCAGAGTGGCGCGGCGAGCAGATGCGGCATGGTTGATAGTTCCGCGCAGTCGGAGTGAATCGCGAGTGAAGTCGAGTAACTGAATTCCTTGAAACCAGTCATTGGTTCCGAGTCGGCCGAACCAAGGGAGCAAAGCGAGGTTGGATTCTGGAAAGACGCGAAATGCTTTTTCATCCACATTCGCCTCGCTCCACGACCAACCTTCACCGAGGAAAACTTTGGAGAGGAGTGCGGGCGCAGCCGGATCAGCGACATCAAAGAGAGAGATAGCGGCTCGGCCTGATTCAACGCCCATAGCGAGTAAGCGATCGCCCAATGGTTCAATGTAAGTCGACCATCCAGGTACAGAAAGTTCGCCCCGCACCGTTGGGCTCTTCGGATCGGACAGATCAACAATCCAGAGAGGATCGACTCGACGGAAGGTAACGACGTATGCACGACCGGCATCGAAGCGGGTGGCGAACACGGATTCATTGGTGACTAAATTAAGAGTGGCCAAGCGGTAGGGTTTAGCTCGGTTTTCGACAGAGAACGTCTCCAGCACGACACGGGAGGGTGCCAAAGGTGTTCCCATTGGTGACCATCGACTGTCCACCTGAGACACCACCGTGAGGACATCGCGATCGAGTCCGAACTTAAACTTGTCGTCGACTCGGCCGCTTGTTGGAAAGGATCCTGTATAGTTGATGTTCCCAAGAGGATCGCTGACATCGAAGACCAACACAGTGTGAGTCTTTGGTGAGTCTCCTTCCGAAGGAAGCCACCAACTCCAACCGGGTTGGGTCGCGACAAAAAGGAGTTGATCGGTGGCATGGATGGCGGTGGGTATAAATGGGAAAATGCCGGTGTAACGAACGACGGGACTCTCGGGATTAGCAAGGTCGATGGAAGTAACGACGGTAATGGGGATCGCCGTCATTTCAGTGCGATTACTCCACGTTTGAGTAGCCATCAGAAGGATATCGCCAATTAAGCGTGTCTCGAGCACCCGACCTGGGACGGGTAGGCGATTGCTAAGGGTAGGTTTTCCATTTTCCGATCGTACCAAAAGGACTTCGGAAGCGTCCCATTGGCAATCTTGCTGAGTGATTAAAGCCAACCAGTTACCTGTTAAAAGCGGCGCGGGCAGAACATGTAATTGTTCACCATAACTGGTCAGTGGAAGGCGACCCTCCAACACTGGCTTCGCTGGATTTGAAACGTCAAAAACGTGTAAGCCTCGGTACTGGTTAAAGAAGTAAAGGTGGGATCCGGAGAACTTCCAAATGTCAGATTCAGAAACTGTGCGGGACGTCGATTCTGTCCGAGATGAACTGTCAGAAACGAGAGCGATCGGACCTTTAGTGCCTGGAGTGATTGTGGTGACAGGTGGTGAACCACTGAGTTGTTCGCCAAAAACCTGCTGGAGAGAATAGAAAGCCGAGGGAAGAGGCAGAGAAGATTCATCATCCACGATCGCGCGTAGTGCTTCGGTGGCCTCGGAGATCGGGATAGAGAACGATAATTGGGTTTCGCCTGCTTTGGGCATCAGCACCCTCCGAGGAGTCCAAGTGCCGCCGATAAAGCGGGATCGGGATTCCAGGGTCACCCGTTTTGCCCCAGTCGGTAGTTGAACCTGAACCACGACGTTGGTTCCGAAAGTGCGAATGCTGGAGATGTAAGCTGATTTGGAAATCGATTGGCCCCGTACTTCCAGCAATACAAGGGGTATCAGCCAGAGCCAAAGTAATAAAGTCTTCATAAAGTGTGAACGGAGGGCTTTTGGAGGGGGCCTAGCAACAGGGTCCGTTGCCTCAAAAACTGTAGAAAATGTTTAGAAGGATCCCCCAACTAAGCAATTTTTATTCGCCATATTTTAAACTCTTCAATCAAGGTCCTTCCGGCCGAACTGTTGGGTGATAAGAATAGCGTCGAAGTCCTCTATCCCGAAGATCCCCCCAAACGCTATTTTTTGACGGCTGCTACGTGATTCGCGCGGACGTGACGAAGGAGTTGATAACGGCCACGGAGTTGGTGCTGACCGATAAAAGCCTGAGTTTAGTGGAGCAGGCCTTTCGAGACTTGAAGACCGTATCGCTCGAAACGCAGCCGACCTACCACAAGACCGATGATCGGATCCACAGTCACCTATTTATCTGCATGATGGCCTATCATCTTCAATGGCATCTCACCCAGAGGTTGAGGCCGCTATTTGAAAGCGATGGACAAGGCAAGAACTGGCAATCGACGATTCAAAACGTATTGGAAACGCTCCAAGGGATCCGACAGGAACAGGCTAAATTCAATGCCATGGTAGTCGAAATCACGACGCAACCCGGTCCGGACCAACCCCGCATCCCAGACCTCCTGAAAACCACGCCGTAGCCACCAAGAGGAAATCACAAAACCGGAAAGTAGAATTGAGAGATTAAATAGGTTTTTTATTGAGGGAAATATTTATTAATTTTTATCTGGAGTAGTACTATTTTTCCTCGACCTAGTCCGTGATAAAATAAATACATGTTTGAAAAATTATTTTATACTGCTGCATCATATCTCTTACGGACCACTTACTTAAGAACCCCAATCAATGCTTGAATATATCTAGAATTCATCAAACTCATTCCAAAGTAGTCAGCCCGGCCACGTTTCTTGTCAACCCTGATGCTGTCAGTGTGGACGGTAGTATCTAGAATAGATGAAATTGAAATCCCGGTGTTGCGGTTTGCGCCTTGAAAGTAAATTGATTTATTTGAAATATATAACCGCCCAGAATCTAACTCCGTGATCTCCTCGACTCGGTTGGCTTGCATCTTGCCGAACCTAAGCCTGACTCCTCTGATGCCCGTCGGGACTGAGATTGAAACGCCAGAATAACTAGTTGCCTTTGATCTCGGTTGCGCCCAAGTGGAATTCATCGCCATATAAATAGATTCACCATCTTCTAGGTGTATTTCATCATTAACTATTGGGGGCGGCGTCTGGCCCTTGACTTCCATCAAGTATATCCATCGGAAAACGCTAAAAGACTCATCAAATTCCAGATCTGCGCCGTATTTAATCTGTAATTTATTTATTTCCTCAACATCCTCATCTGTTATGTGGGCAGTCTTGGAAGCCCTTTCAAGAATTGGATTAAAATGAATCAGGAATTCTGATTTGGTTAATTTAACAAAATCTTTTTCTTTTAACCCGAGCATCAGGGCAGCTCTTGTAAGGGCCATTTCTTCTGATTTGCTCAGTTCTCCGTCGGAAGTGAGTTTATTGAGTTCTTTTTTGAGAATCTCAAGTTTTCCGGATTTAAAGAATGGAATGGCGTCAGGAAGTTCGAAATCGGAGGCGGTGTCTGGGGGCGTTGCTGTGAATTCTTGGGTGCAGTTAGGGCAGACGACGTTGAGGCCCACTAGATCGGTATCAACTGAGCAACTCGCATCGCAGTTCGGACATTGGTAGAGAAGGACTTGGGTCATGGCTGTGGCAAGGGCTGAAATTACTGATAGGAAATTGCTTGACCTTGGGGGGGAAGGAAAATTGGTTTTTGGTCGGCTACTTTCCGAGTTTATATTCCTCCAGGAGAAGCGGTCAATGTCCCCGGTGACGGTTTTTTTGTAATCTAGCTTTCTAGTGCCTGAGTTTTTTGGGTTTGGGGTGCGTCGTCAGGGTGACGATGCAGAGTCGGGATTTGTCATTTTAGAGCTTTTTAATTTCGTTTTTGGGTAGAAAATTGGGCTGCTCGGGTCGAGGTGCTCAGTCGGTGATGACGTTTTCGTGGTCGGGCATGATTTGTTCCTCGATCAGAAATTGGTCGTCGGTGGACTGTGGATTGAACACTGGATTGTCTTAAGGTGATCGGGCTTCGGCGAATTTTTTTTGGCCACCCCAGAGGTTGAGGTGACGTAGGATTTTTTAGATCACCAAGAGTTCTTTAATGAGTGCAATGAGCCTCATCGCGCACTGGACTTGGGGCATCGCGATGGATCGCTTGGCCACGCTTATCAGATCAGATCTCGCCAGGTTCGCATGGGATGTTTTAGGGGCGGGGGCGGGGAGCTTTTTGGCCAAGCGATGCTAGCGGATGTTTCTTTCCCCCAGCCCGTCAAAAAAGCAATTTCCTATCAGTTTTTGACTTCTATTGAGCTAATGACAAGTCTTACTAATTCGGCCAGCTTATCGGAATCCAACCATCTTGTCACGATCACTAAATCGTGTTCCTTATCAACTACAATGTAGTTGCCGCCAAAGCCATTTGCATAGTATATATCTTTTGAAATGTTATCTAAATAATTTTCTTGATTGGTCCACCACATCAATCCATAGGATTTATTAGCAGATGATGATTGATTTACAGCACTCACCCAACGCTCTGAGATCAATTGTTGATTCTTCCATTTTCCTTTACGCGCAAAGAGTAATCCAAAGCAAGCATGATCAAGTGTATTAATAAACAAGCCGCCTCCGAAATGACCTCCACCACTGACCGATTGGATCATTTGGCCATCTACATTGACAAACGAGTTATCATAGCCATGCCATCTCCAAGTAGTTGATGCGCCAATCGGATCGATGAGTTTCTCCTTTAATACAACCGGCAATGGCTTGCGCCAAACTTGCAACAGCGAATAGGCTAACAAGTTTACTCGTACATCATTGTACTCAAATTGCGTCCCGGGCTCGACTAATTTTCTGTTCTTCCAATCATCGATGCCGCCTTGCTTTGGGGGGCGATCGGCCCAATCACAAAAATCAAACAAGCAGCCGGACCAATCGCTGAATTGTGTCAGCAAATGCCGCCAAGAGGGCTAAACTATGGGGCAGGCTATTTATTTCTCTTCACCACATCCCGCCTGAATACCCTCTGGTCTTGAATAACTTCCGCAGTCTCCAGCCCTGTTCCTGCCTTCATCGGAGAGGGTAGTTCTGCTCAATCACCCATAACTTCGCGGTGCACAGCTCTTAAATAGCAGGAATTTAGTATTCTGACGCGGAGGGTAATCGGTTGAGTTGGGGCGAGGCTCCGAGATCCCCGCTGCCGCCATGCGTCTGTTCCTTTACGGCATCACCGGTTGAACCCAGGCCGACTCGGTCTCGTCCTTGGCGTAGGGATTCTCCTTCCGCTTGGACGAGGTGACCTTGGCACGAACGTAAAGCTCGTTGCCCGTGAGTTCGTAGCTGGCCACGGTGCCATCCACCTGGTCGAGGATTTTGCCGATATCGTCGCTGTAACGGTGCGTGACCCGGAGAATGCCGCCGGCGGCGTTGCGAAGCGGCTCGTTGTCCGGCTTGAAGCCGCGGCGGGTACCGATGAACTGTGTGCGGTATGTCACGCCTGGTTCGCCGGCGATCTGCACAGTCAGTCGGTTCTTCTCTCGGCGCACATCCTTCAGCGTCACGCCAGAGCTCGCGTAGAAATCCCCCCGTTCCAGCGCCTCGATCAGCGACTCCGGAGTCAGGCGAGCGGCCCGGACCACCACCCAACCGCGGCCGGGGTTGGACTCCTTCAGTCCGAACTTGTGGTAGTTGTGCGAGTCATCGACGCCGAGCCCGAACATCGGGGGCAGTCCGAGCACGCCCAGCCGCCACGTGAGCACAATGTCCCAGACACGTTCCGTGCCGGCGTGACCGGGTTCTCCCTCGTTGTGGACGGACGGATGGCCGTTGTAGATCTCGAAGAAACGCTCGCCGTTCACTCGCATGAGCTCCTCGGCGGTGATGCCCCAGCCGAAGTTCGGATGATTGATGTGCGGGAACATCGGCTGGCCGGTCTTCCCGCGCTGCTTCAGCACCG
>CAMDGV010000022.1 GCA_945898055.1 Akkermansia muciniphila | reverse complement strand
CCAATGCGTTCTTCGAGAAGCTCGGGCTAATCTCTCTATACGCCTTAGCCCAAGCCAAACGCACCAGTCCCGCCACAAGCGGGTGACTCACCGACTGGAGAGCCGGATGCGGGAAATCCGCCAGTCCGGTTCGGAGGGAGGGGTGGCCGACAACGGCCATCCCTACCCCTACCCGATTCCACACGACTCCGTCAAAGTCAACGCCCCCCGAATTTTATTGAAGCCGTTGCCTTTATCCTTTTTCTATTCAATGCTTAAGAAACATATGGCAGATGTTTCGCGTTCTTCTCGTCTCTTTGTCACACGGAAGCTGCCATGGCTGTTGGCGTCTTCGGTTCTGGTCGTCTTTTTGGCGACCCTAAATCCATGGATTGGCATACAGAGCCTCTTGCCAATAGTGGGGGCCTCTGGTTGGGCCTTTGAGTCTCCCAATACCGAACCCCTTCACTTGATTTTTGGATGGTTGGTCAGTGGACTAACGCGGACGGGTCTTTCCTTTCCTTTTCTTGCTAATTTTTTTACTTCTTTGATGGCGGGAAGTGTTCTTTTTTTGCTCGCTCGCTCAGTCGCCCTTCTACCCTATGATCGTCAAAATGAAGAGCGCATCCGCGAACGGTCTTCAATCGCCCTCCTCACTATCCCGTTAGCTTGGGTGCCACCCGTGCTCGCGACCCTTTTGCTTAGTTTTCAGTATCTTTTTTGGGAACATGCAACGGCGTACACGGGACAGATGCTGGATCTGCTTTTGTTTGCTTGGTGCATTCGGAATCTTCTGGAGTTTCGATTGGATAAAAAAGAGGGGCGGTTGACCAAATTGGCCTTGGTGGTTGGTTTGGGGTGTGCCGATAACTGGAGCATGCTCGGGTTCGCTCCGTTTTTCTTGGTTTCGGTTGCTTGGATGCAGGGAGTAGCCTTTTTTCGATGGGGCTTTCTTGTTCGCCTTTTTCTGGCCTTCTTTTTGGGATTGAGCCTTCTTTTACTCATCCCAGTGTTTGGAAATCTGACGAGTCGGTTAGATCAAGGTTTTTGGCAAATTATGGTGGGCATTCTCGAGGAGAAAAAAAACCAGTTATTGATGTTTCCTCGCCCTCGTTTTGTTTTTCTGGCGTTACTTATGATCTTCCCCCTAGCCGCTTTGGGCTTTCGCTGGGGAACTCCGTCAGGAACAGGCGTGGATCGCTTAATGACTAAATTGGTCTGGCAGTTGTTGAAATTAGTTTGGTTTGTCGCCTGCATTGCAGTGGCATTTGATAGCCGATTCAGCCCGAGGCAACTGGGGTATGGGCTTCCTTTACTGACCTTTTCTTTCTGTGGTAGTCTCGTGGTGGGTTATTTGGCCGGGTATTATTTATTGATGGCAACGGTGAAACCCGATGATCGTTATGTCTCTCAAGAGAGTTCTTTGGGGCGGATGTTCTTTCGACTGTTGGCTGGCCTATCGGTCGCGGCCACGGTCGCGGTACCAGCGGTACTTCTTTATCGCAATTACCCCGTGGTGCGGGTGGAGAACGGAATAGGATTACAGGAATATGTTAAAACGATGCTGATTCCCATGAGAAGCGGATCGTCCTTGGTTTACTGTGAGGATCCGCTGTTGGGACGAGCTTTGTTGGCTGGCGACAAAACGATGGGTACCAGTTCGGGGTTGATGGTGGTGAGTAGCCATTTGGCTCCACTTCTGGATTATCGACGATTTATGCTGAAGCACCACGGGAACCAGTGGCCCGGGTTGACGAATGTGGTAAATGCGAGGGAAAATGTAGCGGGCATCTGGCTCACGGTCGCGAGCGAGGCGGCACGATCGAAACGGCTCTTTTGCGCTGCGCCTGTTTTTAGTTTTTTTGCCGAGTTATTTGATTTTATACCGGTCGGTTCCATTCAGGGAGCGTTACCTCGTCAATCACTTCTGGAAAAACCAACCGCAGACGCTGATCTGGCGGCGGTCCAACAGTTTTGGAAGACGGTGGAACCGGTGACCCAAGCGGCGGTCCGTGATCGGGCATCAGGTGCCTCCAATGCGTTTCTTGTGAGCAGCCTATGGTCACGGACAGCTAATGTTTCCGGGGTTTTTTATCAGCGGGCAGGGCATCTCGCTGAAGCGGCTAAGGCGTTCAACTTAGCGATAAATCTGAATCCGGAAAATGCCGCGGCGGTCGCGAATCTATTAGTTAATAAGTCACTTTCAGCAGGTAAAATGCCCGGGGTCGAGGCATGGAATGCCTGGGATAAAAAAGCAGGATTGTTAGATGTTCATGGGCCCGTGGATGAACCGGAGTTTCTCCGCTTGTTCGGGACTGGATTGCTCGCCCAAAATCAGGGATTGGTTCGTCGGGCCGCTTTAAGCTTTGATCGGGCGGTCCATCTAGTGCCCACCAATCGATTGTATCGGATAAGCTTTATTCGTTCTGCATTTGCTTTCGGAGATTTGAAATCGGCCACTAATGCGATGGCTGCGGTGCGATCCGCCACGGATCAGGGTGAATGGACTCCTTTGGAGAAATCCAAGATGGCTGAATTTGATGCACGGATCTTTTTGGAAAATAACGATTTTAAGTCAGCAGAAGGTCATCTGCGATTGGCACTGAGTTTAGATCCATTGAATGGTTCGGTCGCTGACCTTTTATCCTATTTATATTTGCTTCATGGGCGAGCGGATGATGCTCTTTCGATTGCCGATCAATGGGAAAAAGCATTTCCGAGAAGCTTAGAAGCTATTTCCCGTCGGGCCTTGATTTTTCTTCAGACTGAGAAATTTAAGGAGGCTGCTGAGGTCTTAACCCGAGTGTTGGATCAATCCCCCGATAATGCTTTAGCACGGATAAATCGGGCTATTTCTCGTCTCAAATTGAATCAATTAGAGGAAGCGCGGGCAGATTATCAACGCTTAATTCGAGATGGATCGGAAGACTTTCAGGTCTGTTATGGGCTGGCTGAGGTAGCTCGTCTGCAAAAAAATGGGCGTCAAGAAGTAGAACATCTTGAGCGTTATTTGGAAATCGCACCTCGCCAAACGGGGGAATTCACCAATGTCGTTCAACGGCTGGCTGCCCTTCGCGCAGCGCGGTAAGAATGGCAGGCGTGTTTGCCCTGTTATCGCTCGGTTGCTGGTTGGCGGAACCCAAAAAAACACCTTAGCCTCGGTTGCTCGGATTGAGTCGGATTCCCCTTGGGAAACTCGAACTAATATCGGGTCAAACCCATGGCGCGGAAGTCGCACTCGAACCGGACGCGCTTGCCGTGTCAGGTCTGGTGCGGATTGAACCTGATTTGGTCCGGCCCACTCATCCTTATGAATCTTAATTGTAGTTGACCGAATGGGGGAGTCGGGGCGACAACTTTTAACGGTTTTGGTACTGAGGCAATGGTAAAGGGTCTAGATAATCTGTATCTAGAGTGTCTCGGTGATCAAGGTCGGCAGATCGAATGAGCTTTCCTGAGAATTTTTTTCTATTGTCCGTGGCGGCCGGAGCACTCGGTTCAGGGCTCAGCCTGCCCTTTTGGCGGAATTTGTGTCGGCGTCTAGGCCTATTGGATGATCCCGGCTTTCGAAAGATCCATACTCACCCCGTCCCTTTAGCCGGCGGATTTGCTGTTTTGACTGGCCTGCTTTCGGGGGCATCGGTGGTAGCGTTAGTGATTATGGGAGGATTCTTTGAGTCGGGGTTTTTCACAAAATTGACCGAGATTCCTTTCCGACTACTTGTCTCATTGGCCACCGTTGTGGTGGCAGCGGTCGGAATGGTCCTCTTGGGAGGGTGCGATGATCATTTGGAACTGAAACCAGCCCACAAATTCTTGGGTCAGATTCTGATGGCGATAATCGTTGTTTTAGGAGGAGTTCAAGGAGCGTTTTTCGTTCTTAATCCCCTGTTGAATGGACTAGCGACGGTGGTCTGGATTGTGGTGGTGACCAATGTCTTCAATCTTAGCGACAATATGAACGGGTTATGCGGCGGCTTAGGAGCTATTGGGGCTTTATTTTTTGGAATTATTTATGCGAATAGTGGCCATATTATGGCAGGGGCTTTTGCGGGGTTGATCTTGGGCGCTCTTTTGGGATTTCTGCCTTATAATTATCCCCGCGCAACCGTTTTTCTGGGAGATGCAGGGAGTCATTTGGTGGGCTACCTCATGGCGGTGCTCCCTTTGCTCCCTCATTTTTATGCCGACCGAATCTCGCTCTCGCAGACGATGTCCCCTTTGACTTCCTTGGCGGTATTGGCGGTTCCATTTCTAGATACGTTCACCGTCTTTTGGCTTCGGACACTCGCCCGAAAACCCTTTTGGATCGGCGATACCCAGCATTTTAGTCATCAATTGGTGCGGGTCGGCCTCGGAAAACCCGCCGCTGTTGCCGTGCTCTGGTCCGTGGCTCTTCTGTTCGGGTGGATGGCGGTAAGATGACTTCGTGCGATATCGCAACTTCTGCCTGTTTCGAACAGTCGCGGGGTTGATTTTGGGCGCTCTTTTGGGATTTCTGCCGTAGAATTATCCCTGAGCAACCGTTTCTCTGGGAGATGCAGGGAGGGCTTTGGTGGGCGACCTCATCGCGGTGCTCCCTTTGCACCCTCATTTTTATGCCGACCGAATCTCGCTCTCGCAGACGGTGTCCCCCTTTGACTTCCTTGGCGGTATTGGCGGTATTGGCGGTATTGGCGGTATTGGCGGTATTGGCGGTATTGGCGGTATTGGCGGTATTGGCGGTATTGGCGGTATTGGCGGTTCCATTCCTAGATACGTTCATCGTCTTTTGGCTTCGGACACTCGCCCGAAAACCCTTTTGGATCGGCGATACCCAGCAATTTAGTCACTAATTGGCGCGGGTCGGCCTCGGAAAACCCGCCACTGTTGCCGTGCCCTGGTCCGTGGCTCTTCTGTTCGGGTGGATGGCGGTAAGATGACTTCGTGCGATATCGCAACTTCTGCCTGTTTCGAAGAGTGGCGCTCGGCAGCAAATGCCCAGTCGCAGTGTGTTTCGCCCCGCGATCGTGCTGAAAACCAATAAAAATGGGGGTAAGGCTTTGAAGGAGTCTCGGCATGCTCGCTGCTTATCAAAGGAAGAGCGAAGGCGCAGGCATGATACAGTCCCTGTTTAATCAAACTAATTACGTGGCAACCAAGAAACTCTTGGATGCAACTGTTCTTCGGCATGAGGCGATTTCCAGCAATTTAGCCAATGTTGAAACACCTGCCTACAAGAGGGTCGATGTCGCGCAGAATTTTCAGACTGAATTATCCTTAGCCTTAAATTCAAACGATATGACTCGAATGGGCATGCTGCGACCGACGGTGTCTCAAGATCTCACGGCGATATCGTCGAATCGCGACGGCAATACCGTGAAGCTAGAGCAAGAGATGCTGGAAATGAACCAGAATACCGTTGCTCACACACTGGAAACTCAGTTGGTGTCTGGTTCCCTCCTTAAGCTGCGTTTAGCCATTACCGGTCGCGCCTAATTTTAACCCTTATGATCCAACTTCTATCCGGAATTAAGAGTACGTCCTCAGCCCTCGAAGCAGAGCAAACCCGTTTCGACATTGTTTCCCAGAATTTGGCCAATGCCCAAGTCACGCGTGGGCCTAATGGTGAACCCTACCGGCGTCAGCAGGTTGTTTTTGAATCGCTGCTGTCTAAAGGTGCCGGGGGAGCAACATCGGGTGATGTTCATACAGTGCACGTCTCGAAGATTACTCCGGATCAAGCTCCTTTTCGTGAAGTTTTTAATCCTGGACATCCGGATGCCGATCAAAACGGAAATGTCCAGTATCCCAATGTCAATGTGCACGAGGAGATGGTCGATATGATCGCTTCTTCGAGGGCCTTTGAAGCGAATTTGGCAGTGGTGAAGAATGCGCGTCAAATGGCTCAGCAGTCCATGGCGATCGGTAAACGTTAAAAGTGAATTGAACTATGGCTCTTGATTCCATCGCTGCTCTTCGGTCGTTCACGGGTTCTGCCTTGCAAAAAGGGGGGGCGGGTGGCGGCGCGAGCAGTGGCGCAATGGAGGCGTTTCAGAAGGCGAGCGGGATGGACGGAACGGGTCAGATAATTCCATCGAAGGAACTGTCTCAGCTAACTGGGGCTTTTAAGACTGATTCCGACCCTGCTTCGATGGGTGGGGCCCAATCAATGGCCTCAGCGCTGCCTTCTTTTGGACGGGTCTCTGGGCGAGATTCTTTTGCTGATTCACTGGGAGGTTTAATCGGTGATGTGAACGCCAGACAGGGAGTCGCAGGGGAGGCAGTCAGAGGGCTAATCGGTAACCAAGGCGTTTCCCTACATCAGGCAATGATCGCTATGGAAGAAGCGAGTGTCTCCTTTCAGTTGATGGTTGAGGTACGCAATAAATTGCTGGAATCGTATCAAGAACTAATGCGGATGCAGGTCTGAACCTTTTCAATACACTCCATGAATTTCCAATCACCACTCTATCTATTTACCCAGATCCCATCGGATCTATCCGGGTCGGTAGATTTCTCCTTAGACCTCATTTCTAGATGAATAACAGTCTTGCACTCATAGCCAAGCAGTTGACGGCAATTTGGAAGGAGTTGGGGCTAAATCAGAAGATCTCAATTGTCCTGTCTGCTTTGGTTGTCATCGGTGGACTCCTTGCGATTGGGCTCTGGTCCAGTCGAGTTGATTACGCTGTTTTATTCGGCAACTTGGGCGATGCCGAGGCAGGTAAAGTTGTCGCGGCACTCGACGAAAGTAAAGTGCCCTATCGACTTCGGAGCGGGTCGATCTTGGTGCCCTCAGACCAAGTTCATCGGTTACGAATGCAACTCGTGACAAAAGGAATTCCGGGTGGTGGATCAGCAGGATTCTCCCTTTTTGATAAACCTAATTTTGGGATTTCTGACTTTGTTCAGCGGGTCAACTATATGCGAGCGATCCAAGGTGAATTGTCTATGACAATTTCTAAGGTTGATGGCATTGAGTCAGCTCAGGTACTGTTGGTGATGCCGGAAAATCGGTTGTTGGTTGAGTATCAGAAAAAGCCAAGTGCCTCAGTCTTTCTGAAGTTGCGCGGGAACGCACCGGTTTCGGCAGGTACGGTCAACGCCATTCGTTTTCTTGTGGCTAACTCGGTCGAAGGATTGGTTCCAGGATCGGTCAGTGTAACAGACAACCTAGGTAATCTTTTAACAGATCAGTCGGATTCAGATCCCATTGGAGGCTCCAGCGCTACGCAGTTGAAGCAGAAGAAAGAGTATGAAAGTTATTTAGCAAAACAAGTAGAGTCTGTCTTTACCGTAATTATGGGTGGAGCTGGGAAAGTTTTAGTTAGGGTCGCTGTCGAATTAGATTTTACTACGACTCAGCTTAATACAACCAAATATGATCCTGAGGGGCAGGTGTTGCGGAGTGGAACTGTAACAGATGAAAAGATAGATAATACAATAGGAAACCAAGTCGCAGGGGGGTTACCTGCGGGCGTAGCCGCAACTCCAATTGCTGACACAAATACGGTTTCACCAATCAATGCCGCTGGCTCAAGTCGTAACAATACATTGAAGAAAATTTCTCAAAACCAGTATGATATTAGCCAGACTATAACGACACAAAATAATGTACCTGGGCGAGTCAAGCGGATTTCGGCAGCGGTATTTATGCCGATGAGAACAACTGGGTCAGGTACCAATGTAGTCGAAAGACCAAGATCAACTAACGAAATTGAAATCATCAGAAACGGGGTGCGGGCAGCTCTTGGTATCCAAGAGACGTCCGTTGAAACAGGTCGCTTGATGGATGAACTCAGGATCGTAGAAATGGTCTTCAACGAGGATCCAGCCAAGATAATGGAGATCCAAATTGAAAGGTCTGATCGTCAACGTTACTTGTGGGAAATAGCCCAAAATTCTATTTTCCCAGTTTTGGGTCTCGCTGTACTCTTTCTTTTCTGGAGGACATTGCAGAAGACTTCAATCGAAGAAATACCTATCGGTATTCCAGTGGGTGCTGAAGAGAAGAAAGGTGAAAGTAACGGCAATCGTCGTCGGTCAGAAACTGAGGAAATTGATCCTTTTGTTATTACATCAGAAATGATGAATAAGTTAGTACGAGAGAATCCGACTAACATGACCCACGCTCTAAGGACTTGGATGATGCGGAGCGGCGAGAAAGTAAAATAATAATATGCGTGCTAAAGAAATAGAGACAATTTCGAATCGAGTAGAGGATTTTGCGAAGCTTAATAGAATTCAGAAATTCGCAATGCTCTTGGTGGTTCTGGGTGAAGAAACATCGGTGACTGTCTTGCGCAACTTACCTCCTGAAGAAGTGGAGGCGATTTGTGGTGAGATGTCTAAAGTTGGCATGATGAACGTGGAATTACAGAATGTAGTTCTTTCAGAATTTACTAATATAGCACTGGAAGCCAGCACGGCTCTACGGGGTGGAATTGATTATACTCAGCAAGTACTAGAGAAGGCGCTTGGGCTTTATAATGCTGCTAATGTTATTAGCCGAGTCTCTCCGACTCGCACTCCCGTCTCGTCGATGGCGCAAATTGTCGAATTAGATTCTCGACAGGTATTTAATCTCTTGAAGGGTGAGCAGCCGCAAACTATTTCTTTGATTCTTAGTTATCTTCCACCTGATAAAGCTTCTGAAATATTAGTCATGTTGCGGAGCGAAGTTCGAGAACAAGTAGTTGAGAGGTTGGCTACACTAAATCCGACTCCGATTGAGATAGTTGAAAAAGTAGTTGAAGTATTAAATAAGAAATTGGGCACGAAACATACACGGGCATTGAATCAGACTGGCGGCATTAAGAGTGCTGCAAATATTCTGAATGCGTTGGATAAGAATGTAAGCAAATCGCTACTAATTAATATAGAAGAGCGAAATCCAGAGTTGGGGCAATCGATTCGCCAAAAAATGTTTACTTTCGAGGATATTGGTAATTTGGAGCTTCCTTTGTTGCAGCGAATTCTTAGAGAGGTAGATATGCGTGATTTGGCGATTTCGTTGAAGACGACGAGTGATTCGCTGAAGAATTTTATGTTTGCGGCGATTTCCAAGAGGGCGGCGGAGACGGTACAGGAAGAGATTGGTTTTATGGGGCCTCTTCGATTACGAGATATCGAAGTAGCACAGTTCCGGATTATTGAGATTGCTCGGAGAGTGGAGGCCGAAGAGGAGCTTTCAGCGGGGTCCGAGTCGAGCAGCGGGTCAAAATGAAGCTCGAAGTCGCCAATAAAATTCAATTTTCTGAGCCTCCTAAAGATGTTCATCTGGTGACCTTATCGCTCGGGAAACTTGAGAGTGCTTGGATGCGGCGGGAGGAAGATGCTTTTGAACGAGGGCGTGCAGAGGGAGAGCGGTCGCTGCATCAGCAATTGATCCAGCAACGTTTGGATATGCAATACATGCAAAATGGCCTTTTGCAGCAGCTAAGAGAGGCGCTTTCTGGAGTGATTCGAGAGTGTGAGCAGACGGTGGTGGCTATTGCTTTCGAAGTGGCCCGTAAAGTGGTGAATACGATTGAAATAACGCCTCAAATGGTGGAGGTCGCTGTTCGAGAGGCATTGGGTTCATTAGAGGATAGTGGTCGCATCCGAGTCTTGTTGCATCCGGAGGACCTTGCATTGTTGGAATCAATTAATAGCCCCTTGAGACACGAGGAAATAGGCGGTACCCGAGTTCAGTTTGAGGTGTCAACTGCGGTGGGGCGTGGGGGATGTCTCATTCAAACAGAATTTGGTTCTCTCGATGCTCGACGTGAGTCCAAGTTTGAGCTGCTCCGTCAATCCATTGAGTTATGATCCCTGAGCCTTCTAGTTCGCACTCCCGTATGGCGGGTGTTCTTGAACGAGTCAGGAGCACACGTGTCGTCGAAAAGCGAGGAAGGGTCGTGCAGATGATCGGCCTTGTCATTGAAAGCGAGGGGCCTCTATGTGCCGTCGGCGAGATTTGTCGGATCGAAAGTGCTCGCCACGATGGGCATACTTTGGCGGAGGTGGTGGGATTTAGGGCTGGGCGTGTCCTGCTCATGCCGCTGGGAGATCTTCAAGGCATACATCCTGGTTCGGAAGTCATTGCTCACGGTCGTCCTTTAGAGATCCCGGTTGGAGATGAATTGCTGGGCCGAGTCCTCAACAGTTTAGGTGAACCGATGGACGCGATGGAGGCGATTCGTCCATCGGGTGTTGCTCGATGTATGGGAGTTCCACCCCATCCACTGCGTCGTGCTCGGATCCATAAGGTTTTTAGTACGGGAATTAAGGCGATTGACACCTTAATTCCAGTCGGTCGGGGGCAGCGATTGGGTATTTTTGCAGGGTCGGGTGTGGGTAAATCAACCTTGCTCGGTATGATGGCCGCTCATTCAGAGGCGGACATTAATGTAATCGCCTTAGTGGGTGAACGTGGACGTGAGGTGCGGGAATTTTTGGAAAAAGATCTAACTGAAGAGGGGCGGAGAAAGTCGGTTGTGGTTGTTGCGACTTCCAACGAGCCTGCCTTATGTCGGTTGAAGGGGGCCTATACCGCGATGGCTATAGCGGAATATTTTCGAGATCAGGGGCGGTCGGTTCTTTTGATGATGGACTCAGTCACACGTTTTGCGATGGCTCAACGTGAAATTGGTTTGGCGGTTGGCGAACCTCCAGCGACCCGTGGATATACTCCCAGCGTTTTTGCTCTCCTGCCTCAGCTTCTCGAACGTGCTGGTGCTGGTGAAATCGGATCTATCACCGCCTTCTTTACCGTGCTTGTTGAGGGCGATGACATGAATGAACCGGTTGCAGATACTGTACGAGGCATCCTTGATGGTCATATCGTTCTCGATCGACATTTAGCACAACAGAATCATTATCCAGCGATTGATATTCTGCAGAGTATTAGTCGATTAACTCGTGATCTATGCGGTAATGAACAGTTGGAGATCGCCGGTAAGGCTCGAGAATTAATGGCTATATATCGTAAAAATGCTGATATTATTAGTTTAGGTGCGTATGTTGCAGGATCAAATCATGAAATTGATACTGCAATACGTTTAAATGATTCTATTAACTCTTTTCTGCGACAGGGAACTCAGTCTGGCTACTCTGCTGGGACCTCTTGGGAGGCTCTCAATGCAGTACTAAAAGGGCGCAAGGGATGAAATTATTTATTAACATCAATCTCACCGGACTGAGGGCAATTCTGGGGGCATTGGAATGAAACGTTTTCAATCTAAAGTCAGTGTCCTACACGATCTTCGAAAAAGTCGTGAAGAACAGGCTCTTCGTTCTTATGCCGAAGTTGTTTTAATTCGTCAACGATCCGTGATTAATCTAGAGACAGTTACAGCTGCCAGATCCTCTCTGTATACGGAGATTCAACGTGCAATATCAGTGGGATGTTCCGCGACTCTGTTGAGCCAATTTCTTAGCTACAGAGATGGTTTAGAGACTGAGTGGACGACTGCATCAGAGGTTTTGCGTCGAGCCAGCGAGGTGGTTGAGACGTCGCTTGTTAAGGTTATGGATGCGCGTCGGGAACGTGAATTGATAGAAAAATTTCAATCCAAGGAGCGATCTATCTATGATCAGGAGGCGCTTCTCGATGAGCAAAAACGACTAGATGAACTTGCGCTTAGGCGAATGCCATTGGGTTGGGGTTGATCAATCTATTGCTTAAACTTGTATGAAATCATTTTTTAAATCTGTCGTTCTAAATCTGAGCGGAGGATTACTTTATTTTATAATTACCGGTCTAATGCTAGGTTATCGAGATAAGATAACACCCAATGTCGCTCAGCACGAGGATAATGAATCTGAATTAGTGTCGAAAGAGCCTCAATCTAATAGTGAAAAAGAACATGAGCCTTCTTGGTCTTACTTTAATCCTGAAGTTGAACAGTTGGTTAAGGAGCTTAAGGAGAAAAAATCTAAACTTGATAAAGAAGAGAGGGACTTAAGTTCCAAAAAATTGCGAATTGAATCAGAGAAAGTTGAGTTGCAAGTTGTAATGAGAAATATCGTTCAAATTCAGTCTGATATTAGCAAAACTCTGCTGCAAATTAAGAGTGATGAGCAGACTAATATAACACGTCTGGCTAAGACTTTTTCTTTGATGGAAGCGCCGGCAGCCGCCAAGGTGTTGTCGGAATTGGGCGCGGAGATGGCTGCAAAATATCTATCCACACTCAAACCAGCTCAGGTGGCGGTTATTCTAGATTCAATGTCAAAAGTAGATGCTGAGGGGGTCAAAAAAGTTGCGGAGCTTACTAATCGTCTTCGGCTTATGCAGTCTAATTCTCAAAAGTGAAATCACCCGACTCTTTCAGCAAGGACGCCCCGATTTCAATAGGCCAACCGACGTTGGTTCTTCTCCCAAAGTCTCATTATCCTGTCGATGTGGATAAGTCCGGCGCCCTCGATGACTTCAAAAGTTTGATGGGAAAATCTGCCGGGTCCCCTAGGGGCTTTGATTCAAAGGTTAGGCCCGCTTCTGACCGCGCCGTTGCCTCCGCCAGACCCGTTCCGGTTTTTTCAAACCGACCTATGAGGGCTCCTGCTTTGGTTCAGACTGGGTCTTCTGAGCGGACCCGAGGGGAGAGGACATCAGGGAAGTCCCCAATGGGAGGCAGGTCCTCGCCCAGCGACTTCGCGGAGGATTCTGTTTCAGTACCAATCAACCCACAGTGGGTCGCACACGCTCAGATTTTGCCTAGTCTGATCAAGGACTCGGCAAGTAATGTATCTCTGGACGAAGGATGCTTTGACTCCTTTGAAAATGGAGAACGTGGAGAGTGTCGAGATCAGTCTGCCCCAATCGAATCCTTGGCTTCCTCCATTCAGGTTAGTTATGGATCTTCCATTGATTTCGATCGGACGCCTGGGGTTAAGCTGAGTTCGAGCACAGCCACTGGTGAGTCAAGAATAGAAACTAAGGCTGTGGAGGAAGAAGGAGGGGTTGAGGATTTGCAAGCGGTGGCTGACCCACGCGTGGTTTGTTCTTCTGGTTTGGTGGCGTTGCGTTCTCGATCAGGTTGGGAATCATCGAATCCAATGACCTTGGGAACTGCCTTGCCTTTAGAGGTCGATAAACTGGGGCAAAGGTCGGAAATTCCCGCCAGAAATCAGAAGGAAATCGAAAACAGATCAGAGTCTTTGCAGTCAGAGGCACTTGCTTTCGAGGATTGGAAGCAGATGCCGGATTTGAATCATCGAGGCTCCGTTCGTTGGGATGCTCTTCCACTTGGTTCTGGG
Organism: Akkermansia muciniphila; assembly: GCA_945898055.1. Classification (GTDB taxonomy): domain Bacteria; phylum Verrucomicrobiota; class Verrucomicrobiia; order Limisphaerales; family UBA9464; genus SXXZ01. The sequence continues at coordinate 46,690 of CAMDGV010000022.1, read as the reverse complement.
GCAGCGTCGACCCCGTTGGGGTGCCCTTTGGTAGATTCGGTGGTAGTGGGTTCAGCACGCGAGGCAGGGATCGAATCAAACAGTGAAGCCCCCTTGACTTTCAGGCAACCGGATGAAGGGAGCGTGCAAGGGGAGGCTCAAGCGGGATCGAAGCAACGGGTGGAGCAAAATGTGGGGCTTCTGCCAAAGGTGGAAGTGCAAGCACTTGGGGCCTCCAAAAATAATCAATTTCCGAAGCTTGAAGAGGTCGGCACGGATGATGCTTCAGAGAAGAAACGGATGAATAACCCAGGACAAATGACCGAAATTGCCGAGTCTTCGGGGCAATTCCTGCTGGGTCAGGAAAAGACGCTCGTTTCAGAAGGTCTGTTGTCCGTTCCGCTAACCGTTGGTCTGCGACCGGAAGAAATAACTCTATCGCCAAAAGGAGTGACGAGTGAAACGAATGCGGGTGGGACGGGTTCGACGCAGCGTCTAGATCGGTTGGCTGAGTTGGTGTCAACGGAGGCCTCGCTTCTTCGGCAATTTCGACCGGGAGTTATTACTGCGGTGGTTCGGCCTGATTTGCAGTCTGAGGTTCGGATCGAGCTTCGGATGCAGAGGGGGCAAGTAGAGGTTCGCGCAACCTTAGAACGTGGTGACGCCGAAGGATTCAAGGCCGGATGGTCGGACCTTCAGACGTCTCTACAAACTCAAGGAATCCGTCTTCAGCCTTTTGAATCCAAATCGAGTTTTGTCGAAACGACTGCCTCGAGCACCTTAAATTTCAATGGCGATTTTGGATCGCAACCGCAGAGACAGCGCGATCTGGAATCGAACCGTCAGTTGCCACCCATCGGTTCTAACTCCCTCCGAGTTTCCTCTGGCGCTCCGGTTTCTGGTCATTCTGGCGTCTCCTCACGGGGGGATAGCTCTCTTCACCTTCTCGAGTCTTGGGCCTAAATTTCTCTATGAGTATTCCTTCTTCTTCGAATGTTGCGAAAGCCGCTGCTGTGGCGCCTCGACTCCCGGCCACCCAGATGTCTGATCCATCTGGGGCGGTGATGTTTAAGCGTACGCCGGTGAAAACCTTGGGTCAGGAAGAGTTTTTTAAGCTCATCGCGGCTCAATATAGTCATCAGGATCCGATGAATCCGCAGAAGGATACTGATTTTATCGCCCAGATGGCTCAGTTCAATACCCTCGAGCAGACGCGTCTGATGCAGTCCGATATCGCGGGCTTGCGCACGCAATTTCAGGGTTCGCAGGCGAACACGCTTCTGGGACAGGTGGTTACTCTTAAGGATCCAGCGACAGGTTCGACGGTAGAAGGAATGGTCTCGGCCGTGCGCGCAAATGGTGGGCGATCCCAAGTGGTGGTCAATAACACGCCTTACGATTTCGAAACGGTGCAATCCGTCCAGATGTATCCGGCAGGACCCTCGGTGCCTCTGAGCCAGATTTTGCCTCCCACTACCTTGCCGTTTATTGGAAGTACCCCGCTTTCAGGTCCAGTTTTTCGTCAGGGAATACACTAATCCCACGAAACAATTTCCAAAATTCCACCTCTAATCTTTTAAAACTATGCTTAAATCCCTCAATTCAGCGGTTAGCGGTCTGCAGTATCAGCAGAATCGTCTCGATGTCATTGGTAACAATATATCGAACATTAACACGGTTGGTTATCGTGCGGGTCGGACCAATGCCGCTGACTCCTTCAGTCAAGTTTTAAGTGAACGATCACAAATTGGTACTGGGGTTAAATTGGCAGGAGTGACCAACACTTTTTCCCAAGGGTTAATCAATGGGACTGGGCAACCTTATGATATGGCGATCGAGGGTAACGGCTTCTTTTTGGTGAAGAATTCGGCGGGTGAGACGTTCGCGACTCGTGCCGGTGATTTCCGGCTTGATAAAACTGGTTTCTTGGTAACTCAAGATGGAATGAAGGTTCAAGGACTTGATGGGGACATTTCGATCAATCTAGGAGTCGACGGGGTTTCATGGCAGATTCAGGAAGATGGCAAGATTATGTTATCTCGAGGACCTGCGGCGGATGGCAAACCTCAGGATCCCAAGCCTTTGGGGCAAATTAAGGTGCAAAATTTCTCGGATTTAGGGTTGCTTTCAAAAGTGGGAGGAAACCGGTTCGGCAATCTGGCTGCAGCGGGTCCGGAAGCTGAGGGGGCCCCGGGTAGTGCGGGCCGAGGAGTGCTTCGCTGGCAGTCACTGGAGTCATCTAACGTCGATCTTGCATCTCAGTTTACAGACCTCATTGTTACCCAACGTGCTTACCAAGCAAATTCGAAAATAATTACTACCTCCGATGAGATCCTCCAAGAGTTGATTAACCTCAAGCGTTAAGAATCATGGCTTCCCCCAGTCCAGTCTCAGAGAAGGCGCAGGAATCGACAAAAGCATCGATCCCAGGGCCTAAGTTAGGCGGACCAGTCAAGCCCTGGGTGCCAACTTTGGTTAACCTCATTTTGATGCCGCTCATTGCATTTGCGGTCACTAAGTTTTATTTAATTCCCGAGCTGAACTCAAAATCAAAATCTAAAGTGGAAGTCGAGGACACTGATAAAGAAACCCCGGCAAAGAAAGATAGTGGAGGGTCTGACGGCCCTAAGAAGAGTGATAATCCTTCGGTAGATACAGATAGTCCCTATATTGCCAGTATTAGTAAGCCATTAACTGTAAACGTATCTGGAACGATGGCTACTCGTTATCTTGTTGCTAACTTTTCGCTTGTTGGTAATCCAAAAGCATTAAAGAAAAAGCATGATAAAATTAAACTAGAAGAAAAAAAACCATCGGAACCAAAAGAAGGAGAGAAAAAGTTTGATTCCTTGATTAGTTTTTGGACGAATGCAGTCGCTTTGAAGGATTCAAAATTGAGGGATGGAGTCTCTGGCGTATTGTCCGGAAAGACGGTTGTTGATATTGAGGCAGCCGGTTTTCGTAATCTTATAAAATTAGAAATTCTAGCCATTTGCCAAGATATAATGAAAGATAATTTAGTTCAAGAAGTCTTGATTACCGATCTTGCAGTTCAGTAGAATATTTAGTTATGTCCATCTTTAATACAGAAGGTGATGTGAGCGATGTTTTGTCGCAGTCGGAGGTTGAGCGACTTTTAGCACAGGTCCAAGCGGACGAAGTAAGTGCGCTTGTTCATCAGGCTGATGGGAGTAAGAAGCAGCATTCGCGGGAATCGATTGCATCTTACGATTTCCGGACACCTGTTTTCCTTTCTCCAATTGAAATTCGAAAACTTCGGATCCATCACGAAGAGTTCATTGAGGCTTTGGCAGCGCGGCTTTCGATTTATTTGCGTTTGGAATTCTCACTGCAAATGTCGCAGTTGCAAACTTTACCCTACAAAAAATGGTGCGAGACCCTGAACAGTCCGACGCATTTGACTTTATTTCGGGTTGAACCGCTGCGCGGGATTTGCTTGCTCGATCTGCCACCGCGTCTCGGTTTGACGATTGTAGACCGTTTGTTGGGTGGGGCGGGGTTGTCAATTACTGGGAATAGAGATCTTTCGGAATTGGAAGTAACTCTGGTTGATCAGGTGATTTCCTTGATAATTACCGAATGGTGTACTCATTGGGCTGCATTCCAAGATCTGCGACCTGAAATGTTTGGTCACGAAACGAGTGGAGGATTTCTCCAGACAACATCCGCAGATGATATTATGCTGGTGTTGTCAATGGAGGCTCAAATGGGAGACTGTGTTGAGACTATCCAAATTGCTTTTCCATATGTTACTTTAGAGGGGCTGATCCATAAATTAAGTGATCGATTTAAGCCGGTTTCTGCTGATTTAGCGGTAAAACCAGATCGTGTTTTGAATCGATGGAATCCTAAGCTAGATGATTCAAAAATGGAAGTTTTTGCTGAATGGAATGGGCTTAAGATGAGGGCTGGTGATGTTGCGCAGTTACAGGTTGGCGATATCATTCCATTACCTGCAGATTTTAACGTAGATATTTCCGTTCGATTAGGCTCTAAGCCTTGTTTTATGGGGCGCTTGGGTTCAAGTCACGGTCAGATGGCCGTGGAACTTCATCAAGCTATCAATCGATAATTTTTAATTTCATGAGTGAGCCTACTAATATTGATATTATTCTTGATATTCCAGTTGCAGTCAGTGTCCAGCTCGGTTCCTGTCAGTTGCCGATGCGAGATATTTTAAATTTTGCGGTCGGGTCGGTTGTTCAATTAGACAAAATTGCCGACTCTCCTGTTGATCTTCATGTTAACTCAAAACTAATTGCGCGAGGTGAGGTTGTCGTCATAGAAAATCACTTTGGTATCAAAATAACCGAATTAACATAGAAAAATGATGAGTAGGGTATTAAAACAGGCTGGCCTTGCTGATGCTCCTCTCTTCTCTCGGTAAGCCATTATTGAGAAGGGCTTTTCTCTTTACGGACCTTCAATTGCAGGGAGCGAGATGTTTGTCGTCCAGCTTGGTTCTCAAGTGCATGGAAAGGACGATCTAGCTCAGACACCCAAGGTGCACAATGAAGCGAGATTTCTCGTTCGTTTTCATTGCTAAGAAAAGTGATACCGTTAAGGCCCAGATTTTCCACGATGACTCCATGAGGGAGATTTTCGATGGAGAAACTCACCACCCCGTCGATCCCGTTTCGGATAATAGAGAGCCTTGCTCGAGTTGTCCCACCTGGGATGATTTGAACTTCATTTCCTGCTCCGTTGACTGGATTAAGGCGGACAAAAAGCTTTGGGGCTTGGTCTTGGAGCTTCGGTTTGAGGGCGGTAGTTATTCGAATGACCTTGAATCGACCCTCAATTCGAGCAGAGGCAATCCCAGTGACAAGGCTCCAATTGGGTTGGATGTCTGTGAGACGGTTAGTTCGGGCCTGAAGATTACCGTTGGCTGCAGTATGACCGGCTTCGATGATTAGGGGTGATTGAAGGTCCCATCCGTCGGGTACGTGATCAAAATCTACGCGGATGTCGCCGTCAAATCCGTCGACACGTTCCGCAACCACTTTAAAGGAATGCCCGCTTCCGGACGCGACACTGCTGGGAAGATCGGTGAGTTCGACTTTGAAATCGGGTGAGGCTTCACGAAGGCGCAAGGTGTACTGGTGTGCTGGGCTGCCTGCATTGCGAGAGTCCGTCGCACGAATCCAATAAGGACCGTCCGAAGGGGCAGTAAAGAAGAGTTGAGAATCGAGATTTGGACTTCGCAGCGCGTTGTCGTCGTTATCGTAGTAAAGTGCGAACACCGGAAGTCCGTTGGGCTCAGGGGCTTGGCCTCGGGGGAGGGGGCGAACAATATAAACTGGCTCGTCGACCGGATGGGACATCGGGGAACTGTCGAACCACCCTCGTCGTCGTCCGTTTGCGCTGTAGAAAACTGAGGCTGAATCAGGACCTTCAGGTGCGCGAAATAATTTCATTACTTCGCCCCCGCACCAAAGAAGGTTATTTAGTTCCATTTCTTCCCAATTTTCCAATCGAATTGAGGTATCGTCGGAGGTTGCCGGTCGAAAGGTGATTGCCGAATTTCGAACGGCCTGAAGCCGAAGACGTTCGATCGGTTTTCCCTCCGGAGTCAGGACAGTGATACGAGTGTCTGCTGGGGACCCCAATTGGGCCGCTTGAGATTCTACTACATAGGTCTTTCCACTACGCGCTTGGAATTGGAAGTCATCGGCGTCGTTAGGAGTTTCAAATCCGCCGGTGACTAAGCTAGGGATGGGAAGTTCTAGGGGTGCTCCGAGTCGTTCAGTCGCGGTCAGTAGGTGCTCTTCGATTGCGAGTAATTTTCGGGGGCGCCGTGTCCGGTAGTGAATCGCTGGTTTGGGAAGCAAAACGTCACCGGGCGCGCCTGCTTTCAGAGTTATTTTTCCAGAGTCGGGCAGGTTGAATCCAAGTAGTCGTATGCTTGAAGAACGGTTGGCGGGAATGAGCAACGGTGCGATGCCTGTAACAAATGGAAATGAACCGAGGCTGAGGCGGAAAAAGTGCTGCGGCGACCCTCCGTAGGTGGCATCGGAAACTCGAATCCGGTAAAGACCGGACCGAGTGAGGGTATGGGCCATCCAAGGATCCTCAGACTGGGTCGTGTTCTCGTCGGAGCGAAGGACTTGTCCATTTTCATCGAAGAGTCGGAGCGTGAAGGCCCCCGCAGCTCCGATTGAACGGCCCGAGAGATCTGCGATAAGAGTCGTGCCAGCCTTGGCGGTGAAGGTAAATTCGGCTGATTTACCGGGTGTATCGAGGACGCCCCAAGCGGCAATGGGCAGGCTTGGGATTCGGGTTTCCCTCGTTTGTGGTAGATCGTCTATCCAGAGTTTAAGCCGAGCAGAATCTCCCGTTGGAGCGCTGATGGAAACCTCCCAAGGGCCGCGTTCTTCCTCCGCAGATGGGGTGAGATCGACATAGAGACCAGAAGCGTCACGGGAGGCAGCAAGAGCGCCAATCATTCGCCCGCGATAGAGGCTAATGACCGTGGCCGCTTCTAGATTTGTGCCATAAAGATGAACCCGAGTCCGTTTGCCTCGGGTGATCCCGAGCGGAGTGAGTCGAATTAGCTCAGGTTTGGAAGGTGCGATGGTGGGGGTGGCGGCAGGGGTGGTGGGATAGGATCCGAGGGAACCGTCGGCTCGGCCAACGACGAGAGTTTCATTGCCAGCAAATACCAGCGCGGTGGGCCAGTCAGGTTGAAGTTCGAGGGAAGAGCGTGATCGGAGGTCGCTTGACTCAAAGAGCTTTACGGTGCGGTCATCTGATGCAGAGGCGACCGTGCGTCCGTCGGGACTGACCGCAATTTGCAAGATGGCCCCTTCATGAGCGAAGACCGATGCGACTAAACGGTTGGAGCCTTCTCGAGCATTTTTTCCGATGGAATAGGCTCGAATTCGGTTGTCGTTTCCACCGGTCCACAAGGTGTTGCCGTCGGGAGAAAAGAGGAGTGTATTGAGTTCCTTGAGAGCTTGGCCGAAGGTTTCAATCCGAGCACCCGTTGTTGTATCAAAAAGTTTAGCGGTACGGTCAAAGCTGGCGCTGGCGAGCACCTGTCCGTCGGAACGAAAGGCGAGTCCGAAGATGGCACCTTGACTGGCTCGAATGCTGCGAATGGGTTTGTCATTCGTGGAGGAGCCATTATTAGCCCGCCACAGATGGATGGCATCGTCGTAGCCAGCTGAGGCCAAAGTGGCACCGTCATTCGACAGAGCGAGGGCTTGGATGCTATCTCTATGTGCGGAAAGAGTTCTCAAGAGTCGGCTAGTTTTGACCTCCCACTGCTGAATATCCCCAGAAGCTCCGGGCGTGCCCACCGCGGTAAAAAGGGTTTGGGCATCGGATGAAAACACGAGGGAATTGATTCGCCCTGCGAGACCTTTCAAGGAGCTTTGAACTGAGCGTGAAGGCCAGATCAGTAAGTCGACTGTGTCTTGACGAGCGACAGCGAGAAGCTTGTGAGTGGGACTATAGGCAAGGGCATTGATTGGAGAAGTTGGAGTGCCTTTGGGAGAAATTTTAGGAACTTTGAGGTTACTGGATTGGGTGGGTGAGGCGGGTGGTTTGGCACCGGCATCGATCCAAGATTTGATTACTGCCACGGTTTCAGGCTTCAAGTGATCCCGTTTGCCGGGAGGCATAAACTCATTCTTTCCTGATTTACCCCAGCGGCCTTCTATTGCGCGGACCAGCAGTGAATCTCGGCTTTTACCCGAAACGATCGCTGGCCCAGATTCTCCCCCGCGGAGCAAGCCTTGGTAAGAGTCGAGGACGAGACTGCCCTCCGGTTCTTGAGAGCCATGACACTCGACGCAATGTTGTTGCAGCAGTGCTTCAACTTCAAAAAATTCGGTTGCTTGGAGGTGTCGAAGGGAGATCAGTCTGAACAGGAGTACGACCCAAACGAAAGGTAAGAGGCGTCTTCCTGTCCGAAGACAAAGCGGATGGGTGGGTTGAGAGAAAGCCACAACAGATTAGTGGTTGAACAAGAATTCTTTACTGCTCAGGAGTGCCCAGTAGAGGTCTTCCAGCACGGCATGCCGATCCGATATTGGAGCGGATTTGACAGCTTCCATGATGCGGGATTGCTCAGATTGGGTTGGAAAACGACTATAAGCCCGCAGGTAGGCATCCTCAATATCAGTGGTGAGATCGCCGGTGGCGCGGGAGAGCAAACACGCTTCAGAGCGTAATTTATCATTTAAGGTAGATCCATTGGCTATGTGCAAGACTTGGGCCACGCTGGGCTCAGAGGATCGCTCACAATCGCAATTTTGTAGACGGTCTGGTTTGCCGAAGCTCTTCAAGAAGTAGCTGGCGATTTGTGAGTCAGGGAGCTCTAGGGCCCGAGTGCCTTTCGGGTAGGTCAGGGCAAAGTTATCCCCGTTTTCGGTCGATCGTTTAAAATCCGTCGGAACACCGGTCACTTGGGCGTAGGCGTCGAGAATGACTTCGGCCATTAGGCGGTGGGGGTGATATCGCGAGTAAAATCGAGTATCTTCTCGATTGCCAGGTAACGATTCGCTGCTACGTCGGTAGGCTTCACTCCGTAAAATCTCCCGCATCAGAGACTTTAGATCATAGCGTTGACGGATCAGAAAATCGGCGGTTGCTTTAAACAAGGCTTCATTGCTCGATGGATTGCTGACCCGAAGATCATCGACTCTTTCGACAAGGCCTATTCCAAAAAAGTTAGCCCAAACTCGATTGACAATGGCCTTGGCAAAGTAGGGGTTAGCATCGTTAGTTAGCCAGTCAACAACCGCTTCACGGCGATCTGGAAGACTGCTGTCGTCGACTGTTTTCCCTCCAAGGGGCCGTGGTTTTTGAGGGCGACCCGTGCGAGGTTGTGCGAGGTCGCCTGAGGGTAATGATACGAGAATTCGTTCGGCTTCAAGTGAACTATTTTTTGAACGAACCCGTGCGAAAAGATTGGCATAGGCAAAATAATCGTCGTTGGTCCAACGTTCACTTGGATGATTATGGCATCGAGCACAACCGACACTCATGCCCATAAAGGTCTGTGTGACCGTTTCTGCCATGGTTCGTGGGTCATCGTGTAGGATAAAAAAATTAGCGGCGCCGTTCTCGAAGTTGCTTCCCTTAGCTAAAACCAGATCGCGGGCAATGACATTCCATGGCGTGTTACGTTCCACTTGTTGCCGTATCCACCGATGATAGGCACGAGCGGCTTTCGGGGGAAGAGTTCGCGAATTCACCAGCAACAAATCACTCCACTTGTAAGTCCAGTAGTCGACAAATTCCGGTCGACGCAGTAAGCGCTCGACCAGTGCATCACGGGCCCCTTGGCCGTCTTTGCGGCAGTCGGCGAGGAAGGATCGAACATCCTCTTTCGTGGGCAATGTGCCCAGAGTGTCCAGATGGGCGCGCCGGATGAACGTAGCGTCGTCGGCAGGGGGGGATGGTGGCAAGTTTAGCTCGACGAGCTTTGCGTTTATTTGGTCATCGATAAAGCCACGGGATCGAAGACGATTTAAAGGCTGAGTTGGAGTTGGGTTTGTCCAAGGGACAGTAACATGAGCCACGGCGATCTGGCTTAAGTACCAGACACTGATGGCACCTGCGCCTGAACCAATCACACGCACTAATCCTGAATCGTCTACTTGAGCGACTGTTTCTTGGGTTGAGGTAAATTTAGCCCAGCGCGTGACGTCTTCGATTCGATTTCCTCCAAAATGTGCGAGGACTTTGATTTGTTTCGTTTCACCGAGTTTAGCCATCGACTGGGGCGGGAGAACTTCGAGTCGTTCCAATTTTAGATCGCTCATCTTGGGGGCTGGGGATCCAGCAGCAATCCAACGAGCTAAAGTCTGATATTCTGGTGAGTCTGTTTCGAAACGTTTGCCTCCTTTGTGTGGAAGAGTTCCGGTCGCCTTCAGAAGGAGTAAGCTGCGTCCAGGGTCCGACGCATCGATTCGACGTCCCGCAGCCGCTCGGGTGATTGCTGTCCAATCGGCATCGTCATTGTAGCCACGTAGACTTAGATAAAACCCATTTTTACCGGCCCCAGCCCCGTGGCACGCACCCATATTGCAGCCTGCCTTGGTCAGGATGGGCTGCACATGATTGCGGAAACTGGGTTCGGGGCTGTTTTGGCTAATGACGATGTCCGCTAACTCCGCGGACATCTCGACTCCAGTCAGTAGACAAAGCAACTGAGCGTAGCGTCGGAACGGTGAGGAGAAAAAAAACGAAAGAAGAAACATGGCCGCAGTGGTTTTAGGGTCGCTTCGCCCTTAGGAGAAGAGTTCGCGAATGGGTTGAGTACCAAAATCAACCAAAGGAAAGGGGCGTGCTTGCGGTCCAGGAAGATGGGTCTCCAAGTCCAGCCCTAGACTGTGGTAGAGCGTTGCAACAATGTCGGCCGGTTTCACTGGACGTTCCGCAGGGTAACCACCGATCTCGTCCGAGCGCCCGACCACGCGCCCTCCTTTTACTCCGCCACCCGCAAAATAGACGGTCCAGCAAGCCGGCCAGTGGTCGCGTCCACCCGTGGGATTTATCTTTGGCGTTCGCCCGAATTCAGCCAGATTGGCGACGAGGGTCGAGTCAAGCATCCCCCGCTGATGAAGGTCCTCAATTAGCGCGCTATAAGCTTGGTCATACATCGGGCAAACGATGTCCTTCATCCCGGCGATACTGGTAAAGGGTTTGGAACCATGGATGTCCCAAGTAATCTCGTCGAAAACTGTAATAAAGGTATTGATGGTGACAAATCGAACCCCCCGTTCCACCAGCCGTCGAGCGAGTAGACAGCTTTGTCCAAACCGGTTCAGGCCGTAGCGTTCTCGAGTTTTCTGAGATTCCTTGCCGAGGTCAAAAGCTTCGCGTGCTTTTTCGCTACTCATCAATCGGTAGGCGGCGGCGAAGTTGGCATCCATAAGTTTGGCGCTCTCGCTTGATTCGAATCGACGTACTGAGTCGTCAATGATGGCTCTCAGCGACTTTCGCCGTTCCAAGCGAGCTTCACCCAGATCTTGAGGAGGAAGCAAATCTGGAACCTTAAAGTCGGCTTTGGAAGGGTCTGAACGAATGGAGAAAGGGTCAAAAGCCTTGCCCAGAAAGCCCGCATCCTGGCCATGGGGCATGCCGCCTCCCGTGTTTCCCATCGGTTCAGGAAGGATCACGTTGGCCGGAAGATCGCTGCGGCGTCCGCGAAGAAATTCAAGGGCACAACCCGCATGAGGGGTATTGACTCCTCCTTGAAACAATCGGCCAGTTTGCATGAGCTGATGCCCCGTGTCATGGACCGCCGCAGCCGTGTGAAAAACCGATCGAACTAAACTAAAGCGATCAGCGATTGCAGCGTGCCGAGGGAGCAGTTCGGTGAGTTGAAACTGGCCCTTAGTAGAAATCGGTTTAAAGGGACCTCGAATCTCGCGCGGGGCGTCGGGCTTCGGATCAAACAGATCGATTTGCGACGGTGCTCCAAGGTTAAAAATCAAAATACAAGAACGTCCGTTGTCCGTCGGTGGATGAGCGACCTCGGATGCACGCGCTCGTAATCCGGCCATATCTGCCAAAGACAACCCCAGCGCACCGAGGGATCCAATCTGCAAAAAATCACGGCGGGTTGTTCCGTCGCAGTTGGTGATGGAAGCGTCTCCAGTAATATTTAACATAATCGGTGAAAGCGTGTTGGCCTTCGGTAAGTGCGAGATAAATGTCGAAGCGAGATAGGTGAAGCTTTAGTAGATCGAATTGCCGGCATCCTTCAAGGGGCGATTTGCGTTCCCGTTTAAGTCAAATGAAGGCACTTCCGTAAGTGGGTACGTTTGAATCTGGAGCTCTCTCTAATTTGCAACAGTGAGCTTCGCGAAATTGACCCGAGGTCGAGCCTTCAGACAAAGCGTGTCTTAGAATTCATTTCTTGGCCGTCACGCAAAAGTTACCACGTTCTACGGCCTATTTTTCGATCTAGGGAGAATTCGTCTTGAACCAAGCCCGTGGACGGCGCATTTAGCTTTTCTGATGGATAGCACCACACGTTCGATCGGCGCGAAGGCCAAGGGCCTCGTGAAAGCTCCCTGCAAACCTCGGGGCACCCCGTCTTCAACCGGAACAGAATCGGAAAAATTACGGATCAAAAACTATGTTCTCGATACCAACGTCCTGCTGCACGACCCGAACGCATTACTCAACTTCCAGGACAATAATGTTCTGATTCCCATCGAGGTCCTGGAGGAGGTGGACAAGTTCAAGCGGGAGACGAGCGAGCGAGGACAGAATGCCCGGACCGTTTCACGCCGACTTGATGCTCTCCGTCGTGAGGGGAACCTTAACAAAGGGGTCACCTTGGCCAATGGGGGCTGCCTTCAGATTATTTTTCTCGCCGCACCCAAGAAGAAGTCGCCCCGGGATGTGATGGCCACCGGGAGCATTGATAATCGAATTCTAGCGCAGGCCCTTTGCATCCAAAGCCAGCAACGGTCCCGTCCAACCATTCTCGTCACCAAAGACATCAACCTTCGACTGAAAGCCGATGTCTATGGGCTTGCGGCCGAGGATTATGAGACCGATCAGGTCAACCTGAAGGATCTCTACACGGGGATGTTCGAGTTGACGCTGCCGGTGGCTGCTATCGCCGAACTCAAGTTCAACGGCGAGGCGGCGTTGCCGACGGGACGAGTTCGCTTCCCCAACGAGTATTGCACTCTCTTCGAGGAAGGGAATATTAAGCGGACAGTACTCTGCAAGGTGGACGCCACAGGGACCAAACTTATCCCTCTCCAGGATTGCCAGAATGTCTGGGGCATCCGGCCCAAGAACCGAGAGCAGCATTTCGCCTTCGATGCACTGCTCGACGAGCGAGTAAAACTGGTCACGCTTATGGGAAAGGCCGGCACCGGCAAGACGCTACTAGCCCTCGCCGCCGGCTTAAAGCGAACGGTCAATGATCGGGAATTCCGTAGGCTGGTGGTGGCTCGTCCGACGGTCTCGATGGGGAAAGAACTAGGCTTCTTACCCGGATCACTCGACGAAAAACTCGCTCCTTGGATGCAGCCCATCCATGATGCACTGGCAATGTTAGGCGACCTGAACATGGGCCATGAGCATCGTCGGACCGCCGACATGCTCCGGAGTGGCACCATCGTGGTGGAGGCCCTGAGCTATATTCGCGGTCGCAGTATCGCCCACCAGTTTATGATCGTGGACGAGTCCCAGAATCTCACGCCGCTTGAGGCCAAGACCATTCTCACCCGAGTGGGTCAGGGGACGAAAATCATCCTGACGGGCGACCCTTATCAGATTGATAATCCTTACGTCGATGCGGCTTCGAACGGTTTCAACTACATTATCAGTCGTTTCAAGGAACAAGCCTTGGCAGCCCACGTAGAACTCCAGAGGGGCGAACGGAGTGATCTGGCTGAACTCGCGGCCAACATTCTTTGACGATTTATAGACCTCAAGCAGAAATGGAATGGCCTGAATCCGGTCGGGGTATGGATCCCATTGAGTTTCTTTCTGATGGATCGGAAGAGGCGGCTATGATCCAACGCAGATTTTTCAGGATCACCTCTCGGATGGCGTCATCGGTGTCGCACCCGAATAGATATTAGTGCCTGAGCAGTTGGCTTTCGGAGTCGAAATCAAACGTCCGACAACGAGGTCGATGATCGAGTGAAGTTCAGTTGAATCGGTCGTTGCGGAAACCGGAGGGCGAAGAGGGTTCCCCTGCGAGTCACTGCTTTTTGAACAGAGAAAACGAGAGATTACTCGAGGAAATCGAGATCCTTACCATACGTTTCTTCCATTCCCCAGAGGGCGTAGAAGGCTGCGGCAAAGCAAATAACTCCAAGGACACCAGCGGCCTGAGGGGCCGATAGCCATGGATGGTCTTTAGGGCCTGTCAACCGAGTGAAGCTGAGGGTTAGAAGGATGAGTGAACCCCGAGCGAAATTGGGGACGGTGGTGGCAACGGTCGCTCGCAGATTAGTTCCAAATTGCTCGGCGGCAATCGTCACAAAAATGGCCCAGTAACCCATGCCAAGACCGAGTAGGAAGATTAGCCCATAAAACGTAGATGCAGTCCATCCGGTCGTCCCGAGCAGATACATACCAACGCAAAGAGCACTAAAAACCAAAAAGGCAAAGACCGTCTTACGCCGTGACTGAATTAACTGACTACCAAAACCGCTACCGAGATCTCCAAAAGTAAGACCGAGATAGAACAAAGCTACCGCGCGGCTTGAAAGAATCGATCCATCAACTTGCATGGCAGGAGCAAAGTGTGATCCAGCGCGTTGGATCAAAATTCCAATCGTGTACCAAGTAGGTAAGCCAATTAGAATACAGCGCAGGTAACGGGCGCGACGATTGGAGTTTGTGAAGAGGGCCAAGAAGTTTCCTCGAGACACCGCACCTGCGCTTTGGGTTGCCTTCGCGTGCTGAAACATACCTGACTCATGGACTCCGACCCGCAGGGCAAGAAGGGCGAGTCCAAGGCCACCACCGATAAAAAAGTTGGTTCGCCACGTCACTAATTCCGCCATCAGACCCGCGACGACCGCTCCGAAGACCCCGACAGTGGCGACGAGTGCCGTGCCGTAACCGCGTCGCTCCTTTGAGAGAGATTCAGAGACGAGCGCGATACACCCGCCGAGTTCGCCCGCTAAGCCAAGCCCAGCGATGAAACGGAAGGCCGCGTACGTTTCAAAGTTTTGGGCAAAACCATTCGCAATGTTCGCCAGAGAATACAGGAGGATCGAGCCGAACAGCGCGGTTAGCCGTCCTATTTTATCGCCTAATATCCCAAAAAATATTCCCCCGAGGAGCATGCCGGCCATTTGCCAGGACATTAGATCATGGTACCACTGCCCTCCCTTAATCAGATGTTCAAGGCCCAGTTCCCGGAGGCTCTGCTCACGAACCGTCATGAAAAGGGTTAGATCGTAAATATCAACAAAGTATCCGAGCGCACCAACAATCACCGCAGGGTGTAAAAGATCCATCCAGAGAGGACGTGGATGGGCTAAAGTTGAAGGAGTGCTCATAAGGTCAGTGTATATCCGTTGGATCTTAAAGACTTAACCCTGAAAGGCTAGTCAGCATTGCGAGCGTGCCAGTGTCTCCAGCATCAAGGCGGCATGAAGCTCAGTCTCAGAAATTTTGGGTGGCCAGTGTTCAGGATTTGAGCTGAGGATTATATACGACCAACCCCGTCGTTCCCTCGTGAGCGAAAATAGGGTATTCTATGATCGAAGACGCGGGGAGTAAGGTCGTCCGATCGGACTCGTCTTTTGCTGATTACCAGTTGTAAGGCAGGAGTTCAGCCACGGTAACGTTCGTTGCAGCCGGAAGACGCCGCAACATCTCCCAACCCACGTCGCGAGACTCGGTCAAAATGGCACTAGCGCAGAAGCGCTGACCATACCTCCGGTGATCGGATACCGGGACGGATTTCACCGCTGGGAATCACCCATCGATTTCCCCAAACGACAGCACTGGTGGTGACCTGTGTTTGTGGCACGTTGCCGACTTCTTCCCAAACATCTTTGAGCGGATCATAGGCGAGAATAGCTCTCGAAAATCCGGGATGTTCTGAGGGCAATCGAAGTTCTTTTGATCCATCGTCTGAGCCTAGCAAAAGAAGTCTCCCTCCGATCAAGGGTGCCGGTGCGGGAGCGGCAACCGCCGGTCGAGGTAGATCGATCAGGCGCCCCCAACCTCGCCCAGGAGTATAGCGCCAAGCATCCCGCAGCCATTGGCGAACTGGTTTTCCGTCGACGTTTTGTTGGAGCGCAACGCCTCCAAAGATATAGAGAGAACCGTCATAGGTCCCCGCTGTGGAGAGAATGCGACCGGCGGCCGGTAACGGTTCCAACTCTCGCCATTCGGGTTTTTTCTCAGCAAGATCGAGGGCAAAGAGTGTGGCCTTTGCTGAAGTGGCATTCGGTGTGTCGGTACCGCCAAAGATATAAACTTTATCCCCAATGAGAACGCCAGCCATGGTCGCTCGCCGTTCTGGGAGCGAAGGTACTTTTTCTGTTTCGAGACGAGAATCTGTCCAGTGCAGGAAAAACACGTCGCGATGATGTTCGGTTGGCGAACTGCCTCCGAGGCAAAGGAGTCCCCGTGGATGCGACAGGGCGACCCCGTAGCCCAAAGGTGAGACTAGAGTGCCAACTGCCCGCCAGCGGTCGCGGGGACTAGGGAGAATCGACACGGCATTGTGCCATACTTTTGCTCCGCCTTCCCACGGTTTTTTCCCGGGGAAATTAGCACCGCCGGCGACGATTAAAACCGAGCCATCGACACCAGCAAAGGAGCCTGCTGCGCCGATTGAATTGGGGATGGGTTCGAGTTTTTCCCAGAGCAACTCGCCTCCAAGGAGCCTTGGCATGAAAATCAAAAATACACCTAAGAGTGCGATCTTGTGGTGCAGATGGAGAGATTCCTTCGCAGTTTTCATCGAGAGCTTTCTTGAATCCGATGGGCTTCGGTCAGATCTCAAAAAAAGGGTTCTGCCGGAGGTTTTACAGTCGGAGGAAGAGATTGCGTCGGTAGAGAGATCTTGCAAAAAGGAAGAGCACCAGTAACCCACCAACAGCCAACAAAATTTCGCCTGAAACCCCCATTTGAGACTTAAGTTCTGGGGAAAGAAATCGGCCAAAGACCTTTGGGTATCCAACGAAGCTAGACATAAGATAAATGGTAATTGCATTGGTACCAATCCAGACAAAGGGGCGGCACCAAAAACGATAGCGCCAGACATCAACTATTTGGAAGAAGATCGCCAACAAAAGGAAACTCCATCCACCGGCGAACAAGACAAAGGACGAGCTCCATATTTTTTTGATAATGGGAAACTGGAAGGACCAGAGATAGCCCACTGTGAGACACCCGACCCCAGCGGCCATCAGCAAAAGGGTACGGCGCGCAGCGGGAATGGAAGTGCAGGTGATGAGGAATCCAGCCAGTACCCCGAGCAAACAGGTGGCGACCGCCGGCAAGTTACTGAGCAAGCCCTCTGGGTCATAGTAGGTATCGTACTTGCGACCCGGCAGATATTGGAAATCAAGATGGTTGGCGAGATTATAGCCTGGGTCATAGCGGCCTGAAACGCGAGAAGACGTCGACCGATAGAGTTGGTGTAGATTTGTGTTACCGGTTCGAGCGATTTCTTCGGCGATAGCACCTTTTTCGAGTCGCAGGGCAGGGAAGGAAACAAACTGCATAAGTCCCCAGTAGCCCAACAAGATGCCGGCAGTGACCGCAGCCAAGGTTCGTACAGTGAGGAAGACCACTAAAAGTCCGGCGACAGTCGATGCAATGGCGATGCGGTTTAGAACACCTAACCAGCGGATCTCATCGAGTCCGGCGGATATTCCACCCGAATAAAAAACGCCAATCAAAAAGAGGAGAAAACCGCGGATCAGCAAACGCCTGACTGCACCCAGTTGACCGTGTCGTTCGACTGATTTACGGGTTGAAAAAACCAAGGACACACCTGCGATGAAAACAAACAGAGGAAAGATGAGATCGTAGAAACGGAAGCCAGCCCATTCGACATGGCTGAGTTGTGCACGGATTCCGCCGAGTACCGATGAGCCTGTGAATTTCTCTAGAACACGAACAATTCCAGCACCGCCGACGATCCAAAACATGTCGAAGCCGCGTAAGGCATCGAGAGACATCAAGCGGGATGAAGTATCGCCCGATCGAAGATTTGAGTCGGCACCGGTGGTTGGAGTCCCGGATAGATGAGAGGTTCCTGCTGACATGGTATGGGAAGGAGTAGATTAGAAAGATTAGATCCGCAGAAAGATTTTCCGCTGATGGAGGAGTCGTGCGAGTGCGAAGCAAAATCCGATGGCAACTAGGGCAGTAATGAGGTCAGAAGTTCCAGGTCGGAAGAAAGAATCGAGAGTTGTACTGACTTCTCCGCCGGTGATTCTTTTGGCGAGACGCCCTAATTCGAGGAGGTTGCACGCCATGTAGATGGCGATGGAGTTCATTCCGATCCAAATGAAAGGTTGCGCCCAGCCCGACCACCCACGGATGTCGATCAACCAATAAAAGAGAGCGAGCAGCAGTGCGCTCCAACCGCCAGCGACGCAGACATAAGAGGAGGTCCAAATTCCTTTAATAATGGGAAAAGAAAATCCCCAGAGATAACCGGTTAGTAAAAGAGTTATTCCGGCGCTTAACAGAAGTTGGACACGTTTTGTTGGCGTCTTGGATGGATCCACCATAAGAAGTCCGGCGAAGACCCCGAGAATTGCGGAACCTATTGCGGGCACAGTACTCAAAAGACCTTCAGGATCATGAGTTCCATTCCACTTTTTGCCGCCCAAGAAGTTAGCATCAACCCAGTGAGCCAAATTAGTTCCCTGATTGTAATTCGCTGGACCGACACCCGGAACTGGGACGAGGGCGATGAGAGCCCAGTAGCCAAGGAGAATTCCGACGAGGGTGTAAAGTAGTTGGCGAGGTTTCAGCAGAACAAAGAGAACACCAGCCCCAAAATAAGAGAGAGCGATACGCTGGAGCACGCCCATGTAGCGGAGGTCATTTTCCCATCCGACACCGCCCCGATAATAAAAGAGACCGAGTAAATACAGAAGAAGTGCGCGACGACCAATTTTAAGGAGCGAGGCAGTCCGTTTCTCGGAGGGAATCGTCCCGCCCAAAGAGAGGACCAAGGAGAGCCCAGACATAAAAACGAACAGCGGGAAAATCAGATCATAGAATCGAAAGCCCTCCCACGCGACATGTTCGAGTTGATCGGCGAGGGCGTGAGTGACCGGGCCATTGGCGATCTGGAGAGCGGCGTGGCCAATGGAGTCTGCCCCAGCGATCCAGAACAAATCGAACCCGCGCAGGGCGTCGAGGCTGACCAACCGTTTTGGACGGAGCGCCGGTTCGGAAGAGGTAGAGAGAGACGGCATGGTGAAGAGATTGAAGCCTGAAAGAGTGTGAGTACGCAAAGAACAGAATTTGTGAATCTGCAAAAATTACCGATTGGAGTCCGGGTTGAGTAAATGACGATCGAACCATGCTCCAAAGGCTCGAATATCCCAAATCATTGTTGGCCAACCGTGGGATCCTCCCCGATGAACCACGAGTTCTACTTCACCGCCTAAACTGCGTGCCCGCTCTTGGTAACGGATCGATTGATCCAAGGGCACCAGCGTGTCGGCGTCGCCGTGATAGATGAGGGTCGGCGGACAGTTGGAGGAAAGGTTATGGAGAGGAGACAAGGCGCGACCGATCGTGCTCCACTGAAGACCTGAGCCTTGGGGTGCACGAAAAGCCTCGACGAAACTCTTAGGCGGGCCGCCATCGCCTAAATTTTCTGTCGAATCTCCAAGATTAATGAGATCGGTGACTGGGTAGAAGATCGCCACTGCTTGAACAGCACTGGATTCTCGGTCGACAGGGTCGGTTGCGTGGGGCGGGCCAAGACCGCCACGGGTTGCTAACAGAAGGCTCAAGTGACCGCCTGCACTGCCGCCAGTAATTCCCAGTCGAATCGGATCAATTCCGTAGTCTGCCGCGTTATGTCGGATCCTACGAACCGCTCGGCTGACGTCTTCGAAAATCTCAGCCACGGTTGCCTCAGGCTGAGAGAGGTGTGACACCGGAAAAACCGTATAGCCGCGACGGAGCAGTGGTCCGACGATAGTACTGGAAAAGGGGTTAGTGCTCGATTTCCAGCGTCCGCTCACCATGAGGATAATCCCGAGACCATTGGCTTTGGCGGGTCGGAGGACTTCAAAAGTGAGAGCATGTCCGTGCCGTTGACCATAGACGATCCCAGAGATTCTAGATTGAGATGGATGGAGATAAAGCCAAGCGGATGCGGCCAGCAAGAGTCCAAGTAGAAGGAGGATTCCGATGAAACGAAGGAAGAGCTTCAGGGCACTGCGCGCGACCGTACTCGGTCGACTCGCGATTACTTTTGGCATGGGAGATTGAGAGAGTTGAGTGGTCGGGAGAGGTTACCGAACTCGAGCCATTCGTCCCTTCACTTCAATTTCATTTCGAGCCAGGCGAGCGACGATTTCGGGATAGAGTTTTCGTTCAGCGGCCTGAATGCGTGCGTGCAAGGAATCATGGGTATCTCGGTCGAGGACTGGCACGGCAGCTTGGCCCAAGATCGGCCCGGTATCGACGCCTTGATCGACCAAATGGACCGTGCAACCGGTGACCTTGACGCCGTAATTGAGAGCCTGTTTCCAAGCGTCAAGGCCGGGGAAAGAAGGGAGGAGCGACGGGTGAATATTAACGACGCGCCCGTCAAATTCACGAAGGAAAGCCCCTTTTAAAATCCGCATAAAGCCAGCCAGAAGAATACAGTCGATCTGAGCTTCGTGAAGGGCGGAGACGTAGGCTGACTCGGCTGTGTCGTCCAGTTTTGTGCGAAAGAGGCCAGGCTCGATAAATCGAGTAGGAATCCCCCGCTGCCGAGCGAGATCAAGAATACCTGCGTCTCGAACATCGCTGATGACCACGGCCACCGTAGCTGGCAGAGAGCCAGTGGCGATAGCGTCGGCAATGGCGGCAAAATTGGACCCCTTGCCTGACCCTAAAATACCCAGTCGAAAGATTTTACCGTCGTGCACAGAGCAATGACGTCAGGAGGTGACGTCGATCTCAAGCTTGCGCTTTGATGATTTTGAAGGAGGGAGGTGCACTGTTTTACCTGTGTTGGAAGATTTGGAGGATTGCGAACAACTTCAGTGTGCTCTATTTCACCCTTGGTACTGCGTTGGACAAATCAAGATGGACTGTTCGATTATCGCAGTGCCTTTGTTTTGAAAACTGAATGACCACTGCCAATAAAATAACCCTCTTTCGCACCCTCTTGGTTCCTGTGTTTGTTTACGCTTTTTTGTGTTTCCGCGAAGACGGTATTCCTTGGGTTCGCTGGGTTTGTCTTGGCACCTTTGCTGTCGTTGCGATTTTGGATGGGGTTGATGGTTTTGTGGCCCGTCGTTTTCATCAGAAATCGGAACTGGGCGGGGTATTAGATCCCTTGGCAGACAAATTTCTTTTAGTTTCTGGGATTGTTCTCCTCGCACTTCCTGAGAATCGGCTGGAGCGATTACCAATTTGGCTGCCATTGATCATTCTTACCCGAGACGTTTTGTTGGTGATGGGGTGGTGTGTGATTCACACTACTTGTGGGAGTGTGACCGTTCGGCCGCGTATTCCAGGTAAGATAGCCACCGTGGCGCAAATGGTGGTGGTGATCTGGGCTTTGTTGGGGTTGTCAGTTTTGATCCAGTTTTGGATCGCGGTTCTGGCGGGTATTATGACCCTTTGGTCGGGCATTGCCTATGCGGGTGACGCGATTCGTCAGTTAAGTGCGAGCCCTCGGTCGGGGCCGATTCCAGGGCAGTAATGCTCCGGTTATGCTCCGGTAAAGGTAGCCGAAAAACCTCTGCCTCTGTCTTCGGTCGATGACAGTCATTGAACAGCAGAGCTCGAGAGAGCTTCTGGTTTCTGTTGTAGTGGACTTTATCTTCGCTTCTGCTCTGATGTGGCTTTAAATACGAAGGCGTGAGATGTCGTTTAATTTATCAAAGCTAGTCGCTCTTACAGGCGTGATTTTGGCGGTTGAATTTGTTGTGGGCTGCAAACCGGCGTCGCTTGCCTCAGGCGGCACCGGCCGTGGGTTGCCAGTTTTTCGCGTGGTGGTCGTCGAGTCGAAGGTCCAAGCCATTGCTGAGATGGTACCCTTGGTGGGAACCCTTGCTGCCAATGAATCGATCGAAGTTAAATCTGAGGCAGAGGGAGTGATCCAGCGGATTGGCTTTGAGGAAGGGGCAAAAGTAGCTGCGGGGACTCTTCTCGCGGCACTCGACACGACAAAGCTGGCCGCTTCCTTACGGGAGATGGAGGCTTCACTCGAATTGAGTCGAGCGAACCTCGATCGGGCAAAGCAGTTACTGAGCGAGAAACTGATTTCGCAGCAAGATTTTGATCAGACATCGGCGTCTTTTAACGTGAATCAGAGCGGGGTTGAACTGCGACGTCGGATGCTAAAAGATACTGAGATTTTTGCCCCATTTGCAGGCACGATTGGAGCTCGACAGGTCAGCCCAGGACAAGTGATCTCCAAGGCGACGGTTTTAACCACCTTAGTTGATCTCTCGGTGATGAAAGTGGAAGTCAGTGTACCTGAACGCTTTCTTGGTCAGATCCTGTTAGGGCAAGCTATTCAGTTTAGCGTTGATGCGTTCCCCTCGACCCTCTTTACCGGAACGGTTTCTTTTATTTCGCCAGAATTAGATTCCGGCACGCGGACAGCGCTAGTGAAGGCACGCGTTGCCAATCCGGAAGGGCACCTACGGGCGGGTATGTTTGTGAAGTTGGATTTGTCGATTCGTTTAAAAGAATCAGCTTTAGTCATCCCCGAGCCTGCCCTTTTATCCAATGGTGATAGTTATTCGGTTTTTGTTGTTGGCCCGCAGACAAACGCTGTTCTAAAGCCGATTACTTTAGGAATCCGATTAGCGGGTAAGGCCGAAGTCGTTTCAGGCCTCAATCCCGGTGACTGGGTGGTGGTTGAAGGCGTTAAGAAAATATTTCCAGGGGCCGCTCTCCAATTGGCTCCAGCGTCTGCGGCGGCGGCTTATCTTCGCTGACTTTGATCAAACAGGAGTTGCCCGTTATTCTGCCCGTTTCTAGCACTGATTTGATTCCTCACTCATTGAGTCAACTAAGACCCAATCAAGTTTACCATTAGAACAATCCTCTCTTGGGTTCTTCTGAGGGGCCAACTTCCCTTGCCATTGGAACGGGCCTTGCTCTGTCGCCTTTTAGTGGATTCATCCTCGTCTAAAAATAGCGGGTACGAGAATGCAAAACCTGTGTAAAACCTGTTGACAAATCAACTGGAATTGGTGGCCAATCTGAGCTGACAGCCGCGTAATTTTTTAGTGCTTGGAGAAATATTTTTCAGGTAAAATCGGGTTCAGCCCGAGATTGGATTATCACATTGCAGACACCTCTCTTCCCCCCCATCACCAAGGACTTTCTTCAGGGTGTGCGTGCCCTTTGGCGTTTGTTTTGGCGAACAATTATCTCTTTTTTTTTGGTGGTGTTAGGTGAGACGGTAGTGGGCGAGGAGTCGAAGTCGACGAACGAGATACACTGGGCCTATCGACCGATCCGGAGGCCAATTCCTCCTCAGAATGGCAATCCGATTGATGGGTTAATCGGCGAACGATTGAGAGCGAAAGGGTTGACCTTGAACCCGCCGGCAGCGCCGTCCATTTTGCTGCGGCGGTTGAGCTATGATTTGACGGGTTTGCCGCCTTCGACCGAAGAGATTGAAACCTTTTTGCAGGAGTCGCCAAGTCGAGGGTATGAGCGGAGTGTGGATCGATTATTGGCATCACCTCGTTATGGGGAGCGATGGGCGAGGCATTGGTTGGATGTCGTGCGGTACACTGAGAGTCAGGGGTTTGAATATGACCATTTTCGGAGTTCAGCGTGGCCTTATCGAGATTATGTCATTGATAGTTTTAACAAAGATAAGCCCTACGATCTTTTTATGCGTGAGCAGATTGCTGGGGACGTCATGCGGCCCGTCACGAGCGAAGGGATTATCGGAGCCAGTCTGTTAGTTTCAGGTCCCTATGATCTGGCTGGAAATTCTCAAGCGAATGCCACGCAAAAAGCTATTACTCGTGAGGAGGAAATGGAGGATCTGGTGAGTGTGGTTGGACAGACATTTCTAGGGCTGACGGTTAATTGCGCACGGTGTCATGATCACAAATTTGATCCGATCCCGACCGTGGATTATTACCGAGTTAAAGCGGTGTTTGAGGGGGTTAAACATGGGGAAAGATCGGTGGAAGGGGCTGAGGAATCTGCGTCACGGCTCGCGCGTCGAGTGGCTTGGCAGGGCCAACTAGGTGAGGCCGAAGCGGTGATTCGTCAGATCGAAGCAGAAGGGTTACGGCGGGCCACTTTGAAGCGCCCCGTCTCGAGGGTAGTTTCGGTAGCGGGCCCCGTTCCGATGGCTCATTGGACTTTTGACGGAGCGGTGACGACGGTGATGCCCGGAGAGGTGAAGGGGGGGGCTAAAGTCGAGAATAACCGCCTACAGTTGCCGGTGGCGGGTGCCTATTTTGAGACGCGTCCGTTGCCGCGCGAGATTCGAGAAAAGACCTTGGCCGTGTGGGTGTCGTTGTCGGATTTGGAGCAAGAGGGTGGGGCGGCCATTTCATTAGAGAGCAGTGACGGCCGTGTTTTTGACGCGCTTGTTTTTGGGGAGCGACAGAGACGGAAATGGATGGCGGGGAGTGAAGGTTTTGCGAGGACGCGTGATGTGGATGGGCCTTTGGAAGAGACGGCTGTGGGAGGGTGGGTTCATATGGCCGCAGTCTATTCGGCGGACAACCGCATCGCGCTTTACAGAAATGGCAAACCGTATGGGAGTAGCTATGATCCTGGCGTGCCCTTGAAGGTCTTCCCAGCGGGATCAGCGAGGATTGTGCTTGGCCGGCGGCATGCGACCTCGGGGCGGGTGTGGCTGACGGGTGCAGTGCGACAAGCGTTTCTCCATGACCGAGCACTGAGTGCGGCGGAGGTTGAGCAGAGCTTTAAGGCAGACAGGGGTCTGATTATTTCTCAGTCGGAATTGTTGGCAGAATTGGATGAGAAGCAGCGGCGACAACGATCAACAGCCTTAGAAAAAGTCGCTCGATCGAGGGAAGGAGTGGCGTTGGAAAGCCAGTCGGTTCCCACCGTCTATGCGGGAACGCGTCAGCAACCGGCAGGGACCCGGCTCCTCAAGCGTGGAGACGTCAAATCTCCTGGGGATCTAGTGCGTCCGGCGGGCTTATCTGCGATCCGGATAGCAACGTCTGAATTTGGGCTTGAAGCGGAGGCCCCCGAGGGGGATCGGCGTTTAAAATTTGCTGAATGGCTTTCCGATCCCAGCAATCCACTGCCGGCACGAGTGATGGCGAATCGGGTTTGGCAGTATCATTTTGGTCAAGGATTGGTGGGAACTCCCAGTGACTTCGGGAGGAGTGGAGCCGCGCCGAGTCATCCCGAACTCTTGGATTGGTTGGCTTCGGAATTCATCGACTCTGGATGGAGTGTCAAGGCGCTCCACCGGATCATTCTTTTGTCCGATACTTACCGTCAGTCGTCGGCTTTTCGCGCGGAAGCGGCGGCGTTGGATGCGGATGCTCAACTAATGTGGCGGTTTCCTCCACGTCGACTGGAGGCAGAGGCGGTTCGCGATGCGATGTTACTTGTTAGCGACCAGATTAATCTACAAGTGGGCGGAGCTAGTTTTCGGTCTTTTACAACCACCCAATATGGGGCGACTTTTTATCATCTTTTTGACAAAGGCGAGCCTGAGTATAATCGACGAACCGTTTATCGAATGAATATTAGTTCAGGGAAGGAGCCGCTTTTGGAGGCGTTTGATTGTCCAGATCCTTCGGTAAAGACTCCACGCCGTGGTGTGACCACCACGCCATTGCAGGCGCTGGGCTTGATGAATGGGTCCTTTGTGCAAAGGCAGGCGGAGGGGTTAGCGCAACGATCCCTGCGGTTAGCCGGTAATAATGTCAGTCAGGCTGTCGATCAGGCATGGAGGCTCGCCTTGGGGCACCCAGCTTCTCCCCAGGAATTGAATCGCGCGCAATCTGCGGCAGGGGAACGCGGTCTCGTCCATGTTTGTTGGGTTTTGCTTAATTCAACGGAGTTTGTTTATGTCCAGTAACAGGCTTGATTTTGCAATGAATTCCTCTTCATCCGCCACCGATCTTTCTCGACGAAACTTCCTGTCGAATTCAGTGGGCGGTTTAGGGAGTGTGGCATTGGCTTGGTTGATGAGCCGTGAGGCGGGAGTAGCATCGGTCGATTCAGCAAACGAGTCACTTCGAGTACCCTTGTTTGCGGCTAAGGCGAAACGTGTGGTTCAAGTGTTTTGCTGTGGCGGAGTGAGTCATCTCGACACCTTCGATTATAAACCTGAACTGGAGCGGATGCATGGTAAGGCGATGGTGGGTCGTGGGGAGAACCTTGGTTTCTTTGGTCAACCTGGCATGTTGATGAAAAGTGTTTATCCGTTTCGTCAGCGGGGCCAGAGCGGTGCTTGGGTGAGTGATTTGTTACCCCATTTGGCAGGGTGCGTGGATGACCTCTGTTTCATTCATTCGATGTATGCCAAGAGTAATAACCATACACCAGCCACCTTTCAGATGAATAGTGGGTTCACCCTGAATGGCTTCCCTTGTATGGGCGCTTGGTTGAGTTATGGATTAGGAACCGAAAATGAAAATCTACCGACTTTCGTGGTGTTGCCAGATCCGCGCGGGTTACCGGCAGGCGGTTCGATCAATTGGACATCAGGTTTTCTGCCGGCGAATCATCAAGGCGTTCCCTTTCGAACTCAATCAACTGAACCGGTGGCTGATCTCCGTTTGCCAAGCACGATCAGTGTGTCAGACCGGCACGCCGATATGCGATTGTTGGAATCGATGAATCAGGAATTTGCGGCCTCGAGTCCCGGTGATCAAGCGTTTGCTGCGCGGCTACGTTCCTACGAACTGGCCGCGCGAATGCAGTCGAGTATTCCTGAGGCCACTCGTTTGGAAGCAGAGTCGGAATTAACCAAACGGATGTACGGAATCAATGAGGAAGCAAATAAAGGTTTCGGGAAGAATTGTCTGATGGCGCGACGACTCCTTGAGCGAGGGGTTCGGTTTGTGCAGATAATCAATGGGGGTGCTTTTGGGAGTCCGCGGATCAATTGGGATGGTCACGAAAATCTACGAGAAAACCACGATACTCAAGCAGCGACCATGGATAAACCTGTGGCCGCACTGATTCAGGATTTAAAACAGCGAGGGATGTTTGAAGACACCCTCTTTGTTTGGTCAACCGAGTTTGGTCGTGGTCCGGCCACTCAAGGTGTGGGGGCTTCAGGGAGGGATCATCATCCGACCGCCTTTACTTGCTTTATGGGTGGGGCTGGGGTGAAGCCGGGCTATCGTTACGGGGCCTCAGACGAGATTGGTTATGCCGTGGGCGAGAACATCGTAACCATTCCAGATTTTCACGCGACGATTCTCCATTTACTGGGCATTGATCACGAGAAATTGACCTTTTATCACAATGGAGTGAAACGTCGTTTGACCGATGTACACGGTCAGGTAGTGAGACCGATTTTGACCTAATTTACTAGGATGACAGCAGCCTAACCGCTGCCCACGAGGACAGCTTTGAATGGGGTTGAGTATGTTTCGGTAGGTCGTGGAGACCTAGGGGAGTTCCCCTCCGAAAACCCCAGAAAATCCTGCCCTCAACTTTCTGAAATCCACCAATCCGCTCAGTAGGCCTAACCGAGGACCAAGAGCTCGGTTGGAGAGTTCGAGGCGAACGAGGGTGGTTAGCCATCAATCGTCGGCTTTGAGATTCGGACAAGGCTAAATTCTTTGGCGCAATCGTCTAGAAAAGCGACGACGAGGCGATGGAGTTCTCGTTGAGCGTGGTTGAGTTTCCAAGCCAAGAGCCAGAGGGAGAGCAGAATAAGCCAAGGCCAATGGTGTAAGAAGCGGGAGACTGCGGGTAAGGTCGAGAAGGGGTCAATGGGAGGTAAGCCTTGGAGACGGCTGACGACACCGATAAAAAGCAGTTCGCCGCCGACGATGGAAGCGAAGATAACCCGAGCGAAAGAACTCCATTGCGAACGGATTCGGCAGCGTAACATTTGTCGATTGCCTTCATGATATTCGACCGCGGTCAGCACTTGTAATCGAGCCCAGCGCGAGCCGTAGATTTCGACATCGAACGGGCTCCAACCGGCATCGGGTTTATTTTGCCAACCGAGTGCATCGAGACGTGCCAGCATCCGTTGCAGGAATCGCATACGATCCAAGCCCTTTTCAGCCCAATAAAGAAGCACTTGAAGAGCTTCTTCACGATCGACAAGACTGAGAGATTCGAGGGTTTCACGCGTGCTTAGAGGACGTTGGCGATCAAGAAGATTACCCCGATGCCGAGCCCATCCACGAACGATCGGCTGAAGGAAGAAAAGAAAAGCCACCATGGGCTTGGACCAGAATCGACGGCGGTTTAGGGGGAGTTTAGCTTGGCAGGCGGCGGTGATACAGAGGGTTAATGAAAACAGCAGACTGACCACTCCCAAGGTCCAGACGAAAGGCACAACAGCGCTGATTACAAGAATGGGGGTGGTGACCAAGACGTGGAACTCCAAGCTAGTGCCGATGATGAGCATCAGGCTGGTGTCCCGGGTGTAAATGCTTTGGAAGGGAGCGCTACCGAACATGCCATGGTAGATTACTGGGCGCCGAGTTTCGACGCCGATCCGAGCGGGGGTATAAATGCGCCCCTGCCACATGGATCCGCCGAAACGGTTAAAGTTTTCGGGATGCCGCTGTTCGAGTAGGGCCTCGGCTTCGCCATAACCGGATTGTTGACGCAAATAAGCGGTGAGAGAATTGCGCCGATAGTGCCAAACGAAACCCGCCGGACTGAATCCAATGCGGTATCCCTGTTGTTGGAGTCGCCAGCAGATGTCGACATCGTCTCCGGCCCGCCGGTAGATGGGGTTAAAGCCTCCAATTTCCTGTAATGCCCATCGGTAGAAGGCCATATTGCAGCCAGGAATATGTTCAGCCACACGATCGGTGAGCATGACGTGCGCTGGACCTCCCGGCGACACCATCACGACTGCAGCCGTCGGAGAATCATCGGGTGGCAAGAAATTGGGTCCCCCGATGCCAGTGAAGCGCGAGCGAACCAGATCGCCGACCAGATGATACAGCCAGTCTTCATCCGCGCGGCAGTCTGAGTCGGTAAAGGCGACGATCTCGCCGGTGGCGGCTTCGATGCCGGTATTACGGGCGCAACTGAGCCCTTTATTGACCAAATGTCGGAAGGTACGGATGCCTGGAAACGTGGCTGCAATCGAGGGGGTGGAATCGGTCGATCCGTCGTCGACGAGGAGGACTTCGTAATTGGAATAATTAAGATTCTCGAGGGATTGAAGGCAGGTTTTCAGGGTGGCTGCACCGTTGTAGCTAGCCACCACCACCGAAACGCGAGGGGTGCTGGGCAACGGAAACCAAGGGGCAACTTTGTAGCAGTCTCGAACCGCCTTAAAGGACGCCTTGGGTGAGCGATCATAGCGGGTTAAGCCAAAGGCCCAATCGAGGATTTGCCGACCGTTATTCCACCACTCATCGGTAAACGAGTACACCACCACCCCAGCACAACCACCGCGAAAAGCACTTTCAATTTTCCAAGTGAGGATTTCTGCCTGGGTCGACTCCCCTTCACGGAGGGTATCGACCCCAAATTCACCAAGCATCAGAGGCTTGGTCTCAGTCAGCATCTGCAATCGAGCTAGGTAATTTTCGAAAGGTTGACGTTCGTGCAAGTAGAGGTTGTAGCAGTGAAAATCGATGAAGTCGGGACGGAGAAATTCGGTGGTGGGAAAGTTACCGAAAGTGCAGAGCAGTTCAGCGTCTTCGCTCTTGGCGGCCTGCACTAACCTATTGATGAAATGCTCGACATTTGCCGAACCACTCCATCGAACGACATCAGCAGGGATCTCATTAACCACACTCAGGGCGAAGAGCGCTGGATGAGCCGCGCAATCTCGCGCCGCATTTCGAACAGCCTGCAGGGCCGTCTCTCGAGATTCGACCGAATCAAGAAAGCAAAGATTTCGATTCCAAGGAACATCCACCAAAAGGCGCAGACCGTGGGCAAGGGCGAGATCTAAAAACCACCTCGGAGGGACGTGATAAACTCGGATTAGATTTGCCCCAAGTGAGCAGATTTGGAGGAAGTCGCGGGAGGTAATCTCTCTGTTGGTAAAATGGTTACCTAAGTCATCGGGAGTTAAGGGTCCGTAGGTGACGCCTTTGGGATGAAATTTACGCCCATCAAGCCGAAAAAATTTGCCGTCGACAGTGACTCGAGCTCTGGGATTAGGCGTCAAAGGATTCAAGCGTAAGAGGGAGGGTGCGAAGGAGAAATCTCGTGAAAAGGTTGGGGAACGAATCCCGTTAAGAAAACAATGGAGGGTTGGAAGATGAAAGGAACCAGAGACATTGTCGGTAAAATTCCAAGAGATCGACGACTGCAGGCTGTCGGTTTAAATTCAGTCTGAATCGGGTCAATGATTGATTTGTAGGGTAACGTGGAGTAGCTCGGAATATTCGGCAGTCTTTAGAGAAGATCGTTAAAGGGGAGGAAAAGAGGGTTTCTAATTTGAAAAGGTCTTAGATCTGCCAGTCCACCGAGGTGGCGCGCTCCTTCTTTGCTGAGACTTTGACTCGGAGATCATCCATAAGGACAACCGAATCAGGCGGAACGCTGTGCATAAGGAAGACATTGGCTCCCACGGTAGTGCCCGAACCGATGACCGTATCGCCTCCGACAATAGTGGCATTAGCGTAAATGGTGACATGGTCTTCTAGCGTCGGATGTCGTTTTTGGCCTCGGAGAGCTTGTCCTGCAGCGAGCGAACGGGCGACCAACCCAACGCCTTGGTACAATTTCACATGAGTGCCGATAATGGCAGTTTCACCGATCACGGTTCCGGTGCAGTGATCAACGAAGAAATGACTGCCGATTTGAGCTCCCGGATGGATGTCCATACCTGTGCGGCTATGGGCCCATTCGGCCATGATCCGAGGTAGAAGAGGCACCTTTCGGCGATAGAGTGCGTGAGCCATTCGATGAATGGAAATGGCTTCGACGAAAGGGTACGCGACGATGATTTCCTCGCGATTGGAAGCGGCAGGATCGCCACGGAAAGCGGCTTCGACATCGGAAGCAAGAATTTCGCGGATGATGGGCAATTCCCGCAGAAACTCGATGGTTAGAGTGTGGGCAAGACGTCGGGGATCGGCCCGATCGTTGGGTGAGGAATTAAAGCAGCGAAGTGCTTTGTAAAGTTCGTCCTCAAGATTACCAGCGACATCGTCGAGGAGCAGGACGGTATCCGATTTGAGTTCGGAACTATGGATAATTTGATCATCGAAAAAGCCGGGAAAATTCAGCCGTAGAAGACTTCTGCAAATTTGCACTACGGCACCTTTCGAGGGTAGATTGACCCCGTCGAGATGGTTAATCCCGCCCTGTTTAGAGTAACTAGCAAGCAGGGCGTCAGAGATTTCGGTGATCGGAAACGACACCCCGAAAGAATGAAGGAGCGACAGTCAGAAAGCGAGAATTGCGAGAGTCTTTGAATTTATCTCTTGATCCCACTCCCTTCATTCGTATCCTCCTCAACCTTTCGTCTCATCGAAAGTCCTGTTTTATGCGTCGTCCGAAGGGTATCAAGACCAAGAAGTCCGTTTCCAAGCGGTTTAAAATTACCGCAACCGGCAAGGTGGTTACGTCACATGCTGGCAAACGGCATTTGCTGTCCGGCAAAAATGCAAAACGCCGTCGTCGTTTGAGAGCCTCCAAGGTTCTCCATCCGAGAGACGTCTACAAAATCAAGGCGTGTCTGCCGTTTTCACATTGATCATCTGCTGATCCTTGGTTGAACGACCGAACGACTCATATCACTTTCACCTTTTAACTCTCACTTTAACTAGTACCTAGAACATGCGTGTTACAAACGCCCCAGCTTCTCGCAAACGCCGTAAGAGAATGCTCAAAATGGCGAAGGGCTTCCGGTTGCGCCGGAGCAGTCATTACCGCTACGCCAGCGATGCCGTTGATCACGGTCTGCAATATTCTTACCGGGATCGCAAGACCAAGAAGCGCACTTTTCGCGCTCTTTGGCAGGTCCGTATCAATGCGGCGGCCCGCTCTGCCGGACTCACCTACAGTCGCTTTATGGAAGGTCTAAAGGCAGCTCATGTCGGGATGGATCGCAAGGTTCTCGCTGACCTCGCTGCCACGGACGCCGCCGCGTTTACCAAGCTTGTCGAAATCGCCCAGATCGCTCTGAAGGCTAAATCGGCAGCGGTCGCGGTTAAGGCCTGATTGAGTTTTGTTTTCTAGAGCGGGCACCTTCTCACACGGAAGGGGCCCGCTTTTTGTTGACGCGATGGTGCTGACTCGCGATTGCCCCCAGTTGCGTCGGGTGATGGTAACTTTGGCCACAGTTTCCTCTGTTTCCATCGTGCTTTTTCTAAATCCATTTTCACTGAAATTAGGCCTTTAATGTCCCTTCAAGACCGATTGTCTACCATCCGAGATGCCGCGGTGTCTGAGTTTACGGGTGCCCTTGATTTGCCGGCACTCGAACGTTCCAAAGGACTGTTTCTTGGTCCCGAAGGCCGGTTCACAGCTTTGATGAAGGAACTCAGCGCTCTGGCCCGTGAAGAGCGCCCTCTTGCCGGGAAAGCGATCAATGCGGCTAAACAGGAGTTGGAAGCGCTCTTGGCAGAAAAGCGAGCGACCTTGGAACGGACTGCCTCCTTACCCAAGGAAGCGGCTGATTTCACAGCACCCGGTCGGCGCCGTCCTCTCGGTCGATTGCATCCCCTGACCTTGGTTACCGAGGATATTGTTCGTGCCTTCAGACGATTGGGCTTTGCGGTGGCCGATGGACCTGAAATTGAGGATGAGTACCACTGTTTTGATGCCCTGAATACGCCATCGGACCATCCGGCCCGTGATGCTCAGGATACCTTTTTCATTGAGACTCCGGGGCGTCCATTGCTGCGTACCCACACGAGTTCTGTTCAGATTCGGGTGATGGAAACCATGCCACCGCCGATCCGGATTGTCGTTCCGGGCCGAGTGTTCCGTCGGGATAACGCCGATGCCACTCATAATCCAACGTTTCACCAGATTGAGGGGCTTTACGTGGACAAGGGGGTTACCTTGGGAGATCTCAAGGGAACCGTGGAAGCTGTGTTCAAGGATGTTTTAGGTGATGATGTTAAATTACGGTTTCGACCGCATTATTTTAGCTATACTGAGCCGAGCATGGAGATTGATTTCACGAATGCTCTGGTGAAAAAGCTGGGCAAAGATTGGTTGGAAATTGCTGGATGCGGAATGGTGCATCCTAAAGTTTTTGAAACAGTTGGCTACGATCCGGAAGTCTGGAGCGGTTGGGCGTTCGGCTTTGGGATCGAACGAATAGCTATGCTGCGGTATGGAATCACCGATATTCGTTTATTTTACGAGAATGATGCCCGTTTTCTTCGGCAGTTTTGATGTTTTACTGGGAAACTGACCGGCGTTTGGGAGCGGCAAAGGGAATTATGAATCGATTCGGTTGCATCGCTGTACTTTGGTTCTGGGGTTGTGTTGCTCTCCAAGCGGCACCCGCAGAGAATATTTTTCTGATCACCGCAGATGGACTCCGTTGGCAGGAGGTTTTCCGTGGGGCTGAAGATATGCCTCTGGGTAAGACTTACGGCAATTTGGGCAATAGTAACGCGATTCAAAAAGAGTTTCGTCGGGTGACACCTGCCGACTCTCGTTCGGTACTGATGCCCTTTCTGTGGGAAACAATCTCAAAAGAGGGCCAAATCTGGGGCAATCGAGACAAGCACAGTGAAGTTCGCGTCTCCAACGGCTTTAATTTCTCGTATCCAGGCTACAATGAATTTCTCACCGGGGCCCCCGACGCTTCCGTGACGAGTAACGACCGGATCCTCAACCGAAACACCAATGTTTTTGAATGGATAAGTGGGCGACCTGGTTTTCGGGGGAAGGTTGCAGCGGTCGTAAACTGGGATGTGTTGCCGTGGATTTTAAATGGACCACGATCGCGGATTCCGATTTGGAGTGGCTTTGAGGTCCCTGAAGGCACAGAGCGATTAGCGGTTCCCTCCGCACTCAGCGAGATGGTGGAGCGAGGGCGAACCGTCTGGGCCGGAGTTTTGCTCGATACCTTTGTGGGCTATGCCGCGAAGCATACCGTTCGCACTTTAAAACCGAGGGCGATGTATGTGTCGTTTGGTGAAACCGACGACTGGGCGCACGAGGGGAATTATGAGCGTTATCTTCGGGCGATTCACGAGTTCGACAGATTTGTTAGCGAATTGTGGGCACTCGTGCAGTCGATGCCTGAATATCGTGGAAAGACTGCTTTTTTAATTTCAGTGGACCATGGTCGAGGGGCGGCCCCTGTAGCTTGGAAAACCCACGGTCGCGAGATTCCTGAATCGGCATCGATTTGGTTTGCAGCGATTGGACCAGGAATTCCTCCGCTAGGGGAACGTGCCGATACACCTCCGGTCCTGCAAGCGCAGGTGGCTGCCACGGTTGCCACTTTAGTCGGTGAAGACTTCGCAGGATCCCGTCCAGAGATTCGCCCGCCGTTACCACTTTTAATTTTCGCTACCCGTCCCTGAATCGATCCTAGAATGAAGGTTACTCTGAATTGGCTAAAACAGTACGTCGACATCCCTTGGTCACCCGAGGAATTGACAGAACGTCTGACCTTGCTCGGTGTCGAGGTTGAGGGGGTGCAGAAGATTGCTGGCGAGTGGGATGGGGTGGTCGTGGCACAGATCGTTACCCGCGACAAACATCCGAATGCCGATAAACTTTCACTCTGTCGGGTCAATGATGGCACGGGCGAGCGCCAGATTGTTTGTGGAGCGCAAAACTTTAAAGTGGGCGACAAGGTTCCTTTGATTTTACCCGGAGCGTCGCTGCCGATGAAGTTGGGGGATAAAGAACCCTTTACCATTAAAGTGGGTAAGATCCGGGGTATCGAGTCCCACGGTATGCTGTGTTCTCACGAAGAACTGGGAATTGATCCGGAATCGATTGGACATCTCAAAGAGGATGGACTGCTTCTGTTGGGTGAGACGGCTGTTGTCGGGCAGTCTTTGGCAAGTTATCTAGGACGTTCGGGGAGTGATATAGTGTACGATCTGGAGATAACTCCGAATCGTCCTGACCTCACCTCATTGATCGGTATTGCCCGAGAAATCGCCGCTATTACCGGGCAACCGTTGCGTCTTCCAGAGTGCCCAGTGCTTGCCGAGTGCGGCGTCACCGCAGCTTCGTTGGTGTCGGTTTCTTTGGAAGCTCTCGACCTGTGCCCACGCTATACGGCTCGGATCATTCGAGGAGTCAAAGTAGGACCGAGTCCCGCTTGGCTCCGGTCCGCTTTGGAAAAAGTGGGGGTGCGCAGCATTAACAATGTCGTTGATGTATCGAACTATGTCCTTTTGGAGACAGGTCACCCCCTCCACACCTTTGACTATTCGCTTATCGCTGCGGGAGCGGGCGGAAAGCCCTCGATTGTGGTACGACGCGCCGTTTTTGAAGAATCCTTCACCACCTTGGATGGTCGGGTTCACAGTCTAGGGCAGGAGACTCTTTTGATTGCGGACGCCGAAAAAGGGATCGCTCTCGCTGGGGTGATGGGAGGCAGTAATTCTGAGATTCGCGAATCAACGGTCGATGTCCTGATTGAGTCTGCTTATTTTTTACCTGCCTCCATTCGTCGCACCTCAAAAGCATTGGGAATGAGGACGGATGCTAGTTATCGTTTCGAGCGAGGGGCTGATGTGGGAATCTGTGACTACGCCAGTCGACGGTGTGCCGCACTTATTTTGGAGACAGCTGGAGGGCAGTTAGCCGATGGAAGCGTCGAGTTCTATCCTTCACCCTTGGATCCGCATCAGGTGGCACTTCGGCACCAGCGGACAGATGCCTTGACAGGTACGGTGATTTCTCCTGAAGAACAGAGTCGTATTTTGACTGGGCTAGGTTTGGTTGATGTGACCCCAATTGGAGGTTCGATCGAGACGGCGACCTGGCTGATTCCAACCTGGCGTGTGGATTTAAAGCGGGAGGTAGATTTGATCGAAGAGGTGGTCCGGGTTTTCGGCGTGGGACGAATTCCATCGACACAGCCTCGCCGTGCTCAAGGGAGTCATCCGGCGGATGCTCATTTTGACCGTTTGACCGAAGTTCGACGCTTGTTGTCGGGGTTAGGGTTGGATGAGGCTCAGGGGCAGACACTGGTGTCGGAGGCGTCAGCACGTTGGGTAACGGAGAGTGTTGTCCTTTTAGCCAACCCCTTGAGCAGTGAAATGAATGCACTGCGACCGTCGCTTTTACCCGGTTTATTGGACACCTTACGGCACAACTTAAGTCGTCGGAATGGAGATGTGCAGTTGTTTGAAATAGGTCGAGTTTTTGTGCCCCATGAGGGAGGGGTACGCGAGGGGTGGCGTTTAGCTCTGGCCTTGACGGGAGCACGGGCCCCCCGTTTTTGGTCCGGTCTTGAGCGTGATGCGCGCTGCGATATCCCTGATTTAAAAGGGTTGATCGAAGAGGTGATTGAGCGAATCGGATTACGTGGCATTGCTTGGCTACGGCGCCCCGAACCGACGTCTCTGTTTATCGAATCGGCCTCTATTGCGTTAGGAGGAAAATTGGCATTGGGTCAATTAGGTCAACTCCAACCGCAACTAGCGAAATTGTATGATCTTCGTGACGGCGTTTTTCTAGCTGAACTCGATTTAGATCTTTTATTTCAGCGAGGTAATTCAGGGAAATCTTTTAAGCCTCTAGCTCAATTCCCCTCTATCCAGAGGGATTTGGCGCTGATTGTCGTTGAGTCGACGACGCACGATTCGGTTCTGGCCGTTGTCAAGCAGGCCAAGCCGGCTCATTTAGAAACGGTGACTCTCTTTGATGTTTTTAGAGGTAAACATGTCCCAGAAGGGCGGAAGAGTTTGGCTTATTCTTTTACCTATCGGGCAGCGGATCGCACACTGAAAGATGACGAGGTCAACGCCGCACACGCTCGAGTTATCGAGGCAGTGAAAGAGGCGTTGGGTGCGGTCCTGCGCGACTAAAGGAGTTCGCAGTCGTTCAAAGAAAGTGAGAGCGGACAGAAGCGCTCGGCCCGAGGAAGGAACTCATGGGTTCACCGCTGGGGTGTTGTGAGCCATGATTGGATGGCGGCGGCCTGTGGATGAGTTGGTTCGAGTGCTAAAACGGATTGGTAATGTCGGCGGGCGCTAGCGATATTCTTGAGTTGACCTGCGTACAATCCCGCCGCGGCGAGATGGAGAGAAGAATCGGAGGGGAAAGTTTGCAGTATTCCCTCTAATTGTGCCGCTGAATCCGCGAAGAACCCAGAATTTTGGAGGGCGAGAGCGAAGGTCTTCCGAGATTCGAATTCTTTGGGCTTGAGGTGGAGCGCGTTTTCGCAAGACAAGAGTGCGAGGGGTAGGTCGCCTTGCTTTAAGGCCAGAAGTGCCAAGTTGTGGTGGGCTTCGTGATGAGTAGGATCGAGCGCAATTGTCCTCCGATATCCGTTTATAGCCTCAGCCAGAGTCCCTTTTTGGTGCGCTGCTGCGGCTACCTTGAATTGAACTTCGGCCGAGGCGCGATCACCGGGGTTTAGTGGAGTGGTGAGTTGTGCCGTATAGCGCGGAGGCGAAGGTTCGAGACGGGTAATCGGCACCGACCCAAGGAGTTTTGGCTCGGGGGCTCGGGGATTGAGATCCATCACCGGAACTGGAAGAGGGGTGGTCTTTTTGGAAATGACTTTTGGAACGAGTTTAGGAAGATCGGGCGTGGGTGGGAGGGAGACTTGTTCGCTCGGATTAGTCGAATCCTTACGGAACCATTTTACCGGATTTGACCAGTTAGCTGGATTCACCCGCTTCCAGACAGTTCGTTTTTTAAGGGAGACCTTGGCACTGGGATCGGGTTGATCGTCAGGGATGGCTTCGTTCGGGGAATCAGTTGCGGGTGAGGGAGGAAGTGCCGGTTTGACTGGGGATAGGATTGGAGCACGGGCAGGAAGAAGCGGTGGCTCTTCGGCGATCTGGACGACCTCTTGCGTCGGAGGTGTCAGTAATGAGGAGGAAAGAGGGAGTTTAGTCGGAGGTTCGAGTCGAGGTTGAGTTGGGGTAACCGGGGAAACCGAAAGGGGGGCAGGCGTGGAGGGAAGCTCAATCGATTTAGAAGGAAAAGTAATCGCGACGTTGGTGAGAACGGTAGGAAGAGGGGTGCGTGCCGGAGTGAGGTTGGCCACGGGGCGGGGGGCAACGGCGGGGGTGCGTGCCGGAGTGAGGTTGGCCACGGGGCCGGGGGCAACGGCGGCGCGCGGCGGCGAAAAAGCGGAATTGGATCGTGAAAGGGGCAGCGGCAGATTCGTGACGGAAGTGGGGGCGAGGGTGAGAGGGAGACTAGGACGGGAGGGTGGGGTCGGGTTGAACTGAGCGGTTAAGTGGAGCACGATCTCAGCAACGGCCTCGGACCGATTGGTTTTGAGCCACACACTGTAGTTAGTGAGGGCACTCTTGCGATCGCCGAGATACTGGTGCTGTAAGATGGCTAGATTGAGGAGAGCGGGTTGATGATTTCCGTCTAATTTTCGAGCCCAGAGGAAGCGGTCTTGAGCCTCTCGATAGCGTCGTTTTTGGATGCTGATCAGTCCAAGCGTGTTCCAGTCTTCAGCAGCGGTTGCATTGAGACGTTTCGCGTTCGCAAAGCTCCGTTCGGCGTCGTCGATTTTCTTTGATTGATATTGGACGGTTGCCAAGCGAGCCCACGAATGGCCTTCATTTGGATTAGCAGCTAGGTAGGTACGTAGGTGCCGCTCGGCTTCTAACCAATCGCTTTTGGCTTCGGCGAGGAGAGCTAAATTGTAATTGGCAGCGAGTAGAGAAGGGTCGATCTCGATGGCTCGCAGGTAGGCAAGCTTAGCGTCATCGATGCGACCCACGGTTTGGTAACCGACGCCCAGCTGATTCAGAGCGAGGGCGTTACCCGGGAGAGTTTCGACGGCTATTTCTAACATGTGCACGGCTTCGTTGGTCAAGCCGTTGTTGAGCAGTTCTGTTCCCTGGACGAGGGCCGTGTCACCAGAGGGTTTACACCCGCCAGTAGTCCAAGCTAAGGCCAGAACGGCAATTATCTGGAGAATCGTGCGTTTCAGCATAGGGAGTGCGGGTTGAACGAGAGAAAGATCGAATAAAGAGGAGAAGGAAGAAAGGAGCGAATCAGACCGTGTCTTCAGGAGTGGTGGGCGCGACAGGAGTTGAACCTGCAAGGCTTGCGCCAATGGATCCTAAGTCCATCGTGTCTGCCAATTCCACCACGCGCCCATTTTGTTTGACCTCTGCACCGACCACTAACCATCCGGCGCACGCAGTTGATTAAATCGACTTCCGAAGGGTTTGCCAACAACGGATGATAGTTCATTGCGGATTGCTGGATGAGACCAGTCCGCAGACGAGAAAGAGCCGGTTCACCAGCGCAGTGAAGAGTTCACTGCGGCTTGCTAAGGAAAAGGTTTTTGTTTTTTGCTTTACCCCTTTTCGATCTCTGACTGAGGGCAAATCCAATAGTTTGGGCTTGAACGAAGTTAGAGCTCCTTATCGTTGCGGCCGAGTTTCGCCCTGAGGATTTCAGAAGTGCCATCGACAATCTCACCTCCGACATCTCCGAGGATCCGAACTTGACGGCGAACAGCCCGAAAAGAGGTTGAACTCAGGTTGAAAAGGCCCCGAGGAGTGAGGATCATTTGGGCGGTGGTCGCAAGGATCACCGCAGGGTTGATGGCAGACCCACGTCGCATTGAATCCCACACTGCTTCGGGTTCCTTTGCCTCCATTTCCTGGACGCGTCCAAGTAAACGAATACTAGCAAGGCAACCCACCATCGAACCGAGAATTAAGACATGATAATCTCGAAGTGTCTGTCCGAAGAATATTCCTAGGCGATCTGGTGTGAGATTGAGAAAGACACTTCCTAAAATGGGGCCGAGAGCGGTCATGAGGCTGCTGAGAGCAAGAAACACA
Source organism: Akkermansia muciniphila (assembly GCA_945898055.1). Taxonomy (GTDB): domain Bacteria; phylum Verrucomicrobiota; class Verrucomicrobiia; order Limisphaerales; family UBA9464; genus SXXZ01. Next base: position 6,974 of record CAMDGV010000022.1, on the reverse strand, counting down.
GCGACATAGGGCGCTTTATTTGTTGGGGATAGTTTGAGCATAAGCTGAAATTGGCAGAGCTGAAAACCGGCGGTTGCAGCCCCCGTAATCAGGTAGCCAGCGGCGAGATGCCAGAAGAGCCGTTCCCCGGCGAAGGCCCAAGCGGTCAAACCGGCGAGAGACCAAAGGACAGCGCAGACGTGAAGGACAGGTTTGCTTCCGAACCGATCGGAGAGCCAGCCCCACCCCTTGACGGTCAGTAATCCGCCGATACCCGCAAGGCCGGTTAGTAAACCGATATTACCCAGAGGGCGTTGTAAAATTTGAACGAGGAAGACCGTGTAGAAAGGCTGGCCGAGATTTAGCATAAAGCCCCAGAGGCCAATAAAACCAACAAAACGTAGGAAATGAATATCGCTGAGGGGTGCTTTAATTTCGGAAAAATTGGGAGGAACCGAGGATCGTTGAGTGACACTCAGTGGAAAGGTCATTCGGGTCAGAAAAAAAAGTCCAATCAATCGAGCAAGCCCAGCGGCGGCAAAGATGCCTCCAAAAAGGATCAGGGAGGCGTCGTCTTTTCCGCTCTCGGCGAGTGTGCTCACGACGAAAACGGTCAAAAGAGTCCAGAATCCGAACACGAGATTGCGTCGACCGAAGAAGCGCCCAGCGAGGCGGGGTGGGACAAGCTCGGCGATGGCTGCCGACCACGAGACAGCACTGAGGCTATTGGCGAGAGTGGCAACGGTGAGGATGGCTGCGAAGGATGTATCCCGCGCGAATCTGGATAAAAAAGGGAGTAGTGAAACAAATCCCCACGGAAGGGCGCTAAAGATAAAAGTGAGGACGAGAATATGGTAGAGAGAGAGGCGTCGGCGGAGCGCAGTAATCATTAGAGGTTGAGCCATGTTACAGAGGTGAGGCAGCGCAGCCATTAGACCGACGGCGATGGGGCCCCAACCGAGGGAAGTGACAGCGAAGGCAATGACGAACGGGAAGTTCGGCAGGGTCAGGTTGAGCATGGGGACACTGAAGCAGGCTTCGACCGTGGAAGCTTTCAAGGACAAGAGCAGAAGTCGGTGCTTGAAGCGATTCATGCGGCATCGGTGCAGGACCGATAATGACTGGAGAAGTGACTTTGGATTTTAATAATGAAGAAAAAAAAAGAAAGAGGAGATCGATGAAGAGGCTCCGAGTGCAAGAGACGCGATGATTCCCTGGGCCGATCAGCGGCTCGACTTTATCTGAGTCAGATTGGAGGTGAAGGTTTACTTGTCAGAATTTGGACATTTGCGAAGGGAAAAGTTCTGCGTTGGGCAGGGGAAGACTCTGGATTATTTTATTTTGCGGTTAACCCGCCGGATTAAAGGAATCGGCGAAGTGCTCCTTAGAAGAGTGCGGCGTTCAGTTGCGTTTTGGTCTGGGATAGTGGAAGGTTTGGCGAGTGGCGGTTGGCTGAATTGAAGTATTTTCAAAATTGAACCTTGCGCTCCCTTTCGGTGCCGCCGCTAAATGTGACTTTCTAATCGAATTATGGCCGACCACGCAAACCGTTATTCTGAAAACGCCACTGGCAAGTTCTACGTCGACAATCAGTGCATCGACTGTGACTTATGCCGTGAGACCGCTCCGGCGAACTTCACTCGTTGGGATGACGGAGGTTATTCCTATGTGATGAAGCAGGCTGAAACCCCTGAGGAAGAAGCAGCCTGTAAGGAAGCCCTAGAAGGCTGTCCTGTTGAGGCGATTGGTAGCGATGGCAAATAACGAGGCGACTCTCCTTCTTGGGTGAGAGTTTTTGCCCTTAGAAGGTATTTTTGAAACCCGTTTAGATAGGCGTCAAGAGTTTCGTCTCTTGACGCTTTTTTCTGTCTTGATGGGAGCTTTTAGTCGATTCGAACGGCGGCTCAAAATCATCAATTAACAGGTCCTTAAAGCGAGTTGTCCCAGCGCAAGAATGAATCTGGAGAGGGTCTTAGTTTAATCATCTGAACCTAGAGTGTCGGTGGCTTTGGCTGCGGAATATTTGAAGGAAAAAGTGGCGCTGAAGAACGACGATTATTTTAAATAAAAGGCTCAATGATTCTCGCCAAAAAACGCTTCGCTCTAAGGACTGTTCCCTGTTTTACTCTCACTCAGCGATGCTGCATCGATTGACTATTTCAGAGCTGACCGCACGGATTATGCGGGGCGACTGTTCTGCCCGAGAAGCAACTCAAGCGTGCCTTGACCAGATCAAGCGAGTGGATGAGGGGGTGAAGGCCTTTTTAAGCTACGACGCAACCGATGCATTAAATCAAGCAGATGCAGCAGATCGTCTGCTGGCTTCAGGGGTTTCTTCTCAAGAGAAGCCGTTACTAGGGGTGCCTGTGGCCTTAAAAGACGTGATTGCCCATAAAGGGCAGCCACTTAATTGCGCCTCGAAAATTTTGGGTAATTTTATTTCGCCCTACGACGCCACGGTAGTGAATCGATTGAAAGACGCAGGAGCGGTGGTGTTCGGACGCCTCAATATGGATGAGTTTGCGATGGGCAGTTCGACTGAGAATTCTGCTTTCTTCACCACACTGAATCCTTGGGATCCGACCCGGATTTCTGGAGGATCTTCTGGAGGGTGCGCGGCAGCAGTTGCGGCTCATGAAGCCTTTGCCACAGTGGGTTCAGATACAGGCGGTTCTATTCGCCAACCTGCCGCTCTTTGTGGGTGTGTCGGGGTCAAGCCGACCTACGGTCGAGTCTCCCGGTATGGGCTCACTGCCTTCGCGAGTTCCTTAGATCAAATTGGGCCCTTCACTAAAGACGTGTCGGATGCGGCACTGATGACCCGGGTCCTGAGCGGGTACGATCCGAGGGATTCCACTTCGATGAATGAGCCCGTACCGAACTATCAAGCAGGGTTCAATCATGATCTTCGCGGTCTCCGCATTGGGCTACCCCGAGAATACATGATCGGGGGCCTGGACCCGCAAGTGGATGCCGCTGTCCGCAAGGCGGTGGCTCAAATCCAGTCGTTAGGGGCTGAAATCGTGGAGGTTTCCCTGCCGCACACGGAGTACGCCGCAGCCACTTACTATATTATAGCACCTGCTGAGGCCTCGGCTAATCTAGCGCGCTTCGATGGTATTCGTTACGGTGCTCGCGTCGAGGGGGCAGACCCCTTTGAATTGAACAGTCGCACGCGAGGACAGGGTTTTGGTGACGAGGTGAAGCGGCGTATTATACTCGGTACCTATGTTTTGAGCAGCGGCTATTACGACGCCTATTATATCCGCGCTCAGAAGGTCCGGACACTGATTCGAAATGACTTTCTTAAAGCGTACGAAACGGTGGATGCCATTTTGACTCCGACAACGCCGACCCCGGCCTTTAAAGTGGGAGCAAAGTCAGATGATCCGTTGCAGATGTACCTCTGTGATGTGTTTACAATCTCCTGCAACCTTGCCGGGATCTGCGGACTGAGTTTGCCCTGTGGTTTTACAGGGACGCCCAAGCTGCCCATTGGTTTGCAAATTCTGGGCAAACCTTTTGGTGAATTGACTCTTTTTCGGATCGCTCAAGCCTATGAGCAAAGCACTCCATGGCATCGAGAACTGTCTCCCGTAGCTTGAAAGTTTCATCTCGCCGTCGGAGGTTCTGCTTTCTTTAAGTTCAGGCTGAAAAATCGACGCATCTGGAAAAGGCGCTGAACAACGGACACTCGAGGGGGGACTAATTTAATCTCGGCACCCGCAGAGTGCACAGGGTCACCAGTGATGATCTCGCGGGCTAGGAGTCAGTGAGGAACGTCTCTGAGTGCAGTTAGGTGGCTAGAGGTGAACTTCCTTTTTCGCCTTGAGGTTTCCTTACCTGCAATGTTGACCTAACTCGCTTCCCCAAAGTAATCTTTTCTCCGTCACTCCGTTTCGAAGTGGTTTATTAACGCTAAAAGCTAAGTATTCAGCTCAGGTAAAAAAGGAGGCAGTTTATGTCATTTATCAAATCAAAATTCGCAACTTTAATTCTGCTTTCAGCAGGGTTTGGTCTTCAGGCAAAGGATATTGTCGTCACCACAACCAACAACGATGCGCCCGGAGCGGGGACATCTCTTAAACAAGCTATCAGTCAACTGGCTGAAGGCGATGTGATCAAGTTTAGCATTGCTGGCGATGGTCCCCATGTCATCACCACCCCGATGGGTGGCTATGGATTGATCACGGCGAATAACGTGACCATCGATGGCTATTCCCAACCTGGGTCCAAACCCAACAGCAACGGCATTTTGGGAGGCAATAATGCGCAGATCAAAATTGTGTTGGATTCCAGTAAAGATGATTCGGGGCCCAGTTTAGATGCGACCAATGCGGATCTGTTGCAACGTCGATCGACTCGACTTCCCTTTGGGGGTTACGGTGGCAGTGAGAATGCCATCCTCGGTGTTTATGAGGCCGATGGTTTTAAGGTGCGTGGGCTTAGTTTTATCGCACGTTATGTTCCAGGGACGGATGGCGATCCGTCGATCTATGGGGTGGCGTTGGTTAAAGAAGCGAAGAATGCGAAGGTGCAAGGGTGTTGGTTCGGTTTGAAACCCGGTGACGCCTCGACAATGGAGAACCTAAAACCAGTCACGGATGCGGTGGCTGCTTTCCGCTTCAAAATGCTAGATAGTGCTGGGGCAGTGACCAATATCGTTTACTCCTCTGGACTCACCTTTGGAACCGACGGTGATGGTGTGGCCGATGTGCAAGAATTCAACATCGTGGTGGGTGCTCACATAGGTTTGGGAATCGAAGCCCCTGATCTTCGGGTTTCAGGTAATTATTTTAACGTGTTTCCTGACGGATTGACCTTCGTTGATGTTGAAGCGGTGCTGAAGGGTTATATGGATTTGACCGATTCAGACATTGATACGGTTGAGTTCATGGAGAATGGCCGAGTCACCACCAATACTTTGATTGGCACCAATGGCGACGGCAAAAGTGATGGTAACGAGCGTAACATTGTGGCTCATCCGGCGTACGATCACGATATCGAATTTTATTCAGATGCGAGTAATGTGGTGATTGCCGGTAACTATTTCGGGGTGGGTGTCGATGGGGTGACACTTCAACCGGATTTGACCGATCATAGCCCTGATTTGGTCGGCGGCGCCAATGGGCAGTTCCGCTTAGGTTCGAATGGCGACGGGGTAAGTGACGATCTCGAGGGGAATCTGATCGTGAATGTCAAGGGAACTAAACTGATTGATGCGGGCGTCGGAGTGCCTCTGACTCTTCGTAGAAATAAGATAGTGAACAGTACCTTCGATGGTTTCCCCTTTGCCGATAATGGAGGGAGCAAAACCTATGCCGCTTACCTAGCCAATGCGGTGGCGAATCCCGCCACCGATACTCTGCCGAATGTGATCAGCGTGGTGGGGGGGATTATGACGGGCAGTTTGCCGGTGCCTAATCTTGCTAATTTTGCCAAGCATGTGGTGGACGTTTATGTCGTCGATGCCGCCGCACCTGTAATCTTACCGGGCAAATATGCGGGTTCTTTCATTGAAGGATCCGCGAGTGATCAGGATACCGCCGCCAACAAGTTTCGCGTTGATCTACGCGGGTTCAAGGTAGCCAACGGGGACGCTGTGGCTATCACCGTCACTTATACTTCGGCCGCCGTCGGCACTCCGGGTACTAACTCGATTACCGGACCGATTTCGGCCGCTGTGGTTGCGGAGATACCGGCCCTGATTCCAGGTAGTATTGAGTCATTGGGATTAACTCGTATCGTCCCCGACAAGGCAGTGATTGTTCCAGACAATGATGCCCTCGGTAACTGGGAACCGAATGCCAGTGTGGTGGGTACTTCGGCATTTTTGATTGAGGGAAATACTTTTGCTGAAGGCAGCAGTGATAAGCAACGTTTTGTGGTGGCAATCCAACCGGTGGACGGCAAACCTGGTAAGACGGTTGAAGGTTTTTATACCGACGCTGGTGCCCCGTTTAAGGGAGAGATCAATGGGTCCCGCCAAAATGGAAATCCGGGTCGAGTGGCGGGTGACAAGCGCCAAGGTGCAAAAACGTATGTCGTCGGTGGCGAGGCTTCACCCCATAACTATGTGGAATTTAATTCAGGTAATCGCTGGGCGACTGGCTTTGATCGCTCGACTGCCAGTGGAGCCATCAGCCGTTACGGCACAGTGCAAACCTTTAGCCTTGATCTCGGGACCCTAACTCCAACGCCGCTGGCGAAGGCGTTGGATTCAGCGGCTGGTCGTCAGACTTCAGGCCAAGCTGCGAGTGATCAGAATTCGCGTTTTGGTGGTGACGTTGTCTTCCTGAGTAATGGTAATTATGTGTCGGTGGTTGAGGATCGATCAAAGCTACTTCGAGCGGAAGGAAATGCGGTTGTTGCCACGATTTTGAAGCCAGATGGCACAGTGGTGAAGGAATCGTTCAAGGTAGCTGATGGAGATCAATGGGCCAATGTAGCGGCATTCAAAGGCGGATTCGCCGTTCGTAACGGCAGCGACTTCTACTTATTTGATAATGACGGGACTGCAACGGGTAAGTTTAGTCAGAATAGTTCGGGAGCCGCCTTTGCCACGGGTCGTGGTGACGGCACTCGTATCGCCGCCCATATTAATTCGCCGTTCGTTTTCCTGTTTGGGCAACCGACCGGTTCAACGACAATGCAATTGGCTGCTTGGGATACACGTAGCCCCGAGCGAGTGGCCCTGTTTGAAGCCAGTGAGCCTGCCTTTGCGGGTGGATTTGATCGCGCCAACTTGGCGGTGGACGCTCTAAATCGGATCACTGTGTCGTGGGTTTCCAAGCCGGACGGCTATGAGGCCCAACAGGTTGCGGCCCGAGTCCTCGCATTGAATGGTGACACAATGACCGTCACAGCCTTGACCCCCAGTTTCTTGGTCTTCGTCAATGCCGCTAAAACAGGGGATATTCGCTCTGTTGGAATGACTGTAGCCATGACCACCAAGCAGATTTGTGTGGCGGCTAAGGGCGAGATCAATTTGCAGA
>CAMDGV010000021.1 GCA_945898055.1 Akkermansia muciniphila | reverse complement strand
GATTCGCATCAATCCAGCCCTGCAGCCATGGTAAATCCCCGGGCGCAATTTGACGCCCCTGTAATGCAAATTCAGTTTCGATGCGCCGACTGTGGCCCGTACCGAAGAGATAGTCCAGCTAAACCACCAACAACTTCGGGATGCACGGGTACTCCACTCTTCGAACATTTCCTTCCCTACCTTCCACCGTTAACTTCGGTACCAACTCCACCCTTATCCGATTTGCATTCGGTGGCAATCCAATCTCTACCATCGGAGAACTGCTATACCCACTCCCAGCACTCAATACCACGATCAATCCAACCTTATCTCCACTCAAAAATGCCTTCCCAACCGCTCCACTCCCTCCTCCTCCCCTCAGCGTCACCTCAGGCTCGCTCACGTAGCCACTCCCTCCACTCGTCACCGTTATCCCTGTCACATATCCCGCAGTCACAGTCGCCACTGCATCGGCAGCTTCTCCTCCCTGCAATCTCACCCCAAACATCAACGCCATCGCTAACACTAACTTCACTACATTTCCGCTAAATATCTTCATCCTTCAGATACTCCTACTCCTCAGAATTTTAAGCAACCTAGTTTCCTCCCTTATTCTTCCCTTATTCTTCCCTACGGATTCCAAACACTTCAAACGGTATTCAGCTGCATTAGTCTGCATCGGCACCTCGTATTCGTGTCCATTCGTGAAATTCGTGGGCCTTTCCCTCTCCGCGTCAAAAAGGCAAATCCCGATCGGTTAGGGCTTCCCCGCCAATGCTGGAAGAGCGAGGCAAATTAGATGAGATCGATCCCTTAGAAAGAGCCGTCCATCGGCGAGCGCCGGAATGATGCGAGCACCATTTCCTGCCACTTGAGATCGTGCCAGTTCAATCGATTTTAGTGGGTTTGCTTCCATCAAAACAAGTTCACCTGATTCCAAAAGAATCAGCAGACGGGAGCCAACTCGTACGATGGATCCGGAACCAAAACGATCGAGAGTCCAACGCACTGTGCCGGTGCTGAGTTGGATACACCGCAAGGCAGGTCCCGATTCGTGTCGACCATGAAAACCATAGAGAAAACCCCCTGATTCAACGGGGGTCGAGAAATGAGCGGAGAGAGCCTCATCCCCAGACCAAAGGACTTCGACCGCACCCGCTTTGGGGCGGATCCACGCCGCGCCTGCTCCGTAACTCGAGGTCAAAAAAATATCCTTTTCCACAGCGATCGGAGACGCGGCATTGACGCTGGCGTGCATCCGAGCGCGCCAAGGAAAACGGAAGAGTTCAGCGCCAGTCAGAAGATCATGCGCGACCGCTCCGGCACGATTGAAACAGAGGACATGAGTCTTTCCGTCTGGTGTCCAAGGGATCGGAGAACTGCAACCCGAGGCGTCGGATCCGGATTTCCAAAGAACCCGTCCGTCGGTGACCGCGAGCGCGACAGTGCCTGAACCCATTCCGCCCGCTTGGATAATGAGTTGTTCCCCGAGCACCAGTGGCGAAGTTGCAAAGCCAAAGAAGCCTGGATCCGATCCGAACTGCTTCACTAGATTCAATTGCCAGAGAGGCTCCCCTGTCGTCGCCGAAAGAGCATGAAGAGTGCCGTCGGGTCCGAGAGCAAACACACGACCTTGGGCGATCGAAGGAGTGGAGCGAGGACCATCGCCACTGCCCATCTCATCGGAGAAAGTGGTGGGCCATTTTCGAACCCAACCGAGTTGTCCGTTGGTGACGTTCCAAGTGGAAACAACTTCCATCCCTTCTTCTTTATGAAAAAGAGTGACAGAATTGCCTGAAATAATCGGGCCAGAAAATCCGGTGCCAACCCGGACTTTCCACCGTTGAGTTAGACCCTCCTTCGGCCAAGCAGTGAGGTTGGTTTCGGTGGCAGAGCCGTTCCGATGTGGACCGAGGAACTGTGGCCAATCAGCCAATGCAATCACGCGAACGCCGCTGAAGACGGTAGCGGCAATAAACAAAAAAACGAGGCGTCGCTGAGGAGAGATATAAGAGAGAGGATTCATGGAGAACTTTCGCTTCCGGAGACGTCGATTGCCATAGAGATTTTGGAACCTCCAGCCGCCTTAATCGTATCCAAGATACGCAGAACATGACCGTGAGTTGTTTGGAAATCCGGCTTCAAGTAGAAGGGATAATTGGTGTTACTCGCTACTTTCGATTGAACTCGAGAGGTAAGATCAGAAAAGCGGATCCGTTCACCGGCGATTTTTAAGTCACCTTCCCGACTAATGAGTATTTCCATCCTATCGGGTTTGTCTGATGAACTGGGGGCCACTGCGGAGGGGAGGTCCATTTGAAGAGTGCGCAGGCGGTTCATGGTGAGAGTTACCATCATGAACGCCGCCAAGAGGAAGAACATCACGTCGATCAAGGGAATGATTTCGACGCGCGCTTTTTTGAGCGGAATTGGGAATCCGAAGTGCATAGAGTTAGGCCCTTGCGAGGATCATTTTTTTGACTTTTCAGCTTCTTGAGTGACGAAGGCGACCCGGGTAAATCGAGCGGATTGAACCTGTTGAAGCACGCCACTGATTGAGCGATAAGGAGCAGATTTGTCACCTGTAATAAAGACAGGAGCCTTTGGGTTTTGTTTAAAGCGCGTGGTCAGTTCATTGATGAGAACCGAACGATTAACCACATTGGTTCCAATCGAAACAGTGCCATCTTTTTCGATTCCGATATTGATAACATCGGTTTTGAAGTCATCGACGGATTGACGTGCATCGACCAGTTCCATGGGGCGAGTGTGGGACTGTTGAAGACTCAAAGAAACCATCATAAAAGAGGCGAGGAGAAAGAACATGACATCGATCAGAGGGACAATTTCAATTCGCGCTTTTTTGATGGCAATGGGGGAATTGAATTTTCTTTTCAGCCCTCCAACAGACGAAGTAGATCGGCTTGCGCCAGCCATAAATTAGGGGAGTTCGGCTGCAATTTGACGCCGGAAAGCGACCGGATCAAAGCCTTCTTGTTTCGCCTTAGCGACCATAACTTCCACGTTGGTTGCGGTTGTCTCGAGGTCAAATTTCAACTTCTCCATCAGTTCATTATAGAAGTTGAGGAAAAAGACACCAAAGATGGCGATACCCAATCCGGCAGCGGTGGCGATGAGTGCTTCGCCGATTCCACCTTGGATCTCAGTCATGGCACCAGCGATACTCGATTCGCCCATTTTCTGGAAGGAACGCATAATACCAGTGACCGTGCCAAGTAATCCGAGGAGCGGAGCCAGCGTAATGCAAGTGTCGATCAAGACCATAAAGCGGCCGGCTCGTTTAATTTCTATACCGGCGGCCACTTGTAGAGCTCCTTGGAGGGATCCGTGAACATGGGTTAATCCGTGATAGATCATACGCACCGAGGGGTCCTCTGCGCTTTTTGATCCAGCAACCGCACTCTTGAAGTCATTTTTTTCCATCGCACCAAGCGTTCCTTCCAATTGTTTGGCGTCGCGCCTACGTCCGAGGCGAAACCAGAAAACGCCCCGTTCAGCGGTAACCGCGATGATGATAATCGCCACGGCGACGATGGGGTACATGATTGGCCCGCCCTTGGTGAAGTATTCGGCAACAGTATTGGCTAGCATAGTGGGTTTGGAAATCAGCTATCGAATGCGGTACTCAAACTCAGCAATCACTTGTTTGCCGAAATAGTCGGGACCAAATTTATAGTGTTTGCGAATCCATTGACGAAAGGCGTTATCAAGAGTGGAACTTCCTGAGCTTGCAATGATTTTGAGTTCGGTGATTTCGCCAGCTAAACCGATTCTGATCAAGAACTCACCCGCCCCTTGTTCTCGACGCTTAAGAGCTTCACGGGGATAGTCTTGGGAACTCGGCTTAGGAAAAAAACTCCCCTCGCCGCCGCCAGCCCTAAGGCGCAGCGGGCCTGATTGGGCTGGGGCTGCACTGCGTCGAATTTCTCGGGGGGGGGGCACAGCAAAGTTGGGATCTTTCGATATAATAACTGGGCCCATAACTTCGACAGCAAAAGCAACTACCGCCTTGGGAACAGCGACGATGAGAGGTTGGACCTGAACCGGTTGGGGGGAAGTTTCCTCTAGCGGGGCCGGTTCTTCCGAGGACTCCTGCGGTACTTTTTCATCGGGTTTGGACTGTAAAATTTCGATGACTTGAGGGGGATCTGATTCTTGCAATGGGTGCAGCACCAATCCGATCGGATGGGCAACTCCCAAAATACCAATCGATAGCATGAGGATACACAGCGTGTTCATCCAAATGACTTTGCGACCGGCATCTTGGCCGTTTTTTGGCAGGCAATCCCGATACAGCTCCGAGCTGAGAGTATACTCGGTTAGCTCAGGATTTTGGCCCAATTTAGAACTCATTCTGAACTTATTGTCTTTAATGAATCCCGTTAAAAAAAGGTTTCAACTCTAAGAGCGCAACAGCGGTAGGGTTGAAGTTCTCGTTTAGATTATACCGTCTAAAGTTAATTAAATTACCTTCCGTTAGAAAATTAAACACCCTGATTCTTGGTGTTCCTCCGTCAAATCCGCCACTGAAGACTTATGAATAGTCAGTTTGACTTAAATTAGCCAAGAGGTTCCTTGGTCGTTTCTACGAATTCTGAGGAGAGATTTCGTCGAGCACGAGCTGCTTCATCGGCGGCTTTGAAAGCTGGTGCCCGGGTTTTTGGCAGGCGCCCAAATTGTTGAGTCCAAAATTCACTCAAGAAATTTCCCAAATCGCGGACTGCCTTTGCATCGAACTTCACTCTAGATAAAGTTTCCCAGTCTTCGTTTAATAGGCTTAGTAAAAGTAACTGGGCGGCTGGATCAAAGGCATTGGGAAATTGAGTGGGATCCAACCCGTACAACGAAAGAAACTGAAGTTCCCAAGCAAAGAGCGCGCGCGGACGCGGACCGTGCCGTTCCAAGAATCCGATAAACCCCCGATAGACTTCAAAAAGTTCAGGAAGTGGGGCCTCGGTTTCCGTTACTTGTTCCAAGCACCCGACAACATGGGCAAGGAGAGTAATCGAAGCAATGTCGCGTCGGAGGAGAGGATGAAAATCAGTGACTTGAACTTCGGCAAGGGTGTGAACATCGCTCCGAGTCGATTTATGGAAGGAAAAGTCGGCCTCAATACAGAGATCTATTTTTCCCAGTAGAGGCGATTTTGGATTTCGTGCCGCGCGGGCGGCGGTGGTGATTCGACCATTTTGCAGAGTGAACCAATGAACCATTACACTCGTTTCGCGATACGGCCGCACTCGCAGAATAAATCCATGATCAGTGGCCAGGGTCATCGCAAGCCAGATTTTTCGAAGAGGCCTAAATCATGGGACCCTTGGGCCCAGCGGATCAAACGGTTTTCCTCTCGCTTCATTGTCCTTCGTGCGGAAGGTTCCAAATCATCAAAGCCTTGGAGATGCAGAATACCATGGATGAGATAGCGGGCCAGTTCCTCAGGCCAAGGTCGACGAAAGGCCTCAGCCTGTTGAAGGGTGTCCGTTAAGCAAATGAAGCATTCGCCATGCAACCGAGTAGAGGTTGATCCGTGGTCGAAGGTGATGACATCGGTCGAACCTTCGTGCCCGAGAAACTGAAGATTCACGCGGGCCATCTCTGCAGCGGCGACAAAATGAAAACCCAATTCGCCGGTGAGCGCTCGTTCGATCAGTAAATTCCTTATAAACGTCCGAATTCGGGCGAGATGGAGTTGTTTAACCCGCTGAGACGAACGGAGGCCAACGAGGGTCTCCGGAATGGGGGCAGGATCTAAAAGTTGGGCTTGGCGGCCGAATTTAGAGGCGCTGAATGCCAATCGGACAGGCACGATCGTTCGGTCCAGAATTAGAAGCCGTGTTTGGCCAGTTCCTGTTCCAAAAGGACTTGGAATTCAGTCAAGTCTGCCGGCGACGGTCGGTAGTTTTTTTCGTCGGCAATGAGTCCTGGTCGACCGTACTGATCGAGCATCCAAGCAGCGCCTTTGCTGTCTGAAAAAACGACGCGACCGCTCACCATCGCCCCCGGGCGCGTAACAACATCCACGGTCACAGACACCATTGAAGTTTTAGGCGCGGGAATAACTTCATCGGGTGAGAGTGCTGATTCAGGTCCGACGACTGGCGGCGTTGCCACTACCGTTTCCTTCGGAGGTTCAGGGTCTTTGGGCGTCACTTTTAGATCATCCAAAAGGAAGCGGACCTCCATGTAGGTCAGGACGATTTTGAAATCCGTTTCGATGCGTTTTTGGAAGTCCGACAGCTTCATGCCGTCAGCAATCCAGAGGCGGGCCTGTGTCTGTTGTTCTTTAGTAAGGGATATCATAATCTCGTAAAATCTAGAAGTAAGGTGGCAGACTTGGAGTAATCAGTCGCGAAAGTTCACAAAACTAAGTGCCACAGGAAAGTCTTGAGATCGGCAGGCGGTGATGACTGTCTGGAGATCATCTCGGTTTTTGCTACTGACCCGGAGTTCATCTCCTTGAATGGACGCGGTGACTTTAATCCCCAGAGTGCGAATATAGGTGCTGATTTCCTTGGCAGCAGGTCCGTCAATTCCTTGTTTAATTTTGATAATTTGGCGTGCGTGACCGAGCGGTGAAAGTTCGGCTTCACCTGCATCGATACTTTTCATCGAAACACTCCGTTTAGCCAACTTCAGAACCACCATTTCAACGAGCGCATTCATTTTGAACGCATCTGGCGCGCGCAATTTAATTTCTCGTTTTTCTAGCACGATCTCGGCACCAGACCCCTTGAAATCAAACCGGCTAATTAACTCCTTTTGGGCTTGGCTTACCGCGTTCTCAATTTCCATAGAATTGACGGTAGAAACAATGTCGAAGCTCGGCATGACTTAAGTGTACGGGAATTCGACCTATTAGAAAAGCGGAACAGGACGAAGAAAGCGTGTTCCTTCAACAAACGCGGGTGAGTTGGGGCCAAAGTTAGTGGCAGACGGTGTCTCTGATCGAATTAACGAGCCGCTGGGACATCGATTGGTCCTTTTTACCAAGAGAGGCTTCGCAGTTTGTGGGTTGGCAGAACATCGAGCCTGGCAGCTCGTACAAATTTTCGGCCCTTGAGGAGACGGCAGCGAAGAAAGAGCTGGGAAGGAGTATCAAGAGTGGCAGGTGGTTCCATCCCCTCGGCCGGAAAAGACCGGAGAAAGACCGCAGGAGCAGGATTCTCCCGTCACTCGATTACTCCTCCCAGCGAACGATTCAGTCCGCTGGGCAGATGAGAATTTAACCCCGCTTTGAAGTGCTTAGAATCAACTGCCGAAACTCCTCGAAAAGAGGCGTTGAATCGTGAGGCCCTGGGGCGGCTTCTGGATGATATTGAACGCAGAAGATAGGCTTAGAACGATGTCTCAATCCTTCGACTGTGCGGTCATTCAGATTGATCCGATTGACCGAGACGTCAGGAGGGAGAGAATCAGCATCGACAGCGAACCCATGGTTTTGTGAGGTAATCTCTACCCGCCCCGATTCCAGATCTTTCACCGGTTGATTTCCTCCACGGTGCCCAAATTTAAGCTTAAAGGTTTTACCTCCGAAAGCTTGAGCTAGGATCTGGTGACCGAGGCAGATCCCAAAGATAGGAAGACCGTAGTCGACCAATGTTTTCACTTCGCGAACAATCCCCCCGAGAGTGGCCGGATCACCGGGACCATTACTGAGAAACACCCCAGCCGGTTTGTAGGATAACACTTCCGCAGCGCTTGTTTCAGCCGGAACAACTCGCACATTAAATCCTTTTTGCCTCAGACACCGAAGGATATTGTACTTAATCCCAAAATCATAAGCCACGATCGAAATATCGGCAGGTGGCAGCGGCTGACGAATCATGCGCTGATGAGTTTCTCCACTCTTTTGGGTCAAAGCAAAGGCGGCGGATTGATTCTCATTTTGGTCCCACAGGAAGGGTTCCTTATGGGTGACCTCAGCAACGTAATTGCGGCCGGTCATCCCCCCCCAAGCCCGAGCACGCTCGAGGGCATCAGACTCACTGAGACCCTCCGTGGACAAGCAACCAGAGAGTGCGCCACCTACTCGCAGTTTTTTGGTTAAGGCCCGCGTATCGACACCTTGAATACCGGGAATGCCATAGTGTTGAAGGTATTCGGCTAATGAATGATCGGCGCGCCAACTGCTGACTACTGGGCTCAGTTCACGAATCACGAACCCAGCGCAGTGAGCTCGCCATGATTCGGCATCCTGATCATTTACCCCGTAATTACCAATGAGCGGATAGGTCATCGTGACAATTTGACCCTTATAAGAGGGATCAGTCAGAATCTCCTGATAACCGGTCATCGACGTATTAAAACAAACTTCACCAGTCACCGAAGCTTGGGCTCCGAAGCCCTGTCCGTGAAATACTGATCCGTCTTCAAGAGCAAGAATTGCGTTTATCATGCAAAAACGGTCAACAAACCGCCGGCGGAGTGTGGCCAACTCTTCATCCGACGCAAGCCGAGACCTTTTTAAGTCGGAGAGAAGCTAAGGCTAACTCTTTCATTCTTCACTCGTTTTACGCAGGGTCTTCGAAGGTGTCTGTTCCCGATTTTCCATCTAGTACGTCCTCAAAACCACCCCTTTCGCGTTTGCCGGAACTGTTAGCCCCAGCCGGTGATTGGGACTGCGTTCGCGCCGCGGTCGAAAATGGAGCCGACGCAGTCTACTTCGGGCTTGATCGTTTTAATGCCCGAATGCGGGCCAAAAACTTTACTGAAGCTGATCTGCCGGCGTTGATGGAATTCTTGCATCGACGGGGCGTCCGCGGTTACGTGACTTTCAATACTCTGGTATTCACCGATGAACTACCGGCTGCGGTCGACTACTTACGCTCGATTATCTCCGCTGGGGTCGACGCTGCCATCGTTCAAGATATCGGTATTTGTAAAATAATCCGGCAATTGTCATCGGATTTCCCAATCCATGGGTCCACGCAAATGACCATAACTAATGCAGCAGGGGTTGAATTCGCTCGGGATCTAGGCTGCAATCTAGTGGTTTTAGCTCGTGAAAATTCCATTAAAGAAATCGAGGCCATTCAGGAATCCTTCCAAGGCCCAGAGAGTTCTAGCCCAGGATTACCTCTTGAAGTCTTTGTGCACGGTGCCCTTTGTGTCGCGTACTCGGGTCAATGCCTGACCAGCGAATCGCTCGGTGGACGGAGCGCGAATCGAGGCGAATGCGCTCAAGCCTGTCGAATGCCTTATGAACTGGTGTCCGATGGAAAAACCGTGGAACTCGGTGATCGTCGTTACCTTCTCTCTCCTCAAGATCTCTCTGGACTTGAGGTCCTACCGGAGCTTGTCCGAGCGGGGGTCAGTTCGCTCAAGATTGAGGGGCGTCTCAAGTCACCGCACTATGTGGCCAGCATCACCCGAGTTTACCGGGAGGCCTTGGATGCGTTGGGCGGAGGGACTACAGGTAAAGTTTCGCGGACTCGTGAAGCCCGTTATGAACTTGAAATGGCTTTCAGTCGGGGCCTGTACACGGGGTGGTTTCGAGGCATTCAAAATCAAGAACTTGCCCATGCTCGATTTGGTAAAAAGAGAGGTGTTTTTGTTGGAGAAGTCGTTGAGGTCGGACGCGAAGTGGTGCGGTTACGTCCTGAAGGCCCGATCAAACCGGGTGATGGGGTCGGGTTTGATGCGGGACGTCCCGATCTCCCAGAGGAGGGAGGGCGGGTTTACACCGTACGCCCCTTCCGGGATGGGCTAATTGAGATCGACTTCAAGCACGGCTCGGTTGATTTCAGTCGGATTCAGCCGGGCAATCGTATTTGGAAGACAGATGACCCCGAATTATCGCGCGAGTTGGCCAAAACCTACGATGGTGATGCCGTTCGATATCGACAATCCATCACCGTCGAGGTGCACGGCCACGCTGGCGTCCCACTGACCCTAATCCTACGAGATCGTCAAGGTCACGTGGTCCAAGCGGATTCAGTGCTGACGCTTGTTATCGCTGAGAAACGACCGTTAACCACCGAAACTCTTTCCGAGCAGTTGGGGCGATTTGGCGGAACGCCCTTTTGCCTTGGGAATCTCGTGAACAAACTGGAGGGGCTTGTGATGCTCCCCGTCAGCGAGCTGAATCGATTGCGACGCGATGGGGTTGCAAAATTGGAGGCTCTTCGAGCTTATCCCCAGCGTTGGGCCCTAGGGGTGGATCCCCTCGATTGCTTCAGTCTAGTGACTCAAACCGAAGGGCTGACTGAGTCAGTGATGGGGGTACCGGAACTTATCATTCTAGTCCGAACATTAGGACAACTTGAAGCGGCACTGAGTTGCGGTGCGACCTCCATTTACTGTGACTTCGAGGATGCAAAAAAGTATCGCGAAGCCGTAACCACCTTTCATACGGCTCATGGGTGTCAAACGAGCGTGGACGGGCGACGACCTGAGATATTTGTGGCCCCGCCCCGTATTTCGAAACCGGGAGAGGATTGGATTTTGAAGCAAGTGCTTTCCAGCAATGCCGACGGCTATTTGGTACGGAATATCCAACATATCCGTTATTTTGCTGGCCAAAGGCAGCGAGGAGATTTTTCCCTCAATGTCGCCAACCCAGTCGCGGCGGAGCATTTCATTCGAAATCAGGGCCTTGAGAGAGTGAACATCAGTTACGATTTAAATGTAGAGCAAGTATGCGACCTACTCACCGCAGCACCGCCGTCTTGGTTTGAACTGACGCTGCACCAACACATGCCGATGTTTCACATGGAGCATTGCGTCTTCTGTGCCTTTCTTTCTAAGGGGAAAGATTTTACTGACTGCGGTCGGCCGTGTGATCGTCATGACCTCCGATTGCGCGATCGAGTTGGAATGGACCATCCCATCAAGGCGGATAGCGGATGTCGTAACACGGTCTTCAATGCCCGGGCGCAAACCGGGGCCGAATTTGCAGCTCGTTTCCTCGCACTCGGGGCCCGAGCTTTTCGCGTTGAGTTTCTGAATGAGACCCCGACCGAAGTAGTGGCAGTGGTGGCTCGTTATCGAGCCCTGCTCAGGGGGGAGATAAGTGGCGAGCAATTGTGGCGAGAATTCAAACTACAAAATCAACTTGGGGTCACTCGCGGTCAGATGGAGACCGTTGAGTTCCGCAAGGTATTTCCTGAACCCAGTAAGAAGAAGGAATCGGTCTGAGACAGTGAGCGATGCTTCTTCCTATTTTAGAGGGGTGAGGTCTTTGCGATCACGAGAGGTCCGTTAAATTTTAAGCCACCGAAAACCGCCAAAATTCGAGTGAAAATTTCGAAACCATTTTAGCTAAATGAATGCCACTGAAGTCACTGGGTTCGTCGTCGCTTTGCTGGTCATGCTGTTGGGATTTGCAGGATCGCTCCTGCCCGTCTTGCCTGGCCCTCCTCTCATCTTTTTAGCCGCGCTGATTCATCGACTCATTTTCACCGATAAGGGGGCCTCCATCTGGGTGCTCGTTACGCTAGGAACTCTCACCGCAGTCTCGTTCTTTCTCGATTTTCTAGCCTCGGCCTATGGGGCCAAACGTCTGGGTGCCACTTGGCGAGGTCTTTTAGGTGCCTTTATTGGTGGACTTATTGGGCTCTTTACCAGCCCTCTCGGACTGCTACTCGGTCCTTTATTCGGGGCAGTCCTTGGAGAACTGCTTGGAGGCCGCAAATGGCGCGAAGCAGGCAAGGCCGGTCTCGGTGCTATTCTCGGAATCCTCGTTGGTACCGCAGGTAAAGTGGCCTGTGCTCTTGGGATGATTGGGCTGTGGACCCTGCATATTCTTCTGTCCACACTCCGATAGAAAAAGAGACTTTCCTTCATCAATCCGCCCACCTCGGAATCTCTCCCCACGAGCGAGGAGCAAGAGTCACCACCCGCGGCAGATCAGTCTGCCTTAGAAAAGTTGAGTGGCTGAATGCAAGGGCTTATTATATGGACAAAACCACCTCAAAAAACAGTGACCGCACTGAGTCTTAGGCTAAAATTTCTTTAATGACCCGACTCTCCCCATCGACTTGGGCGAGCCTTTGTTGGAGGCCTTGAAAGTAAAACGTGAGTTTATCGTGCTGCAGTCCGAGTAGATGTAAAATCGTAGCGTGTAGGTCGCGGACTTGAACCGGATTTTCGAGCGCATTGAAGCCGAAATCATCGGTTGCGCCGTAGACCGTCCCCCCTTTGATGCCGCCACCCGCCATCCATACCGAATACCCGTAAGGACTGTGATCTCGGCCATCGGATCCCTCAGAGGTGGGCGTTCGCCCAAATTCGCCTCCCCAGAGAATGAGCGTGGAATCGAGTAAGCCACGTGCTTTCAAATCAGTGATCAATCCAGCAATGGGCTTGTCGATTTGTTTACCATTGCGGAGGTGTTTAGCATCATTGGCTCCGTGGGTATCCCAGCCGTCGCCCCCGCCGCCGTGGTAGAGTTGAACGAACCGGACGCCCCGCTCCACCAACCGGCGGGCGTTGAGACATTGGGTTCCAAACGACCGAGTCAACTCGTTATCCAAACCGTAGAGCGCCTTCACGCTAGCGGGCTCTTGATTCAAATCCACCGCCTCGGGAGCCGCGGATTGCATACGATAAGCCAGTTCATAAGCGGCGATTCGTGCCGAAAGATGGCTGTCATCGTTTTGCTCAGCGAGATACTGATGATTGAGTTTCTGTGAGAAGTCGAGCACCCGACGCTGGTCAGCACCGCTGACTGTCTCTGGTCTATTGAGGTAAAGAATCGGAGTCCCGCTTAGGTTTAATTCAGTGGCCGAATAAACTGCCGGTAGAAACCCGTTGCTGTAGGTCGCCGGCCCTCCCTTCAGGGGACCATCACGCATGACGACGTAGCCTGGAAGATTTTGTGATCCGGAGCCTAGCCCATAAATTGCCCATGAGCCGAGGCTCGGACGTCCCATCAAGCGTGCACCGGAATGAGCTAAGTAGAGAGCTGGGGCATGGTTGAATTCTGTATGATGGCAACTCCGAATCACCGCCATTTCATCTGCGACCGTCGGCAAGTGCTCAAAGATATCAGACATTTCGAGACCTGATTTTCCGCATCTACGAAAGGTACGTTTGCTGGCGAGCACCTTCGCAGTGCTCGTCTTGGTAAACTCCAAATTTAAATTTGCGAAACTTGCGGGTAAGGTTTGGCCGGTATACTTGGCCAGCAACGGTTTGGGATCAAAGGTGTCGATCTGACTCGGGCCACCGTGCATAAACAATGAGATAACCGCACGCGCTCGCGGAACAAGGTGCGCCCCAGCGGGTCGAAGCGGATTGCCTGCAGCAGCGGCTTCACGGCTCATCAAGTCTAGAAACGCGAGTGAGCCAATACCCATGCCGCTGCGACTTAAAAAGTCTCTTCGTGAAAAGTGAGGGGAGTGATTCATCTTCAGGGTCCTCAATTAGAATAGATAAATTCAGCTGTGTTGATGAGGCCAAGGCAAAACTCACTCAAGGCTAAGAGGCGTGCCTCGATTGGACCCGATTGAAGGTGTGCGGCTTCCGCCGCGACGATAAAATCGAGGGCCAATCGGAGCTCAGAGAAAGTCGCTGCACGGCTATAGGCTAGCAACCAAGCACGCTTCACAAACAAGTTCGTATCGGTTCCAGTTTCTCGTCGAAGACGTTCTGCCATGGCACGTGACTGTTCTCTAACCAACCGATTATTTAAGAGAGTCAACGCTTGGGTTGGTACGGTCGTCGTCTGACGCTGCGGGCAACTGAGGGCGGTATTGGGAGGGTCGAATGCTTCAAAGAACGGGAAGCGGAACGAACGGCGATTTAAAATATAAAGGGCACGACCTTCCTGCTCCTGGGTGACAGGCCATTTCAGATCCCGTTTGTTTTCAAGATCGTACATGCTCTGTAATTCTTCCACCGACAGCCGAGGTACGAAGGGGCGTCCAAACTGTTTTTGGTCCAAGGTCCCTGCGGTTGCGTGCAAATGATCCCAGACCTCTTCGGCTTCTAAACGACGGCGTGGAAAACCTGAGAGCCACTGATTCTGTGGATCCAAAGTGAGCGATTCTGGATCGCGGACCACCGACTGTTGGTAGGTCGACGATAACACAATGAAGCGATGCAATCTCTTTAATCTCCATCCAGTCTCAACTAATTCGGATGCCAACCAATCCAGCAATTCCCGATGGGAAGGTGGTGATCCATGGGTGCCGAGATCATTCGGTGTCGTTGCCAGCGCCTGACCAAAGTGCCATTGCCAAACTCGGTTAGCTATGACTCTTGCTGGAAGGGGATTCTGGGGTGAGGCCAGCCAACGTGCGAGTTGAGCACGGCGCAATTTGTTTTCACCTAACCCACCCACCAAGGGGCCTCCACCCGGTAAAAATGCCGGCAAAGCTGGGGCAATGAGCTCATTGGGTTGGGTTAGGTCACCACGCGTTAAAAGATAAATAGGCACTGGCTTTTCTGCATGGCGCAGGGCTCGGTAAGCATTTCGCTCACCTCGTCCCCAAGCCTTGGATCGGGTGTTCTGATTCCACGTTTCACTAGCAGCAAAAATAGCTTCTAGGCCGAAGTAATCACGATGGGTAATCGGATCGTACTTGTGATTGTGACAATTCGCGCAACCCACCGTCAAACCCAGCGCCATTTCGCTCAGGGTACTTACCTGATCCGTGCGTCGCACGTATTCCAACCTCTCGGGGTAAGCATCCAGCGCGTTGGGCCATTCCCCTAAGGTCCAGACCGAGACAGCTTCCTGCATCACTGTGGCTTGCTCGGGCCAGAGTTCGTCTCCACCTACCTGTTCCATTAAAAAACGGTCGTACGGTTTATCATCATTAAAGCTGCGAATGACATAGTCGCGGTAACGCCAGGCTTGCTCGTAAAAAATATCCGTCTCGTAACCCCCAGAATCCGCATAGCGTACAACATCTAACCAATGACGCGCCCACCGTTCGCCATAAGCAGGTGATGCCAGAAGGCGATCAACCTCTCGCTCGAAGGCATCCGATCGATCAGAACGGACAAAAGATTGGATTTGCTCAGGAAGAGGGGGCAATCCAGTGAGATCAAAAGAGACGCGGCGAAGCAGTGCCTCCTTGGTTGCTGGGGGCGATGGCCTCAACCCGGCCTTTTTCATCTTGTCAAAAATAAACGTGTCGATGGGCGAGGTGATCCAAGCACTCTCGACGGCGGGCAGAGCAGGTTTTCGTAGTGCCCCAAATGACCAATGCACAGCCTCACTGGACCCTCGAGGATCTTGATCCTCGGCACTCTCCGGCCAAGGTACCCCCTCGTCGATCCAAGCACGTAAGAGTTCGATTTCTGCTGAACTCAGGTGCTCGCCTTCAGGCGGCATTCTTTTGTCGGCCACTGCTGAGGTGACGCGTTGAATCAAAGGGCTCATGGAGGCCTTTTTAGAAAGGAGAACCGCGCCAGCGTCGCCTCCCTTTAGAGCTCGAGTTCGAGTGGCGAGTGAAAGGCCCCCCTTTTCTTTGCTCAGTCCATGACACTTATCGCAGTGCGCCCGAAAAATCGGTTGGATATCGCGCACGAATTCCACCGCTTGCCCAGAACGGCTAACTCCGAGCCAGAGTCCCAGAAAAAGCCTAAAGCAGAACGATTTCACTACGAAATTCCTCTTAGGTTCTGAGGCCTACAGTTTTGCTTTTAGATGAAACTCAGCGAACTCGAGAAATTTCTGCCAATCAAACGGATCGATTGAATGACCCCCGGTTCGGTTATGGTAGCCAACCTCAGATTGAATGATCGCCGCCCCGACCGCCGGTGAGGCTTCCGAAGTGAGTCCTTTCTTTCCGAGCAACCGATATACCTCGCTGGCGTGATAGGCGGAGAGGTACTCGCCACGGGCATCCGCCCAAGTATCATCGACTCCACTGTGAACATAAACCGGTCGCGGAGCAATGCAGGCCAACAACATATGTTGATCCACTGGCAAATCGTCTTCGTTTCGTACGAACTTCCACGCATTTCGACAAAGCCAATAGGGGAAACGGGTCACCATTTTCTCCATATTTTCACCATAATTTCGTTTCCACAAAGCCGCACCAGCGCAACCCGATTGGGCTGAAATAGCTAAGGCAAACCGTGTATCTTGCGCGGCGGTCCAGAGGGCCGTCTTACCCATCTTGGAATGCCCCATCACTGCAACGCGCTTGGCATCAATACCGCGATCGGTCTCGATATAATCCATGGCCCGCGATGCGGACCACGACACCGCTGAGATACAACCCCATTCATTGGCTTTTGGAAAACTTTGTCCCGTGCGATAAAACAAGGGGTGGATACCTTTTAGAAATTCGACTTCGTTGTGCGCCACTAAGGCCCCCTGCGACACTACGACAAAACCAAACCCGCGCTGAAGAAACTCACCGAGTGGGATGCCGTTGCGGAGGAACCCTCGACGATCCGCCTGGACGTCGTGACTGTCGTCTCGGGTATTACCGAAGCTGTGCAGCAGGAAAGCCGGGACGGGTTGTTTGGTAGCGTTGGGGGTAAACACCAAGACCATCATTTCGGCGGAGCCTTTGGTATTCTCAAATCGAATGCGAACGTCCTTGCGAGTGGCTTTACCATCCATGAACTCACGATCTGTCTTTACCACTTCAATCGTCGTACGAATCGGAGTCTCGGGGGAGGGCACACTTCCATAAACGAGGTTGGCAAAGAGGGACATAATCTGCGGCCGCCGCAGGGTGAACCACTCCTCGGGCGTCGTGATCGGTTTACCTTCGGAGGAAACCAATAACGGAGGAAGATCATACGGAGGCACTTTTGCCTCATCATAAACAACATCTTTATCATGATTCTTGGGCTCATCAGCCCGGACGAGCAGCACGCAAAATATCGAGATAAAAAAGGCAAAGCAAAGGGGTGTGACTTGCCCCATATTATTCATGAGAGTGAGTCTTAGGGATTTCTAGTTTAGTACCACATTTTTTGTTGATCTTCAGCCGAAGGCCGAAGCTAAATTTTAATTTTTCGGCCTTCATGCACTCGAAATATCAAATCGTACAGGCTCTACCAGCGCAGCTACCAGCGCAGGGTTAAGCCGCTCGATTAGCGCGTAACCCGATAAAAACGAAAGGGCATTGAAACGACGACGAGGGAGTCGGTCCATCGATTGGTTTGACCCACGAAGAGAGGGGTCCAAGATTTCAGATCCTGCGACCCCAACACTGAGTAGATTAATCCTGCTTGAGCGTCCCAGTTAAGACGTAGGTCACCACTCGAAATTGAGGCGTCGATCTTGAGATAGGGCGATGGAGTGATACTGCTGACCTGATAACTTTGTCCCATAACCGAGACGGATTCACCTGCGTTGGCATCGGTCGCAGTGACCTGATAGTTCACCTGTGTTCCGGCAGGAAGTTGTGGAATTTCCGCACCATAGATTCCGTCGCCAGCCAGACCGTCTCCGTGGAGTCCATCATCGACCATCGTCACAATGACGGGGGATTCGCCGTGAGTCGTACTAACCCTAATATCATCGAGATAAAGCTTCGGAGCTCGAATCGGTGCGACCGCATTGTAACCAGCGAACTGGAACCGCAACTTCAACGTGCTAACCCGCTCGAAAGTAGTCAGGTCGTAGTGAAATAGTTGGAAAGCGTGGTTGCTGCCAGTGAGTTCACTCAGGCGAGTACTCCAAGTGTTACCTCCGTCGATGGAGGTTTGAAAGGTCCAACCATTAGGCGAAATCATATCCATTGCCGATACCCAAAATTCGACAGTACCCGAGGTGCCCGACGCATCAATGACATTGGCCGTGGTGATCATACTGTCGATGAGTTGGGAGGTTCCCTTGTCGAATTCTAAACCGTAGGGATTACCGGTTCCATGGTTTGCCGCCACAGTTTGCCTGAGGGTGTTTGGGGTACCTAGACTGGTCACGGTCCAGAGGTTGTTGGCGCCGGTTCCAGTCCACCCTGTGACCGCGGCGTTCGCCATGGTTTCAGTGAAGACTATCCCTGTCGTTTGTCCTCCGCTGTTGTAGACTAACTGTACCTGATTTGAGGGTGTTTCGGTGGTCGACTTAAGCTGAGCCAAGACGATGACAGTATCGATAAATGTGGGTGTGTTTGGCGAAGTGGTTAGATGGGTAATGGTCGGGGGCAAAAGAAAAGCGACCCCTTCCAATCCGAGGTCAAACGCCGCGCCAACCGAGGTGTCACTGCTGACGATATGCAAGGTGGCAGTGAAGGTGCCAGACCGAGGGGCTTGAAACTTTACACTTACGGTTGTGCTGTCACCGGGGGCGACACTGCCAACTGGGAATTCGAGGAGGGTAAAGTTACCGGCACCTTCTCCCTCGATCGTTGCACCGGAAAGCAGGAGAGGGTTGGCCCCCTTATTGCGAATCGTGAAAGTTTTTAGGAGATCGAGACCGACCCCAATCCGACCCATTTTGACCTTACTTACGCCATCAGAGAGAGAAGTGCCGGTGGGGTATTCAACAGAAATCTGGGTGCTAGGAGCGGGCCCTGTGTAGCGAACAATGATTTCATTATCCAGAACGAGGTTAGAAGACCAGATGAACTGCGCACCGCTGTTACTGAATTGGTTCGGAAAATTCTGATACGCGGGTTTATTATCTGCCCCGACCACGGTTTCACTATAGGTCGTTGCGAGGGGCCATGCCGCGTCATTGAAGTTCTTTGCAAACCAATCTAACGGTACCGGATAGTGCAGCGCGAAGCTATTGGCCCCGAAGGTAGGGGTTAAAGATGCGGATGAAGAAAGGTGAGTACCGTCAGGCATCTCGATCACAAGTTGCGGATTATCGAGAGGAGAAATGTAAAAGCTTTGTGCCTTCCAATGAGCATCAGTTCGGGTTCCGTCACTGAAACTGGCCATAAATCCGCCGTCGCCAGGATGGAAGAGGTTCCCTCCATTCAGCTCAGTACCGAGTCCGAGATTTTCCTCCCAGTCGACCAATTTTACCGCATAGGTAATCGGACGTTTTGCTCGAAAACGAACCACACAGGAATTGAAAGCGGTGTAAGGAACAGGGTCGACTCCCACCAAGGTGCCGTTGACATACAGTTCAAAGTAATTGTCAGCAAAGAGATAGCCGGTGATTAATTCTCCGTCGGCGTCAATTTCTACAATCGGTACCGAACTAAGATCGGTATCATTGATGGTCGCTGGCCTGACACCTGTGGCTTCATTATAAAGGTCACTTGCTTTGATCCCATTGGCGAATTGGGTCGCGGAGGGCACCGTCCAGAGGGTGCCATCCGTTGCGGTAACGGTTCCAACTCCCGCAGCGCGTTGACCTTTCAGGTAAAGATTAGGGGTTATCGTTGTGGCCCGACCTTGGGTGATAGACGGTTGAATCGTTTTCGAAGTCACACTGCGCACGGCGAAAACCGGATAGTTGGCGCTGTAAGCCTCGTAGCTGATCACGCCTTGGGCCGTTCGACTCGGACCACTGGTTGCCGGCACGGCGTTATTTATGCCAAATTCAACCAACCAAGCCTGACTGGGTGCGGCAGTCTGGACCGAGGTGGAGGTCCAATAAGCCGTCGCGGGTGCGTTCGGAAAAAGGGTGCGATTCAGGCACGGTAGAAGACCGTTGGTCGTCGTCGCGGTGGCCAAAGTGTAGTCGACCAAGGTTTGAAGTTCCTTCACGTTTGGCAATCGCCAGTCGTGGTAATTGCCGAGAGTCAATCCTTCAGCATAGGCCAGCGCGGAAGTCCAAGAAAGACTTGAGCTCGGCATCTGTGTCCACATCAATTGAGTGTCAAGATCAGTGAGGGTGCCGTCGCAGTGATTGTGATAGCTGTGACCGTTTGAGGCTTTCGAGCCACGCACGTAGCGCGCATGAAAACGATGCGTACCACCGGCACTGAGGGTCTCAGCTTTCGGATGTGGCCCTAGGCCTCCGCCCAAATTGCTTACCCATACTTTTGTGGCGTCGCTTCCATAGATATCGCTGGTCCACAAGTACTCAGGTGAACCTCCACTAGCGCTGTCGAAGTAAGCTGGATTGAGCGCCGGTTTACTGCTGTGGTTTAAGAGTCCGAAGGCCTCTGAGGGAGTGGGTAACCGCCAGTCCGTATAGCCGCCAGTGGTGAGGCTAGCAGCGTGGAGGAGTGCCGTTTCCCAGGTCATTTCGCCGCTGTCGGTTTTCTGCCAAATTAAACCAGTAACGTTATCAGCGATCGTGCCATTTTGATTATCAGTAAAAGAGGGGGGATGCAGGGTGTAGTCCGAGTCCTCGCCAAAGGCCGTATTGACCTGCAGTGTCTGGCCGGTGTCGGGCAAATTGACGAGGCGGTTATCGGCCATGGGATACGCGGTGATGCGATTATTAGTGCTACTGTAAAGAGTCGTCTGAGCATTGCTGTTGGGTAGTCGCCAAGTCAGGGTCAACGTCTTGGGATTGGCGTTTCGATTGAAGCGCCAGCAGATGTCATAAGTAGCGGCGCCAACTTTATAACGCAGAAGATATTGATCGCTAGAGGGAGTGCCGCTGAGCTCTTCAACAAGGTCTCCGGAAGAATTCGTGGCCAAAGAGACAGGATTCTTAAAGGCGATAATCGAGGCGCCGGTAAGCGGTTGAGCGAAGTATCCGCCGGTGCCTGAGGCGCGAAGTGGTTGTGCCCCAGGTTGAGGATCTACTTGCCCTCCGAAGTTAACCACCGTGCCGTGAAATGCACTCATCATGTAGGGACTTTGAGGTCCGGTTGCGGTACTGCCGATGGCGTGATAATGGTAACCCCAATCAGTGCCAGTGTCGTGCCCTCCATCGGGATCAAGTGCTTGACGGGGTGTGCCATCAGGTTCGGTATAACCGAAGATTGGGTAGCCATCTAGGGCCCAAGCCAAGGGCTTTTCTGTTCCCAACACACTCTGTAAATGGACCGGAACAATGTGGTAATGGTAGTCGTCGGCTAACCCACAATGACCGCCATATTGATCGAGTTCGCCAATCGCATAAGAATCCGCACCTCGGTTGTTGCGAGGATTAAAAATAGGGATTCCATTGACGGCCAGTGCGATAGCTCCGCGTTGAAAATTACCCGCTGAAATCGGGATGCTATTGACTCCAGCAGGAATCGGAATCAAGGGCAATTTCCATAAGTTAGGTTGACGATAGCCGCGTGACCCTTGGTTGCCTTCGGGATTCAAAGTTCCAGCAAAATAAGAAGTAGGCAGGGGAATCTGTTGCTGCCAATCGGTAATGCCGACCATGAGATTCGGCATCAAATAAGTGTCTGGCAGTCCGTCAGACTCCTCATAAAAATAATGAGTATCCCAATGGTAACGCACCTTCGGTTTGAAAGGAGAAAAGGATTCAGCCATCCGCACTCCCTTCGCACACGATGCAGAGTCTCCGGAGACGATTGTGCTGCTCGAGTGAACCACTCCTTGGGGGGCATTGTACCACGCTGGAACAACTCCCTCTTCGGAGGTTAAATCGTGCGCCTTAGTCGATTCCAAAGTCTGGACTCCGACCGCGATCACAAGGAGTAATTGAAGGGTTTTCATCTGATACAGACTAATTTTTGAGCCTGAATTTAAGATACAGCGATTTTACGATGTATCAATTGGGGGTGTCGTTGAAGCGGCCGAATGGCAAGTGCTCGATCTGTCATGAGAGAAGATAAGACCCGACCTTTGTAAGGAAATGATGTGTTTGACGAAAAATTTAAGAGCGCTGTAAAGAAACAGAGGAGGAGACTGATCTCATTGTTGCGAGTGAGATAAGTCCAAGAAGTTCACTCGTAATCGTTCGTGCATCCCCACGCTCACCGGGGCAACACGATCAACCGACGACCGCGGTGGATGGAAACGGAGCGCCGCTCGTCGACGATACCAGAATTACCCATCGACTTCGGCGGTCCATCTTTGCGGACCTGAACATAAATGCGCTGAGCTTTCCAACGATCTTTGATTGGAGTTCAAAGCGCGAGTGGTGCAAGGTGCTGCCTTTAATTTGATTTACCCTCGCGAACGCGGCAGGGAAACCTTCCAATCAATTATGTTCTACACTAAAGCCCCTGCCCGACTTTTGATTTTCAGCCTTCTCATCGCCATTTGCTACGGTCGAGAACCTGCTTTGGACGTACCGATACCGCAGGCGCGTCCGATGTCCGTTGCACCGATTCTTCAGAAGGCACGACAGGCCGAAGGTTCACTGACCGCCGGCGACTCTTTTTTCTTAACAGTGGGAACGAATCGAATCGCTCTCCGTTGGATTCCTTCGGGCCACTTTATAATGGGTAGCCCGGTCTTGGAACCTTACCGAGATACAGATGAGATCCAGCATCAAGTTACATTGAAGCACGGCTTTTTCCTCGCTGAAACCGAATGCCCTCAGTCACTTTGGGAGAAAGTAATGGGGACTAATCCCAGTCACGGTAAAGGCCTTGATCTCGCAGTAAACCAAGTTAATTGGAAAGAGATCTTAAAATTTTGCGACACGCTGACCACCCTCCATCGCGAACAAGGAATTCTTCCGGTAGGTTGTCGTTGGTCATTACCGACAGAGGCTCAGTGGGAATATGCTTGTCGTGCCCGCACGGTTGGGGCTTACGCTGGAAACTTGGATGAGATGGCTTGGCTCGAGGGTAATTCCAAGGGCAAATCGCATCCGGTTGGCTCCAAGAAACCCAATGACTGGGGCCTATACGATATGCACGGTAGCGCTGCGGAATGGTGTCGTGACGGTTATATTGCCTACACAACTAACTCCGTCATCGATCCCGTCGGCTCAGAGTCTATCGATTCAAAATGTGTTCGGGGCGGCAATTGGCTCTATGGAGACAGACGTTGCCGCTCGGCCGCGCGAGGCACGATGTCTAGCGGAGTGAAGGGCGATTATATCGGCTTTCGGCTCCTTTTATCCCTACATTAAAACCTCTCCATCTCGAGATACTTTCCAGCTGCTTTTGAAATTAAACAGAGGATCACCCCCCATTGACTCAGGAGAGAATGCCACGCACCACATTTCCCGACACATCGGTCAGTCGATAATCACGCCCCGAATATCGGTAGGTCAGTTTTTCGTGATCTAATCCCATTAAATGCAAAATCGTAGCGTGCAGATCATGCACGTGAACCCGGTCTTCTACCGCAGCGCATCCGAACTCGTCAGTTGCCCCATAGCTAAAACCGGCTTTAACGCCACCACCTGCCAACCAGTTCGTGTATCCATAGTGATCGTGATCGCGACCCTTGGCCCCTTCAGAGGTGGGCGCTCGTCCGAATTCTCCGCCCCAAACAAGGAGTGTATCCTCAAATAAACCACGCGCTTTGAGATCATGAATCAAAGCGGCGATGCCTTGATCACAGGCCTTTGCTAACTTGGCATGGCCATCGACAATATTTTCGTGACCAGTATCCCATGCGATATCGTAACCATCGATCGATAACGATAACTGAACGACCCTCACTCCCTGCTCGATAAGTCGTCGGGCCAGCAAACATCCTTTGGCAAATTCACTCTCGCCATACAGATCGCGGGTGGCTTGGGATTCCCGACTAATATCGAACACCTCCGGCACCGAAAACTGCATTCGGAAAGCCATCTCCATTGCCGCAATTCCTGCTTCCAGATCCTGATCTCGTTCCATTCGAGACAAGTGCTTTTGATTAAGCTGC
This sequence comes from Akkermansia muciniphila, assembly GCA_945898055.1. Taxonomy (GTDB): domain Bacteria; phylum Verrucomicrobiota; class Verrucomicrobiia; order Limisphaerales; family UBA9464; genus SXXZ01. The sequence continues at coordinate 37,975 of CAMDGV010000021.1, read as the reverse complement.
GCCAAGAGATCCAATTGATGCCGCTGATCCCCTGTGGAAAGTTTCCGGTTCTTTAAATCGCGCATCACCGCGTCTGGTTTCATCTCAGCAATATTGACATAGCTACCGGCATAGACGCCCGGAAGGAAGGCATTCCCCCAATTTGCGAGCGTGCAACGGGGTTGCGCTCGAGGGGACATTGCGACAAAGCCCGGTAGATTCTGATTTTCCGTTCCGAGACCATAAACCAGCCACGAACCCAAGCTCGGGCGATTCGGTTGTAACGCCCCCACATTCATCATCATCATCGCTCCAGCATGCTCGGGGATATCTGTATGCATTGAATGGATGAAACTGATGTCGTCAACGCAGTGTGCCACCTTGGGGAAAATATCACTGACCCACTTCCCCGACTGTCCGTATTGCTGAAACCCAAAAGGTGAAGGCATTAATCCGTTTTTGGTATTGCGCAAACTTTTACGATCCACCAATTCGGGTCGCTTCCCGGCATGCTTAGCCAACTGAGGCTTGTAATCAAAGGTATCTACCTGCGAAGGCCCTCCCGGCATAAATAGTTGAATAACCCGTTTGGCTCTTGGGATAAAATGGGGCCGTTTCGTTAAAAGCGATGCACCCGCTCCCAGATCGCTAGCATCAGCCTGACCGAGTAGCCCAGCCAAGCCGATGATCCCCATCCCAGCCCCAAGGTGACCAAGAAAATCGCGCCTCGAACTTAGCCTTGAGGCTCTCCGGAAAGCGGCTTCATGTTGTCGAAAAAACATAGGAATAGAATTACCGGATTTGTTGAAACTCGTGAGCACTGAGTAACACTTGCGCATACGATTGCCAGGTTGATTGCGCACCCGCATTGATCCGAGCACCTAGAAAGGCCAAGGCAAGTGTCACTTCCTCGGCGAGAGGTAGACGTGAATACAGAATTAAGTACGCCCGCTCAATACGCCCTCGATCGTCGGCAATCTCCCGCTGAAGACGCTCCGCAAGTGCCTTGGCTCGATCACTCATAAAGGCGCTGTTCATCATAAAAAGATACTGTTGAGGAATTGTACTCACCGAGCGGGATTCACTCGTAGACCGAGGAGTGGGAAAATCAAAAAGCCTGAGGAATTCATCAGAAACAAAACGATCGCCGTTACGGCTGACCGTGCTGTACACAGTGCGTCGATGGGTTTCGAGCATCTGATCAAGAGACTTACCACCCAAGCCACGATCCAATTCTCCAGTCACAGCCAGAAGACTGTCGCGCAACGACTCAACTTCCAGTTTACGCGGATTCATTCTCCATAGCAGACGATTTTCGCCATCCATCGCAAAGGCGGCAGAAGAATAATGACTGCTCATCTGCCATGTCGTCGAGAGCACTATTTTACGATGGAGACTTTTCAGGGACCATCCATCTTCTACCAAGCTGTTTGCCAACCATTCCAGTAAATCAGGGTGGGTCGGAACTTCACCGAGAACGCCAAAATTACTTGGGGTACGGACCAGTGCCTGCCCAAAATGATGTTTCCAAACTCGATTCACCAAGACCCGAGCCGTCAAAATCGTAGAGGGATCTGTAACCGCCTCGGCAAGTTGGCGCCGCCCGCTGCCTTGACTAAAAATGACCGGTGATTCTCCTGCTAAAATTTGCAAGAAACGCCGAGGTGCCGGTTCGCCTGGCTTGCGTAAATCCCCCCGAATAGCCACGGGTAAATCACGATTACTATTCTCTCTTAGCATATGCGCTTTGGGGTAATCTGGAGGGGAACTTTTCCTCAATCTCTCCCGCTCCGCCTTTAACTCCGGTACCCGATCTTTTAACTTCGGATCTGCTTCAGCTGCTTTAACCAATTTCTCCTGATTCTGAATCGCTTTCTGGGCTTTATCAAACGCCTCAACCACTCCCGCTGGCGCAATGGGAAAGAGGCCAGTTTTCGTATTATCAAAAATCCCAGCTAGAGCGTAGTAATCGCGTGCGGTGATCGGATCGAACTTATGATCGTGACACCGCGCACAAGCGACCGTGAGGCCCAGAAAGGCACGGGAAAAAGTATCCACTCGATCCGCTAAGGTTTCTGCTCGGGCTTGAGCCTCCGCTTCGGGATCTCCTCCATCTGAAATATAAGTCGGCCCGACAGCAAAGAAGCCGGTCGCAACCTTACTATTTGCGGTCTCCGAAAATAGATCGCCTGCAATTTGGGCCCGCACGAATTGATCGTAGGGCATATCTTGATTGAGAGCCGACACAACCCAATCGCGAAAACGCCAGGCTTCTGGCAACGGTTCTCCATCGAGAAATCCTCCTAACCCATCGCTATACCGAGCCACATCCAACCAATGGCGTCCCCATCGTTCACCGTAATGGGGCGAGGCCAAGAGAGCTTCTACAATTCGATCAAAGGCATCAGGTGCCGAATTAAGAAGAAAGGAAGACACCTCTTCGGGCGTGGGCGGTATCCCGATGAGGTCCAAGTAGGCGCGTCGAATAAGGGTTCGCTTGTCCGCTGGTGGTGCTGGTTTTAATCCCGCCGCCTCCAATCGGCTCAAGACAAAGGTATCAATTGGATTCCTCACATTTGCCCCTTCTTTTAGGGACATCGGTCGTGTCTTAACCGCACTCCGAAAGGCCCAATGTTCAGCGCGGAATTTCTCCCAGTTGTAGCCTCCCTTTTCGCTCGGCGCAGCCGCTGTCGCCCCTTTTTCAGTCGGCCAAGGACTGCCCATCCGAACCCATTTTTCTAGATCATTAATTTGCCTGTCTGAAAGCCGTTTTTTGGGAGGCATCGCTGTCTTTTCATCCTTATAACGGACAGCAAGAATCAAGAGGCTTTCATCCGGCTTGCCTGGCACGATGGCTGAACCACTCTCGCCCCCTTTCAAAATCTTCTCACGGGTATCGAGATAGAGTTGCCCCTTAAGTTTTTTGGCATCGCTACTGTGACAACCATAACATTCGTTCACCAAGAGGGGCCGAATTTTGCTTTCAAAAAACTCAGCTTGCTCGACCGAAGATACCGTCAAACCCGATTCAACTGCGAGGGCTGTACCCGAGGTCCAACCGAGGAAAAAAAACAAAAAAACAAAACGAGTCACCTGACTCAAAAGACATCGATAAAGGGGTTTGTCTAAAAACATTTTCTTCCCTGTTTAGCACTTTTTCATCGAGTTTCTATCGCCACTTAAACACCCCCTCACCCATCCAGCTAATCCCAATCAAATCAAGAGGGAATCGAAATGAAATTCTGGGTGCCTTGAAAGAACTTAATCACACAGGCTCATTCAAGAAAAGCAGTCATCTCGGTCCGTAGAATTAAATCTTTCTCCCTCACCTTCAGTTTCTCTCACTGCAAAGGCCCGGTGGCCTGAGTGATTGACGCCCACTTAGCGGCCCAGAAGACGATGAACGATCTCCCTAGGCGTTATCAGCTCAAACGCGAAATGATCCGGGATCTTTTTCAACGCGGAATGCCTGTCAAAAAAGTCAGCAAGATCCTCAGCTTAATTAACTGGTTAATGATCTCACCTGAGGATCTAGAAAAACAACTCAACACCGAACTCCAAGTCCAACAAAAAAACAACACCCTGATTCCCATCAGCAGTTTTGAACTCGCCGTCCTTGAACAAGGAAAACGTAACAAGGCTCAAGAAGATGTTTTAGATGCTCTAGAAACTCGATTTGGAGAGATCTCTGATCTCGTGCGTGAACAGGTGCAGTCTCTCACTGACGCGATCGAATTGAAGCGACTCCACCGTCGGGCAATCTTGGTTTCTGACCTCAATTCTTTCAGCGCGGAACTTGTCGTGCCTGTAGGTTGACTCTTCGGTTAAAGGGTGAGTGCCCCAACTGAGGCTGTCGTTCATTGAACCCAGTGACGAGATTAGGCTGGGAACTTCCTGAATAGTTACCAAGTATATTAGCTCACTCCCTCACAAATTCCGAGTATAGCCGCGCATAAACATTCCCAGCAGCCAGAAGGTCGCTATGAGTGCCTTGCTCTACAATGCGCCCCTTTTCCATCACCAAAATAAGGTCTGCGTGCCGGACTGTACTCAGACGATGGGCTATGACAAAACTGGTCCGTCGCTCAAAGACTGTCGCCAAGGCCCGCTGGATCACCCGCTCCGTCTGGGGATCTACCGCACTCGTCGCTTCATCGAGAATAAGAATTTTCGGGTCAGCCACCATCGCTCGAGTTACGGTGATCAACTGACGCTCCCCAGCACTCAAGTTGCCGCCCCGCTCCCTCACTTCAGTGGCATAACCGGCAGGCATCCGGTCGATGACCGAGTGCGTCCCCAGGGCCATCGCCGCAGTCCTGACCTCCTCATCTGTGGCCTCAGGCCTACCTAATTTTAAATTATCCATCAAGGTGCCGGTGAAGAGAAAATTATCCTGAGTCACTATTCCAATTTGGCGATGGAGAGATTTCAGGGTGTGCGTGCCGATATCGAAGCCGTCGATGCGAATATGCCCCTCCTGAGGCTCGTAAAATCGCGCTAATAAGCTAATAATACTGGTCTTCCCCGAGCCAGTGTGTCCCACCAGCGCGACCATTGAACCCGGCTTCACACCAAAAGAAATCCCATCCAAAACCCACACTTCCGGCGAGGTTGTTTCGTAGCGGAATCGGACATTCTGAAACTCGACTAACCCAGAAACAGAGGGCAGCGCGGGAGAGTCTGGGCGATCCTGAACTTGAGGCACGGTGTCAAGTAGGGCAAAAATTCTTTCAGCACTTGCCGCGGCAGAAAGAACCGCGTTATAGAGATCACCAAGGGCTTGGATCGGACCAAAAAACATTCCTAGATAAAGGATAAATGCGGCTAATATACCCACCGTCATTCCGCCCTGTTGAACCTGATAACCACCGTAGCCGAGGACAATGACCGCGGAGAGTCCGGCCAATAAATTGACCGTCGGCATATAAGTATGAAAAATACGCGCTGAGTCCACCCATCGTGCAATAAAATCGGTATGAAGTGATTCAAATCGCCCCAGATTCTCCTCTTCTCGGCCAAACGCTTGGACCACTCGGACGCCGCAAATATTTTCAGCCATGGCTGAGGTCAACTTAGACTGGGAACCGCGCACTTTGCGGTAGGCTTCTCGGCCGCTCCGGTGAAACCAAGCGGTCAATAGAGCCAAAGGCGGCAACACCGAGCAAACGGCCAAACTTAAGCGCCAATCATAACTCACCATTAAAACGAGGACGCCAAGAAGAGTCACCAGACTGGATAACGCCTGCCCTGCCCCCCAAGTGAGGACTCGATCAAGGGAGTCAACATCTGAATCGGCTCGGGCAATAATTCGACCTTGATGGGTGCGGTCAAAATAGTTCAAGGAGAGGGCCTGAATGTGCATAAAGACGGCAAGCCTCAGATCATTCATCGCACCTTGGCCGATCGTAATTGAGGAACGAACCTGCCAGACTGAGAGGCCCCAACCAAAAAGCAGATTCCCTAAATACAGAGCACTAACCCACCCAATTCCACGAACTGCCGCTTGGGACATCTCCGACGCACCACTTAAGGTCGGAGAAATATATCGATCGATCCCCACTTGAATCAGTTTCGGTCCAAATAACGAGGAACCGGTCGCCAAAATAGTAAGAACTAAGTTGATCGCAAAGAGGCTTCGATAAGGCCGGGTGTAAGAGAACAGGCGTCTTAATAAGGACTCTCGCAGGGCGGTTTGAGCGAATTCCTCATCGAGCGCAATGTCGTCGTGAGTGGCCATCAAAAAGCGGGGGTGATGGTGGGTGAACTGCTCTTCATTTGAGCCGCAAAGAGATCTTGGTAAACAGGATTGTGCGCCATTAACTCATTATGGGTTCCCTGCCCCACTAATCGTCCACTCTGAAGCACAAGGATACGGTCGGCTCGACGAACTGTGGAAAGACGGTGTGCCACCACAAACGTGGTCCGTCCTCGACACACTTCCGACATCGCCTCTTGGATTTCATGCTCGGTCTTCGAATCGATGGCGCTCGTGGCGTCATCTAACAAAATAATCCGAGGATTCATCAACACTGCGCGCGCAATGGCGAGACGCTGACGCTGACCGCCACTGAGCGAGACACCGCGCTCACCGATAAGGGTATCGTAGCCATTGGCTAGGGCTTCAATAAAGTCGTTTGCACGCGCAACAAGCGCAGCACTCTGGACATCAGCCCTCGAGGCGTTTGGAGCTCCAAAAGAAATATTCTCTGCCACCGAAGCACTAAAAAGAAAGGTCTCTTGAAACACAACCGCGACACTGCGTCGCAGATGGGCGAGGTCAAAATCCCGGACATCTTGACCATCAATCCGAACAACTCCAAACGAGGGAGAATAAAAAGCAGGAATCAACGACAGTAAAGTCGATTTTCCTGAACCGGTTGCCCCCACCAATGCCACGGTTTCACCGATGGCCACCTCAAACGAAATAGCCTCAAGTGCGACCGGTCGAACGGATCGTATCGGTGCAACTGTACCCACGGGAGGGGATTCGCACTCAACCTTCAGAGACGGTTCGGAATCATAAACAAACCCAACCCCATCAAACTGAACAGATCCTTGGAGGACTCGATTGGATGCCCTAATCAGGGAGGCAGTTTCGCGGTCTTCTCCAAGAAGATCACAGACCCTCTGGGCGGCAGAACTGGAGCTCTGAATGATGTTGGTAATTTGGCCAATGACACCGATCCGACCCCCTAAAGCCAGAAGGTAGAAAACAACCTTAGCCAGATCGCCTATTAAAATTTCACGGTGCAAAACCTGCTGACCACCGACCCACAGCACCAAGGGTAACCCAAGTCCAAAAAGGAACTGAGCAAAAGGAACCCGAGCCGCCCAATAGCTTACAGCTCCAGATAATTCATGAAGAAAGGCTTCGCGTTTCATGCGAAATTTCAAGATCTCAGCCTCTTCTTGGGCAAAGGCTTTCACCACCCGTACACCGGCTATATTCTCTTGGATGACACTACTCATCGCCCCATGTTTCTCATGGACCCGACGCCAGCGAGGTTGAAGGCGCACAGCAAAAAAGGCCATGGCCGCAACCGTTGGAACCATTGAGGCCAAGGCGATCCATCCCAATGTCGCGTGCACCCAGAAAATTAATAGCAAGGTCCCGACCAAACCGGCGGTGACATCCACACTAAAGAGCAGGCAAACAAAGATAAGTTCCTGAAGGCGCCCAACATCAGTTCCTGCGCGAGAAATGAGTTCCCCGGTGCGGACGTTGTCATGCCAAGCGAAGGTCTTTTTTTGCAGGGCAGCGTACACCGCGGCCCGAATATCACCGAGCGTTTGCTGAGCCGTGCGGTTGCGAATAGGACCGAGGACTCGTCCGACACAGGTCCGAACTATCACTAGAAAGACAAAGACAAGCACCGATCGAGCGATTGGAAAACTCGAAGCGGTCAGTGGATCGCGTAGGCCGGTAATGGCATTCCCCAAGATTTGAGGCAGTGCCAGTTCAATGGCGATGTTAACCGCTAAAAGGGTAACAGACAGCGCGGCCCAGCCTGGCCGTCGACCGAGAAAGCGCACGATCATCCAAAGTGCTTTTGTAGCACTAATCGGGGGAGTTGGGCGTATCGAGACGGGTGAGACCACTTGCAGGGATGATTATTTGACCTCGATTTAGGCAAAACTTCGAGCAGATTAACTTCTCTTACTCTTCGCCCAGTGAAGCCAGACGATATCCATAAAAAGCTGATTCACCCTGCGAAATGACTTCAGTAATAAACTGTTCCTAAAAATGGTTGTCAAAGGCACTTCACGGCTTGAACACCCTCTAAATCAAAACTGAAACGAGTAGAAGACCCAAGGCCAAAGCCTTGAAGTCGTTCTGCAAAAAGTGTGACGTCGCAAAAGTGCCTGCCTCCTGTTCTTAAGTGGACTGAGTCTCACCCCTTTCCTAAAACTCTGAGTTCCTATGAAAAAGGAAGACTGAGACTTCCTTAGGAACCGCCCCATGACGGCATCCTGCCTAGCCGGTTACCAACGAATCACTCGGACAAGAGTGCCTGCCGCTAAATCGGCGCCCGCCGGGATATCGGCCAAACCATCGGCCAAGGTTAGAGATGACAAAATATGGGAGGCCTGAATGCCGATCGGCCGCACAGAACCCTCTTCGAGTGTCATAACTCGCACAAAATGACGACGATCGCCCGAATTTCTGAAGGGCTCAGAAAGCGGACTCAGCACCGCCCTCGGCGCTGGGTAACGGGCTCCTCGAAGGCGTCGTAAGGCCGGTAAAACTAATAAAACGGCCGTCACAAAAGCCGACACAGGATTTCCTGGGAGTCCCAGAAGAAATTTCCCCTTCCACTCGCCAAGGAAAAAAGGCTTTCCAGGCCGTAGATCAATCCGCCAAAAGCGGACTGTCCCACCTAAACGCTCGAGTGCGGGACGAATCACATCCCGATCTCCTACCGAAGCGCCCCCTGCTGTTACCACCAAATCTGAATCCTCAAAGGCCGCTACTAAACCCTCCATCGCGCTCTCCACGGTATCAGAAATGACCGGTAAAATACGAGTCAACGCCCCCTCCGTGCGCATCAACGCAGCCAAGCAAGCGGAATTACAATCGAACACCTGCCCAAAGCCCAAGGTTAGGCCAGGCGAAACCAATTCATCTCCACTTGAGGCTAGCGCCACTCGGGGGGAACGATGCACAAGGACCCGCTCTAAACCGGCAGCAGCTAACAAAGCCATTTGGGCGGGCCCCAACCTCGAACCCGCAGCGAGCAACACCTCTCCTTTTCTAACATCTTCACCACGAAAGCGAACATTCTGCCAAGGTTTCACCGATTCACTAAAGCGAATCCGGCCCGCGTCTAAGACACAGGTTTCCTCCTGCATCACCACCGCAGTTGCGCTGGGAGGCAGGGGCGATCCAGTGAACACCCGCACACAACCGGCAGGTTGCAATGGGATCACTTGAGTTGATCCCGCTGCCATTGTTCCCAACAGGGTTAAGTCGAACGGGGCACCCCCCTCCCCTTCAGAGCGTAACGCGTAACCATCCACCGCCGAGGCGTCAAAAGGAGGAAGATCGAGCGACGCCAAAATGTCGGCAGCGACAAAGCCACCTAAGGCGTCTTCTGAGGCTTGGAACTCTGCACACAAGGGCGACACAAGTCCGAGGAGATCGGCTAAAGCGTTTTCGTAGGAAAACATTCTTGAAATTAAAAAGAGACTAGTCCCGTTTTATTGAGCTTTTCAGACCCAATCGCCAGACCAAAAAAGAACCGAAAGAAACAAATCCAAAAAGAACACTCAACTTAACCTGATGCCCCAACTGCAGCTGAGCTAAAAAGATGCTCAAAAGCCCAAAGCTCGAGGCGATAAAATAGAGTGTCCAAGCCGTTTGTTTCTGACTTAATCCCAAATCCAATAATCGATGATGGACATGTTCTTTATCGGCTTGGAAGATAGATACCCCAGCTAGAAGGCGCAACACCATGACCCTCGCCGTGTCGAAAAGTGGCAGACCAAATAAAATCAAAGGGACAGTAAAGATGGGAGTATCAGCAACTGAACTTGTTCCCGTTTTGAATAACGAAATAATCCCGATGCAAGAAAGAATCAACCCAATGGTCAGACTTCCAGAATCTCCTAAAAAGATTTTCGCAGGATGCTTATTGCTCGGAAGAAACCCAAGACAAGCTCCGACTAGCGACAAATTCAGCAACGCTAACAATGCGCTCCCCGTTAACGTATTGATCACTGCCAATGATGCCGAGATAATTAGGGTGACACCGGCCACTAGTCCATCGATTCCATCCAATAAGTTGATGGAATTGGTCACTCCTACAATCCAAATAATCGTGATCGGAAACCCCATCAGTCCTAGCTGGATATCCCTCTCCCCAAACGGATCGGTGAATGCATCAATCCGAAAACCAAGTAAATATAAAAGGCTAGCAATCAAAATTTGAACCAGAAACTTTTTGACGGCATTGACACCACGACAATCATCATAAATGCCCAAACCAAGCATCAACACTGCTCCGAAAACCAAGGATGCAGTCAGCTTTTCGAAATTTCGGAAATAACTAGAAACCGAGTTATCCACCAAATAAAGACACCCCAAAGGGAGACAAAAACCCAAGAAAATAGCCACTCCCCCCAAGCGGGGCATGGGAATTCGATGAATTTTCCTCGGCGTTGGCAAATCCATTGCTCCTAAACGCTTTGCCAAAAGCCCAGCCAACGGGGTAGCTACAGCTGAAGTCACAGCTGAAATTAGCAATACGGCCAAATAAGTTCTGTGGTGGATCATATTTTCCCATCCGAAAGGCATTTAGCAAACAGAGCCCGATAACGCCGAATCATACTATCCTTAGTGAAGTCTGTCTTTGCTAAAAAAAGGCCATTATTTGAAAGGGTAGCCCTCAATGTGGCGCTGTTTACTAGCGAATTCATCGCACCTGCCAGTGCCATAGGATCTTCTGGGGGTACAATTAGACCGTTCACTCCGTCACGACAGACACAGGGCACCCCGGACTCGAGGTCGCAGGCAATAATCGGTTTCCCACACGCCATCGCTTCCACTAAAACCAAACCAAAGGCTTCATTTGGCGAAATCGATGGAAAGACGAAAGCATCGCAGGCGTGAAGAAGCCCTGGAAGTTCATCATCACTAATATCGCCTAAAAAGCGAACTCGCCCACTAACCCCAAACTCTAGAGCGATTACCTTCAATTGCTCGCCCAGCGGACCGGTCCCAGCAATCCAAAGTTCCGCTTTAGGAACCCGAACCAAAGCCTCAATCGCATAACGCTGTCCCTTGTATCCAACCAAACGCCCCAAATTCAGAAAAATAAAATCCGCCTCTGCCCTTGATCTCCACTGGGCGGCGGCGGATTGATTCAAGGGTGATGCGGCAAATCGCGACAAATCTAGACCGAAAGGAATCACCTGAACCTTTTCAGAATAGCCCTGCAACGCAGAGGAGAACTTGTGATGGTTTTCAGTAGCCACTACGACCACCGAGGCACGCTTCAAAACGGCCCTCTGAAGTGGTCCATACAAACGCATCGCCAGCTTTTGACGAATGACGTCACTATGCCAACTAATCACCACCGGAATATCTCGAGCAGCAGCCAAAATGGCTAGGTCAGCCAAAGGATTAGGAGCATGAGCATGGATTAAATCCGGTCTCCACCGACGAGCGGCAAAGGGATAGGTTGGGCAAAGAGAAGTCGACAACGCGATGCCGGCACTCGCCTGCCTCTTTATTTTTACTCCCGATAACGTCTCAACCACGGTCTTAAATTGACGATTACTCACCACGCACTGGACCTCATCACCCTCAGCGGCAAAACCCTCTGCCCAAATTTTCAACAAGGTCTCCATGCCCCCGCGTTCGGGTGGATAGAACTTCCCTAATTCTAAAATTCTCATTCCTAGCTTTCTCCGCTGCCCCCTCTAAAAGCGTCCTCCATTCTACCTTAACGACGCTTTCAACATACTTCTTTAAGAAAACCCCGAGTGATTTTGTAAATGATTCATTCTTTTGTGACGATCAACCAATCACTTTTTAAAAATGACCGATCCTCGACTGAACATTTCTTTACAACAAATCAAGACTTGATCCCAACCCTTTCCCCATTCTACCGTTGGACCTCGATAAACGGAATCGATTACTGGGAGGCATTGGGCTTCCCGACACCGCATCATGATAGAAAAGTCTAAAATCATCGCGTCAACGCGAGTTCACCCGACCGACACCGGTTCTGCCGACGTCCAAATCGCCATTCTTACTGAGAGAATCAAGTCGCTGACCGAGCACCTTGATACGAACAAAAAAGATCATAGCAGCCGCCGTGGTCTTTTACTCATGGTTGGAAAGCGTCGGAGTCTGCTTGATTACCTCAACCGCAAGGATGAGGGACGGTATCAGGCGCTGACCAAGAAACTAAAGCTCCGTAAATAATTTTTGCGACGCCGGGCAGTTTGCCCGGTTTTCGCTGTAGGGCGGGCCCAGTAGTTCCCGTGGGATCTGCTGGGGGGCGAGCTCGTATGACGCGCGCACGCCCCGCTTCCGCCTAACTTCAACCCCAAGCCGCGTCAAATTCAAAAAAAACCGGACTCCGGGTGATTTCAATCAGCCTCCCATCACTGCCTGCTGCGGCGGTGAGGGCGATTGACTGAAGTTCCTCGGAAGAGTCCGGACAGTTCGAACATGTCCTATAAAGTCACAATTCCGCTAGGTGGTCAGGAGATCACCATTGAAACCGGTCGCTTCGCCAAACAGGCTGACGGTGCTGTCACCGTCCAAATTGGCGAAACCATTATTCTAACCGCTGCTGTCGCTGCTTCAAAAGCCAAGCCCGGGCAGGATTTTTTCCCCCTCACCGTCGACTACCGCGAAAAAGCAGCTGCCGCTGGTCGCTTTCCCGGAGGCTATTTCAAACGCGAAGGGCGTCCTTCCGAAAAAGAAATCCTCACCTGTCGCCTCACTGATCGACCGATTCGTCCCCTCTTTCCCAAAGGATGGAACAACGAAGTTCAAGTCCAAACGCTGCTTCTCTCTGCAGATGGCCAAAACGAGCCTGATATCCTCTCGATTCTCGGTGCCTCCGCCGCGCTCACGGTCTCGGACATCCCTTGGGATGGCCCGTTAGGGGCCGTCCGGGTTGGTCGAGTTGATGGTCAATTCGTCGTCAATCCGACTCACGAACAACAGGGCCGATCCGACCTCGACTTGGTCTACGTGGGCAATAAAAGCGAAGTGGTGATGTACGAGGGTGCCGCCAATGAAATCACCGAAGCTGATTTTATTTCTGCTCTCAAATTCGCCCAAGAAGCCTGCCAACCACTCATCACCGCCCAAGAAGAGCTTGCGGCTAAAGCCGGTAAAGCAAAACGAACAATTACCGTTAACATCGTTCCGGAAGAAATCCTAAACGAGGCCAAGTCTCTGGCTGGCGATCGAATTATCGCCGCCCTCCTCACTCCCCAAAAGCTAGCCCGCGAGGCCGCTGTTGCGGCTGTCTTCGCCGACGTAGGAACGAAACTGGTTACCAAATTTGGCCCTGATAAAGTCACTGAATTCGTCCTCAAAGACGCCCAATATTACATCCAGAAAGAATCTGTTCGCAGCTTAATTTTGGATCACGGTAAACGCCTTGATGGCCGAGATTTCCAAACCGTTCGCGCCCTGCAGAGCGAGGTGGGAATCCTTCCCCGAGCCCATGGCTCCGCCGTGTTTGCCCGAGGTGAAACTCAAGCGGTCTGCCTAGCAACGCTCGGGACCAGCGACGATATCCAATCGTTCGACTCCTACACCGGAGGCGAAACCAAGAAGCAATTCTTGCTCCACTACAATTTCCCAAACTTTTCAGTGGGTGAAACGGGGCGAATCACCGGTCCAGGCCGACGTGAAATCGGCCATGGAGCCCTTGCCGAGCGAAGCGTCCGCCCAATTATTCCCCTCGCTGACTATCCTTACGCAGTCCGGATCACCGCGGAAATCATGGAGTCCAACGGCTCCACATCAATGGCCAGTGTCTGCGGTGCCTGCTTGGCTCTGATGGACGCTGGTGTTCCAATTACTCGCCCCGTGGCCGGTATTTCCATCGGTATCTGCACCGAATATGGCCCCGATAAAACCATAAGCCGCTACCAACTGCTGACCGATATCATCGGCTGGGAAGATGCTTATTGTGATATGGATTGCAAGATCGCTGGTACCGACAAGGGCATCACTGGCTTCCAGCTTGATCTCAAACTAAAGGGCATTCCTCTTCCCATCATGGTGGAGACCGTCCAGCAAGCTTACCTCGCTCGTCTCACCATTCTGGAGCACATGGTCTCGGTCCTCCCGGCTCCGCGCACCGATATCTCTAAGTACGCGCCTCGCATTGTGGTGCTGAAAATTAACCCCGAGAAAATCGGCGCTCTCATCGGCCCCGGCGGCAAAAACATCAAACGCCTCGTCGACGAATCGGGATGCGAGATCAACATCGAAGATGACGGCACGGTTAAGGTATTCTCTGTCTCCCCTGAGGGTATGGAGATCGCCCGCCGCGAAATCGAAGCCCTGAGCGCCGAAATCGAAATCAATAAGGTCTACAAAGGACGCGTGGTCACCATTAAAGAATTCGGCGCGTTCGTCGAAATCTTCCCCGGTCAAGATGGCCTCGTCCATGTCTCCGAGCTTTCTAATAAACGGGTCGCTCGCGTCGAAGACGTGATCAAAATGGGCGATGATATTTGGGTCAAATGCATCGGGGTCGACGAAAAGGGCCGGGTCAAACTCAGCCGCCGTGCCGCGATGGAAGAACGGGGTGAAATGGCCCCATCGACGCCATCTACCTCTGAGACTCCGAACTCTGAGCCCTCGGCAACTGGGACAACCGCAGAAGAACCTAGAGCTGAACGTTCGGAACGTCCTTCGAGTGATCGCCCGAACCGCAGTCGCAATGATCGCCCCGAACGAAGCAACGATCGTCCTTCACGGGGCGGACGGCGCAATGATCGCCCTGAGGGGGGCGAAGGGGAATCTTCCAATGAGGCCCTAGATGTCGGCAAAATCTTCCGTGCGAAGGTGGTGAATATTAAAGATTTCGGCGCTTTCGTCGAATTTCTGCCTGGTCGCGAAGGATTAGTTCATGTCAGCGAATTGGCCAACTTCCGAGTTAAGCAAGTCGAAGACATCGTCCAACTGAATGACGAGATCTGGGTCAAGCTCCTTGGTCAGGATGAGAAGGGGCGTGTCCGTCTGAGCCGCAAGGCTGCGATGGAAGAGCGGGAAAAGCTCACCTCTTCTGAGCCTCGAGTTACTCCAGAATCATCGGGCGATTCACAGAGCTGATTCCGGCAGCAACCGAGAGCCAACAAGCAGGGCGTCCACCTTTGTGGACGCCTTTTTTATTGATTATGAATGGCTCATCGACTGATACCTCCGCCTCAGCAGTTGACCTGAGCACCTTGCAAAGTTTAAATTCTAAGAATATCCGCGACAGAAGGTTGACACTGTCAGCGCTCTGAATAGGCTTTGACCTCCAACGGGTCGGAGCAGGTTCCTTTCGTTGGGGTGCTTTAAAACGGCGCGCAGGTGCTGTCGCACCGCCCTCCGGAATCGCCGGTTCAGCCGTCGCAAAAGTGCTTTAGTAAAATCACCTGTTGACGCTGTTTCGGTCTCTGATATTAACCCAGTCCCTTTTCGGTTTCTCTGATGAAGACGTTTCTTCCTAAGGTCGATGTGCAGCGCCGAGCCTGGCGCGTTATAGATGCCAACGGTGCCGTTCTCGGCCGCCTCGCTGTCCAAGTTGCTGACGCTCTTCGCGGCAAGGACAAACCTACCTTCACCTCTCATCTTGATGCCGGCGATTTCGTCGTGGTCATCAATGCTGAAAAGGTGATCCTCACTGGTTCGAAGGAAAATGATAAATTGTTCATGTCCTACTCCGGTTGGAAGGGTGGCGAACATTACCGTTCCGTTGCTCAGGTCCGCGCTAACCATCCCGAGCGTCTAGTGATGCACGCCGTCAAAGGGATGCTTCCCAAGAACCGCCTTGGCGATCAATTGCTGACCAAACTGAAGGTCTACGTCGGTCCACAACATCCTCATACCGCTCAGGAACCCAAAGTAATGGCCTACGTTGGCTGAACTTTCCCACGCTTTAACGAATATGTCGCAAGCCACTGAATTTCTCGGGACAGGCCGACGGAAAACCTCCGTCGCCCGTGTCCGTATCTCCCACGGCACCGGAACCATCTCCGTCAATGGACGGACTTTCGAGGTCTACTTCCCTCTCGAATCACAGCGAATGGCTGTCCAGCAACCGTTCGTTGCCACAGCGACTACCGGCAAGTTTGATGTTCGCATTAATGTGTCCGGTGGCGGCCAAGCCGGCCAAGCGGGTGCTGTCCGTCATGGTATTGCTCGCGCACTCCTTGAGGTAGACGCCGCTATGCGCCCTGCCCTCAAAGCGGATGGTCTCCTGACTCGTGATCCTCGTATGCGCGAACGTAAGAAGTACGGCCAACCCGGCGCGCGCAAACGCTTCCAATTCAGCAAGCGGTAAACCGCTTTCTCTTCGGATCACCCCGCCAGGTTTTTGCCGGCGGGGTTTTCTTTTATCAATTTCTCAGCAACTAAATATTTCCCACCCACTTATCGGCTCCGATTGTCCTTATCCATCACGCAGCACCGGTCGACCTAATTAGCCCATTGCCATTCTTTTGCTCTCTTGACTTTCAATCTCGCCTGTAAGCCTCTTCTCTCCCCTTGAAATAATGAATTGCAGCGATTCTTCTGTCCGCGTTGCCATCGTCGGAGCCTCCGGTTACTCCGGTGAGGAACTCGTCCGACTCCTTCTTCGTCATCCTAATGCTCAACTAACTGCTGTAACCTCCCGACAGAATTCTGGACTCACGGTGGCTCATATTTTTCCGAAGTTTGCAAGTCAGCCTGCGGCCCAGTTATTACATTTTACCGATCCTAATATTGAGGCACTCGCCGGAGCCGCAGAGGTGATATTCCTGGCCTTACCCCACGGAGTTGCCGCCTCCTTTGCAGCGCCCCTTCTCGAGGCAGGTTGTCGGGTGATCGATCTCAGTGCCGACTTTCGCTTGAAGAGTGCTGCAAACTATCGTGAATTCTACGGTCAGGAACATCCCGCACCCCATCTCCTCAGCGAAGCAGTCTACGGATTACCCGAAATTCATCGGGCGCAAATTTCCAACGCACGTTTGATCGCTTCCCCCGGATGCTATCCCACCAGCATCCTTCTACCCCTTCTACCCCTCATCAAAGCGGGGATCATCCAAACCTCTGGTATCATTGCCGATTCCATGAGCGGGGTGAGTGGAGCCGGCAGAAAGGCAGATCTTGATTACCTTTTTTGCGAATGTAACGAAAGCGTTCGGGCCTATGGTATTCCTAAACATCGGCATCTGTCCGAAATCGAAGAACAGCTCTCCGCCGCTGCCGGCAAGAAGGTGATAATCCAATTCACACCCCATCTTGTCCCCGTCAATCGTGGCATTCTGACCACCCTCTATTTAACTCCCACCGTTCCCTTCTCAACCCCAGTCGAGGAATGCGCCTTAAACGACTCACTCTCTAGGATTTATTCTGAAGCCTATGGGTCAGAACCCTTTGTTCGATTGCTCCAAGGCAAAGCCCTACCCGACACCAAGAATGTCATCGGGACGAACACGCTTGAAATTGCTTGGCGCCTCGACTCTCGAACTGGGCGACTCCTCGTCCTAAGTGCTGAAGATAACCTGCTAAAAGGAGCTGCGGGCCAAGCGGTTCAGAGTTTTAATATCCTCCACGGATTTCCAGAAATCAGCGGCCTGATCTAATCAAAAAACCGCAAGATCTTGTCCTAGCGACCTCCAAATCTTAATTTTACCCACCCGACAGTTTAACCCGTCCGAACATGAGCGAATCGAAGCCTGAAGAAACCACCTTGCACCCTGGCGAAACCGCCAACTCTGCAATCCCAGATACCAACTCACCCGAGACTTCTGCTGCCCCTCTCGAATCCGAAGAACTCGTTCCTCTGAACGCTCTTGTCGCCCAAGTTGCTGAGGCGCAGGAACGGTATGTCCGGCTCTATGCCGACTTCGAAAATTTCAAGAAAAGGGCAAGTCGCGAACGGGATGACGCCCGCCGATCGGCGATTGAATCGGTGATTGGTCGTATTCTACCCGTGCTCGACACCTTCGAAATGGCCATGCAAGCGGCTACTCAACCTGGGGTCAATCTCGACACTCTCAAGGCTGGAATTACTATGATTCAAGGAACTCTCCGCAATGCCGTCGCTGAGTTCGGCGTCGAGGAAGTCAACGCTCTCGGCCAAACTTTTGATCCCTTGATTCACGAAGCCGTCTCCCAAGTAGAAACAAACGAGACTAAAGACGGTCAAGTTCTTTCCCAAAGTCGCAAGGGATATCGCATCAAAGATCGGCTCCTTCGACCAGCCACAGTCGTTGTTGCACGTCGCCCAGGAACCACCACTGAAACGTCTAGCCCGTCCTAATCCATGGCCGATAAAAAACGCGACTTTTACGAAATCCTGGAATCCACTCGATCAGCCTCAGCTGAGGAACTGAAAAAGGCCTATCGAAAACTCGCCGTCCAGTATCACCCCGACAAGAATCAAGGAAAGAAGGAGGCCGAGGAAAAGTTCAAAGAATTAGGTGAAGCTTACGAGATATTAAGCGATCCCCAGAAACGTGCGGCTTATGACCAGCATGGCCACGCCGCCTTTGACCCTCGCGCACGCGGCGGTGGAGGCCGTGGGGGTGGAGGGCCCGATCCCTCCGACATCTTCCGTGACGTCTTTGGCGGGGGGGGTGGTAACAGTGGCAGTATCTTTGAATCCTTCTTCGGGGGGGGTGGAGGGGGTGGAGGGGAAGAAGCGGGATCATCGCGCGGTGAAGACCTTCGCTACGATCTCGAGATCACTCTTGAGGAAGCGTTTTTTGGAGCAGAAAAGGATCTTCGTTTCGCAAAGTCAGCTCGTTGCGAACCCTGCGGCGGTGCGGGTGCAGAAAAGGGATCTCGGGTCATCACTTGCCCCACCTGCAAAGGTCGCGGTCAAGTCACCCGAAACGCAGGCATCATTATGATGCGACAGACCTGTTCCCGCTGCAACGGTGCAGGTCAAACCATCGAGAAGCCCTGTCGTAGTTGCAACGGTGAAGGACGCGTCAACCAACAGACTTCGGTTCGCATTCGTATTCCCGCTGGGGTCGATACGGGGGTACGCCTTCGCTCCGCCCGCAATGGCGCAGTCGGTGTTCGTGGCGGCGAGACGGGCGACCTCCATGTGGTAATCATCGTCACCGAACATGAAATTTTTGGACGTAAAGGGTTTGATCTTACCTGCGAAATGCCAGTCAGCTTCATCCAAGCCGCGCTCGGAGGTGAAATAGATATTCCCACCATGACAGGCAAAGCACGTATCGCCATTCCTGCTGGAACCCAACCGGGTAATACCTTCCGAATCAAAAGCCGAGGCCTCAAAGACCTTCAGGGTAACGGCATCGGAGACTTGATGGTAACGGTCAAAATCGAAGTCCCCCAGAAACTCAATAACGCTCAACGAACCAAGCTTGAAGAATTCGCCCGTCTCTGCGACGAAACCGTGAACCCCGAAACAATGAGCTTTTTAGAGCGAGCTCGGGCCTTTTTTAAGTGAGGTTGACTCTCGGTTGTCGCCATGCACCGCTTCTTCACACCGCCTGACCGCAGCCAATTTCCTTCGTTCGCACTGAGCGAGTCCGATTCACGGCATGCGAGTCAGGTGCTTCGACTCCAACCCGGTGACCCAGTCACTCTCCTCGACGGCGTTGGGGGCGTCATCGACGCTCACATTCAGTCCGTTGCTCATCGCGAAACTTGGGTCACGGTCTCTTCTCGTAAATACATCACGCGATCTCGAATCCGTTCAGTCTTAGTTTTAAGCTTACTGAAAAACAAAGCCCTCGATTTCACGCTCGAGAAAGCTGTTGAACTGGGCGTCGATACTCTCATCTTGGTCGAAGCCGCCCGCTCCGTCTCTCGAATCGAGGCCGTGGATATTCCTCGGAAGCGAGAGAACTGGAAGCAGTCCCTCATCGAGGCCGCTAAGCAATGCGGCAATCCTTGGCTACCCGACCTTGTTGGCCCACTGCCCCTTGACGCAGCCATCCAAACGGCTTTGGCCCTCGAAAACCCCCGCTTCCTCACCGCCTCCCTGCTGCCTTCTGCCCCTACTTTAGGTGAAGTACTGGAGCCAATTTTCAAGACAGCACCAACTCCCTTGACCTTGATTGTTGCCATCGGACCCGAAGGCGATTTTACCCCCCAAGAGGACTCCCTTTTCGCAGCCGCTGGGGCTCTTTCTATCTCCCTTGGCCCCCTAGTGCTCAGAGCCGAAACCGCCGCGATCACCACTCTTGCGATTCTCAAAGATCAAGCCCGTCGTTGCCCCGACTCCTTCTCAACCTAAAGTTTCCAAAACTCGTGCACTGGCGCTCTGTTTTTAGTTTTTGTCTGATGCTAGGAATGACACTCGCACACGCTGCGAACACAACCGTTCCCGATCCTAAAGGCACTTCATCCTCCGTTTTTACTCTTCGGCCCTTCGAATGGATCCCTTCATTTCGCGTTTTCAATCTCATTCCAATCTACTTTCCTCGAGCGCAACCGGTCAGTGAAGTTTCCGCTCTCGCTGTCGCTGGGGAACGACTTTGGATCAATGCTCGACCTTTTTCAGAGCCGAACCTTCCGGAAAAAACGGGTCATCTGTGGTCCTTCCAATCCAATGAAAACCAACTGACTCCTGTCCGAGGTGCCCCAGAATCTTATGCTGTTTCAGGTTTGTTAACCCGCGGATCCCAACTTTGGATCAGTTCCGACAATGGGGTGGCTTCCCTTGATTCAACTTCCTACAAGTTTGACCTGTTCGGCCCCCCTCAAGGCCTCACTAGTGCCCGATTCGCTCGGCTTGCGGATACCCGCCGAGGTCTTTTTGCTCTCGGTGAATCCGGCACCCTATTTCGGCTTTCTACAGATTTTAAATCCTTTCTCCGCCCCGAAGGTCCCTCCCCTGTCACCGACACTCCAACTCCTTCTCATTGGCAGCACTTCGCCGGATCGGGCGATTGGGTTACCGCATCCACCGACACCAGCCTCTTCTTTCGCCATGCGGATGCGCCGCAGTGGAATACAGTCCGCGATGCCTTGCGCCCAGTCGCTCCTGAACTCCAACCCGCAACCGTCCTCGCCTTGGTCGGTGACGGCACTGGGCGCTTCTGGATTGGGACAGATGCCGGCCTCTGGTCCCTCGAAGCAGAAACCGGCCGCATCGAAGCTCGGGAAAAAACATCCCCTCTGAAAGTACTCGGTGGCCTAGGTGTCCGGATCGACTCTGGTATGCGGCCCACGACAGCAACGATCGATGCTGCACGCGATCGAATGATAAACGGCATCCGTAATCGAATGAAACTTCGAGCCTTGCACGCGCGCAGTTCACGAGAAACCGGACATCTTACCAATCCAGTAAGCCAAAAGAGTCGTATTCCTGGGGGCATTCGAGCTCTTGCCTTGGATCGCGGCTTCCTTTGGATTGCGACCATCGACCCCAACCAGTCCCAACGCTCTCGAATCCTTTTATTTCATCCTGGGAGCCAGAAATGGGTTGGCTGGTTTCCAATTGGTTTTCCTGTCCTCACCCTCGCCGTCGACGATCGCTATCTATGGATCGGGGTCAAAACTCAGTCCTCAGCGGCAGCACCTCTGTACGCCGTCGAAAAAACTCCCTTCCTCGCACTCCCCACTGATCGATGGACACCCGATGCCATCGACTCCTTAGATCTAAAGACACGAATCAGCGCCCTGCCTCCTGAAGAGCGCGCCGTCTACTCCTTCTTCTCTGGCGATTACGCTAGTCTGGTTAGCGCAATTAACCCCTCCACAGCGACTGAAGAACAACTCTTTCTCCGCGCTCTTGCCCATGATCCAATGGGCCTCGACTTACCTGAAACTCTCGCCGCGAACCTCCGTTTACTCACCTCCCGCTTTCCGAACGGTCTCTTCACCGCTCTCGTCGCGCCGATTCTGGCTTCGATTTCTCCTGCATCACCCACGAAACAAGTCCCGGCTCTACCCTCAGAAATCGAGGATCGCCCAGACACCACGGCAACCCTTATGGAACGGCGCGACTTAGACGGCGACGGAGTCATTACTTTGACTGAATTACGACTTTGGCTTGGGCCTAAGGTCGAACTAGGAAAATGGGACTCCAATCACAATGGATCCCTCGACCTGATTGAACTTCAAGCCCTACTTTTGACCACGAACCTCGACCGTAAAATCAGCCCTACCAATTCACCGCCACGCTGAGCCGAGTTCCGAAACGGTTTTTGTAAAAAATCTGACCATTAGCGGCTCCGAACTCATAGACCATCCGAGTCAATTTCACGTCAAAACAACAGTATTTAGCGATTTCCAACATCTTCCCTTCTCGAAACCACTCTATCGCTTGAAGCCCCTCAGCCGTCTTCGAAACTCCAAAGGTGGCTTCAGCGATAGAATCGAGTTTGAGCCGATGCTTTAGGGTCTCAGTCAGTACCACGAGTAGGTCTAGAGAAGGAAGTTGAGTGAGATCAAACACGGTATAGGCGTGCAAAACCTCATAATCGAAGCCCACTTGGTTAAACCCAACAACCAAATCCGCTCTCTGCAATTCACGAATTAAATCATCCACGCGAGACTCATCGTAAATCTCGTAACCGCCTCGGGCAGTGGAGTAAGTAACCCCCAAACTCATTCCCATCTCTCGCTTATTATCCCATCCACCCACCTCATCAGCCGACCTCTGGGTTTCTAAATCAAAAAAGACGATGTTCCTCACCGCCACGGGATGTCTGGCAAAAAGAGCCCAAGATCAACCCTGAACTTGTCTAAAACCCTAAAAACTTCCAAGCGAATCACTTTAGTTCCGGTTCTCACCTCGTAAGAGGTCAAATTTCCTCACTTAGAATCCTGATTCTTTGTCCTTAAAAAGCAGGTTAAAGGTGGTCATTGATCCGTAACATCGGGTGAGATATTGCTGCCAATCGAATTTGTCTGCGGAACTTAACACCTCGCTCCCATTGATCTTCTGCTCCAGTACGCGGAGTTGATTGCGCATCATCACAATCTTACCGAAAAAGACATCGAGCTCGACCTCTTTGGACTGCACTTGGGGATCGGCAGGTCGTAAAATCAAAGTTCCACCCCGCCAACGACCGGCCAATTCATGAACCGCCGAACTCGACCGCTCAATTCCAAGACGCTCCACAGTCGCTTCCACGACCTGTGCTATCCATGTTTCCATCGAAACTCCGGGGGTGGTCGGAGCCGCTGATTCTTGGCAAGGTGCCAAAGATGCAGCCTCAGGGTCCACTGGCTTCCTACCCTCTCGAAAAAGAATTTCGGCGGCAAATTCATTGATTGCTCGAACTTCACCCTCGCCGTACTGAGGATGAATTACCCGTTGACCCAGCCTTAACTCTGTCAATTTCATGGGTCAAGACTACGCATCGACACTCGCAAGACTCGCTTAAAACGAAATTTTATTTTTCGAAATTATAGCAACCAACAGAACGGGCGCTTGCCAAAGGCATTGACCTCTCTAGTCTCGCCAATCCTTTGCAAGTCATGTTGTCCAACCGAATTTTCTCCTTCCTCGCCTTGAGTGGTCCCCAACCAGGGGCCTCACCTGAAGAAATCAAGAAAAACACTTTCATGCAGATTGGCATGATGGTGTTTTTCGTTCTTATTTTCTATGTGATGCTGATTCGCCCTCAGCAAAAAAAAGCGAAGGAACAAAGCCAGATGCTGAAAGGACTCAAAGCGGGCGACCGGATCACCACCTCCTCCGGTATTGTCGGGGTTGTGGTGAGTCTCAAGGACAACACCGTCACACTTCGCTCTGGCGACTCTAAAATGGAAGTCACAAAGTCCTCTGTCACTGAGGTTACAGAACGTGCCACCAACTGATTTAATTACTACCCTGACCTACGCATGAAACGCAGAGATCTCTACAAACTCCTTCTCGTCCTCTTTCTTTTGGCTTGGTCCCTCTCAGAGCTTTACCCTTGGACCGCACACAATTTGGTCGAAACCTTCGACAACGAATCGGCGACTCAAGATAAAGAATTTAGCAACATTATCGACCGAGCAAAAAAACTCGAAGTCGCCAATGTCGAACATTCTCCAAGCCTCACCTATTCCAATTTGGTCGTAGCCATTGGCACCAATGATATCACCCGCTACTTCCCGTCGAACTACATCAACGCTGCCACCGAGCGTGATCCCGTTCGTGGCGTTTTAAACCGAGTCCAACGGGCCGCTGCGGGCCAGTTCCGACTCGGCCTCGATCTGCAAGGCGGCACCCAATTCTTGCTGGAAATGGATATGAGCCGAGCCCAAACCAATCCAGGCGTGGCGCTGAATGCCGAATTTACTGCCTCGCAAGCAGTGGAAGTCCTCCGCCGTCGGGTGGATCGCTTCGGTGTCTCTGAACCCGTCATCGCTCCTGCGGGCGGTAATCGTATTTTAGTGCAATTACCCGGTCTCAGCGAAGCTTCCAAGGCGGTTGCCCGCGAACAGATCCAAAAAGCGGCATTTCTCGAATTCCGTATGGTCCACCCCGACAGCGCAGCACAGTTGGGACGGGGCGTAGTTCCGCCGGGCTATGTTCGAATGTTCGAAATGGGCCCGAGCCAGACTCCAGGTCAAAAAGTTCAATATCCTATTCTGGTCAAACGGACTTCTGAACGCGGTCTGACTGGCCGTCATTTAGAAAGCGCTGGCGTCGGTCACGAACCCGCCACCGGTTCCCCGTACGTTAGCTTCTCCTTGAATTCGCAAGGGGCCAGTCTCTTTGCTGAAATCACTCAGGCGGCCATCGGACAACGGCTCGCCATCATCCTCGATGGTGAAGTCGTCTCCGCTCCTCGAATTAATGGGGCTATCGTCGGAGGCCATGGTCAAATCACCGGAAACTTCTCCGATAAGGAAGCCTTCGAATTAGCTACCGCCCTCGAAAACCCCCTGCAAGCTCCCCTCACCATTCAAGAGGAACGGAGCGTCGACCCCTCGCTCGGTGCCGATTCTATCGCCTCCGGTCGCATGGCAGCTATTGTTGGTGTCCTCGCGGTTGCCTTCTTCATGTTGGTCTATTATCGGTCCGCCGGCTTCGTCGCCAATATCGCACTGATCCTCAACATCATTATCATGCTGGGGGTGATGTGCTCACTCGACGTTACCTTCACTCTCCCAGGCATCGCCGGTATCGTCCTCACCGTTGGCATGGCGGTCGATGCCAACGTCCTAATCTACGAGCGGATGCGTGAAGAACTCGCCTTGGGTAAATCCATTCGTGGAGCTATCTCCGGCGGTTATGACAAAGCGTTCGGAACCATCTTCGATTCAAACCTCACCACGCTCATCTCCTCGGTCTTGCTGATCGTCCTCGGCACTGGCCCGATCAAAGGCTTCGGTATCGCCCTGACGGTCGGCCTCTGCGTCTCGATGTTCACCGCTCTGGTGGTCACTCGGTTGATCTTCGACTTCCTCGTCGCCAAAGACCTTCTCAAGTCCTTATCAATGCTTAATATCATTCGAGGCACTCGTATTGAGTTCCTAAAATGGGCTACACCCGCCTTCGTCGCTTCATGGCTTCTCATCATAATCGGTTGCGGCTATGGCATCTTCGGTCGTGGATCTAATCTCCTCGGGATCGAATTCGCCGGTGGCGACGAACTTCAACTTCGCTTCGTCCAAAAAATAGATGTCGAAAAAATTCGTCCCGAACTCGAGAAACTAAAGATCGGTGAAACCCGCATCCAATATCAGGCCGAAGGGGCCGGAACTTCCAAGAAAGATTACTTATCGGTCACCTCCGCCAAAGATACCGGTGGTAAGGTTGAACAAGCTCTTCAAACTTCGTTCCCCAGTTCGAAGTTCGAACGAGTCCGACTTGATTCCGTCGGGCCAACTATCGGCAAAGAAATCCAAAAATCAGCCATCACCGCCTCGATTATGGCTCTCTTTGGCATTTTGGTCTATGTCGCCTTCCGCTACGAATTCAGTTTCGCTGTCGGCGCCGTCGTTGCTGTCTGCCATGACGTCCTAATGACTATCGGTTGGTATTGCCTGACCGGCTTGTTTAGCGATGGTCGCCAGTTCAATGCCACCTTCGTCGCCGCTCTTCTCACCATCATCGGTTTCTCTATCAATGATACAATCGTCATTTTTGACCGTATCCGCGAAGATCTGAAGACGGGTGTCGGTGGCTCTTTCAAGGATCTTATTAACCGCGCCCTGAACCAAACCCTGAGTCGGACAATCATTACCTCAGGTACGACCTTCATAGCTACGATGGCTTTGTATGTCTTTGGTGGTGGTGCAATCAACGACTTTGCCTTCACTTTCTTGGTGGGTATTATCACTGGCACTTACTCCTCTATCTATATCGCCAGCGCACTGGTTTATTGGTGGCATAAGGGTCTACGCCCGAGCCTGGGCACGGTCTCACCCGTTGGTGCTGCCTCTAACAAGCCGAGCACCGTCTAATTCGCAAAAGAACCATTCCTTTCATAAAAGGGGGCGACTCATCTGAGTCGCCCTCTTTTTTAGTAAAACACCCATCTACTTAAGAATTGGAAAGGACCCGTTTGACATGAGTTGATCCCTCGTTGAAATTTGTGAAATATTCCTATGCCCAAGGTCGCTTCGCATCTCCACTCGCGCCCACCTTTCGAGAGGATGATACGCCTTCATGAGCACCTCAAAGCAGGCAAATTCCCAAGCTGTAGTCAACTCTCGCGCGAAGCTGAAGTCTCACCTCGAACCATCAAACGCGATGTCGATTTTATGCGACATCGCCTTAATTTGCCCATCGAATATAGCACTAAACACGGCGGCTATCGCTACACAGATCCGGTGGATAAATTTCCTAGTTTACCCATCACTGAAGCCGAAATATTTGCCCTTCTTGTCGCTCACAAGGCCATTGCCCAATATCAAGGCTCCCCTTTCGAACAGCCTCTTCAAACCGCTTTTCGCAAACTAACCGCCCAACTCGATCAACAACATACACTCTCTCTTGGGCATCTCGAACAAACACTTTCTTTTCACCCGTTTGCACCGGATGAAACCGATCTCGATTGCTTTCAAAATATTAGTCTCGCTCTTCAGGACCGACGGGTTGTCCGCTTTTTCTATAAAAATCTTGGTGCCGAAAAAGCCCTTCCTCGCCTCGCTCATCCGTACCATCTCGCCTGCGTCGATAACCGCTGGTATCTCATTGCTCACGATGTCTCAAAAAACGCCCTCCGAAATTTTGCTCTATCCCGAATCCACTCGGTAACTCTCACCGCTGAATCTTTTAATCTGCCCGCCACCTTTACCATCGAAACCCATTTAAAAGGCAGCTTCGGGATTTTTCAGTCCACCGGAGATTTTGAGGTAGTGGTGGACTTCGACGTCTGGGCAGGGCAACTGGTTCGCGAACGTAAATGGCACTCTTCTCAAGAACTCACCCCACTCTCCGATGGCGGGTTCCGCCTCAGCCTTCACCTTAATAGCCTCGCCGAAGTCGAACGATGGCTCCTCAGTTGGGGCACTCATGCCACGGTGCGCCAACCAGTACAGCTCCGACATTCCCTTCAGAAAATTTCTCAGGAACTGAGCCAACGCTATTCTACTCCATAATTTTTTAGAAATTTTGCTCTGGTGACATCCCTTGTCATCGGACGTGTGCCACACTCACTTTATAGAAACGGACAAGGCCTCAACGATGAAACCGATCCTCCAAATCATTAAAACTCATCTCACCGAGCACGAAGTCGACAGTTACTCTTTAAATGATGAGTCGATACTCGGTGCCAGTATTACTCTGACCCATCTCGCTCTTCCTCTCTTCTTCACCAGTGATGATGAAGGGGAAAGCATCTCGATTTCAGGGCGTCTGCCCAACCGAGTTCCCCTTGATCGACGTCCATCGGTCGCAGAATTCTTAGGTCGCATCAATTGGGGCCTAAATCGAGGTCGTTTCCTCATGGACCACCGCGACGGTGAACTTTGTTTCCAAATCGATATTGATGCCCAAAATGGAGAACTCAACCTGCCTCGGTTGGCCCAATTTATTCTTCTCTGTCTTCAGACGGTTGATGGTTTTTATCCTGCACTCATGAGCGTCCTCTACCGCGACGCTCATCCGGAACAAGCGGTGGAACAAGGAGAAGCGGAGTTCATGAAGTTGACCACGAAGAAGCCCGGCAAAGAGACTGAATAACGGCTCTCTCGGTCGATTTCCCCTTAGAAAATCTTCTGCGGCTTGACGCTTACTCGTGCGCTCAATCCAACCTACGGCCTTGCACGACTCGACTCAATTTCCCACCGACGACCTATGCTTTACCTCTCCGAAACTCCTAAATCTCTGCTACAGGCCGCCGGTAACGAACTTGCTTCCATTTGCAATGTCCGTGCCCGTCACTGGATTATCGCCGGAGGACGCGGTCCGACGGACTATATTCTGCACCATTGGGCGGCCAATGCCGGTATCGCCGCACATTCTCAGGAGGTCGAATTACGCGACCTGATCGAACAAGCCGCCGCTGGGCAAGGCGCTCGCTTCGACTTTGATCAACTCCGCTTGACCATCGCCAAGTCTCTTGCGGATCTCTCCAAGCATCCTCATTTCCCTCTTCCTTCCGATCAACCCCTGACCCAGGTCACGGCTTCTGTGCTCACTTGGGCCACCTCTCTGGCCACCGCGATTCATGAGGGGCTCCAATGTCGTGAACCTGACAACCGCTGGGAATCGGGATCCTTCCTCGAGAGTCTGGTTCAACATTCCCCCGTCCAAAGCCTCCTACATTCTCACCCAGGTTGGCTGACGGATGAAACCTTTCAAACCGCCGCGCTCGCTTGGATTCAGTCCTGGCGGACCAAGGGTGGGTTGCCTCATCTCTGGATTGTTCTTCACGCCGCTCTGCCCGCTCGACTCTTTCGCCGCTTACTTCAACTCCAAAGCCTCCTCGATTCTCAGGCACCAAACTGTCTCCACCTCTTCATCCTCACCCCCAGTCGAGAGTATTGGGCGGATCTCCAAGTCCGCTCTCGGACGCGTCATAGAGGCAGTGGCATTGCCACCATCGCCGGAACGAGTGATCCAGATTTCCATCCCGGAGGCTTACTCTGGGCCTTCGGTCGCTATTCCCAAGATCTTCAACGCCAAATTGCCGACACTCTTCTCGGGATCGGCGACGGTGGAATAGACCTGTCCAGCGATTCTCCTCCTCAATCTCTCCTTGGGCGCCTCCAAGCTTCCTGCCGAGCCTCCACTCCGGTTCCCCCCGATCAACGCGATCCTATCTCGCCCGATGATGTCTCTCTCACCGTCCATGCAACCCATACAACGCTGCGCGAACTAGAAGTCTGCCGTGACCGCATCCTTCAGGCTCTCATCGATCTTAAGGATTTGCGGCACGAACAAATCCTCATTCTTTTGGCTAATCCAAAAGCTCAAACCCTTTTTCTCGAGGCCGCACTGGGAAGCGACGCTGAGTCTCGTCTTCCCTTCCGTTTAGCCGGATCCAGCGAGTCGGTTCCCTCTCCGTTCGCCTCCACTCTCATCCGCCTCATCGAGACGTTCCGCGGCCGTCTCACGCTCGATCGACTTCAGGCTCTGATTGAAAACCCAATGATTGCAGACCGATTCGGGCTCGAAGAACGCGACTCCGATGGGCTCCGTCTCGTCGATTGGTTGTCAGATGCTGGATTTCGGTGGGGCGTTAGCTCCGAACATCGACGCACATTTCAAGCCATCTCGGAAGATCGTTGGAACCTCCTCTGGGCCCTCCAACGTCTCGGACTCGGGGGCGTGGTCGAGGAGGGAAAACGAGATTCAATCCTCCACCTTCCTCACCTCCCCACTGACCTTGTCCCACTTGAACGAGCTTCGGGCCTAGGTCTTGTCCTCCTCGCCAAACTGGCCCGCCTAGTCAAAGCCATCGAACAGGCTCAGAAATTTTGGTCGCAACCTGTTATTCGGACCCTTGAAGCTTGGAACCAAGCACTCCGAAAACTGGTCGTCGATTTCACTCAGACCAAAGACCACATCGCTACCCAACATTCAACGACTCTTCAACGCCAAATTCTGCCCGCACTTCAACGCGCCTCCGGTGACTCTATCGAACTCGATGCCTCGGGCTATCTTCGCATTTTATCAGAAAAACTAACCTCACTTAACCTGTCCTCCAGTCGCGGTATCGGTGGTGTCCAAGTAGCTGACCTTCGCCTCTATGCTGGGGTTCCAGCTCGAATGATTCTCGTCGTTGGACTCGATGATGGCACTTTCCCTCGACGCGACGATCGCCCTGACTGGCATCCTCTCTCTTATTCGGCAGCCACCGGCGACCCCTCCCAACGCGATGCCGATCGTCACGCTCTTCTTCTGGCCATCCTTTCTTGCAGCGATCGTCTGGTTCTTTCCTACCAAGGTCACTCAGACGAAGACGCCAAAGAGCGACCGCCCTCCACCGCACTCGCTGATCTGCTGGGGGCAATCGACCAGACCGCTGTTTCCTCCACTTTGAATCAACTGCCTCATGCTGAGATTCTCTTTCATCACCCCCTGAATGGTTTCGCGCCGGAGGCATTCCAAAGTGATCTCCCCCAAAAGGCTCAAGGCAAGCGAGCGGTCGATTATAAGGCCGCTCAGGCCTTAATGTTGCGGTCCGGTTTACCGGCTTATCCAGGCCCTTGGTCCCTTCCCTTACCCAAAGAAATCGTGTGCAACCCAACCGTGGCCGACCTTCGTACCCTCCTAAAAGAACCTCAACTGCTCTTTACTGCTCGTCTGGGCGTTCAGTTGCGGGAGGAACCGGATGCCCTCCATGGAGATGATCTGATTTCACCCGATGGTCTCCAGAAATGGGCTCTCAAGGACCAACTCCTGATCGCAAAAATCGAAGGTGCTGATATCTCTCATCTTCAAGGGGTTCTCCATGCTTCGGGCAAAATTCCACGGGCCTTTCTCGGTAGCGACCTCTTCGACAAAATCCTCGATGAATTACCAGAAACCCAACATTTTAAGGCATCTTGTCGAGTCACTCAAACGCATCGATTTCTTCTGCAAGATCCCTTTAACGACGGCGATCCAGTCTGGGTCGAAGGCGCGCCTCGCGCCGGTTGGTACCGCCAACCACATTCCGAGAGTGTCTTTTTCTATTCGGCTTCTTCATGCGTCCACACTGAACTGTTCCATCGAGAATTACACTTCGGCTTCGAATCTCTGGCTTTGGTCGCTTCGCAATCTACCCAAGATCCCCATCCGCTAAAGCATGCCGTTGCTGCGTTTTCTAATAAAAAAACGCTCTCCTTAACCCTACCCGATCCCGAACAGGCGCGCCAACTCTTGGGTCGTCTCCTTGCCCTCCACCGACTTGCGCGAGAGTATCCCCTTCCCTTCTGGCCTAAGACGGCGGCAGCCATTCTTAAAATCGCACCCACCAATCCTCCCCCTTCGGACACACTCAGAAATCGAGCACTCGCCAAGGGGCTTCTCCATTGGACTCAAGATTCTTTCATCGGTAGTGACGCCGCGGCCAAAAAGCCCGCTTCCCGTTATACTTTTCGAGGTTGTCCAGATCCTTTCGACTGGTCGCCAAAGTCGCTCCCAGATTGGTTGCCTTTCCCGGAGGCCCCTTTCGCTTGGCGGACATTAGGCTTTATCGACGCTTGGAAAAACTCTCTCAACTTCACCAAGTCCAAAGACTCTTCCAATGTTTGATCCACTGACTCAGGAATTAAAGGGCGCCCATTCTGTTGAGGCGAGTGCTGGCACCGGAAAAACCTACTTGATTACCCTTCTCTGGTTGCGGCTCTTGGTCGAAAACGAATTGCGCGTTGACCAAATTTTAGTGGGAACTTTCACCAAGGCGGCCACGGCCGAACTGCGTGAACGGCTTTTGCTCTCCCTCCGACGCGCACTCGAGGCGGCTCGCTCTATCGCCGCTCAGGTTCCCCCAACCGACTCGATTGAAACTCGTATCCTTCTCCAAGCAACAGTCAACCAACCCGGCCTCGCTGTCGCTCAAGTCGAACGACTCACGCGTGCCCTCAGTGGTTTCGATCTCGCTCCCATTTCCACCCTCCACGGCTTCTGCCAATCGCTCATTAGCCGGCATGCTCTCGAACTCGGTTGCGACCCCTCGCTTACTCTCGTCGAAAACTGTGACGAAATCCTCGGTGAAATCACTGGGGACACACTCATGGAATTATCCGACACCATGAAACCGGATATTAAATCGCTTCAACAAGTGGCTCGCGCCCTGCAAAAACGTCCCACTGCGCGTCTCTTGAGCATGGAAAAAACCTCGGCCGAACTGGATAGAAAACTGGCCGAACTGAAGGAGGAAATTGCCGCTATCGGTCCTGATTTGGCCCGAAAAATTGTAAATAGGGCGATCCGAGATGCCGTAACTGGCAAATTAGAAAAGCTGATCAAAACAGGCGAGTGGATAGATTTAAGCGACCCGCAAAAGAAAATTCTCCCGCCCAATTTCACTACATTATGGGCTCAATTTGACACCGTGTCGCGTCAGCAACAACACCTCCCAGAGAACACTCTCGCTCTTCGTATCCGGACCTGCCTGCCCGAACGTAAAAATCAATCTGGGGTGAGGAGCTTCGATGATATTCTTATCACTGTGCAGAAGGCCTTGGCGGATCAAACTTCAGAAGGTCGACTTGCCAAAGCGGTCCGGCGACGCCTCCACGCTGCCATTATCGACGAAAGTCAGGATAGCGACACCGTGCAAATTGAGGTGTTTCAACGTCTTTTCATCCACCCTTCCACCGTCTCATTTCTAGTCATTGGGGATCCAAAACAAAGCATTTACCGCTTTCGCGGAGCGGATCTCGCTAGCTACAAGAGGCTGGCTCGTGCGACTCAAAGCACCCCTCAATTGACAATAAATTACCGTTCTGATGGACCTCTGGTCGACGCCTTAAATCAACTCTATGGCCCCAATTTTCTGTTCCCTGATTCCCTAGTCGATGACCAACCGATCGCCTACATCCCAGTCACCGCTCGAGAACCGTTACAGCGTATTTTTGATCCCAAAATCACCTCATCGGTCCTCCTCCACTGGTCGAGTGAATCAGATCGTGAATTTGCTAAATTGCGGATCGCCTCTTGGGTTGCAGAGGAAATAGCTCGACTGCTTCGTGACAACGTCGCGATTGAAGATAGGCACTCGGGTAATCAACGACGGATCACCTACGGCGATATCGCTGTACTCGCCTCCGGCCACCGCGATCTGCGACTCATTCGCCGTCAACTCACTCGCTTAGGCATCCCTTGCCAGTCTTCGGGATCAGGGCTCGGCAGTGTCTTCGATAGTAATGAAGCCCGCGACCTTGTGTCTTGGCTAGAAGTGCTCTCTGCCTTGAAACAAAAGGGAGAGTTGCTCGGTAAATTCAGCGCCTTTCTCGGCACCCCACTCGGGGCTATGTCCTCACCAGAGATTCTCTTGTTCCAGGCAGATTTGGGTAAGCAAGCCTCTCTTTGTGATCAGTTCCAAAAAACCCTCCTCGAGTTTAATCGAGCAGGTCCCCTAACGCCCCTTTTACGACAACTCACCCTCGAAACTATTTTCAAACTAAACCTCTCCTACGCTGAGGGCGAACGTCGTTTCACTAATTGGCGGCAACTCGGGACCCTTCTTCAATCCCAGTTCGAGCGAGGTCTCAAGTCTCCCGAGTCACTCGCTGCCTGGCTCACTGCCCAAATTGCTTTGCTTCCGGAATCTACCGATGACGAGGCATCTGAAAGCACCTTAATGCGACTCGAAACGGATTCGGCTGCCGTTCAGTTAACCACCATCCACGGCTCCAAAGGATTAGAATACCCGGTGGTCTTCTGCCCATTTCTTTGGGATGTTCGCAGTCGAAAGCATCGCAGTAGCGCACGTCTCGCCGAGGCTCGAGTGGCCGATAATTGGATCATCGATGTAGGTTCCCCCGACTTTGAACAGAACTTAACCACGGCCTTTCTTCAAGAAGATGAAGAAGAACATCGAAAACTCTACGTGGCACTGACCCGAGCTCGCCACCGCCTTTACCTTGGCATCGCGCCGGTTAAAGAGTCGACAGGTGGCCACAAAAACTCGGCTTCCGTTTCAGCTCTTGTCTCCCTTCCAGGTCTCGGACTAACTCAAAAAACGAGCGACCTCTGGAAAGAATCTCTCGGAACTCTCCAAACTCTTTGCGTCTTGGATACCGAACTCCCCGAAGTCTCTCTCCCTGAGGATTCAACCACCCTTTTAGCTTCAAAATTCTCGATCGCTAACTCTCCCAAGAACCAAAATTTAACGGCTCCACAAGCCCACCTTCACTCCCCGTTTCCACTGTTTGCCCAACGTAGCTTTAGCTCTCTCAGTAAATCCAATATCGATCACGAACTTCACGCTGCAGATCGTGATCAACCTGATCAACCCGATTTGAGTTCCCCCTCTGTGTTACTCTCCCCACCCATCCCAGACCGACTGGCCTCACCCGATTTACTCGCGGACCTCGGTACTCCGGGAAGTCTGCTCGGAGATCAATTACACCGAGTCATTGAAGACCACCTCGGCAATGGCAAAGCTCTGGATATAGCGGTCGCAGAGTGCGAGAATCCAGAATTGTGGCTCAAAGCAGTCGAATCTCTTCTCTCAACTCCTCTGCTGCTTCCGGATGCCTCACCCCTTCAACTCAAAGATCTCCCCGGCCGCTGTATCACCGAAATGCAGTTCCACCTGCCAGTCGGCTTGTTGACTTCAAAAAACCTTGCCGCAGCACTCGCCTTCGATCCTCAACTCAAACTCTGGCCACACGGTTCTGATTGGATCAAAGCAATTGCTGATTGGCCCTTCGCGAATTTCACGGGCTTTCTTCAGGGATTTATCGACCTCATTTTCGAGCATGAAGACCGATGGTATGTTGCCGATTATAAAAGCAATCGCCTTCCAAATTACTCAAACGACACTCTCGCTAGGGCGATGTTGAGACACCACTACTTCCTCCAAGCGCGGTTTTACACAATCGCACTGCATCGACATCTCACCGCAACTCTCCCAGGGTACTCTTACCATCAACACTTCGGCGGGGTCGCCTATCTCTTTGTGCGTGGCTTTCCCAATCATGGCCTTTGGTTCGACCGCCCAAGCCTCGAAACTCTCGCACCTCTGGACGCTCTTTTCACCTCACCTTTTTCCACTCGATGAAACCCAATGCCGCGCCCTTAGAACCCGACGGCTTTGCCGCCTTAGCAGAAGCCATCTGGCCTCTTGGATCTCCTGAATCTGAACTTGCTCTTCACGCTACCTGCCTCCGTCCAATCCTCGCGGAACTGCTCCGCTCTGCTGGAGGCGGAACCGGCACACTACCTCTTGCCTCACTCCATCTCTCCGCGGAAGAATGCGCGGCAATCTCCCAATTACCCAACCTCTTTGCCCAAGAAGAAAACGCACTTCTTCTTCCGAGATACGCCTCTCAGATCCGTCAAATTCGCCATTTTTTTTACCAACGTCTCGCCGCACATTCACCGCAATTTAACGATGCTGATCTGCGCCAACACCTCAATACTCTTCTCCCAGCAGAAATAATTTTTGAACCCGGTTCAGGTCGAAAACTCTTCGACAATGCTCAACAACGTCTCGCCATCGCCGCCTTGGCGGACGCCACGGTCGGGGTGCTAACTGGCGGCCCGGGGACAGGTAAAACCACCACGGCTGCAGTCCTTCTCGCCTTAATCCACCGATTTGATCCCAAACTAACTGCCGATCAAGTCATTGTCGCTGCGCCTACAGGCAAAGCTGCCTGCCGCATCGGAGAAGCCCTGTCGAGGGCTGCTGCCCAACTCAGCGATCTCACTGACTCCGATCGATCCTTCCTTCAATCTATCCGTCCTACCACCTTGCATCGGGCTCTCGAATGGGGGCCATTACCACCAGAAAAAGGGGGCCCATTCCGCCGGAATGCCTCACGTCCTTTCGAAGCACGGATCGTTTTAGTTGATGAATCGAGCATGATTGATCTTTCGCTCATGCACGCTTTGACTCAGGCAACTCCTGCCTCTACCGCACTCCTTCTTCTTGGCGATAGTGATCAACTCGAGAGTGTCGATGTGGGGGGTATTCTTTCAGAATGTGTTCAGCGCGCCGGACTTTCATCCTCTCTCCCAGTCGAATTACTGCAGCGCCTCGAAAACAGGCTTGGAAAGGACGCTACCCAAGTACAAGCCGACTTCGAGACTGGCCTGCCGCGTCTCGCCACCACCCATAGTGCCCCACTCACCGGCCTTGTCTTCGGCCTCAAGGATAGTTGGAGAGCGATGCACACGCCGTGGATTCTTGAGTTTGCCGAGCAAGTCCGCCCAGGACAGAGCGGGACGATCAACCAGGTAAACCTCCTCTTCGAGCGGCCTTATCCCAACGGAACCTCTCCATTACGATGGCACAAAGATGCGCCCGATCTTGCGAGAAAAAGGGTTTGCCGCGAACAGTGGACACAGTGGGCGACCCAATCAAAGAAATGGAATTTAGTTCCGAAAGAAAAAACCGAAGTCCAATTGAATCTTTTAGCTAAAGCCCTAACTCAGCTCGGCGCTTTTCAACTCCTTTGCAGCACAAATGCTCAAGTAGAACGGGCTAATGCTGAAGGTACAGCACTGCTCTGGACTCTTGAAAGGCGTCATCCTGCCGCGATTCCTCATGGTTGCCCTATCATCATCCTCGCTAATCATCGTTCACTAGGACTCAACAATGGCGACACCGGCATTGCCCTGGGTGAATTTGCTGGCGGCCCCGCTTTGGTCGGGCTTTTTCCCGAAAGCGATGGCAGTCCTCGCCTCATTCCATTAGCCCAGCTTCCCGCACATCAAGCCGCATTTGGTCTGACTATTCACAAGAGCCAAGGATCAGAATGGAAACACATCGGGATCGAACTTCCCTCCGATACCGAATCACGAATGCTCACCCGCAATCTGCTTTACACGGGTATTACTCGGTCCAAAGGAGAGGTCGATCTCTTCGGATCAAGTGAGTCCTTGGAGGCTGTCATGGGAACAGAAATAAAAAATAAAACATCAATTTAGATCAAGGCCCCGTCTCGAAGAACGGTCTTTACTCCACGCCTAGCGCGCTGATTTAGCCGCTTCAATCAAATCCCAAAATCTAGGATTGTCCTGCAATTGCTGGTCTTCGCCCGTGGGTAAACTCGATCGATAAAGAAAATCTTTTAATGTGTTACGACTCAGAATTCGATGCACCACCACCCCCAGAGGATGGCGCTCGAAATAAACTCGGTAATCTCCCAGACGATATCGAGTCAAGGTTCGACCCTCTCGAGCTAGATGACCAAATATCTCCTCCTCCCGTCGTAACTCCTCCGGTAAGCCACGGAATTCACCCAGAATCTGTAACTGCAAATCCTTAGGAAGCTTAGACAACTCAGCAGCGCTGGTCGGATTAAAGATGATCTGGAACGGATGCATCGTGACGTCAAATGGTGCCCCGAGCTGTTCAATCTGTCGAGACAGCTCTCCCCTCCTTGCCACTTCTCCCCAGGGCGAATTCATCCGAACTTGGGGAGCGTCATCCGCAGGTGGTGCGTCACGGCGGAGAAGAGTTGCAGCGTCTTGCCGTCCACGGCCAGTCAGGCGATGGCCACAGGCTCCTGCGCCAGCAGTCACTGGCCGATGATCGCCATCAACTCGCGCTGGGTGAAGGTGGAGCTGATGGACTCGAAGTCCGGGAAGCCAGATCTGTTCAATGACAATTATTCTTCCCCCCTTGGCGGCAATTAAAATTCCCCACTTGAGGTGAGGGGTGGATGCGGTGGGAATGGCTCGCTGGGTGGGTTCAGTCTTTGGTTCGTTTCTTGGCCTCGGTAGCGCGGATGCTTTGGTTGTCGAACTCCAAGATGTGGGCGTGATGTACGAGACGATCGACAGTGGTGTGAACTATGGGGCAGGCTACCTATTCCTACAGTAGAGCGGTCGCGAACTATGGGGCAGGCTACCTATTCCTCGGTGAGGGTGCGGAAGCTGCTTTCTTGTCGTTTCACGACATCGTGTGAACTATGGGGCAGGCTACCTATTCCTACAGTGGGGCCATGAACTATGGGGCAGGCTACCTATTCCTACGGTGGGCCATGAACTATGGGGCAGCTTGTACAACGACAATTATTCTTCCCCTCGGCGGCAATTAAAATTCCCCACTTAAAGTGAGGGGTGGATGCGGTGGGAATGGCTCGCTGGGTGGTGGAGCGAAGGAAGGTGAGCCGTAGGCGAACCTTCCGAAGCGGAACCACCCAGCGAGCGGGCCGGGGTGGGTTCAGTCTTTGGTTCGTTTCTTGGCCTCGGTAGCGCGGATGCTTTGGTTGTCGAACTCCAAGATGTGGGCGTGATGTACGAGACGATCGACAGCGGCCATGGTGGTGAGAGGGTCCTTG
>CAMDGV010000020.1 GCA_945898055.1 Akkermansia muciniphila | reverse complement strand
GCCCACCAACCGGCATTCCCGCAGCGGATGTTCGCGCAGGATGAGCTCATTCCAGATCCTTGTCTCCTCCTCCGTGGTCACTTCAACCAACTTCAGCCCCAGGACCTCCTCGACAGACTTGGGCACCGCCGTGGCGGCCTTGACCGCTTGCTTCAGACGAATGGGGGTCCACCCCGGCCGCGCTGGCGCCGTCGATCGGGGCAGAGTCCAGTAGCCCTGAACTTCCGGATCCCGAAGCGCTTTCCGGGTTGTCGACAACCGATCGTTGCCCTTGCTGTCGCGCAAATCCAGCCGCCGACAGAGCTCTCTGGCAAGACCGGTACGGCTCAACGCCGCTTCCTTCCCAAGCAGTTGCTCGACCAGTTGCGTGTTTTTCGGCTGCGCCAGAATCTGTTGAATGGAGAGGGGACTATGCATCCGCACTGCCATAACCGATTCAGGGCTCTGTTTCCCGTCTTATCTTGCGGGACCAGCGCAGGGCTAGGGAGCAGCCACCTCTAATCGTAATCGAGTTCAGCTTTGCTTGTGGAAGTCAGTGAGGGAGAGATTTTGGCATTGAATGGGGCGAAACTAATTAGATTTATAACAAGTTGCCTTGGACGGGAGATTCTCCAGAACCAATCCCAGCCAACATACTTCCGAAGCCCCACGCCCGATAGAGCTCTCGCAATTGGTTTAAATCGGCCGGAACGGGGGCTAATTGATCCAGTTCAGGTCCGCCTTTTAGGTCACAGTTCAGGGCCACCATTCGCTGGTTGCGTCGGACGGCCTCCGCTGCTCCGTGAAGTTCAGTCCGTTGTCGTTCAGATTTAATTTCATCCAATCGACTCAGCAAAATATCAATAGTTCCAAAACGCCTCAGAAGGTCCGTTGAGGTCTTGGGGCCGACGCCTGGGACTCCAGGGATATTGTCTGCTACATCTCCAATCAAACTAAGCCAGTCCACTATTTGGGACGGATTCACTCCGGTTTTGTTTACGACGTCAGCCGGTCCCCAGACTTTGTCGGATTTATCGTTGGGGTTGAAGAGTCCTGTTCGATCGGTCACTAGTTGCATGAAGTCCTTGTCCGAACTGGCGATAACGACCCTCCACCCTGCGGTTGTTGCACGACGGGTATACACCCCAATCCAGTCATCCGCTTCGTCTCCTTCTTGTCTCCATGAAGCTATTCCCGATGCGGCTAGCCAGATCTGTAGCTGAGGCAACTGCAGGGATAACGCTTCTGGGGTTGGGGGACGCTGCTGTTTGTATTCAGGCAGAGCTCTCATACGCTCCGCTGACAATCCTCCGTCCCAAAGAACGAGGAGGTGTGTTGGTTTCAGGATGCCTTCCATCTTTTGCAGCATTTTAATGAAACCATACAGGGCATTGGTTGGGGATCCGTCCGGTGCGTTCAACGAGCGGATTGCATGAAATGCTCGGTAGGCATAGGCATGGCCGTCCACGAGCAAGAGATAGGGGGACGAATCAGAGTTGGACATCGGTTGGACGGTGCGGTTCCGTCTTCGCCGAAACAAGATCACACCTGCCGCAAAAGCGCTCTTTTAATCGGGGGATGATCGCTTTTTATTGGCTAGGATAGGTTCAAGTCTCGACAGGTCTTCTTTCGAAGCGGTATTTTAAAAACACTCATTATGTTCCCTTCCAACCTTCTTCCGCGTCGACTCGTTGCTCTCGGCACGACCCTTCTGCTCTTGGCGTCACTTGAGGCTGAGCCCCCAGCGCCCGGGCGTCGAATTCTTGCGGGCGACGATTCCACCCGACGTCTCGCCATTATTGCTCCTGATGGTTCTGTTGAGTGGGAAATTCCAGTCACAGCGATCCACGACGCTGAGGTTCTTCCGAATGGTAATATTTTGCTGCAAAAAGGTTGGACTCGGGTTCAAGAAGTCAAACGGGACCATTCTGTTGTCTGGGAATATGATGCGGCTAAAGCTAATCCGGGAAAGCCGGTGGAGGTCCATGCCTTTCAGCGCCTGCCAGATGGGGCGACAATGATTGCTGAATCGGGTCCTGCCCGGATCATTGAAGTGGCTCGTGATGGAACGATTCGACGCGAGGTCAAACTTCAAGTGGATCATCCCAATGCCCATGCAGACACGCGGTTGGTTCGGAAATTGAAGAATGGCAATTACCTCGTCGCCCACGAAGCCGATGGTCGGGTTCGTGAATATAATTCAAAGGGCAAAATTGTCTGGCAGTTTGATCTCCCGCTTCTCGGGAAGGAACGAAAAGGTGGGCACGGACCCGAAGCCATGGGAACGTCTGTCTTTAGCGCAGTTCGCCTAAAAAATGGGAATACTCTCATTGGTGGTGGAAATAGTCACAGCGTGATGGAAGTGACCAAAGCTGGGAAAATTGTTTGGAAGGTTGAACAGAAGGATCTTCAAGGTATTACCTTGGCTTGGGTTACTCGGGTTGAACGCCTCCCAAATGGCAATACTCTGATCGGCAACTGCCACGCTGGTCCGGACAATCCGCAACTCATTGAGGTCACCCCTGATCTTAAGGTGGTCTGGTCTTGGAAAGACTTCACTCACTTTGGTAATTCGACTCCCGTAGTTGCCGTTCTTCCCGTTCGAAATTAGCTTTATTCGAAGTCTATGCTATTGGCTCGTTTTATTTTGAGTTGGCGATCGGCCCTGCTTTTTTGCAGTTGCCTCGCCGCTGCTGGGATGTTGCGAGCCGCTGCGGGAACCGAGTCTACCCCAGCACAACTCGATTTTTTTGAGAAACGCATCCGCCCCCTCTTGGTCGATGCCTGTTATCGTTGTCATAGTGCAGGGAAGGAAGATCCCAAAGGAGGCCTTCGACTGGACTCTGCCGCAGCCTTGCTGAAGGGTGGGGAAAATGGAGCGGTAATTTCGCCGGGGCGCCCCGATCAAAGTCGTCTGATTGAGGCTGTTTCAGGGAAGAATCCCGATCTAATGATGCCTCCTCGCCGTCCGTTGACGCCAGTTCAGGTGGCTGATCTCACGGCTTGGGTGGCCGATGGGGCTCCATGGCCGAAGGAGTCTGCAGAGCCTCCAATGGCTCGGGCCGAAGAGTCCGCTGCGCGTGCCCGTCGGCATTGGGCTTTTCAGCCCCTGCAAAAGGGAACCCCGCCAACCGTTAACTCATCCCTCTCCTCGCGCCTCGTTCAAACTGGGCAGCAAAGACATCCGATCGACGCTTTTATTGAGGAAAGTCTTCGTCGCGCAAAACTCTCGCCGCCGCCCATGGCTCAAGCGCGATCATTGATTCGCCGGGTGGCTTATGATCTGACCGGATTGCCGCCCTCTCCTGCGGAAGTAGAAGAGTTCGCTGCGGCACCCTCGGAAGCGGCTTGGGAACGTTGGATTGAACGGCTCCTGGCTTCACCGCAGTACGGGGAGAAGTGGGGGCGGCATTGGTTAGATTTGGTTCGGTTTGCCGAGACTAATAGTTACGAGACCGATGATGCGAAGCCCAACGCTTGGCGGTATCGGGATTATGTCATTCGTGCCTTCAATAACGACAAACCCTACGACCGTTTTGTTCGCGAACAACTCGCGGGCGACGAACTTTCGGATGGCGGTACGGAAGGACAGATCGCCACTGGATTTTACCGACTGGGTATTTGGGACAATGATCCTGCCGACAAGGAACTGGCTCGTTACGATCAACTGGATGATTTGGTAGCGACGACAAGTCAGGTATTCTTAGGTCTGACGGTCGATTGCGCTCGGTGTCATGACCATAAGATCGATCCGATTTTGCAGCGAGAATACTACTCGATGCTGGCTTTTTTTCGAAATATCAATCTCTACAGTGGGGGAGGGCCCAATGACCAGATTCCTTTGACTGGACTTGAACCTGAAGCGAGGGCTTTGGCTGTCACGGAATCCCGCTCGAAATCATTGGATACCTTTCTTCTTTTGCGTGGTAACCCCAACACTCTGGGTGAGCGTGTCGAGCCGGGGTTTCCTGGGGTCCTGAATCCTCCAAAACCGCGCGTGGTTCCTCCGTCCTCGGGACGCAGTTCTGGGCGGCGTCTTGCTCTCGCCGATTGGATTGCCTCACCGGATAACCCTCTGGCCGCTCGGGTGGTGGCCAATCGTGTTTGGCAGCATCATTTTGGTCGAGGCCTCGTTCGGACCCCCAACGATTTCGGTCTTCAAGGCCAACCTCCCACCCATCCAGAATTACTCGACTGGTTGGCTAAAGATCTGATCGAGAGTGGTTGGAGCCTGAAGCATCTCCACCGGCGAATCCTCACCTCGCGAGCTTATCGGGCTTCGGCTCAGCCCAGTTCAATCGCTTTAAAACTAGATCCAGGAAATGACCTTTTCTCTCGTTTTGATATGCGAAGACTGACCGCCGAGGAAATACGCGACTCCATTCTTTGGGTGTCCGGTTCTGGTAATAGCAAAATGTTTGGTCCGGGTATGTATGTGACCCTGCCTAAAGAAGTCCTGGCCAGCCAATCTGTTCCCGGTAAGGGCTGGGGCAATTCTCCGCCGGATGAACAGTTGCGACGGAGTATTTATGTTCATGTGAAGCGATCGCTTTTAACCCCGGTGCTCCTTGGTTTTGATCTTGCTGAGACGGATCGATCGACGCCGGTACGTTTCGCGACGACTCAGCCCACTCAAGCACTCGGTATGATGAATGGTGCCTTCTTCAATCAGCAGGCGTCCCGGTTGGCCGATCGGTCCCGCCATGAGTGCGGAGATGTGGTTCCAGCGCAGATTCGGCAGGTTCTTCACTGGGTCACTGGGCGTCCCCCATCCACCGACGAAGTGACGCGTGGCGTAGCGTATATCGCAGACCTCATTCGAGACGGGGCCACCCGGTCCGCTGCCCTCGATTCTTTCTGTCTTCTTGCCCTCAATTTAAACGAATTTCTTTATCTTGATTAACCGATGAACACTTCTGCCTCAAGCGATCGTGGACCCTTTTGTCGCCGGACCCGTCGTGAATTCCTTTGGGAAGCGGGTGCCGGCTTCACTGGGGTGGCCTTATCCGGTTTAATGGGGCTGCACTCAACAAAAGTGGGCGCGGCGACTCCCGAAGTTAGTAGTGCCTTCAACAATCCACTCGCACCTCGCAAACCGCATTCGCCGGCTAAGGCCAAAAGTGTCATTTTTCTCTTCATGTATGGCGGGCCTAGCCACGTCGATACTTTTGATTACAAACCAAAACTCGCCGAGATGGATGGTCGTACGATCGA
Organism: Akkermansia muciniphila; assembly: GCA_945898055.1. Lineage (GTDB taxonomy): Bacteria > Verrucomicrobiota > Verrucomicrobiia > Limisphaerales > UBA9464 > SXXZ01. The sequence continues at coordinate 56,454 of CAMDGV010000020.1, read as the reverse complement.
CATCAAGACCTTTGGTCGCGGCGGTAAACGTAATCAAGGGCGTGTCGTGGGGACCAAATGGGCCTTCAAACAGTACGGGCAATCTGGGAAATACGTTAGTGATCTCTTCCCTCATCTAGGAACGTGTGTTGATGACATGGCTTTTCTGCATTCGCTGACGGCCGATTCACCGATCCATGGGTCAGCAATGTTGCAGATGAATACCGGTAAAATCCTCTCGGGCAGTCCGTGTCTGGGCTCTTGGGTTAATTATGGACTGGGCAGTGTCAGCGAGAATTTACCGGGATTTGCGGTGATGCTCGATCCGATTGGAGGCCCGATCAGTGGAGCTAAAAATTGGTCGAGCGGTTATATGCCAGCCAGTTATCAAGGCACAGTTCTTCGTTCGGCGGGTGATCCCATTCTCGATCTTCAGCGGCGCTCCGATGTTTCCGGTCCGATGCAACGGCGAATGATCGACACTTTGCGAGATTTCAACTCGGAACATGCCGTTTTACATCCTGACAATTCCAACCTAGCGGCACGCATCGCTAGTTATGAGTTGGCTTTTAATATGCAGCGCCATGCTCCAGAGGCCGTCGATTTGAGCCTTGAATCGGAAGCCACCCGCGAACTCTATGGTATTAACGACCCCCGAACTCAAGAATTTGGGCGTCGTTGCCTTCTGGCACGGCGTCTGGTCGAACGAGGTGTTCGCTTTATCCAGCTTTATTCTGGGGGCGCTCATAACGATGACAATTGGGATGCCCACACTGACATCGAGAAGAATCATAATTTTCATGCCGGCCGGACCGACCGCCCGATTGCCGGATTGATTCGTGATCTGAAACAGCGGGGGCTATTGGACGAGACCCTCATCATCTGGGGCGGTGAGTTTGGTCGGCAACCGACTGCTGAATATGAGAAAGGAACAGGGCGCGATCACAATGCCTATGGTTTCACCATGTGGATGGCGGGTGGCGGGGTTCGTGGTGGTGTCAGTTTTGGGCAAACCGATGAGCTAGGTTCAGCGGCGGTGGAAAATCGAATTCATGTTAAAAATCTCCATGCCACGGTTTTGAATTTGATGGGGCTAGATCCGAATCGGTTGAGTTATTTCTACGGTGGCCTTGACCAAAAATTGGTGGGCGTCGAGTCCATCGATCCTATTCACGCCATTCTTTGATCGAGTTAAAGTGGGAATAAATTTCTATAGTTAGGTCTTAGAATTTCGATTTGGAATTGCGCTCGGGCATCACATAGAGAAGATCCCAAAATGGAAATGGCACGTAGGACTTTTGTGGGATCTTCGCTGGCAACTCTCGTTGGTGCCGGATTGGCGGGGCCAAACTCGGTGCTGGGCGAAACTAAAAAACCATCGGACGAGGGGCTCGCTTCGAAACCGCCTTTGGTAATTTCGACGTGGCCCTTTGGTAAGCCACCGAATGAGCGAACTTTGTCGGTCCTAAAAGGGGGGGCATCCGGTTTAGATGCTGTAGAGCAGGGGGTTCGTTTGGCTGAGGCTGATCTCAGCAACCCGAGCGTTGGATTGGGAGGGATTCCTGCAGCTAACGGCGTTGTGCAATTGGATGCGTGTATCATGTCCGGGCCAGGTCATAGGGCTGGATCTGTGGCCGCAGTCGAGGGGTTTAGTCATCCCGTATCCATTGCCCGTCGTGTGATGGAAGAGACCCGTCATGTGATGTTGGTGGGTGAGGGAGCGGCAAGTTTTGCTCGAGAACGGGGGATGCAGACCGGACCGAAAGTGACGCCTAGTCAAAAAGCGGCTTGGGAAAACTGGCGTCAGGCACAGGATAAGGAGAAGAAAAAAGCCCCCAATCATGACACCATTGCCCTTCTTTTACTGACCCAATCGGGTGATTTATTTGGGGCATGCTCGACCTCGGGTTGGGGCTACAAGACCCCCGGTAGAGTTGGGGATTCTCCGATCATCGGCGGTGGGCTGTACGTGGATAATACCGTCGGGGCAGCCGGTGCAAGTGGTATTGGTGAGAATGTGCTCCGGTATTGTGGATCATTTCTCGTGGTGGAATTTATGCGGCAAGGACTCTCTCCTCAGGATGCTTGCCTTGCCACAATTGATCGAATCGCTTCTCTTGATCCCAAGGGTTATGACCTGAGCATTAACTTCATTGCAGTGGATAAAAAGGGGAGGTACGGCGCTGCGGGAACCGGGACCGGATTCCAGTACTCCGTCGCTTGTGATGCTTATAGCAAGGTTCTACAAAGCCCAGGGGTCACCACCAAACCGACCGGTCCAGTCGGTGGGAATCGGTTGTAAAATTGCAGACCGCCGGACGGCGTGATCAAGGTGAACTCACTGAGATTTGGATGAACCAACTCTCAACCTTGGACTCCGACCGACGCTTCTTGGAGCGACTGCGATTGACTTTCGGCGGTCAAGTCGGAAGAGGGGTCGGGTCAAGCCGCCTGCATGATGGACATGCTGAGTGCATCAATGGAACTCGAGGGGGTTTGGATCTGTTTGGTCTCTTCATCAAAGTGAATTTTGGGTCGCGCCGGCGATTGAGTTCTAGGACGAGAGGGGCTTTGGCTTGGCGTCGGGGTGAAGTTGGGCATTCGAGAGTCGGATCGGACAGCTTCACGGATTTCTTCCGCGACCATAAAACAGAGTTTTGGGAGCAGATGTTCCTCAATTTGATGGGTCACAAGGCGTTGCAGGAAAAAAGCGTCATCGACGCGTCGTTGCTCTTCTCGAAACATGGTCTCCAACTGCAAACGTCGGTTGGTTCCCGCCGGTAGAGGTAGACGCGACCATTCGGCGATTTTCTCAGGCAGTATTCGTTTCAGCAGATCTTCTGACTCTTCGTGGCGGCCATTCTTGCGGAGAACACAGGCCTCGCGAAAGTCGTCCACTATCTTAAACCAAATCAGGTCGGGATGTGCGTTTGTACTCATAGAGTTCATCGATCGAGAATGGGTAAGCAGCCAGAGTGCCAGATTTGAATCCCCTTTGTTTTCATCGGATTTCTCCCATACCGATCCGATTGGGGTAGTCTGTGCCGAGCCATATTAGTCCTAGATCGGTGAGATTTGCCTGCCTGCTATTGGCTCAATCCGCCGCCGCTGCGCCCGAGTAAACGGACCAGTGCCCGGCGTGGTTCGTGCAGAAAAAGATCATGCAGGAGTGTGGTCACCCCTGTGGCTTTGGGTTCCTCCAATCGGCGGGACTGAACGAAGGCCCAAACAAAGGTGAATGAGACCAATCCGAAAAAGAGACTGTAACGGTTCCAATCGATCCCGAGTCGGTGGATGCTCCGGTCTCCAATGCTATCGATCAGCAATCCCCAAGCAATGGGCGAGAGACCGAGTGTTACTTGCCAGACGACTGAATAGAGAGCGAAGAAGTGATTGCGACCCATCCGCGGTACAATAGTCATTGCGAAGTGATTGTTCGCAGCCGTAAAAAGAGCGTTCAGCAGCCCGAGGGGGAGTATGAGTAGAATGAGGAGTGCAGGACCGGTCGAAACGACTTTGGCAGATACCAGGAACCAACCCACGGCCACGACGAGTCCTGCGAGCATAATGAATCCAAAGGTTGGTTTGCTGCCGTGTTGATCGAGGCGACGTCCACCGAACCAGAGAGCACCTAGGCCTCCGAGAAATTGCACCGACATGAGTGCGAGAATGGAACTGTCGTCCCAGATCGATCCTGCTTTAAGAAAAGCGACAACGAAGGTGGCAAGCCCCCCGTAGGCGAGCGACCAGATGGCGTCGAGTTCCAGCAGTCGACGGAAAGGAGGGTGCGCCGCCAAGTGCATCCACGGGACGGGTTTGCGATTGCCAGATTCCTCTGAGGGGACCGGGATGTCGGGAATTTGTTTTAAAAAAATCAGGCTCAAAACGCCCATTATTCCGCTGAAGAGAAAGGTTAAAATGAAGCTCCAAGATTGAGCGATGTTGGGGAGCCATCGATCCACTCCGAGCAGAGCGGCGATTACCAAAAAACAAATAAAACTGGCACCGTTAGAACAGGCTTGATCGGTAGCCAAATAGCGCCCTCGTGATGCCGCTGGGACAAGTCCGGTAATCCAAGGAAGCCAAGCACAGGCTGAAATTCCTCGAGAGAGGTTGAATAGAAAAAGAAAGATTAGCAGAAGGACCAACTGAGCGTTTGGGTTTAGAAACCGTTCGCTCAGAGGTATGAGTGCCATCAAAAAAATGAAGGCTATACGAAGGGACCAACCGCCGATGACAAACCGCTGGTAACCAATTCGGTCGACAAAGTTGGCAGCAGGAATTTGTAAAATGGTCAGTAGCGGCATCATCCCGGCGACTAATCCGAGGATTGTCGCGGAGGCACCGAGTGTCTTTGCGAAAAGAACCATCGGACCGCTCAGAATAACCTGGGAGGAAAGAGCATTTAAGAGAGCAAACCAGTAGGCGGGGCGCAAATTGGGCACCGTGGATGCGGTTACGGGGGGGAGCTTCACCAAGTTCCTGAGAGTGTTCCCGTGGGCTTGTTCGTCAAGTGCGGTGAAACGAAAGGAGCGATCGCATTTTCCAAATCACTTTGACGCATCCGTCCGAGGTAGCGACCGGCAATGCGGCCTGCTGGATCGATGATAAAGGTCTGGGGCAGTGCTAAAACGCCGTAGGCCTCTGCAACCTCACGAGTGCCGTACAGCACGGGGTAGGGGATCCGATTTCGTCGCACAAAGTCGGGAGCAATTAGCCGGTTTCCAGGTTCGACGAGTATGCCGATGACCTCCATTCCCTGAGCAGGCAGGGCTCGGTAAAAGGCAGAAAGATCGGGTATTTCACGGAGGCAAGGAGGGCAGTAAGTCGCCCAAAAGTTTAGGATAATGACTTTGCCTCGGTAATCAGAGAGTTTGTTAGTTGTTCCGGAGGTCGCATCCAAGGACCAGTCGGGAGCTGGAGTGAGGCGGGTTGGGATGCGCTGAGGCGCGGTATCGGCAGGCTGCATGAGCCACCCTGCCGCAATTGCGAGCAACAAGGTGAGGAACGGACCCGCCACTGATCGAACCGGTTTCATTGGGAAAATGTAAAAGAGGAATCATTTCTGGAAAGCCGCTGTAACTTACTGTTGCCCGAAAGCCTCCGTGTTCCTAATGTATCCATTCATTGCGTGCGCGGGTAGCTCAATTGGATAGAGCGTCGGTCTCCGAAGCCGAAGGTTGTGGGTTCAATTCCCGCCCCGCGCACCAGTTTGGCTCTTCGGTCCTAGTTTTAAATCGAGGTAAAGCCCTAGGCCCATCCTTTGTGCCACTTTCGCTTCCTCCGATTTCCCTTCTGCTTAAATTGGCTTCCCGCTGCGGTACTTGATTGAGATTGGGACTGAGTCGGGAAACGAGGTCGGATTTAAGCCCAGACTCAGCCCTCGATTTAGACGCTGAATTCAGTTCGCCTTATCTCAGGAGTTCTTGAGAAAGTCGTTTCATATATTTTTTTTTTTTACAGGCCTAATGGCGTCCGCGTTTGACATTGGTGAGTCCACTTCCTTAACTCTCTTCACTTCATCTGGGGAAAGGTTCACTGTCGTGGGCGACCGCCGGAAAAATTAAGGACACAGTGGCTGCCAAAGACGATTTTCTGATCGATACAATGATCGACTTGGGTCTCTTGACCCGTGAGTTGATCGACGAGGTCCGGGCTGAAGCCGAGTCTGCGGGCGAGGGTATTGTTGATACTCTGGTTAAGACTCAGCGACTCGAAGGCGGCATGGTGGTTATCGCCAAGTCGAGTTACTTTGGGGTGGAACCGGTGACTCTCTCGGAAATCAAGGTTTCCGACGAGATTATCAGTGCTGTTCCACGCCATGTGGCACGAAAATATAATGCGTTCCCAGTGGCCGAGCAGGACGGGACAGTCATTGTTGCCTTAGCGGATCCTTCTGACATTGAGGCTATTGACGGCCTGCAGATCGCCTTGGGAAAAACCCTTGAATATCGGGTGACCAGCGAGGCCGATCTGAAGGCGGCGCTGGATAAATACTACGGCGGAGGCGGCGGGGGGGTGGCGGGGCGAGGTGACTCAAGTATCGCCAAGATGATCCAAGACATCACTGAGGGTGAAGTCGAAGTCGAGTCTCTCAAGGGTGATGTTGGATCGGACACTGAGGCAATCGATGCAGATGCACCCGTGATCCGCTTGGTCAATCAGATCATTGTCGACGCCTTCAAACTACGAGCCTCCGATATTCATCTGGAACCGATGTCGAAACGCTTTCGGTTACGATACCGGATCGACGGCATGATGACGGAGATGAAAGATATTCCGAAGCGCCTTCAAGCACCCGTGATTGCTCGTCTGAAGATTGCTTCAGGGATGAGCATTGCTGAGCGTCGGATTCCGCAAGACGGCCGCATTCAGACCAATGTCGGCGGCAAGACCATCGATCTTCGTGTCAATGTGATTCCCTGTTCGCACGGTGAATCGATTGTCATGCGTATTTTGGACAAGTCAGGCCTGCGATTGGGGTTAGCTGAACTAGGTTTTTTATCGGATGACCAGGCGACCTTTGAACGACTGATTGCCTTGCCGGACGGAATTCTTTTGGTCACCGGGCCGACGGGTTCCGGCAAGACGACGACGCTTTACAGTTGTCTTAATTATATCAATCGACCCGACCGCAAGATCATCACGGTTGAGGACCCGGTGGAGTACATGCTAGCTGGAATCAATCAGGTCCAGGTGCATGAGCACATCGGATTTACATTTGCTGCTGCGTTGAGGTCGATGCTCCGCCAATCGCCTAACGTGATCATGCTAGGGGAAATTCGTGACCTTGAAACGGCGACAATTGCGATCAACGCCTCACTGACGGGGCACTTGGTGTTCTCCACGCTGCACACTAACGACGCGCCTGCGGCGGTGGCTCGTTTGATTGATATTGGAGTGAAGCCCTTCCTTGTGGCCTCGGCGGCTCGGTGTTTGATGGCTCAACGGTTGGTTCGTAAGGTCTGCAAGAAGTGCGCTGGTCCCTACGCTTTAACTGAGTCGGAAATTGTTGGACTTAACCTGACCCCAGAGCAAGTAGCCTCGGCGGTGCCGCGCAAGGGTAAGGGATGTCCTGAGTGCAATAAGACTGGGTGTAAGGGGCGCTTTGGCATCTTCGAGATTTTCATTATTAACGATGAAGCGCGGAAACTGATTTATGATAAGGTGCCTTCGAATATTTTGCGTATGAAAGCGAGGGAAATGGGTATGCGTACCCTTCGAGAAGACGGCGTCCGTAAAGTCGTTGCGGGTGTTACGACCGCCGACGAGGTGATTCGTGCAACCGTTTCTGAGCACTAGAAAAGGTCTAGTTCCTGCTAGCTTTTTCTAACTCTCTGTTTCCCTCTCAGTGCCGATTAAACCTAAAGTAAATTCTTTTCTGTCATGTCGTATCAAATGTCTGATTTGTTGCAGTTAATGGTGGCCGAAGGAGGGGCTGATCTGCACATTCGAGTGGGTATTCCTCCGGTGATCCGTATCCATGGAATTCTTCAACGCCTTGATGGGCCCGTCTTGAGGCCGGAGGATGCCGAGGAACTGATGCGTTCGATTTGCTCAGAAGAACATATTCAGCAGATCCGAGAAAAAGGGGGCGCTGATTTTGGTTTTGCTTTCGGTGAGATGGCCCGTTTTCGGGTCAGCGCTTTTAAGGAAAAAGGCAATTTTGCTCTCGTTTTAAGGCAGATTCCCTCGAAACTGTTAACTATGGAACAGATCGGGATTCCCATGTCGGTGCTTGATCTAATTAATAAGCCTCGAGGTTTGGTTCTGGTCGTCGGTCCGACCGGGTCTGGGAAGACAACCACCTTGGCTTCCTTGCTGAATATTCTTAATGAGGAAAAAGATGAAGCCCACATTATTACCATCGAAGATCCGATTGAGTACTATCATAAGCACAAAAAGGCAGTCGTCACCCAACGCGAGGTGAACGTCGATGTCCCGAGCTTTGCGGAAGCTTTGCGACGGGCTCTTCGGCAAGATCCAGATATCATTCTGGTGGGTGAATTGCGTGATCTAGAGACAATGGAAGCAGCTATCACGGCTGCCGAAACGGGGCATCTTGTTTTTGGAACCTTACATACGACAGGCGCAGCGAAAACGATTGATCGTATCGTGAATGCTTTCCCGCAAAATCAGCAGGAACAGATTCGTATTCAGTTGTCCACCGTTCTGCAGGCGGTGATTTCACAGATTCTTCTTCCCCGGGTCGACAAGCCTGGACGGGTAGCTGCTTTTGAAATCATGGTTAACACCCCATCGGTCGGGGCGCTGATCCGCGACAATAAGACCTTTCGAATTCAATCTGATATCCAAACAGGCGCCAAATATGGGATGGTCACACTCGACAGTTTCCTCATCGATAAATGGCAATTAGGAATGATCGCGGAAGCGGAGGTAATCCAAAAAAGTCAGGATCCAACCACGATTTTGCAGAAGCTTTCTGAACTGAAAGCCCTGCGCGCTGAGGCCCAAGCGGGCGGTAAAAACAGATAGTATTGCTCCTCTCAACTACGATCCGAACACCCGATATTATGGCTGAAGTTGTCTCCTATCCACTGCTAGCACTGATCCGTGAACGGGGTTTTCTTGAAGATCTGCAATCCAAGGAAATTAGTCAGGAGGTTCAGCGAAGCGGCAAGTCTGAGATTCAGGCAATCCTCGATTACGGGTTACTGGATCTTGATTCAATTCTTCAGATTATTGCCGATCATCTCGGCACAATGGTTGCCTCCATTGATCCTGATCAACTGACCCCGGAGACCTTGGCTGCGGTGCCGACTGAAACGGCTCGGATGTATCAAATTATTCCTGTTGCTCTCTATGGTGACACGATTCAGGTGGCGATGGTGGATCCTCTCAATCCTCAAATCATGGATGAGATTGGATTCTCTCTTAAGTTCACCCCGCAAGTGGTGGTTGTTGATCCGGTAGAGATCCTTAAGTATTTGGAGAAGTTTTATCCGGCTCAAAGCGGATTGGGTTACACTCAAATGCTGGAAGAGTTGGAAAAAAGTGCCGGTGCAATTCAGGAGAAGGCTTCAGCTAAGATTAATTCCATCAATATGGAAGACTTGGCTAACGATATTCCGGTAGTCAAGTTTGTGAACTTAGTCCTGATGCAGGCGGTACAAGACCGCGCGTCAGATATTCATTTCGAACCGTTCGAAGACGAATTTAAGATTCGATATCGTGTTGACGGAGCCCTCTATGAGATGGCGCCACCGCCGAAGCACCTCGCTATGCCGGTGACCTCGCGTCTCAAAATCATGGCGAACTTGAACATCTCAGAACGTCGTCTTCCTCAAGATGGGCGGATTACATCGATGATCAATGGCAAGCAGATCGATCTTCGTATTTCGACCCTGCCGACTGCCTTTGGTGAATCGGTCGTGCTTCGTGTTCTTGATCGAAATGCTGTGCAACTAGAGTTGGATAGTCTCGGGCTTCCCAAGCACAGCTTTGAGTACATTATCGAGACCATTAATCAACCTAATGGTATTTTTACGGTGACTGGACCTACTGGATGTGGAAAGACCACAACCCTGTATTCCTGTTTGCGCCGGATCAATCTGATCGATACCAAATTGCTCACCATTGAGGATCCGGTTGAGTTCGATATTGAGGGCATTATGCAGGTTCAGGTGAGCGATGCCGCTGGAATGACTTTCGGCAAGGCGCTCCGTGCCTTCCTACGTCAAGATCCGGACATCATCATGGTGGGAGAAATCCGGGACTTGGAAACCGCGCAGATTTCAATTCAAGCCTCACTGACTGGGCATCTCGTGCTCTCAACATTGCACACGAATGATGCCGCCGGTGCCGTGACTCGAATGGTGGACATGGGGGTTGAGCCCTTCCTGATTTCTTCGACGCTTCTCGGCGTGCTCGCTCAGCGATTAGTGCGTCGAGTTTGTCTGAAATGCCGAACTCCGTTTGAGCCCAGTGAATCGCAATTGAACAACATGAACCTTTCGGCCCACGACGTCGGAGACAAGATGTTTTACTACGGCCGCGGATGTCCGGAGTGCAATGATACTGGGTATCGTGGTCGAAAAGGTATTTACGAACTCTTGATGGTCAATGATGCCCTGCGTAATTTGATTAACGAACGCGCGCCCACCGTAGTGATTCGTCAAAAAGCGATCGAGTTTGGGATGGTAACCTTGCGTGAAGATGGTCTCCAGAGTATTTACCGGGGAGAAACCACTGTCGAAGAAGTCTTGAAGTATACTTAAATAGTTTCCGAGAACTCATTATGGCTAAATTTAACTACGTTGCCATGGATTCCCGCGGCAAGGAAACCAAGGGGGTCCTCGAGGTTGGAAGCCAATCTGAGGCTATCACTCGCCTCAAAGAAATGGGTTTTTTCCCAACAAAAGTCTCCGAGGATGAGAAGCCAAAGGGCCCTAAGTTGGCGGGGAAATCGGCGGGCACCGGCACCGCTGGCGGCAAAAAGAAAAAAGGCGGCGGCCAGATTAATATCCGAATTCCTGGCTTTGGTGGGGGTGTTAAACCGAAAGTCCTCACCACCTTTACCCGTCAGTTAGCCACCCTAGTTGAAGCGGGACTCCCCTTGTTGCGCGGATTGAGGGTCCTTGAAAAACAGGAGAGGGATCTGACTCTCAAAAAAATCTTGGGTGATCTCGCTCTTTCCATTGAAGGCGGAAGCACTTTCTCTGAGGGCTTAGCTCAGCATCCGAAAGTTTTCAACCGTCTCTTCATTAATATGGTGAAAGCCGGCGAACTCGGCGGCGTACTTGAAGTCGCCTTAAAGCGACTCGCCGAATTCATGGAGAAGGCTGAGAAAATTAAGGGCAAGGTGGTGGCCGCAATGTTTTATCCCGTCGCCGTTATGGTGGTCGCCGTGGGTATTGTCGGACTTTTGATGGTGGTTGTAGTGCCTAAGTTTAAAGCCATTTTCTCCGACCTTCTCGGCGGCGACGCCGGTATGCCAGGATTTACGCTCTTCGTTCTTAAAATCTCGGAAACTCTTAAAGATTATACTGTCATTTTTCCGGAATGGTTCTTGGGGGGGTGGCCCTTTCCAGGGCCGGTCGTTTGGGGAATTATTGCCTTCGTCATTACTTTCAAATTAACCATCAAAACCAAGAAAGGCCGCTGGGTTTTTGACAAATTTAAGCTTAATATGCCGGTCCTCGGGCCCGTTGTTAGTAAGGTCTCGATTGCTCGATTTACTCGTACACTAGGCACCTTGGTGCAGTCGGGTGTCCCAATTCTTCAAGCTCTGAATATCGTTAAAGAAACCGCGGGTAATGTGGTGGTCGCAAGGGCGGTCCAAGATGTTTATGACTCGGTCAAAGAGGGTGAAACTATTACTGCACCGCTCGAGAAGTCGGGAGTCTTTCCGCCGATGGTTATTTCGATGGTGGATGTCGGTGAACAGACCGGTGCTCTCCCAGAGATGTTGCTAAAGATCTCAGATAATTTTGACGAAGAGGTTGATAATGCTGTTTCGGCAATGACATCACTTCTTGAACCCATCATGATCGTGTTCTTAGCTGTGGTGGTGGGAAGTATCGTTATTGCGATGTTCCTACCGCTGATCAAGTTGATGGAAAGCCTCGGGAGCGAACCTGGCGAAGCCTAATAGACCTCTTTTCATCTCGGCGGTCCCTTCATTGGAAACTTCCGAGTCCATTTTCTAAACTAAATCTTGACCTTAGCAATGAGTGCCGTAAATACAAAGTACACACTTTGAATGTACGAAGGCCATACTTTGAAAGTCTAGATGGAGTTCGATTGGATCAATCCCGCGTTCGAACTGGATCCTCCAATGACCTATCAGGAAGTGGAGGAATCCTTCGAGGATCCCTTTTCGATTCGTTTGCTTCCCGATTCACCTCGGTTTGGTGTTCAGGGTCGATTTTTCAATCTAGGGAAATCGGCGACGGGTCAAGGTTTGTTCAGCGTGTACCGAGCCAATGGCAAGGTGATTCGAGTGATTGTTTCCCGCCCCTTCACCGATCAGGAAACCTATTTTTATCAGCGAAAATTGACTCTGGCACTGGCGTCTTGAGATCTAAATTTTATTACAATGGCCTTCGAGTCTATTTCTGTTTGGGAGGATGTCCCGCTCTTCGACAGCGAGCAGTCCGAGGCCATTTTTTGGTCCGAGAATCAAGTCGACTTAAGGTTAATGGAATCATCGTCGGCGCTCAGTTCCGAACAGTCAGAATCGACCACGATTACCTTGCGGATGGATCCCCGAATGTTGAGTCGAATCAAGCGCCTCGCCCGTTGTCGCTTTCTCAATTACCAAAGCATGATCAAACAATGGATGAGCGAACGGATGGAAAAGGAATTGAAGGATCGATGAACCTGCGGGAGTCTTACTTCTTTGCGCCAAACTAAAATGCTCTGTCAAAGTCAATCTCGAGTTGCCTCGTTCGCCTCTTGCCGACGGTTAGGGGGCTTTACGCTCATAGAGCTTCTCGTGGTGATTTCAATCATTGGTATTTTGGCTGGTCTGGTGGTGGGCCTTGCTCCGATTGCCTCTAATAAACTCAAAGAGTCGACGGTTCGTGTTGAATTGCAGCAATTGGTCACTTTGATCGAAGCTTATAAGGTCAAGTTTGGGGTGTATCCGCCGGATGGAATCTCCTCGACTGTCGATGGCTTAGTTCCGATCCCGGCTCGGAATCCACTTTTTTACGAATTGTCCGGTGTCTATATCACCAATGCAACGAGTCCAGATGGCTACTTTGTCTCTCGTGCCGATGGGGATGGACCAGACGGGGTGGGTAGTTCTGGATTGCAGACTTGGTTCGGGCGAGACGGGATCTTGAACGCCCGCACTTACCAACAGCGCAATCGTTTGTTTATCTCAGATTTTAAGGAGTCGCAGTACGCAGAGATCTTCCGCAACCGGTCGGACCCAGGCTATGTTGATCTGGAGCTGCTGGTGGTTGGTTTTGCGACCGATGCCTCCGGTAAGCGAGGTGGTGGCTTCGCTTGGCCTAATAATCGCAACGATCACCCGATTCCTTCGAATCGGGGACTCAATCCGTGGCGTTATGTTTCTACTAATCCAACCAATAATGCCGGATCGTTTGATCTATGGGCCGAACTTCCTGTCGGCCGCGACCAAATTAAAATTATCGGCAATTGGAAAGAGAACAACTGAATTCCATTTTTCGAAGTCCCATGAATACCCGATTAGTCACCCGTCGACGGAGTGCTTTCACGCTCATCGAACTCCTCGTGGTCATTGCCATCATCGGCATTCTGGCCTCCATGCTGGTTCCTGCTGTGGTCCGAGCGGTGGTGAAAGCCAAGACCGCCAAATCAAGGACAGAAGTGACCGCCATGGTCGGGGCGATCAATGCCTATTATGCCGACTATTCTCGCCTGCCCGCGACGCCTCGGACCCGGCAGGCTCATTCAGCAAAACCTCCCTATGCCCAAGGGCAATTTCCTACGGTCGCCACGCCTGACTGGGTTTTTGGTAATGTCGAGACCCCAGACCCCAAGAACCAGATGCCCACGCCGTCCGTTGTTGCGGCCGTCGGTTATCAATTGGTGAACGATCCTCAATCTGGGGGCCGTAACCCAAATAATTCAGAGATAATGGCTATTTTAACCGGCCAAACTGCGCCTGATGCGGCTGTGGGAATGTCAGAACTCGTCAACGCCAACAATAGTCAGAATCCAAAACGAAATGTGTATCTGAACGTCAAAATTGTTCCGACTCGGCAGCCCAATGGGATGGATGACTTGGGGGTTTATCGTGATCCGTGGGGACATCCTTATGTTGCCATCATGGATCTTGATTACGATAGTCGCGTTTTAAGCCCGTTTCCTTTGATTCGCGTCGGTCAACCGGCTCAGGCACGTTTCATCCCAGGCAATGTTTTGGTGATGTCCTTGGGGCCCGACGGGAAGGCTGACTTCACTTTGGACCAAGATCATCCGAACAACCGGGATAATATTTACAGTTGGAAGTAAGTATTCTGACTGATTTTTCATGAGCATTGAGCCTTTCATTTTGCCTGAAATCACCGTGATTGAACCACGGAAGGTTCGGGCTTTCTCATTGCTCGAACTCATGGTCGTGGTGTCCATTATCGGGCTGATGGCTGCAATTTCAGTTCCGGCTATTAAGGGCATGTCTCAAGGGAAGACACTATCGAGCGGACATCAACAGTTGACTGACGACTTAAATCGAGCTCGGCAGGAAGCGTTGCGGATGCGTACAACTGTGTATGTGGTGTTTGCTCCGACGAATATTTGGTTGGCCGGGCCTAGTTTGGAGCAACAGTTGAACTCAATGGTTGCGAATTCGACCGCACCGGGGCGGTTTCGTCAGCAAGCCATGCGGACCTTTACCAACATCGCTTTAGGTGCGTTTCATACTTATGCCCTCTTGGTCGAGCGCGAAGCGGGAGCCCAACCCGGACGCTACTTTACTCGGTATCTCGGGCCGGGTTGGCAGCAATTACCCGATGGAGTGATTCTTGCACCGCGACTTTTTAACGGATCACCGCAGGTGCAGGCTGGGGATCGGACCTCCCATGTTATTCATGAACTGCCCCAGCGGAATTTTTCCTTTCCAGTTGCCGAATTTGCCAGCGATACCTTGCCTCCGATAGCCATGCGGTTTGTGGCTTTTGGACCTGATGGCCGATTGGCTGTGGATGAAATGAATCGGGCTTGGACTCAGAATAATCAGCGGACCGATCTCACCCTGCAACCGCTGGCCGAGATCGCTCTGGCTGTAGCTCAGGGGAGTGTCTTTATAGCTCGAACCGCTCAGGGCACCATTGATGGCACAATTCCTCCCGATTTGGTGGAAACACCAAGGGATAATGCCACCAACAACCGCGTGATTATTTCGTCGACTACTGGACGATCCAGAATTCTCAAGATCGCCATTCCCTGATGACTCTAGCTCTTTCAACCTCAGTAACTCGACCGTCCTACGGCAGGGAGGCCTTCACTCTGGTGGAGATTGCCTTGTGTATGGCGGTCGTCTCGATTGCTATGGTGGCGATTATCGGTGTCCTCCCAGCAGGTCTTAATGTCCAACGTCAGAACCGCGAGGAAGCGGTGCTCAATCAAGACGCTGAGGTTCTTCTGAATGTGGTGAGGGCAGGGCAGGTGGGATCACAAGATCTTGTTAATTACGTGGATCGGGTCACGCTGGTTCGTACTTATGCCGACGGTTCACCTGCCTTAACCAACCATTTTCATGGGCCACTTGTGGCCGGGACTCCGGCGAGTTCGCAGCCATTTATCGACGCCTTTCAATTGGTCGGATTGATCAGTCGTCCGCGTTATACTCTGGAAGCGTCTTCCAAGAATCCAAGCGGGTTAATTCGGGCGACCAACAGCATTTCCCTCGAAATGCGCTCGATGAGTGGTTCTATGGCGAACTTACCGGTGATCCGTTCGGGTAACGTTCGTACTTCCCGATTAGATCCTCGGATTGATTTTGCTTTTCGTTATCGAGTCGCGGTCGAGATTGTAACACGTCCAACGGTTCTTGCGCCCGATGATCCTTTTAGGGCTGCCGATTCCACGGCTAATGGAGTCTCCGAGATGCGTCTTACTTTGGAATGGCCCTTAATCCGCAATGGCGTCAATCCCAATCAGTATCGGATGGGCTTGAACAGTCGTGAATTTCGGACCGACGTCGTGGGTGTTCCCGCACCTCTTCTCGGTAATGTCCCTCAAGACTCGAGCTATTTCGGTTCCGTGCTTTTCCCTTTCAACCCGTTATCGAACAAACTGTCTCCCTCGGATATCCTCCTCTACCGGTTACAACCGGGTGCCCTGTGATTTCATGAAGTTGCGTCCCTCTATAGCTCAGCGGCGGATTGCGGCTTTCTCGCTCCTCGAGATGATGATCGCGGTTGGGATGCTGACCATCATTGTCTTGGCGCTGTACGCCATGTTCGATCAAACGCAGAAAGCGCTGCGCCAGAGTCTTAATCAAGCTGAAGTCTCCGAAAATGGCCGCTCTGCTTTGGAACTAATGGGGCGCGGGTTGGCACGTGCGTCATCGCCACTGGTGCAGGATGCCTTGCACTTAGTCGTTAAGCCTGCCAATGCCACAGGGTACGATCTGGTCTTCGATGGTCAGGGGCAAAATTTTAATCGAACTCAGCCACTGAGGTTTGATGAGATTTTCTATACGTATCGGACGGTGGGCAATCAATGGCATATTGCTGGACTTTTTGTTGGGCCCGACGGTACGGGACCGGTCGGAGGCGGTGCAGTCGAGGGTTTAGCGACGCTATATTTAGTCGCTGAATCCCTTCCAAACACCAATTTAGTGCAGTCACTTCCGTCTGAACTACTGACGAGTCCGGTCATAGATTCTGCCTTGGTTCCACCGATGCGCTTGAGTGGGACACTCGCTGTGCAGACGAATTTAATTACTCGCCGCCTCGGTACTCTTGCTTTTGTCGGTAATACCTCTCTGGCCCGGGCGGATGCTGTTCGATTGTTAGAGGGTGTTCTTCAGTTCAAGGTGACCGCCATTGACGCCGATGGGCGTCCTTATGACCGGAATCATCCAGTTAACTTCGATGTCGAATATCCGCGGGTTGGGGTAAATACTAATAGCCCTGTTCATTTGGCGATTTCCCCAGATCAATGGCAGGAAACCAATCGTATAGGGACGCTTAGGCGGCCTCTTCCAGTTTCGATTTCGTTGGTGAACGCCGACACTTCACAGGTCAATGTGCAGTTCCGGGGGACGAGGATGCCCGCCGCCTTGGAGATTGAAGTGACACTCCTTGATGGAAAGCAACTCGATCAATTTCGTTCACTCCCAAAAACTGTGCAGTCCCGTAATCGCTGGTTAGCCAATAATTCCGGATCTCTACAGACCTTGCGTCAACGAATCGCCCTTCGTACCGCGCCACAATGAAGCTATCTCACTCTTTTTCTCAACGGCGCGGCGTGGCGTTGGTCATTACTTTGATCATGCTAGCGGTGGTCACGATCACGGCCGTTGCCTTTCTTTCTGTCGCCCGCCGAGAACGCTCAGCGGTGGCCGCCGCTGGTGAGCAGGTTGATGTACGAATTGCGGTTGATTCTGCTCTAAATCGTGCGCGAATGCAGATCCTTTCGCAGATGGCTGCGGCTACCTCCCGCATTGCACCGGTGATGTTTGTTTCCACTAACTTTGTGTCACCGTTTTACAGGCTTGGCATTACAACTGCCGGATTGAGTCCCGTCAATTTGGTGAGTAACAGCGCCGCGTGGAACAATTGGTATCGAGCCTTAGGAAATGTCTCCTATCGCTTGGAAAAGCGAGAGTTTGATCTCAATAATTCAACCGATATTCTGAATTATCGGCGGATGTTAGCCAATCTCTTCTATGATCCACGCGTCCCAGTCGTGGTTCGGACAAGCCGAATGCCGAATGCGCTCGATTCCTCGGAGAACCGCTTCTACCTAGATCTGAATCGTAATGGTCGTTTCGAGACCAACGGGTATATTTTGGATCGTGATATTGCTGGGGTGGCTGTTGGGACGAATCGCCTATGGCATGTCGGTGACCCAGAATGGATTGGTGTTTTAGCTGATCCTGATCGTCCGCACTCGGGTAATAATCGTTTTCTCTATCGGATCGCCTATCTTGTCATCCCGGCCGACCGAACCCTCGACCTCAACTATGTGCATAATCAGGCTGGGGATATGACCGCGGCCAATAGCCGATTTATGCGCAATCAAGGCGTTGGATCTTGGGAGTTAAATTTGGCAGCCTATTTCCGCGATCTAAATACCAATCTTTGGAAGACTTATTCTTACAATCCGAATGCGATCAATACAGGGACGGCTTTTGATCACGCGTTGAATGTCTGGCGCAATCGACGAGTGGGGACTGTACTTTCTCGTAGCACTGCTCAATCTTATTTTGCGAATGAATCTCGACCTCGGTTGGGTGTCATCGGCGATACCGGTGCCGCAGGTCGGGTTTTTCCGAGTAATGGAATCGATGATTTTTCTAACGGTCCGCTGCTTCAAACTCTCGCTGAGATTCGATATCCCCGTCTCTTGGCCGACGGTGATCAAGTTGGAAGAGCTTGGTCAGGGGCAGATGCGAGCATTTTCTATGCATCCCCCTTTCAACTCCTGACCGATCCGAGTCTTTTAAGCTTTAGAGGGGGCGTCATCTGGACCAATTTGGATACTCTGCGCGGATTCAACTTGGCAGGGCAGGTGGTCACCCCAGGTCAGGCCGGTAATTCGACTTATAACGCCTACACTTACTATCGATTGTTAGCCTCTTTAGGGACCGATAGCTCGGATGGGCGCATTGAATCGGGAGTGGATCGCGCCGGCCGTTATTATCGGCGGACCAAGCTGAATCTTAATTTTCAGTCTCTGGATCCAGACTCCGCTAACTCGACCTCGGCAAATCTCATTGTGACCAATGGTGCGGCAGGTGGAGCGGCCACGGCCTCCGCACTGGTACCTTGGGAAGCAACCGCTTGGATGAATCTTGCGGGCGATCGTTTGCTCCGAAAGGAGTTCGTTTCTGGATTAGTAAACACTAATCAGTTTATCTATCGGGGCGGTGTTCCGCTGCCTTCTGTCCCAGCCGCTCATGGATTGGCCGTCGCAGGTCGCGGACTTTACACTAACGGCGTGGCTCCCAAGGCTGTGTTTGGAATCACCAACTACAGCTATGGAGCTCAAGCGCACCGCTTACTTCAGTTGGCGGCAAATATTCATGAGGTCCGCACTAATATTGCCGGAGGCCGCGGAACTGAACCCTTTCCGCCTCACATCTATCGGCCGAGTTTTTACCGCGAAGATACCGATGTCGGTGCGGTGATCCGCTTGGCTGGGTTGGAGGAAATTACTGATGCAAGGGTCATAATCGACTCGGCTTGGAACACTTGGTTGGATTTTGATAAACTGGACTTAGTTTCAGCTGCGGGTCGGTCCAAGGTCAGCGCGAATCCCGTAAGCCCTACCTTTGGTAACGCCTTCGGCCTCCCTATGGTGGTCGGGACCAAGCAAAATCAGACCGGTCCTGAGGCGCTCGGTCTACCTACATTCAACGAGGCTTTCTGGCAGACTCGAGTTCGGGTGGGGCGGAGATTGGTATTGCAGCGTCCCAGTGCCCGAGCTATTCGACCGATTACTGAGACGACTTTGAGCCGCTTGGGCTTTGAAAAGTTCGGTCAGTATACGATCGAGGTAAATAATGTCTCGGCAGTTGAGGCTTGGAATTCGTACGTAAAAGCCTTTCCCTCCGATCGACCTTTGCGCTTGATTGCGACAAATTGGACGGAGATCACGCTGTACGATAGTAGCCAACTCCCGACGGCATTGCTTCCTTATGGTCGACCGCTGATGCTGCCGCAGGCTTTCAATCCGAATTTAGCCGTTACTGCCCTTAATCCGTTGGTCACCAATCGAACTTCTTTCGTGGTGCAGTCTGGGCGAGTTACTCGTATTGGTGATGGGAATCGCGGCTACAAAGCACGTTGGGGTGGCCTTCAATACATTCCAGCACTGAACACCAACACGGTCTTCAGTTTTCTCTATAATCCGATCAATGATCTCATTTTCCCCTTGGGCCAGACAAATAATCCACTGTCCTTCTTTCGGTTGCCCTCGGCCCGACTTGACCGCTTAACTCCGCAGTTGACTCTTGCTCTGACCAATCGATTGATCTTTGCGATCGTGGACGACAGTTTTAATCCGCCTCGATTGCTGGACTTTGTGAATCTCAAGAGTGGGACGCTGCAAAGTAACTTGCTGGCCAATCTTATGTTTGATTCCAATGGCCAGATTCCCAATGAGACCGGAGACACGGGCAGTGCAGGTATCGATGCCGGCTTCTCAAATACGGGTGGGAAACTCGGCGGTGGAGGTACTTCAGGGTCCCTTACCATGCCGAGACTTTGGTCGACTAATGTTCTGGTTGGGCGCTTAATACCCTCGGGATTTGAAAATCAATTTGCCGGATCTTTGAATCCAACAACCGTCCCTACAAATTTGTGGACTCAACCCTTAGTTCGCGGGGTTCGGACCACGGGGGACTCTCGCCAAGATGCGGCTTTAGGCTTGAGGGCCTTTCTTTATGGAGTCAATTCGGTGCCAAGAAGCGAAATGGATATTGCCCAGCGTGAACTCGATCGAATGACAGCGGCGATGGGTTCAGTAAATGGAAATCTAATTCAGGTTGGGTTTAATCCGGTAGGCGATGTTTTTTTGACTGAGCGTCGTATGGCCAATGATCCTTTTGTTCACTACACCAAGGACGATCTTCAACCGGGAGGGCTTGTTTTCACCCTTCACTCAGGTTATTGGAAATTGTACCCGGACGTGTACCCCGGTGGTGATGGGCGGCCAGAGGCTCTCTCTGGAAATGCTTTTGAACTCGAGCCTTGGCGAGCGAATCAGATTGCTTTTGAGTCAGGCAATTCCTTGGTGTCTCTCACTGGCGTAGCCACCAATCGAACACTATCTGCTTATGCGCCTTGGAGAAGAAGTGCCAGATTGGGAGTGGGCGCTGCTGACGAAACTCTCTCCGTTGATTTGGCCTTCAAAGATCCCCTGATCATTAACTCATCGGCGTGGTCTTTTCCCACACCGACCAATGCATTCGCTTCGATTGGGCAGCTAGGACGAATTCATCGCGGCACCCCTTGGCAGACCGTCTATTTGAAGAGTCTTGTGGCTAATACTGAGCCGTCGGAGGAGTTGGAACACTTTAGCGATCGGCATCATTGGAAGATGTGGTCTGGAAGTTATGGTACCCACCCGACCAATGACTGGGCGTTGCTGGATTTATTTTCCACCGCTATGAATGAGAATGCGGCACGTGGTATGATTTCTGTGAATCAGACGAATTTAGCCGCTTGGTCTGCTTTGCTCGCTGGGACTCCGGTGCTCCGGGTACCCAGAGAATTATCAAGCAAATCAGCAACGAACTTGGTTCCGACGATTATCAATCCGGCCAATGGAAATTTGCAGAGTGAGTTAATGCAGATAATTTCAGGTTACCAGTATACCAATAGCAATGGTTACGAGGGGATGTTTCACACTGGGGTCAGCTCAGGTTTTACTTTGACAAATCCGCCAGCGGCAAATCCGCCTGTTGCGGGAGTAGGAATTACCGATATTCCCGTGCCACGGCGTACTTTGCCCCGTTTTGAATCTGTCGGTGAGATTTGCGCCGTTCCGACTCTTTCTGTAGGGTCCCCATTTCTCAAAGAGGCAACTCAACTTGCTGGATTTAATGATTTTCGTCCCGAGTTGCCTGACGATGTGATTGAGCGGATTCCTCAGCAGATCCTTTCTTTGCTGAAGTCGGATGAACCGCGTTATGTGATTTATTCGTGGGCTCAGACTCTCAAACCGGCGGCAGGCGCTACGGTGACAGCACCGGGTCCATTTTTCGGTTTAGTGACTAACTATGTGGTTACTGGAGAATTTACTACCAAGTCCGTTTTGCGTTTTGAGGGCGATGTGGCCCCGAACGTTCCTGTGACCCGCAATTTGCGGGCTGTTGTCGAAGACCATCGCGTCATTACTGCGGATTAAACCCCGCCACACTTTTTCTGTCATGCGCCTGTCCCGTCGTCTGATTTACTCGCTCGCGCTGGTTGCGCTGGTGCTCGGTGTGCATCGTTGGGTGCAGCCGCCTTCGTCTCAACCTACGATCTTACCTGCCGTACCGGAGACGGCGAGTCTGAGCCCGCTCACGGCACCCCTTCGAACTGCTTTTTCGGCAGCAGAATTGGCTCAGATCCGGGTGAAGCAGCTGAATTTTTTCGAGTTGCCAATCGGAGCACAACCGAATCCAGAGGACACCGCGTTTCCATGGCGATCGCGGAATTCCCCAAAATCTGGCAGAGCCTTACAACAGGATTCTCATTCCTTAGACCTCCGTAACGCGGTGATCGACACCGCTTCGTCGGTTCCTATCGCTATTCCACACGGTCTTTTAGCGGGAGCGGAACCGGGATTTCATTTGGTGCAATCGGCCCGCTCGCCCGACCTTAGTTTTCGTCATAAAATCGAGGCTGCGGGCCTGAGGATTATTTCTTACATTCCCAACAATGCCTTCTTGGTGCAGGGCACCACCGAGGATGCCAATCGTTTGGCACTTGATCCTGAAGTGGTGGCTCTTCCCGCTTGGCAACCCTCTTTCAAGTTAGAGCCTGAACTCTTGACCCGAGTTATCGACGGACGGACGTTAGAGACTGGGGAACGGTTAATGATCTCGGTCACCGATCCTGCAGCCCTAGGTCGTTTGACCTCTGTAGGTGTGCAGGAGGTGACACGTCAGCGAAGTCCGTTTGGTTTGCTGGTAACCGTTGAAGTTCCGGTCGATTCCTTGGTGGTGCTGGCGCAATCGCCCGATATTCATTTGATTGAAAAGGCCCGGGATCGTGAATTACTAAATGATCGTTCTGGTTTCCTTTTAGGCAGCGCAACGGATCTAACCAACACGCTATCGTATGAAGGCCTCACTGGCAGCAATGTGGTGATAAACGTCAATGATTCAGGGATTGATTGGAAACACCCTGATTTAGTTAATCGCGTCTCGACGGTCGGAAGTGCGACCAACCTGTTGTCAGATGTCGACGGTCACGGCACACATGTTGCGGGGACAATTGCAGGGAGTGGATCGAAGTCGAGTGGGGTGAAAGGACCCGTGCAAGGTTCGGTCACCAACGCCAACTTTCGTGGACATGCGCCGGAAGCTAAGTTGTTTATTTTACCGATTGATCTCAAGACAGGTCCGACCCTCTCAGATGTGTTTTTACAAGAGCAAGCCGCCCGGACCAATGCTTTAATTTCCAACAATAGTTGGAGTTACAATGGCGTTTACGATTACAACTCGATTTCTGCCAGCTATGATGCGGCTTCGCGGGATGCGTTGCCTGATGAATCAGGTGAGCAACCCGTTTTATTTGTTTTTGCAGCTGGCAATTCTGGGGGTGGAGGCGAGAACGGAGTGGGTGGTTTACGTGGATCAATTTCGGCACCGGGCAATGCCAAAAATGTGATTACCGTTGGAGCCTTGGAGAGCCAGAGAAAGCTAACAAACTCGGTGATTATAGATCAGTTAGGTCGAGTGGTTTGGGCTGGAGGACATCAATTCCGGACGCCTCTGACCAACGATACCCTCAAGACGAATTTGGTGTTGAGAGCCTCGAGCGACACCGATACCGAGGTGGCCGACTATTCGAGCCGAGGCAATGTGAGTGTGGGAATTGAGGGGGATTTTGGTCGATTCAAACCCGATGTGGTTGCACCGGGAAGCCAGATCCTTTCTGCCCGTTCCTCACAATGGAGTTTGGGAGCCGAGTACGACACAAATTCAGTTCAATACGCGTTATTTGAGGATTTGAATCGACCGGTAGAACCCTTCTATCGATTTCTATCGGGCACAAGTATGGCAGCCCCCGCTATTTCTGGAGTCTTGGCCCAGATTCAGGAGTTTTGGGAACGTCCGAATCGATCAATACCCAAGTACGCTCAACCTGCAGCTTTCAAGGCAATGTTGATTAATAGTGCGCGAGTGACTTCGGATACTTACGTCCCGAATTTTAGGGCAACGATGAATTATTCGGGTTGGGGGCGCCCCAATCTTCCTCGCGCCTTAGATTCTGGAGTGCGAGTGACTCGGCCAGGCGGAGGGGTGGCCGAACTGGCTGGATTTAGTGGAGATTTATTCACTGGGGCGAGCTACTTGGTGCGGTTACGGCCCAATCCAACCGATGTGGCGACCAATGCCCCTTTCCACATGACTCTCGTGTGGACTGATCCGCCGGGCAATCCTGCTGCGGGGGTTAAGTTGGTGAATGACCTAGATCTGATTGTATCGAACACCGTGACTGGGGAAGTCTTTGTTGGGAATAGCTTCGATCGCGCGGGATTGAGTCTTCCTTATCCAGGCACCAATGTGGTGGAGGTAGTTGAGGAAGGGGTTACGAATTCGGTTTTCGATGCGGTGAACAATGTGGAGCGGGTGATCTTACCGCCGCCTTTGTCTTCTGAATACGTGATTCAGATTTTTGCGCGCCGAGTGAATGTGAATGCGCTTTCATCGCGTATTTACAAGGCTCCGGCGGGTGCCACTGCGGGCTATCTGCATCCAGCCTATGCAACGAATATTGTGCAAGACTTTGTGGTGGCCATTTCCTCGGATGCATCATCGAGCAATAGTGTGGTGGCAACGGCAGAATTTCTGACTGAGGAAACCGCGGCTTTGGTGCGGGTGCAACCCTCAGAAGTGACCGCAGTTCAGACCAATGGTGTTCCAATTTCCGGGGGGCGGGTGGGTGCTAATTCACCTCTCTTTGGTGGGCTAAATGGGCAGAGTAACCAATGGCACTTCTTCACTTTCACCAATCTTTTTGATCCGATTGCGGCACAAGCCACTGGTCTTACCAACGGGCGTTATGTGGAATTTGCGATTTCTTCAGGGGTGAATTTGGCTCGTCCTCGCGGGACGGGTCAGACAGGTCGCAAGCTGAGGGATCCAGAGTTGGGCCCAGATTTGGATCTCTATATGTCAAAGGATCCAGGTTTGATGCTCTTAACACCCTTAGTGGTGGCATCGGCGCAGCGGTCCGCCCAGCAGGGGAGTGGGGAACGAATTGAAGTAACCAATGCCCCAGCCAATGGCGAGGTTTACTATATCGCAGTTAAATCAGAGGACCAGCAGGCGGGCGAGTTTGAATTGATTGTGCGGAGCAGTGACCAACCCTTTTCCAAACCTGGCCCCAATGGATTGGAATTATTGATGACCCCGATTGGGGGGAGTCGAGTTATCCCAGAAGGCAGCCCAGATGTGCCTGGAGTGATCCGCTATTTTGGTAGCGGTCCGAGCGGTCTGGTCCGCAATGTGACTCTTATCCAGTCCTTGTTTCACGACAATTTTCCCGATCTTCAAGGCACATTGATTCATCAAGGCTACGGAGCGACCATCAATAATCGCCGAGCAATCCGTGATCTGGGTACGGGACAGTTCGTGGTGAATGGGGGTGCGACGGGACTCTTTGACGATATTCCAGGTCTTCGCTTTGCCTATGGTCAACCGACAGATGGCCCAAGCACCTCCCTTCTGGATTTTGCGGGGCTCAATGTCGGTGGTGCATGGAATTATTTACTGCAAGATGATGTTCTGGGTGCCAGTGGATCTTTAAATTCTGTCCAAATACAAGTTCAACCAGAGCGGTTAACCGCCTTTGATACCATTGAATTTGAGACCGTTTGTCTTGGACCGAAAGCCTATGATTTTCGACTTCGTTTGGTGCCACCCGATGCGAGTCGCTTCATTATTCAGGTGACTAACCTGCTGCCGAAGGGGTTACCGTTGGAAGTTTATGTGCGGCGAGAGGCTTTTCCTGACCCGGCAAATCCTGACATCAATGATCGAGTGGCCACCATCACATCGCCGAGCGGGTTGATCAGCATCTCAATCCGTGATGTTCCACCCTTGCAGTCGGGAGTCTACTTCGTGCTGTTTCATAATCCGAGTGCCGTAACCCTTTGCTTCGATGTCGCCTTGTACGGTGAACGCAATCTTTCGGGGCGCTTCACGAGTACTTTGTCAGGGACTTCCACGAATTTAAGCGATGTCGCGCAAACCCTTGCCTCAATTCAAGTCAAAGATGGTCGACCGGTGAGCGATATGGATGTAGCAGTGCGTCTTGGTCACGATCGTGTTTCGGATCTGGCTCTACGATTAAAGTCACCTGCCGGACTGGAGACGCTTCTGTTTGAGAATCGAGGTTTGACTGCAACCAATGGACTAGGAGGCGTGCTGCTCTCGAGCAACTACCAACACGTTGCCGTTACTTTTGATCGAGTGGCTCAGAGGGCGGTGCTCTATTTTAATGGCGAGGAGGTTGCGACAGGATTTGTACCATTTACCGCAACCAACCAGGCTGATTCATTTCGGATCGGTCATTCGCCATCGAAAATCTATGCCGAACAAGCGGTGCGTTTGGATGATATTGGTTTGTGGCGCCGGCCTTTGCGTGGAGACGAGGTGCGTCGTATTTATGACGAAGGCTTATTTGGACGCGGCAAACTTCCAATTCAAGCGGCTCAGGGTTTGGTTTCCTTGTGGCCATTTGATGGGTCGGGGATGGATGTGATAGGCGGAGCATCCGCCACTTTATCAGGGACAACGGGGACGGCGGGGCAGGTGGGCAGAGGATTGACCTTTCGCGGACCGGGGGTTGGATCATCGTCGAATCCGGGGTTGGTCACGAATTCACAGGTGGCCCAACTGTCGAGCCAAGTGGCCTTTTCGCTCGATGCTTGGGTTCGACCGGTGTCTGGGAATCAGTCGGTTGTCGTGGCCGGGTGGTTCAATAGTGGATCGAAGGTTTTTGGCCCCGTCCTGCTTGCAGGCTATCCAGCCCCGTTGGGTAACGGTCCGGGATCTCTGAGTGCCGTGTTTATTGATGCGACGGGTGATCGAAGGGTTATTTCCTCAGCTCCAGGATTATTCACTGCGTCTGGCATTATTACCAATCGAGCCTTTGCGGTCTTCAGTGACCGCACCAATGGGGTTTACACACCGATCAAGTTTGCTCAACCGCCGTATCTGAGCCGAGTTTCTTCTGCGACAGTTGTTTCCAATGATTGGGAGACTCTTCCGGCAGGCCGGTATGGGGCCGGAACCAATCTCATCGAGGGTTGGGAGGTTTTGACTAACAACGTGGAAGTGCTGGGTTCCGGAGGACAAGAGGCTTTGGTTTTAGATTTGAAGAATGCGTCGATTTTGCGCCGCTATGATTTTAATACGGGCCAAGACTACTCAGCCTATGTCACGATGCGGACCTCGCCCAAGGCGAGTAATTTAGTCTCGGTTGAATTTCAAATTGATGGGGTAGGAACGGCCAGTTTCATCGGTTCTCCCGATTGGACGACTAATCGAGTTAATTTTGTCGCCACAACAGGTCGCACGGCGCTGGGGATTCGGGCCGTGTTGCCGGCGGCATCGGATACCAACCAACTCTCCGGACTAGAGATCGGGCGCGTTTGGATCAATCAGTCCGGATCTGTTCTGACCTATCAACCTGAGGAACCCTTGCGACCTTTGGCAGGAAGATCCGGTTTAGGCGATTGGCGGCTATCGATGACCGATGCGCGTGGGGATGTTTCTGGCTCTTTGATTGATTGGCAGTTGCGCTTGACCTTTATGCCTACCAATGCGGCGGCGGTTCGGTTAGCCAATGGGATCGCTTACACCACGAATCTAATTGGGGATCAACCTCGATATTTTATTGTCGATGTTCCCCTAGAGGCGGAGCGAGCAACCAATCTTTTGACAAATCTATCGGGCGGTCCGCTCTACCTTCTTTATAGCGAGACAGGCCTGCCGGACCTGACTGAGTCCACGGATGTTTTGCTAGGAGGACCCATATCTGCTGGCGGGCAATTGAAGTCAGTTTTAAATACCAATTTGCCTCCACTGTTACCACGAGGTCAGAGGTACTATATGGCAGTCCGAAGCGTTGATCCTGGCGCGTCCAATTTGTTTTCGCTAAGGGTCGATTTGGGCGTCCGGATTACGCCTCTGACCAACGGTATTTCGGTGTTAGCCACCAATACTAGCCCCTCTTTGACCGATTACTTTTCTTTTACGGTTTCGACTAATGATGTCCTTGGAGTGACCTTTTCGCTGACTTCACCCTCAGCCGATGTGGATCTGGTTGCGATTCGGGCACCTTTTTTACCTCGATTAAACCAATTTGATTATCTTTCTTCAAATCTGGGACTTTCCAACGAGAGCATCGCCATCAGTCGGACTAGTTTGCCCGTTCCGCTGAGCCCAGGCCTCTGGTACTTGGGGGTGGTCAATGTCTCAGGTGTCGCTCCGGTCGTTTATACTTTAATTGCGACCGAGCAGTCTGGTAGTCCACAGCAGTTAGTTCCAGGGGTTGTCCGAAATGGGGCCCAGAATGGAGTGGTTCCTGACTACTTTTATGTCGACGTGCCTGAGGGTCCGATTGGATTGCGAGTCAGTGTTAACTCTCTGGATAGTCGATTGATAATGTCGGGTCGACGGGAATTACCGTTGCCGACGCTGACAATTTTTGACTATCAAACCGGTGATACCGCCAGCACCAACAAGGATTTGGTCATCACAATCGGGTCACAGCCGGTTCCATTGAGTCAGGGGCGATGGTACTTCTCTGTAAGTGGTCGTTCTGGTTTTGCTTCGCCCTACAGCATCGTGGCTGAGTTGAGTCCAAGTTTTCAAGATCTGCTGCCCTTATCGGATGGGTTCAGTTTTCTTGCTGCCTCAACCGGCGGGCCAGGGGTACAGGATTTCTTCTTTAGTAATCCGGGCCCAGTGACGGCGCTGGCCTTTGAGATTTATGATCTAACGGGACCGGCAGATTTGCAGGTGAGTTCGGATAATCCCTTGCCGATATCTCAGGTTTTTTACTCAAATATCCGTCCGGATATGGACCCTGAACTCGTGGTTTTACGGGCAGGAAATGAGACCAATTCCTTGGCCCGAGACTGGTATTTACGAGTGACCCTGCCGTCGACAAATAGCATGTCCTTTCGAGTTCGAGCTAAGGTGGGGACAGATGGATTACCGCCGATTGAAGAGGTTTTGATTCTTGTTCCAGTTGCTGGACCGGACGGATCGATTGCGGCCTTACGTTGGCAGTCGATTGCGGGTGAACGGTATCGTATTGATGTAACGACGAGTCTAATTGTTCCAATAGTTTGGACGCCTATTAGTACTAACGCTGCGACATCGGGGAGCACGCAAGTGGAAATCCCCTCAGCTCCCGTTGATCAGGCCCGTTATTTCCGAGTGCTACAATTGCCATAGGGCACTGACGAAATTACAATTTTGTCGAAGACGTGAACTGAGTGGCTTTTCGCGAGGGTCCGAAGGAACATTGATTCAGCATTCGTGGATTCGTTGGGCTGAGGCCAAAGGCCAAGGGCGAATCAGCCGAGAAAAGAAAAGAGGGCGACTTAGGATCCGACAAGTTCGCGGATGGGAGATCCGCCGTCGGTGACCGGGCGAGGACGCCCCAGTGGGTCGATATATTCCGCGCTGGGTGACACCCCCAACAGATGGAAAACGGTCGCAGCAAAGTCGCGCGGTCGGATGGGTCGGGCGAGGGGAAAGCCACCGATGCGGTCGCTGGCGCCGATAATGCTGCCGCCTGGAATTCCTGCACCCGCCATGGCAAGAGAAAAGCAGGAACCCCAGTGATCACGGCCGCCGACCGCGTTAATCTTTGGGGATCGACCGAATTCGCCCATCGCTATTACCAGAGTTTCATCGAGCAATCCTCGATCGGACAGGTCTTCAATGAGTGTCGCAAAGGTCCGATCAAACTGAGGGCAAAGAACGTCACGTACCCGGCTTGCATTGCTGGCATGAGTGTCCCACAAGGGGCTTCCCGCAACCTCAGCTTTACCTTCCCGGGGCCAATTGATTTGAACCAACCGAGTACCTGACTCGATTAGGCGCCGGGCCAAGAGAGCACTTTGACCAAACTTGTGTAATCCATATGCGGCACGAACAGCCGTCGGCTCGCGCTCCAAATCAAAGGCTCGACGGCTCGCGGTTGCGTGGAGCAGCTCAAAAGCCTTCTGATGCGTCTGATCCCAAGAAGCCACCGAACCACTTTCTATCCCAGCGGTGAAGTGTGCATCCATCTGGCGAAGTAAATTGCGTCGATCATCAAGCCGGACTTCAGGAACGTCCACAAGACGTGTCAACCCTTCGATGTTCATTGGCAACCGAGTCGGGTCGCAACGCATAATCAAGGGATGCCAAGCTGACCCCATAAAGCCACCGTCTTGCCCAGGCCAAATGATGTTACCGTCATTGGCTAGAATCTCTGGCAACACTACCGAAGACATCGGAGAACGAGTGCTGGGTTTGAGTGCCCCAACCACGGAGGCGATGCTAGGCCAGTCCTGAGGACCTGGCGGGACATTCTCGGCTTTTGATGCTGGCTCATAGCCGGTCAACATAAATGCGCCACTCGTGGAATGCGCATCAATCTCAGTAGTCATCGAGCGAATCACCGAAATTCGATGGGCGATGCGGGCCGAGTAGGGTAAGGTCTCGCAGAAGTGCGTACCGGGAACCGAAGTGGGGATGGAACGAAATAAGTCGCGGACCTCCGAAGGCGCATCGGGCTTGGGATCGAAGGTCTCGTGCTGAGGCGGACCTCCAGCGAGAAAAAGAAGAATGCAGGATTTAGCCCGACCGAACCCTGATTTCGTACCGATCGGAAGGATCTCAGTCGTGCGAGCGAGCACCGATGGAAGTACCAATCCCAGTGCCCCTAGTCCACCGACATGCAACCATTCTCGTCGGGTAGAACGCGGTCCGGAACAGGATTGAACGGAGGTCGCCATGTTAAAAGGACGAGGGGGGATTTAAGTTGAAGCGAGATTAGGAATCAAAAGGGCGCCTGTTTAAATCAGGATCGATCTCGAGTTAATGAAATCAGTAAACGAAAAACCGATTGAGTTCTGCGCGCTTTTTTAGGGTTGCTTGCTTCGGTGCCGCCCCTACCTAGAGAGATCTAGGTAGGAGCTACGGATAGGTTTATTAATGAGGTGCTATCACTTACGAATTTTGATCCCAACCGTAGGTCAGCGGTTTGAGGTCGCGGCCTGACTTGTCAGTTACCTTGCGGGTTTTGGCATCGAAGTAGCACATCACCCCAGTGCGATCGGACATTTCAGCCAGCGAGATGACCGTTTGGACCTTGGTGGCTAGATCGATGCCGGCGTTGGGTTGGACATTGGCGCGGATCGATTCGTAGAAATTCTTGTGATGTGCCGCGACGCTTTCCCCTGGGAAGGCCTCACTGGTTTGAGGTTCTATATCTTCGGCGAACGGGCGCTCTGGGTTGAGTTGAACCTTGTTGCTACCCATGGTGAGAGTTGCTTTGTGGCCGCGGATCATTTCGGACGAACCCACTTCGTTGACTGAACTCGAGGTAATGTGCATCACGTAACCACTAGGGAACTCAGCGATTAGTTGGATAATTTCTTCGACGTCGCGCACATATTTGGTGGCTTGTTCTGGTTTCCGGCCCTCGTTATTGAGATCGGTTTTGAAGGCCTTGCTGCCGATAGCCGCGACGCGAACTGGGAACTCAGGATTCCCAGTGGCGAGCATATAGGGGTGGAGTTTATGGGGAAAGAGATCCCCGAGGAGACCTGAGCAATAGGGGTAGTATTTGCGCCAGCGGAAGTAGTGGTCTGGATTGAAGTTTTCGCCCGTTTTAATCTGTTCACCCAACCACATCTTCCAATTGATATCTTCCGGCTTAGCCCACGGTTGAATGGTGTAGTTCCATTCGCCATGCGGATTATTGCGCATATAACTACCTTGACTCATCACGATAGGTCCGATCTTTCCGGCCCGAATCCATTCAGCAGCTTTGTGCCATTTTTTATCTGAGCAACCTTGGGAACCGACTTGGAGTAACTTTCCAGTGCGCTTGCAGGTGTCGTAAATTTGGAAAGCCTCTGCTAAATAGCGGGTCATCGGCTTTTCCACATAGACATGCTTGCCGGCATCCATGGCTTCACAGCTGACCCGCGTGTGCCAATGATCGACAGTAGCGCAAAAGATCACATCGATATCTTTTCGTTCGAGAACACGACGAAAATCTTCATAGCCATCAGGTTTGCTATTAGTCTTTTTCTCAATCTTGGCGACGTGCTCGTCGACTCGGTGCTTCGAAATGTCGCAGACCGCAGCCAGCGCCACATTGTTCTCCTGATAATGTTCCAGATTTTGGCCGACGTGAGCGCCACCGCCCTGACCGCCAACGCCGATAAAACCGAGGACAATTTTGTCGTTGGCACCGATGACGCGCCCTTGGTAAGGCGCGGCCAATTTAGTAAGGGGTTCAGCCCCTTCAGATTGTTGGGCGAGGATCCCAGCGATGCCGCCAACCGCGGCGGTGCGTTTCAAAAAATCGCGTCGAGTTGATCCAGCGGTCGCGAGAGGTTGCGGAGAGGGGGAGGGCATGATGATTAAGAGGTTTGAAATGAACTACAGTGGAGCTGGCAAAAGAGTACTCGGCTGCTCCTCTCCGACAAGAATGGAAATGAAATCTAGGTTGGTTTCTTTTAATCGAAGGGATCGAGTTATTCTGAGGGTGTTAGGCGCAGCACCGTTTGAAAGGAGTTGGTTCCTTTTCGGCGCCCTGCCGTTACTTCCAATTGGTAGGGAATTCCGGCTTGGAGCGGTTCAGCTCTTTGGGAGGGTTGAAGCGGTTTGAGACCGCCGGGATCGTTTCCGTAGATTAAAGCCCTGATTGGAGGAGTCCGTCCCTTTAATTCCCAAACAACTCGACGTGGCTGCCCCTCCGTTTCGAGACGGATTACTTTCAAAGCGGTGAGAGAGTAGGAAGCATCTAGGCTGAAGGTGACATGTGCTGCTCCATTGGGTGGGTCGGTGAGTTTACCGTTGGAGGTAGGTTGAGAAGGGGTTGTGGGCGGAGTGGATTCCGGAGAGCGAGGTCGACGACCAAACCGGGGTGGTTGAATAATCGGCCTAATCTGCGAAGCAATTTCGATAGGAACAGGCGAGAGCCAATCGGTGAAGACGATGACATAAGTGAGGCCTAAGAGGGCGGTCAGGGCGCCAAGAGTCCCAAGTCGGCGATTCATAAGAGGCGAAGCGGATTAGGGTTGAGTGATGGCAAGGTTTCTTTCAGCGGGAATGACGGCCCACAAATTGATCGGATTGAAGGATCGGCCGTAGCGAATGAACTCTACATGGCCATCGACCATCGCATAGTTCGAACCACCCCCACGGCCTGTCTTGATCGAATTACCGTGGAGGCTTTGATTCAGGCCTATCAAATCATCGAGGGCATCAAAATCCATATGGTATTGGAGGACCCGAGCAGAATCGCGTTCGCCGAAAGCGACGGTAGCGGAAGGTTCAGCAATATCACCTTCACGAATCACAATCTCGCCATTACCGATTCGACGAAAGTCGCTCATCTGACTATTGCCAACGATAGTGCGGTAGAAGTCGTTGAAACCGTTGATGACATAAGTACGAGGAGCAAATTCGGCGACCCGGTTCCCCGTAAAGGCATTGGTGGTACCCTTGGCCCCGGAGTCGGTGGGGCATCGGAGGATTTTCAGATCACTGTAATAAGGCAAGAGCGAGGTGCACCAGCGATTGGTTTGAATTCTCGGGGGAAAATGGCCGCGAGAATCATCCGCATAAAGATGGAGAGCGAGGACGAGTTGCTTTTCTTGATTCAGACAAGCGATCCGTTTGGCTGAACCTTTAGCTGCGGTCAGCGAAGGTAAAAGCATGCTGGTCAGGATTCCGATGATAGCGATGACCACGAGGAGTTCGATCAATGTGAACCCAAGACGAGGATTAGGCCGTTGGTAGATCGATTTCATATTGCAGTTGGTTGATCTGTTGAAAATCAAAATATTACTTGGCAGATATCGTCGGTGAGTTGCGGCGGCGCCAGACTTCGATTGAGACAGCGAGACCCGCGAGCAAGGAGACGCCAACCGCGACTGCTGGGGCGTGGGGCGAGCCAGAGATCCAGAGTGCCAAAGTGCTAATAGCCGGTCCACCGCCGATACCCAGTCCGATAAATGCTTCGTGTATTCCACCATGTTCACCCTTTGTTTCGCTTCCATCCATCGCGTAAAACAGAGAGGAATAGTAGAGGAGACCGGTAGCCCAACCAAAAAGAATTTGGCCGACGACCAGAATCCAAATCTGCTGGGTGATCATGACGGAGACAAAGCCGACGATTAGGAGGACAAATGCGCCGAGAAACCAAGTAATGCGATAGTGCCATCCGTGCCATTGCCAGAGGATTGTGAAAGTGAGAGTTCGGACGATATACCAGAGTGCCATAAGTTGACCCGCCTGTTCGATCGTGAGACCGACCTTGGCCGCAATGCTAGGAACGACCGCAACGAGGGTATTTCCCGCCATGTAAGCGAAAGGGTTTCCAATCCAAGAAAGTGTTTTGAAATAGTCAGGGCGCGCGCGTGCGACCTGAGTAAAGAGAGAGACAGGCAAGGGAGGAGAGGAGGTTGCGAGCCATTTTAGATGGCGTTTCTCGAGAAAAAAAGTGGCACAAAAGTGAGCGAGTTGAAGGATTAAAGGAAGCCAGTACAGGCTGGCGGGACCAAGTCTTTCAAAGAGGGATCCCCCAAAAAAATAACCGGCCGCCGCTGAAGAAGCCCAGACGACGTTGTACAATCCGATGCGCCCCGGTAATCGATCTGGCGGTTCATGTTCAGCCACGAGAGCTTCCAGCATCGGCCAAGTAAAGCAGATCGTCATCGTCCAACTGAGGAGTGCAGTAATTTGGCCGGTAACGCTGGGAAAAATCCAACCACCAGCCAGACTGAGAGCCATGCCAAGAAACCCGATCCGGAGGCTAGTAAAATAGCCATATTTTTGACCAAACCGCCCAGCGAACCAAGAAGCTGCGACATAAATAAATCCGTGGACTGCCCCCACAGCAAGGTTCTGGAAACTGCTAAAACCGTGTTCCTTGTGGAGGAGGAACATCAGGTAGTTAAAGTAGTAAGCGGTGGCGAAGGAGTTTGATCCTTCGAGAATGTAGTAACCCGTTTTCCCGGGAGAATGAAACTTCACGTCAGAGTATCTGAGACAATCCCAGTGAGAGGATTCAAGGTGCGAGGGGCCGGAGATGCAAGAGCGGGTTCTGGCTAATCAAGTTCAAAGGATTATGCCAGAAGTCTAAACCTGCTCTGGACACCAAATAAATTCCGATGATTGTTAGGGCATCGAATGAAAATCAATTTCGAGAGGTGGGTGGTTATTGGCAGCATCGCGGGATTGAGTTTGGGCGTTGTGCCCTTGACCGCTATGGAGGACGTCTACATTGACGAGGTGCCAGATTATGAATGGGAGTATGGGTGCTTTGGAACAGCCACTGGAAACCTCTTCGGCTTTTGGGATCGTAGTGGATTTCCTAACTTTTATACCGGCCCCACTGAGGGTGGATTAGCTCCTCTGGATAGTCGCCAAAGTCTCGAGCATAGCGGGATTCAATCTCTTTGGGCTTCTGCGGCGGGAGTAGATGGGCGTCCATCGAACCTACCTGGGCACGTAGATGACTATTATGCGGCCTACGAAAGTGTGGCTCCTGACCCTTATATCCGAGCATCCCGAGTCGAGCATAAGGCAGACTGTATTGGTGATTTCATTGGCCTGAATCAGAATAAGTGGTCGAGTTTAAATGGAGAATGTCGGGGAAATATTGATGGGTACTCCTTTACCTACTGGGAAAAGACAGGGGCACGTCGCTGGGCAAAGCCTGGGTTCGAGACTGCGGTTATTGCGGCGGCCGACATTCCATCGGGTTTGATTCAATGGTCACGCCATCGGGGGTATGAGGCTGAGTCGTTTTGTCAGATGCCCAGTTTCCATCCGGCTGTAGCAGCGGGCCGAGGGTTTACCTTTACTGATTTGAAGAAAGAGATTGATGCGGGTTATCCTGTCCTTTTGTTTCACCAACCGACCCTTGAAATCAACCGGACTGTGAACGGTGTTCCCGAGGTGAACCCTGAAATGCATGGGATGCTGGCCTTTGGGTATCTCGTCCAAAATGATGGAAAGCAGTATGTCCGGTTTCGTACGAGTTGGGGGACAGGCGATAACTTTGCGGAGTGGTCGCTGGCCAAAATGGTGCCGCCCGGTATTGGCGCTTTGAAACTTCGAGGGGTGATCGGTTATCATCCTAAACCCAAAATCCAGTCGATTCGAAGGGAGAAGACAGATCTCCTTTTGGATTGGTCAGGGCCCGATGCCAAATTAGTTGATTCTATCTCGGGCGAGCGACGTTCTGCCAATGTGTATGTCGTGGAACAATCGGAGGCGTTAAGCGGAAGCCCTTGGACTTTGGTCGAGGGATTCCTCTCGGGCAACCAGTTTCGTTTTCCAGCACCGACAACGGGCACTCCTCACTTCTATCGGGTTCGTTTGCTGTGAACGATGGAGTATGGGGTGGGATCTTCGGTCAGATATCTCGTTTTCGTTTTTAGATTCAACTGAGTCCGGCCTAAGATTTATTTCTTTTTCCGCTGGAAAAAGGGAGATCGCCGACGGTTTGGGACAAGTATTACTAGTGGGCGCCACGCGCCCATTTTTTAAAGATGAGGCATTCCTTGACGTTGCGTCCCTCTGACTCGGTGCTGAAGGACGATGAAAATGGGATGACGCGCCTTGCCAATCCTACCTGCGACAGCGTCTGCAAATATCTGCTTGAGGATAACCGAGTCACGTGCCTCGTTCTCGCCACCCTTCTGGAGGGAACAATTATCGAACTGACATTTCGTCCGACCGAATTCTTGCTTCAGGGTGTTCGGGTTTCGTACGAACGTTTTCGGATGGATTTTGCGGCGCGCCTTGCCTTGGCCGATGGGACCGGAAGCTGGTGCTCATTGAGATCTAGAAGGCCAAATTGTCTTCGGATATTATGCGAGTCCGAAAGTCTTTCGAGGCGCGGTACCCTTCTGGTGGGTATTTCTACGAGGTTCTTTGCCAAGGCCATGGAGGTTTTAATCGGAGCAGGGTTGAGCCAAGCTGCAGCTGGGAACGGCTCGTGTGAGAATCGCTGGTTCAGCCTCCGCTGCCCGTTCTGTGATCGTGAGCTGCAGAGACAGAAGTACGCGAGAAGCATCGGGTTGAACTCTTCCCTAATTAACTTCGCCTAAAAGTGGTCGTTGCTCGGCGCATTTCCCGCTCGGCTTCGCGTGTTTTAATGTCTTCGCGCTTGTCGTACTCCGCTTTTCCGTGACCGACACAGAGGGTAACTTTGACCCGACTGCCTTTCCAGTAAAGAGACACTGGAAACAGAGCGTTCCCCTTGATGGCAGCTAGGCCTTCAATCTTGCGGATTTCAGCCTTGTTTAAGAGCAGTTTGCGAGGGGCCTTGGGCGCGTGATTGTCGTGAGTTCCAAAGCTATACTCATCTATATAGGAATTGTACAACCAGACTTGCCCCTTTTCAACCCGAGCAAACGCATCACCGATCTGAACTCTTCCACCTCGGATCGATTTTACTTCCGTTCCCTTCAGGACGAGGCCGGCCTCGTAGGTAGCGAGGATATGGAAGTCGCGGCGAGCTTTAGAATTATTGACGATATCAGACACGAGGGGGCGTCTTATCGAGTTTTTGATCGATTCGAGTTGAGCTCTGCCGGGGCCTTAAGTTGTTTCATTTTGCGGTCAGCGAAAGCTCAAATAAAAGTCCCGTGAAAGGGCAGGTAATCTGCCTGATTGAAACGGGCAGATCTTGGCCCGTTAGTCAGCCGACTGGGTCGGGAATTAAATCTGAATCAGCAGTTGATGCCAACACAGGGGCAGCGGGGGCAGCGGGAGCAGCTTTTTTGCGGCGTTTGACTACTTTAGCCACCTCGACCACTGGGATGACGACCCCATCTGCATCGACGCGGTCATAGGAAATTTTCCCGTCGATAATTTCCATTAGGGCGATGTCGGCATAGCCAGCTCCGACTGGGACGTCAATAAGAGGGCGAGAAATAGCCCCTCCCTCAGCGGTGAGTTGACGAACACGTCGGGAAACCACATTGACCAGTAGATTGGGATTAACGATGACCTCGAGGGCTTTTTTGATCAGTTCGGCGTTCATCAGTCTTAAGAAAGAAGCGAGAGAGTAGTGCAAACCAGACTAGCATCAATGGGATTCTCTGCTCAAAAGCAAAGTAATCGCTCAACTGTCATTGCTGCTTAAGAAGCTTTCGATTAAAGTCGACCTCGGAACTCTCGTGGAAGAGTAAATTTCCATGAAGAATTTTAAGAAGGTAAAAATAATGGCGATTGGGTCTCGCCAACGCCTTCAATCGACCATCGGCTGGGAGAAGTGTGAAGCGGAGTTTGAATGGCTTTTTTGTGGCTTGGAGGAATCGGTCGGTCGGTTGAATCAAGCAATGATCACCGAAGGCAGGTTTAGTTTACTTTTATTGATGGGGGAAGTCTCGCCTGCGGTCCTTTTTCAGTTTTGCACTGCGGATTCTCAGATACGGATTTTGGTGATTAGTGAGGCGTTTGAATTGGCAACGCAAACTCTTGAATCCAGCCCTATTTTGGCGGGGCATTGGCTTGTTTTAGGTGAGGTGGCGCGCGCCGAGGAGATAGCGCAGGCGGTGCGGGCTTTGACCGCGCGCTCGGGAGTGACTGAAGGTGGGGCGGCGGTTGACCTAGCAGAACTTCATCTGAAAGAAAAACGACTATCGGAACTCGAGAATCGAGTGAGGGAATTGACGGCCGCAAAAAATGCAGCGGAAGCGAGCAACATCTCCAAGAATCAATTTTTGGCCAATATGAGCCATGAGATTCGGACTCCCATGTATGGCGTCCTAGGGATGACTGAACTTCTTCTTGAGACCGATTTAACCGATATCCAGCGGGATTACGTTTCCAGTGTGAATAAGTCGGGCGGGATGCTGCTGGATATTTTGAATGGTATCCTTGATTTCTCCAAGATTGAGGCAGGCCGAATGGAATTGGATTCTGTGCTTTTCAATTTGAGGGAAGCCGGAGCAGGCGTTCTTAAGATTTTAAGCGGTAAAGCTGATGAACGGGGAATTCAAATGAATTTGACGATCAATCCTCAAGTTCCTGATGCTTTGATCGGTGACTCTCTTCGCTTAAGGCAGATCGTTGGTAATTTAGTTTCTAATTCGATTAAGTTTACCGAAAGAGGTCGGATTGACGTCGTGGTTGATTTCGATGAAGCCTCTTCGAAAGGCTTAGAAATAGTTCTGCGTTTTTCTGTTTGTGACACGGGTATCGGTATCGAGGACTCGAGGAAAGAATTAATCTTTCAGGCCTTTCAACAGGCGGACTCATCAATCGCGCGGCGCTATGGTGGGACCGGACTGGGATTAGCGATTTCTAAGAGCTTGGTTGAACTCATGGGGGGACGCCTTTGGTTTGAGAGTCAACTCGGGGTCGGCACTCAATTTCATTTCTCAATCCCCTTTCGGATTCAGCCTGCATCGGAGTCTGTTGTCTCCACTTTAGGAGTGGCGAAGGGAGTCTGTTTGGAGGGTGAGATCGAGGAAAAGCGTCCTCTAAAAATTCTTTTAGTCGATGACGTCGCGGTGAATCGCCAGATTGCGCAGGTAAAGCTAACCCGAATGGGGCATTTGGTGGTCTCCGTCGATGGCGGGCAGAAAGCCGTCGATGCCTATGCCAAGGAGGTCTTTGACCTAGTGTTGATGGATATTCAAATGCCGGAAATCGATGGTTTTATGGCGACGCGCTTAATCCGTTCGATTCAGGAGTCGGACGGGCATCGAGTGCCAGTGGTGGCAATGACGGCATTGGCAATGAAGGGAGATCGCCAAAAGTGTTTGGATGCCGGGTTGGACGATTATATTTCTAAGCCAATCGAACAGGGAGAACTCGAGCGAGTTTTGTCGAAATTGGGTCCGGTCTCGTTGAAATCCTCGTTGACTGTCGATTCTGATCGGGTTGTAAAACATCCGGAGAGGATTCAGTGTGGATTTGATCCCGCAAGAGCTCTCGGTCGCTGCCTCGGCGAGAAACCTCTCTTGCTTCAAATGACGACTCTTTACGCAGAGGATTGCGATGGGTATTTGGCCTCGCTAAATCGATCCCATCAGTCAGCTAGTTCAATCGATATTTTTCAGGCCATCCATAAGCTTAAAGGAGCGATCTCGTACTTTTGTTCTGATGCTTTAATTCAAGAATCTATCGCCCTTGAACAGTTAGCAAAAAAGAATGACCTCGCCGATTACACCCATCGATTGTCTCGTTTTGAGCTCGATATCTCCTTTTTTAATCACGAACTACGAGCTTGGATCGAAGGATCTAAGGTGAAGAGTTAAAGGTCCTTTGTCTTAAAGGAAAGTTGAGTCGGTCTAAGTTTTTGGGCTGTCTTTAGATCAGGTAGGCCCAGTCGGTTTAGAGTGGAATGGAATTCGGTAGGTTTGCGGTTCGATTCTTATGAACAGTTAGGGGCGGATTTGGTTCTCTTGGAGCAAACCCAAGATGTGAAGAGGTAACCGCGTATCAAGTGAGTTTGATCGAGGTATCTCTCCCGCTAAGTGACCATCGGCAAACCAGCATTGAGCCTTTTCACGATGTCGGAAATGAATCGTCGGCGTGGTTAGATCAAAGTAATAAAACTCTTCGAGCATCGGTTTGTCTGGAGTGGCGGGCGGTTGGAAATCATTTACTTGAGCGCAGTCTGCAAAGACGACCAGATCCGAAGGTGCCCGCAGGGTTGATATCCGGATCCCGCTTTCGCCTCGGGTGCCCACCAGTAGGTTGTATCCGAAACCATAGGCCGCTCCCTGAGCCTTGGATTTAAAGTCGGTTGCCGAACGGTTTAACGCGGGGCAGATGCCGATTTTATGATTCTGGAGGTAAGGCCAAAGGGGACCGAGTGTGGGGTCGAATTTGCGCAGCCCTTCTGAACCGTTGGCCAACCAACCAAACCAATAGGTCCAGCCGTTATTTGTCCGGATAGATCGCTCCGAAAAGGCCCTTCCACCGTGGTCATCCCAGTAAAGTTGGCTGGCGAGTCCTACCTGCCTAAGATGGGATAAACATCGGGTGCTGTCGGCCAATTGACTCGATTTAATCAAACTCGGAAGCAGGAGTCCGGCAAGCAAAGCGATCAGAGCGACACTCACTAGCAATTCGATTAGTGTAAATCCACCGAAAGAGGCGACGCAGCTCGGAGTCCTTGGATCGATTGCCCGCAACTCAGGTGATGAAGCCCGCTCACTCATGGGCGTCTCGCCTTGACTCGATAAAATTGAACGGCGAAGACTGCTTCCCTCGAATCGGCCAAGCGGAATTCCCCGGCAATCGATGGGTTGATCTCGGAAACAATCATCCAAGCTTTCAGATCGGAGGAAGCTTCCAATGTGAACCGCCACCCCGATTGCCCTTGGAAGACGATTTCTCCATTTCGCAGGCCTAAACTTTCTATCGGGTTGGGCGGAAGGGTGAGGGTCAGGTTGTTGACTTTTCCGGTAGCGAGTACCGAACCTCCGTAGAGTGGATGTTGCCCTAGGTCTGAATAATTACTGATGACAAAGCTATCAACCTGAAAGTCGGTGAAGTTAGCAGGCAATACGACGGGCTGGAGAGCGGGACCGTTGGTTCCATTCAATTGCAGGGTGATGCGAGCCGTTCGATCGAGGGCTGAGTAGGCGAGTTTGAAACGGTAGTGGATGCCTGTTTCTAAGGTGATGAAGCTGTCCGCATAGCCCCAAGGGAGGCGTCCGTCGGAGGGAATAATCACTGGTGATACGGAGGCGGAAATCGGGTCGGAGTCTCCAAACCAAGCCCATTCCACCGTGTCTTTTGGCCCAGGCAAGGATCCACGGACATAGTTCGGGACGGTGACCACGCCGATGCGCACCATCCCGACCGTAATCTGAAAGGTCGAGGGCCGATCGGGTCGGAGGCCCACCGCATGGCTTTCCAGAAGAAGCTCAAAAGTAAAATCGAAGGAGTCCGCTGAGGTGAGGGCGTGGGGTAGGGGATAGGCGAGAAAGCTATTGGATCGCGAGGAATCCCAAGTTACTTGGACTGTCTGAAGATCGGGTAGCCATTGAAAGAGTTGCGGGTCACCGAAGATCTTCCAACCGGAGTTGGCGTTTAATGGAATCGTATTGGCGCGGACTCCGACCCAAAGAAATTCGAGCAAGGTCATCCATCGGAGACCGAATCTGAAAGCGCAAATAAAAGGGCTGAAATTCACGGCTCCCCATCTCTCGATTGACGCGTTGAGCTGTAGGGACAGTGTCGGCATCCGTTGTTGCAACAGTAACCGCGTCGAAGATGGTAAGCCGCACGAAAAACGATGCGACCATCTGGGTCAGTGTAAAGTTCGGCCGGTGTCGCGCGAGGCATCCACCCCGTCGCTTTTCTTCGATCAGTGAGGCAGGTGGAGCAGAGACATGAGGGCAAGTTGGACGAGTGAGCTTCCTGTTTTTCTACGGAAGCGACGGCACCACACCAGCAGGGATCTGAGCTGTGAGCTAGCTCAAGCAATCGACACCCATTGATATCATTACATTGGGGACAGATTCCGCAGTGGGGCGCTCCGGATTGGAGGGATTGACCGGTGCTAGACTGGTGGGTGTCGGGCATTGCTTTGGGTTAGCACTGCGATGGGTGACAGATTCTTTTCGGTGAGGTCAGACGTTCGAGGAAGAGTTCCTAGAATCAGAGTCGAGTCGCTTTAACTCGGTAGAATTGGGCAGGAAAATACGCTTTCCTCAAATCAAATAAACGGACCTCGCCATCGACGTATGCGGGGTGCTGATTGATAGATGTCCAAGTGTTAAAATCGGAAGACGCTTCTAAGATGAAAAGCCAACCGCCTTTGCCCTCAAAAACGACCTGTTTCTCGCTGAACTGGAAAGCAATCATGACCGCACCCGGTTCTGGA
The DNA here is from genome assembly GCA_945898055.1 of Akkermansia muciniphila. Taxonomy (GTDB): domain Bacteria; phylum Verrucomicrobiota; class Verrucomicrobiia; order Limisphaerales; family UBA9464; genus SXXZ01. Next base: position 14,020 of record CAMDGV010000020.1, on the reverse strand, counting down.
AGGGCGATCACGGCAGCTAATCCATCGATCTCAGTTCGACCTGAGAGCACTTCGATACGAACAAAAGAAGCCGAGTCAAGGGAGACAGCTTTCCCTGAACTATCGCGAGCCCAACTCAGGTCAAATCCAGCGCCCCCAGCCGACCCGCTGTAAGCTAACCGGAGGTCAGTTAGAGTCTTTCCACCGAGGGAAGTTGAGAGAAGACTTGGGTTAATCGGGCGAGTGAAATCACCGGAGCCATCGGTAGGAAAGCGATCGTCCACCTTGGGCGTTTTGCTTGAATCCAGTGTGTACCAGGTTGATCCGTCGGTACTGACACTCACTCGAGAAGTCGCGGATGAGGGATTGAAAAGAGTCCCATCGGTGGCGGGGGTACCGATGTAATTGAATTCCAGATCAAAGGCGTTGGTGACCATAAATCCGGCACTGCCGAAGACGCTAAAATCCAATCCAAAAGGGTTGCGCTCGGAGTTCAGAATAGGAGTGCTGAATCGAACGGTCAGTGAACCTCCAGCACCAAGACTGACCAGTTGCTCAGGAGTATAGGGAGGTGCAAAGGGATCCACTGGACCACCAAAGAGGCCCTCGGTGACTCGACTGGGTTGTCCGAGAGCGGAAGCAGCGTTGGTGTATTTCGGCGAAAATCCCCCACCGGGAGAGTAATCTACGATCGAAGTGGCGTACTGGGCCACGAGGCGTGTTTGTGTGGCGCTATAACTGGCGGCGGCGAGGAGTGTGGCGAAGCCGAGGCTAGATAGACGGGATATTTGAAGCTGATTGAGGGACATAGTCTCTTTTGTGAACGCCCAATCCTGTTCACGGATTGGGAAGGTTTGCTGAGAGACTTGTTCCGATGCGTTTTCGATTCCTAAGGGAAATGAAAAAGGCAATGGCGAGACCCAGAAGGAGTGTGCTGGCTCATCTAGGAATCCGCCCGAGCAAACAGGCTCAGGCGATGCAGGTCTCATCCTTCGCTTTGCGGCGAAAAGCCTACGACAAAGCCGTAGGCAGACGAGCATCGTCGGCGCAATATCCTGACTCCGAGCTACTAACCTTACCCCTCACCTTCCCAGAATTTAATCCAGTGGTTGTCTTTGAGACTAGAGAGGTTTGTCACTCGATACAGTGGCGCAACCGTCGCCGATTCACACGGCATTCCTGCACTTCCAACAATGTTTGATTTTAACCAGACCGTACGTCCGGTGACTTCAAAGAACAGGCGTAGAGACAACAGGCACCAAAGAAAATCAAGATTTTAAAAATTTGTAGAATTGGAGGGCCAAGATATTCCCTCTACTTAAGCGCTAATTCCTGAAGCCTTTCGTTCGATTCCGCTTCAGCGTGAACGTTCTATCTCCACAGAAACATAGCGGGTTTCAGGTAGAATAAATTTCTTTATCTCAACCCGAACACGGTCCGGTTTGAATTCCTCAAGGAGGCATTCGGCGATGTCTCCCGCCAATTTTTCGATCAATTTCCAAGAACGGCCTTCTCCAAATCTCAGCAGTCGTCGACTTACCGCGTAGTAATCGATCGTTCGGGTTAGATCATCAGCATTTGCGGCTTCTTGGAAGGCGCGCAGGAGGTCGATCGAGACAAGGAGTCGTTGAGGTGTGGCACGCTCTAAGTCGGGTACTCCAACGTGGTAGACGACCTCGAGATCGACAATACGAATTGTGTCCATGGGGCTAGGTCAGGGATTTAAGCAGAACTTTTGTGGGTGTGTTTAAAGCTAAACGGAACGAGTCCTCGCGAGTTACCCAACGGAACTCTTGTGCCTCATCGTTGAGTCGAACCTGCTGGCCCTGTCGACACTGGCAGACGTAATTCAAGAGGATGAAGTGAGCTTCTCGATAGAATTCGGGCGGGTTGATTGCATCTTGGACCAACACAAAACGGATCCCTTCAACCTCCAAGCCGGTCTCCTCGAGAAGTTCTCGACGGAGTGCTGTCTCTGAGTCTTCGCCCCATTCAATTTTGCCCCCAGGAATACCCCAGAGATCGGACCACTTTGAGGTGCGAACCAAAAGCATGCGATTTTCAGCATCAAAGATTAAGGCGCCCACCGTGGGGATAGGATATCGTGCGCGCGGGCGGTCCGCGCGGACCTTGAGTTGGGAATGCTCCAGATGCCTTTGTAGTTCGCCGAGGTGCTCGACGATGAGATCAGGCTTGCTGGATTGGAGTTGAGTTAGACTATTATAACCGGTCAACACAGCCACCGATTGGGTTCCTCCTTGGTGCGCGGTTTCGATGTCATGCTGCATATCACCAATGAATACAGTTTCTTCTGGGTTGAGTCCGTTCTCCTCGAGGACTGTCTGGATCTGATTTCGTTTATCGGCAATACCCAGATAGGTTTTGTCGAAATAAGAGCGCAGTCGGAGTGCGTCACATTGGGTCTGAAAGTGTTTGGGATGAACGGCGCTGAGAAGAAAAGTGCGCAGATTTTTGCTTCGGCAAAAGTGAAGGAATTCTTCAGCGTAAGGCAGGATGCTAACGGAGGATTGGGCTGTGCTGAAGCATTCATGGAACCACAGTTCCAGTTGGGGCAGGGGAATGTGCGGCAGGTATTCTTGATAAAACCCGCTGAAAGGGAGTCGAAACTCGGCACGGAAACGCTCAAGGGTCATTGGCTCGAGCCCGGCTTTTTGGAAAACGTGATTGGAAGCTAACCAGACCGCAGGTAGGTCATCTACTAAAGTGCCCGACCAATCGAAGATCACGTTTCGAATCATCGGCCGTACCCTATCGCCGAGTTGGCAGAGGGCAACCCAAGGCTCTCATTGAATTTAAGGCGGCAATTCAGAAACTCTTTCCAAGCGGCTTGCATCGAGGCAAAGGCGAGGTCATCGGTGCAGACGTCCTCTGGCGCGTACCAGTCCGCGGTCCTGACTTCTTCAGGAGCCAGGGTGAGTTTGCTCGCCTCGGATTTCGCGATGAAAAATAAATCAAGAACCGGATAGGTGACTCCTGCGTAGGTGTATTCGTTGGTTTGACTGCAAAGGAAGTGAATTGAGTGGATTTGGATGCCTATTTCTTCGGCTATTTCTCGACTCAAGGCCGTTTCTGCGCGCTCACCGATATCGATGAACCCGCCGGGCGGCGCGAGACGATTTATTCCAGGATCTTTAGCCCGGCGGATGAGTAAGACTTGCCCTAAGGCATTCTCAATGAAGACCGCCACGCCGGCCGATGCATTGAAGTAGTAACAAAATTGGCAGTGCGGGCACTCAAAAGAATTTGACGCGTTCGGAGCAGAACGAGATGCGCCACAGCGAGGACAGAAATGGAAATGGCTTATGGGATACATACAATCGTTTACCTCAACTTCAGTTCGTAGTTTAAACCGCAGTGTCTCGCAGATAGAGTCTTGGAAATGATTTCCCGGCGAGACTTTATTGGGGCAGCACTCTTAGCGACTGGGGCTTCTGTAACCGGGTGTCAGACCTTGGCCGGGCGGCGTGGGATCATCGATACACATACTCACTTTTATGATCCAACTCGTCCGCAAGGTGTCTCTTGGCCAGCACCCGACGACTCGATTCTCTATCGCCCAGTATTGCCCGCAGAATATCGGAGCTTGGCGGAGCCCTTGGGTATTACAGGAACAGTCGTGGTGGAGGCGAGTCCGCGTGAAGATGATAATGAATGGGTCTTGGAATTAGCAGCTCGAGATAAGTTTATCGTCGGGTTAGTGGGATATTTAAAGCCGGGTGAACCTAGGTTTGCAGGGCGATTAAAGGGGCTCGCCCGAAATCCTCTGTTCCGCGGAATTCGGGTCGGTGCTTGGAATAAAGGGCTTCATCTCAAGGACCGTCTGTGGATGGCAGACTTGAATCGGTTGGCCGATTTAGATTTTGCCCTCGATGTCTTAGTGGAGCCGGGTCAAATGTTAGAGGTCGCACAACTCGCCGCCGCCTTTCCTAAACTCCGTATTGTGGTGGATCATTCGGGAAATATCCGGATGGGACCTGTTCCCCTCGATCCCGCGTGGTTGAGTGGGATTGTTGCCTGTCATTCGAGAGAAAATGTTTTTATGAAGATGTCCGGATTTGTGGAGGGAAGTGGGCGTCCAGGCGCCGCACCTCGCGAGGGCGATTTGTATCGTCCAGTCATGAACACTCTGTGGGAAGCCTTTGGCGAGGATCGCTTGATCTTCGGAAGTAATTGGCCTGTTTCAGCTCGGTTCGCTTCACTTGATCGTGTCGTGGGCCTTGTTCAAGATTTTGTCCAACCGAAGGGTCAATCGGCTATGGATAAGGTGTTTCGGCAAAACGCAGTTAAGGTATACCGATTTTAATTTTCTGAACTGACTTTTATGACCTCGCCACTGCGCCTCTTCCTCACTTGGCTCGTTGCTCTGATCTCGGTCACTCACGCGGGTACTTTGCTTTTTACCAATGGAATTGTGGTGACGGTTACTGGCCCCTCTTTGACCAATGCCTCGGTCTTTGTTCGCGATGGACGGATTGAGTCAGTGGGGATGCTGGCCGCAGGGAAGGCAGATCAGGTAATTAACTTGCAGGGAATGCGTTTGTTTCCGGGCCTCATTGCTCCCTCGACGGTTCTAGGACTGATGGAAATTGATTCCTTACGACCCTCACGAGATACCACCGAGGTTGGGGAGTTTTCTCCAGACGTCGCGGCTTGGGTGGCGGTGAATCCAGACAGTGAACTCATTCCTGTGGCGCGTGCGAACGGATATACTCATGCGCAGGTCATCCCGTTGGGGGGCTTGGTATCAGGGGTAAGTGCAGTGATCCAGTTGCAGGGTTGGACCATTGAAGATTTGACCGTCAGAAAAAAGGTAGCGTTGCATCTTCGTTGGCCCACGTTTTCTGTGGATACAACAACCAAAGAGCAGTCGGGCAACCAGGAGTCTTGGAAGTCTATTGAAGAACAGGCTGAGGAACGGAACAAAACTCTCCGCAAAATTGACGCCTTTTTCTCAGATGCGTCCGCGTATGCTGGAGCAAAAACGGCGGCTGGAACTGGAGCTTTTCAGACGGTTCCTGCTTGGGAGGCCATGTTACCTTTTCTCCAACGGGATTTGCCGTTATGGATTCACGCTGATGAAGTTCGCCAGATTCGTTCGGCGGTCGAATGGCTGGGGCGGCGCAAATTAAGGGGTGTGATTTCAGGGGGACGCGATGCTTGGCGTGAGGCATCCTTGTTAGCTACCAATGCGATTTCCGTCGTCTTTGAACATGTGTTTACTCAACCCGTACGGGATACTGATGCCTACGATACGCAGTTCACCGCAGCCTCCATTTTGGCCCGAGCCGGAGTGAGTGTTGCTTTTGGGGAGGGGACAGATCGGTTTGGTGCTAGTTCGATTCGCAATGTGCCGTATGCGGCTGCTCAAGCGCGCGCTTTTGGACTCCCCTATGAGCAGGCCATTCGAGGTCTCACCTTGTATCCCGCTCGCCTGCTGGGCTTGGACAAGCAACTCGGATCTATTGAGGCCGGTAAAGATGCAACTTTGATCCTTGTTGATGGTGACATTCTCGACCTTCGCTCGAAGGTAAAGCGTCAGTGGATTACGGGCGTCGAACAGGACCTATCGTCGCGTCATACTCGCTTGCATGACCGATATAAAAGCCGGCCCAAGCCTCTCGCAAAATAAGGCCGCTCCAAACAAAACGGCGGCACCTTTCTAGGATGCCGCCGCGTGATATTTCAGTAAATAAGACTTAGACTGTCGGGGCCGCCTCAGTAATCGCTGCGACCGCTTCCGGTTCCGGAGTTTGGCACGTTGTCTCTGCTACGGGCTCAGGTGTCGCCGCAACAGTTTCAGCAACGGGTTTAGCAGCAGGTTCAAATGCTGGCTCCGCACTGCTTGATTCGGGAATACTGGCGCTCGGAGTGGAGATTTCCCCCTTATCGGTAGGGCCCTTCTTCTCTGCTCGTTCAGGTCGAGTCGGGGTGGGTCTTGGAGCAGGTTTCTTGGCGGTCTCAAGTAAACCGCTCGCAAACTCAATCACATGCCCTTGATGGATGAGCCAGTGGAGGTCGTTGAGCACCGCCTGTTGCTGAGAGGTCAACGGTACGGTGGCTGGGGTCAGCGCAATAGCCGGTCTGTCCGCGGCGGGACTCGTTTCGGTTGGAATCACCGTGGGACAAATGGTCTCCAGCAATCGCTTACGGTTGGAACCAGGATTCTCGTTGATGTGAACGATAATCTTCCGAACGGTGTCAGAGACTATGCTAGTTTCAATATCGAGATGGTGAGGCCGGGCAATGGCAACGTGGACGATGGTCTTATCGCGTTTGAAGAACTGCAATCCTTGCGAGGCGAAGGCATTGCTCAGTGCAGTTGCCACTCGGATAGGGAACCGTTTTTCCTTGTCGAGAGTGACCCTCAGCAAGGTCTCGATCGCACCCGGTAGTTTAGCGTCCGGTTTTGGAGAGTAGGTATCCACCTGTTTGATCAGGGCGGATTGATGTACTTCTATGAAGTGATTTTCGACATCGTCGAGTGTATGCAACACCTTCGGGTCTGCGACGTTCAATGTCGTGTAAGCAAAGCGAGAACTCACCGAGTCGATCCATTGCTTTACCACTGCTTCGTCTTTCACAATACGAACGCGGCTCTTGAACATTTCGAAGGGCATGCGGGAAAATCGGTCCGCATGCAGCTTCCGTAATTTGTCTTGGTAGGCGTGGAAATTGGGAGGTCCGAGTAATTCACCGCTCAGACCGCATTGCGCCACCAAGGTCCAGACTCCTTTGGGAGGATCACAGGGCTGCTTCTCAGTTTGGTAGAAAGTCTCAAAGTGTGTCTTGAGAATGTGGTTGGCTGCCGCTCCTTCACTAAGCCAGAGGGTGTCGTCTAAGCTGCAAACAAACATCGGCTGGATAACAACTTCCTGCTTTGTGACCTCGTCCCGCTGCCTGATCACCTTGAGGCTGACCGTGAAACGCTCGGGCTTCTGAACTACTAGAGTGGCGACTTCAAACAAGGGATACGCACGCCCACTTAACTTAATTTGTCGTGCCAACGAAACGACCCCGCCTTGTTCAGGTGCAATAATGACCTCAATCGGAATCAACGGCTCCGGTCGGAACTCAGGACGCCGACCTCCTCGATCGCGGTCTCGATTGTCTCGATTGTCTCGATTGTCTCTCCTAGGTCCGTTGGATGGATCCCAAGCAAGGCCAGGACCGCTAGGACGTGGACCGCGATCTGAACGAGGACCGCCAGGACCGCCAGGACCGGAACGGCGGTCACCACTGGGTGCGCCTCCAAAGTCCCGACGTGGAGGCCGATCGCCACGGCTGAAGCGGCGGTCACCGCGTCCTTCTCCCTCAGTGCCCTCACAATGGGCATACTTATTGGGATCCGCTGGGGATGTAGCCCAAGCGGGTTGAAACAGTTTATCGAGGTCGAGATTGATCTCTAGGGATTCGCTCATAGTAGGTGCAAGGCCGCCGAAGCGGTTGGTTATCTAAGACGCCGAAGGTTGAAGATGCCAACCGACGAATGCAAGCGCGTAGAAGCGTTGTTAAAGGATGCGAACAGCGCCAAAATGTCTGTTACTCAGTTCGGTATTCGATAAGGGGTGTCGCGGATACCTTGCGCTTAGAGTCCTGTTACCCTGCCCTGCATAGATAAAATGATGAGTGCAGAAACTCGAACCGAGCGATTGAAGAAGTTGCGGCTGCGTGACAAGCGAGCGGGTTTTGCTTACAAAAAAGGTCTTAGATTAGGCTGTGGAACTCATGGGCTACCACCCGAATTCAGCTATCCGAGTGGCTGACGCAGAGGAAATAGTGAGTGCGGTGTGAATCAATTTTGGACGGCCGGCGAAGTATAACTTTGGGTTGCTAATGCCGTAGCTGAGACCGATCTGGCAGGCGACAGTTTACGCCTAGGGTCGGAGACGGGTTGCCATGCTACCGAAATGGCTTCCAGCCATTGATGATGGTTGATCTGACCGCGCCTAACTCTGTTCGTGAGAACCTTCTTGCAGTTGGATCTGCTCCGGGTTCACGACAAGAAGGATAATAACGCGCAGGTGGAGCAGAGGAATTGGGGCACATTCGGCACTGGTTTGGGCACGAGCGACTCGATAACCCGGAGGTACTTTGAAACCGATGAATGCGCTGACGCGGCGTCCCTATGGGCAGTTGACGAACTATTTTCACGCGAACTTGAAGCTGAAGAACGAGGCGCAGAAAGAGGGTCAAATTGTTCGGGGGCACGAGGAGGCCAGATGTGACGGTGGAAACCAAGCGGCGGTTGAAAGTTGAGAAGGCGCACTTGAACCCCTTCGCGCTGAAGTTAGAAGTAACTCGTTGATGGAACGAAACTGTCGGGATGAGGCAAATCCGGCCCTGAGATACAGAGGAACCCCAGTCCGAAAATTCCATGGAGATCCGGCGTGAGTTTCGGCCAAGGATCAATCGGTCGAATGGGCGGGGGTGAACAACCGCAGGAGGGACGCGAGATCAGATTTGGCGGGTGACCGTTAGTTCTGGCACCCGGCGAAAGTCTTTTTTGTCTGCCGGACCAAGCCCACCAATCCTTGCGATCAGTCATCCCGAAGGTCAACGGGACGACTGGACTTCTCAACTCACTCGGCATCAGAATGGTCAAGGCAAGGGGGTGAGAATGTTTTTTTCCCAACTGCTTGACTCAGGTCCGATCCTCTCTAACCTCCGCATTTCCGTCGGCCTGAGTGCCAGCGATCTAGTAACAATGAAACGTCAGTACCAACCTTCCAAAATCCGCCGTCAGCGTCAGCACGGTTTTCGCTCTCGTATGTCTACTCGGGGCGGCCGCGCGACTATCAACAATCGCCGCCGCATGGGTCGCAAACGCCTCACTCCAGTTTGATTTTTCTAGGATGACATGAGCGGGACAGTCCGATTTGGACTCCCGCGGACATTAAGGATCGAACGGTCCTCTGATTTCCGCAGGCTTCGCGAGACCGGTCGCCGCGAGGTGTCTGGGTGTCTGGTAATGAATTGGCGTGCCGCGGATCGTCTTCGAGTTGGCGTTGTTACAAGTCGAAAAGTTGGGCCTTCGGTCGATCGTTCCCGTGCTCGCAGACTCATCCGAGAGGCGTTTCGTCTTCATCAGCACGAATTAGCTCTGCCGGTCGAGATTGTCCTCGTTGCGAGGCCTTCAATTTCCAAGGTAACCTTTGCTGATGTCGAGCGTGATTTTGTCAGACTGTTGAATCGGGCCAAAATTTGGTTGAACCCGAATCCAGTGTGACCCCTGTTGCTTCCATTTTAGTTGGGATTCTTCGTTTTTATCGCGGTGGGATCTCGCCACTTAAATACATTCTGTTGGGACCGAATGCTGGATGTCGGTTTATTCCTAGTTGCTCCGCTTATGCCCTCGAAGCTGTGAGGTCCCATGGGGCCCTTCGGGGGAGTAGGCTGGCCGCCCAGCGCCTGTGCCGTTGCCATCCTTGGGGTGGAACTGGCGAGGATCCGGTGCCGTCCGTCGTTAAACCTTTACTGAATCGAACTCCTTAGAAATGGACCGCAAAAGCATTACTTTCATGGCCGTATGTTTGGCCGGCATGGTGGGACTTAAATTTGTCGGTGACTGGATTTGGCCGACACCGCTTCGCCCGCTGACCTCGACTAACTCAGTGAGTCTTCCTCGTTCTGATGCGACTTCGGGAGTGAAAAGTACGGGAGGCTCCGTGGAATCTCTACCCACGGCTAACTTGCGGCCGATGCTGACGACGACGAATGTCCCTCGGCCTTCCTTCAACACCGCTGAGGTGACCGAAATCCTTGAGAACGACATCATCAAGCTCAGCCTCACTTCTCACGGTGGCGGAGTGCGCTTAATCGAACTAAAAAAATATCCAGCCTCCGAACAGCTCGGGATTGAAAAAGAGAAATTGACGGGCGAGGTGGTTGCTTTGAACCGCTTCGCATCTTCGCCGGCCTTGACCCTCGGCGTCGGTCCGCTCACCGGTGATGGCTTGTTTACTTTGCAACGTCGAACCGGTGGTTTGCGGGCCGAGAAAAAAATGGAGAATGGCCTAGTCGTCAGCCAAGATTATTCGCTGTCCAATGGCTATTTCTTTAACACCACGGTTACTTTAGAAAATCGTGGACAGCAGACTTTGGCATTGCCTGGCTATGACTTTGCGATTGGGTCGGCGACGCCAATGGATCGGATGGACAAGGCCGAAGTTCAGGGTGCGTACTGGTTTGATGGAAATAAAGCAGAGCAAATTTCGGCTGCTTGGTTCGCCAACGCCACTTTCGGTTGCGCGACGATCAGTACGCCTCGAACGGAATTCCTCGCGCAGTCCACTAATATTGTTTGGGCTGCCGTCCATAATCAGTTCTTTGCGATGATCGATCAACCGAATGAACTTCCGCTTGGGGTTCGGGTTCGCCAAATCATTTTACCCGCTCCCAGCGCAGTTGAGTGGGCGACGAATGGAGCGCTCAATCCTGCGCCGCAGGCCTTCGAAACTTCCTTTGTTTATGGCCCATCGGAATTGAAGCCGGGTGATAAGGTGATCCGTTCGCATACTGTCTACGCCGGTCCTAAGGAATATCGCCAATTGAAGAACAGCGACAAACAGATCGATTTGGTGATGGATTTCACTGGCATTACTGGCTTTTGTGCCAAGGCGCTTCTGCTTTTGCTCAATGGTCTGCACGACATAATCCCCTCTTATGGTTGGTCTATCGTTGTCCTTACAGTCTTGATCAAACTCACTTTTTGGCCGCTCACCAATGCCAGCACACGGTCCATGAAGCGGATGTCAGCTCTCCAACCGCAGATTAATGCGATCAAGGAGAAGTACAAAAAAGACCCCCAAAAGATGAACGAAAAGACCATGGCGTTCATGAAGGAAAATAAAGTGAATCCCATGGCCGGTTGCCTCCCTTTACTTCTTACATTTCCGGTTTTCATTGGCTTTTTCTTTATGCTTCGCACTTCGATCGAGTTGCGTGGTTCCCCTTTTCTTTGGTGTAGCGATCTCTCTAGACCCGATACCTTAGCGCTGATTCCGGGGCTCGGTTTTCTGCCCATGATCGGGATCACTGGCGTAGGATTGCCCCTCAATCTGATGCCCGTCCTCTATTTGGGGACAGCTTGGTGGTTATCCACTTTGACACCCGCGTCCCCGCAGATGGATCCAGCCCAACAAAAAATGCTTCGGTATATGCCGGTTTTCTTTGGTATCCTGTTTTATAACTATTCTGCTGGGCTAACGCTGTACTGGACGGTGCAGAATTTAATGTCCATCCTGCAGACGAAATCGACCAAGGCACAGTCTACCGGACCCTCGGTGACTACCGTGACCTCAATGAGACGTAACTGACTCTTCTTTCGAAGCCATGAACGCTAAAGACACGCTGATCCAGATGTTGAAACACTTGGGTTTCTCCGCCACGGTGACGGAGCAAGACTACGACGACATGCTGCTTCTGGATATCCAAGCAGAAGATTCGGGGCGCCTGATCGGGAGGCAAGGGCAGGCTTTGAGTGAGTTGCAGTATCTGCTCAATCGAATTCTTCATAAAGGCGACGACACCGTGCCTCGAGTGATGCTTGATGTGGGTGGTTACCGACGCGAAGCGCGCGAGCAACTTGCGAAACGTGCTTTAGAGATGGCTGATAAAGTTCGACGACACGGCGACGTGATGGAACTCGAGCCGATGAATGCGTACGAGCGACGGATCGTGCATCAAGCCCTCAAAAATGATGCTGAGATTGAGACTCACAGTGTGGAGGTCGATGGAAGCGACAAGAAGGTTATCCTGCTGCGACCTCGCCGTACTGCTGTTCCGGTTCGCTCCCCGAATTGATTCATCCACAGCCCCGCTGAATCAAATTCCGGTAGAGAGATGTTGCAGTGATCCTCAAGATCTAGATATCTTTAGTCTTCAGTTTTGGACGCCAGTTTAGCTCAGTTGGCAGAGCAGCAGTTTTGTAAACTGCGGGTCGTCGGTTCAATTCCGACAACTGGCTCCATCCCCACCCCACCTTTTTAGGGTGATGTTTTTATAGGTTGGATTTGCTTCCAAACCCGCTAGGTCGAAAAATAGTATCGCCTCCTAGTGCTACGCCCCAAATGACCTGACCTCGCTGTTGTTGAAAGCCCCCGTCTGAACCGAGGAAAACGTGCGGATCTACGACGCTCACAATCATCTGCAAGATCCGCGACTCGGCTCCGATGTCGCGTCGCTCGTGGCGACGGCGGCGCAGGAAGGCGTCGTGCGCATGGTCGTCAACGGCTCGTGCGAAGAGGACTGGCCGGACGTCCTCGCGCTCGCCCGGAAACATGCGGAGATCATCCCGTCGTTCGGCTACCATCCGTGGTATGTGAAGGAACGGACGCCCGGCTGGCGCGACGCTCTGACGCGCGCGTTGGATGAAGTCCCTTCTGCCATTGGCGAAATCGGGCTCGATCGATGGATCAAAGACCACGACTTGCCGGCGCAGGAGGAAGTCTTCGTCTGGCAGCTTCGTCTCGCGGCAGAACGCGAGCTGCCGGTCAGCATCCATTGTCTTCAAGCGTGGGGCCGCATGTTGGAGCTCCTGCAAGCGTGCCCTCGTCCAGCCTGCGGATTTCTCCTGCACTCCTATGGTGGTCCAGCGGAAATGATTCCGCCGCTGGCGAAGCTCGGGGCGTACTTCTCGCTGCCCGGCTACTTCGCGCACGAGCGCAAGGAACGTCAGCGGGAGACCTTTCGCCATGTGCGGCCCGACCGATTGCTTATCGAGACGGATGCGCCGGACCAATTGTTGCCGGAAGAGCGGAGCCGACATCCGCTGACCGACCCCGCTTCTGGCAGACCGGTTAATCACCCTGCGAACCTCCGCGAAGTCTATGACTTCGCCGCGGAGTTGTTCGGCGAACCCGTCGAGCAGCTGGCCGTTCGGGTTGAGCAGAATTTCCGACAACTCTTCGGCCGCTTCCATCCCACCCCATGACCTCTCTCGATCAATTCATCCTCGCCTGGTTCGGCTTCGCGAGTGTGATGGCAGGGTGTTTGGCACTGATCGATGGCATGAGAGCTAGGGGCTGCTCGGAACAAAGTTCAAAGGTAAGGGTGCGCCCAATCCCATGGTTCCCTCGTTGCCGAAAATAGGATATTCCGCGATCGAAGGCGGAGGAGAAGGGTCGACCGACGGGATTAGCCTTTCGCCGGTTTCCAGTTCCTCGGCAGGAGTTCGGCAACCGTAGGGTTCGTTGCCTGTGGAATACGCTGCAACCCATCCTTCAATCAGGCCACCGGACCTAACCCGTATCGTCGTGCATAACTAAGTGGCCGTAAATCACCGCACTTCGCCATCCGGCGTCCGGGTGCCCAATGAAGAGCCAATTCTTCTTCCCAAGACAGGTGGGCCGAATGGCGTTCTCAACCAGATTGTACAAACTTCCAGATCCCGAAGCACCTTCCGGGTTGTCGACAACCGATCGTTGCCCTTGCTGTCGCGCAAATCCAGCCGCCGACAGAGCTCCTTGGCAAGACCGGTACGGCTCAACGCCGCTTCCTTCCCAAGCAGTTGCTCGACCAGTTGCGTGTTTTTCGGCTGCGCCAGAATCTCTTGAATGGAGAGGGGACTATGCATCCGCACTGCCATAACCGATTCAGGGCTCTGTTTTACGTCTTATCTTCCGGGGCAAGCGCAGGCCTAGCTCTCATGCCAGCTATCAGTTTGCGGCGTATTTCACAGGCAACGAACAACACCGCTGCCGAACTCGTGCCGTGGAACTGGAAACCTGCGAAAGCCTAATCCGGTCGGTCGAACTTTCGCCCCCTCCTTCGATCTTGGAATATCCTACTTTCGGCAACGAGGGAACCATGGGGTTGGGGGTACGCTTAGCCTTGAACGGTGACTGAGTCTCGGGTAGCGAGGGTGAGTGCCGGAATCGCAAGCGCTGAGGTTCAGATCGCAGCGGCGGCCAGTTCACTGAGGTCGATGACGACCGAAAGGACGCCTGATCGGAAGGCGTCCTGAAGGACTCGCTCCATCAGTTTCTTTGGGTTTTTGTTTCCAACGAGATCCAGAGACTCG
>CAMDGV010000019.1 GCA_945898055.1 Akkermansia muciniphila | reverse complement strand
CTGGAAATTCAAGTTTTCGATTTAGAATTCGATCTTTTCCTCAGTTCGTCAGGAGACTCGTAAGTTCCGATCTTGGAAAGTTACTCTTCACAAGTACCAATCTCTGTGTCCCCTTTTCTAGGCTCAATAGACGACGGTTCCGTCCGAGGTTGAATCCGTCTCGACTTACTGGATTAACCCTTTGCCGTGGGCCTCTTGTTTCCGATCATCCAATTGGAACAATTCACCCATAGCCCTTCACCAAGACTCCAAGACCCCAAGTCTCGGATTATCGAAATGATCAGTGAGGGCGTCTCTCGCCCTCTCCACGTGTGAGCATGAAACTGAAACGACTAACCGGTGAAAGACCGAGTACGGTGCTGGCATGGCACCGTGTAGCTGAAGGTAACTGCGTCGCCGTGAGGCGGGGTGGTTGTGAATTCACCTATGGTTCCGCGGCTGCTGTGACATTCTGACTATGAAAGACATTCCAATCGCTACGAAGTTAAAAGTCTTATCTGAAATAGCCAAGGTGTTCACCCGGTGGATACCGTTAGACGATGCTGTGCGAGCGCGGTTCTGGAGAGTTAGACTGCAATAATGACCAATTTAATCCTGTTCAGTTGTGTATGTCTAGGGCAAGGGCCTCTGGACTGGTTTATTGGCGAAGGCGGGAGGATACGGGTACTGGTTAGAGTGAAAGGGGGTATTAGGTTCATGGTGGTGGTCGTAGAGATTGTTGATCAGGCGTATAAATTAAGTCGGAGCACCGTCAGTAGAATCGTCAGTATCCGGCATCCAACGGAGGGTAGTGGAATATTTCAGAAGGTGGTTGATAGGCCCGTAAAAATTGGTTATTTTGATTGTGCTCTTTGGATTTCCTTGGCCGATTCCGACCCTCGCCTCCAGCTCTTAGTTGCTGCCGTTCGCGACGTTTCGTATTTCTCATGGAAGGAACCGCAGGAAACCGCCTTCATCGTCCGCAGCACAACAGCGTGAGTTTTAACAGCGAACCTCTTATGACCACTCCATCTAACTTCGGTTCGGCCCTGACCCGGGAGGTCATTCTTGGCGCTCTATCGGCTCTCTCTGATGAACTCGGACGGCAGGGTGTGATCGGTGAGGTGTGTCTTTTTGGAGGTACCGTAATGGTGCTGGCTTTCAACGCCCGTCTTTCGACCAAGGATGTGGATGCCATTTTTCAACCAACCGCGCTGACCCGGGAACTCGTGCGTCGGATCGGAGAAGAACGGCAACTCCCTTCCGATTGGTTAAACGACGGCGTGAAAGGCTTCGTTTCCGCCCGGCATGAAACAACCACTGGCAGTCTTCCGCAGTTTCCGAACCTCCGACTCACCATGCCAGTGCCGGAGTACCTGCTCGCCATGAAGTGCATGGCAGCGCGAGTGGGAGGTACAAGCGGTGAGGGCTCGGACATCTCGGACATTGTGTTCCTGATTCGGCATCTTCGGTTGGAAAAGGCCAGTTCCGTCCTTGCCTTGGTGGGACAATACTACCCAGAGAACCGCATCCCGATGCGGGCGCAGTATTTGTTGGAGGGCTTGTTTGAAGAGGGAAAGATATGAGACCAGCTAGTTTGGCGGAAGTCGCGGCGCTCGCGGCTGAGGGTGACTCCTTTGATCGGTGTCTGGCTAACTTTCTCGACGGCTTCTATGCCAGCCCCACCGCGATCGCGTTGGAGAAAGAACCTTGCCGACTCGACGGCGTGGCTGCTGAAGCTGGGCGCATTCAAGACGCCTACCTCGCGGCGACGGCCGAGGAATTAGCGCGGACATTCCACTTTCCTAGCCCTGATTGGGCAAGGCACGAGGGCCGACAGCTTCATCGCCCGTGGTTCGCATCGCCATTGGCTTCGTTGCGTGCGGTGCTGCTGCAGGAAAGCCCGCCTGCCTTTCGTTGCCGGAATCTTTTCGTCAGCGGAAATGCCTTATCTCGGGCCTAGCCAACAACTGATAGATGGCATGAGACCTAGCGGCCGCTCGGAACAAAGTTCAAAGGAGGCCTCTCCCCATGAAAAGACCTTCGAATTCTTCATCGTCTCTAAGCGTGGCATCGGACCCACCGTTGCCAGTTCTCACTGCAGTAGATCCTCTCCTTGAGGCTTCACCAACTCAGCCGCCTCCCTATCGGCAAATTAAACTCGCTCTCTTAATTACTGCACGACGAACCGGGTTAGATCCGGTGGCAGGGTTGACGGATGTGTTGTGGCATATTCCACAGGCAACGAACCCTACGGTTGCCGAACTCCTGCCTTGGAACTGGGAACTGGCGAAAGGCTAATCCGGTTGGTCGAACTTTCGCCCATGCCGTCGATCGTGGAATATCCTACTTTCGGCCACTAGGGAACCCTGGGAATGGGTGTACGCTTATCATCAAAACACCGATAGGATTTAAGGGTGGGTGGCTGAGGTCCGACCCCGCGGGTGACGCCGACAGATTCGGCGATTTTGATGGAGATCGCGGCTTTGGATCACGGATCAGCGACTCCTCTATTACACAGCTATCACCTGGGTTAAATGCAAGTCACAGTTGTTCGGGGGTGAGATCCGAAGCAGTTCGGCTAGATGATCGGGGGCGGAATTCAGCGGACCGAGTGACTGCTTAGCTGATTTCAACGATTTCTTCAGCGATGGGGAGGGTTAGTCGAAAAATTGTTCCCTTACCGAGAGTGGTCTCTAGTTTGACCTCCCCACCGTGGGCTTGGATAATGTGTTTGACGATGCTAAGGCCGAGGCCGGTTCCACCCTGTTCACGGGAGCGAGCGGTATCGACCCGATAGAAACGTTCAAAGACCCGTTCTGCGGCATCAGTAGGAATTCCCGGGCCATCGTCTGACACTGATATTTCAATGAGATTCGTTTCGGGAAGCTTGCGGCCATCGATTCGAACAATCCCACCGGGTCGACCGTACTTAATGGCGTTATCGAGTAGGTTGAAGAGCACTTGATCGAGGCGATCGGAATCAGCCCGAGCGCATAATTCCTCAGGAATGGTATTCGAGAGAGTGACGCCGCGGTCGACCGCCTTGCGGGTAAAATCATCAAGGACACCGTTCGCTTGGCTTCGGAGCGGTACGGTATCGAAGTTGATAGCGATCTGGCCGGACTCAAGGCGAGACAGAGTCAGTAGATCCTCGATCAGAAAGGTGAGTCTGTCACAATGGCGATCGATGATTTCAAGGAAACGAGCAGATGCCTTAGGATCTTTGGAAGCTCCATCAAGGAGGGTTTCCACCGAACCTTTGATCAGGGAGAGAGGGGTTCGCAGTTCGTGACTTACATTTGCAACAAATTCGCGACGAGTGCTTTCGAGTTGCCGAAGTCGAGTGGTATCGTGGAAGACCATTATAGCACCACTGCGGCGACCGTCGGGTGTAATAATAGCTACGGCGTTGATCTGGATCGAGCGAGGTTCGGGAGAGAGAGAGAGTTCAAGAAGGCGACCAGTAACCCGCCCTTCACTGGCGACTTCTGCCGCCACATCAGCGATGGCATGGGAGCGAAATGTTTCGAGTAGGGTATGGCCGCGTAGATCGGTTTGAAGGCCGAAGAAACGGCGGCAGGCGCTATTTGTAAATTGGACCTGCCCCTCTTCATTCAAGAGAAGCACCCCTTCCACCA
The DNA here is from genome assembly GCA_945898055.1 of Akkermansia muciniphila. Classification (GTDB taxonomy): domain Bacteria; phylum Verrucomicrobiota; class Verrucomicrobiia; order Limisphaerales; family UBA9464; genus SXXZ01. The sequence continues at coordinate 59,540 of CAMDGV010000019.1, read as the reverse complement.
TATTTTCAAAGAGAGCTTGTTGGCGGGCGGCGGCGGCGGCCTCTGTTTCCGCACGATTGATACGTTCCTGATCGAGGTCTTGCTGAACCAATCGCTTCTCTTCAAGGACACGAGTGAACTGCCTTCTTAGAATATACCAAGTCAGCAGAATTCCGACACTCGTCGTGATTGCGGATAGAATGAGAGGAACATGAGAGCCCTGCATGGGTTAGTTTTCGATAAAGCGGTAGCCCACACCTCGCACGGTATCGAGATATTTAGCGGCGGTCCCTAGCTTCTCACGGAGTCGGCGCATGTGTGTATCGACGGTCCGAGTATCGATCAGGCTATCGTACTCCCAAACATCGCGGAGCAGGGCCTCACGACTTTGGACACGCCCACGGCGTTGGGCGAGAAGGATGACCAGTTTGAATTCGGTGGCGGTCAGATCGACACGAGTTCCAGCCACGGTGACCAAGTGTCGAGGGAGGTCGATAATTAGATCTCCAAACTGCATTTTCTGAGGTTTCTCATCTTCACCTTCACTTCGACGTTTGAGGAGATTTCGAACACGCAGGACTAATTCCCGTGGGCTAAAGGGCTTTGTCACATAATCGTCCGCCCCTAATTCTAAGCCCACAACCCGATCAATTTCAGATGCCTTTGCCGTCAACATGATGATGGGAATCCCACTAGTCGCCGTGTCTCGTCGCAATAACTTACAAACCTCCAAGCCGTCGATCTCTGGAAGCATTAAGTCTAAGAGAATTAGGTCGGGTAGTTGTTGTCGTGCCTTTTTCAAGGCGGTATCGCCGTCATCAGCGGTGGTGACTTCGTAACCGGCATTCTTTAAATTAAATCCGAGGACTTCAAGTGCATCGGGTTCATCATCGACAATGAGGATTTTTGGCATAACTCAGTCTTATTTTGCATCAGGTTGCGATTTGTGTGTGACGCTAAAGTTACAATTAGGAAACGTAAGTCGTCATTTATCGAAAAAATGGCTGAATTCTCAGTGAACTTCAATTTTTGCCCCATTTTGTATTTTTAAGAAAAACGATCAAATCGGCTAAGTCTTGTCGAGAGATTTGATCCTCTAAACCCGCTGGCATTAGCGAAATTGAGGAGGAGTGTCGTGTTTTAATTTCTTCTTGACGAATCTCTTGGATATTGCCCGGCCCAATCACTAGGCGGATGCCACGATCGTCGTCTTGACGCAGGATGCCGGTCCATTCGGTACCGTCTCGAGTTTGGATTGTCATAGGTTCGTAACTTCGAACAAAGCTCGAGGAGGGATAGACGATTGCTTCCAGAAGGTCGTCGGCCGTGCGAACAGTACCGATAGCAGTGAGGTCAGGGCCGACCTCGCCGCCTTGGTATCCGAGACGGTGGCATTGAATACAGGCTGTTTTTGGGGAATTAAAGATCACTTGTCCTCGGCGGACATCGCCATTTGGCAGGGAGGCTTTAATTAGCGATAGCCGAGCACGCTGTTCAGTCCGGCCGGTTTGGAGCGACTCCAACAAGTGTTCACCTGCCGCTTTGACCGGTTCAGAATGGTTTTTTAGAACGGCCCGAAGAGTTTCTGGGCGAAGTCCACTGCGGGCGGGTGCTTTCTCGAGAGCGGCAACGAAGGCGAGTCCAGAGGTGGGGTCGGTGAGGCGTTCAAAGGCGGGTAGAACGCGATTTAATTCGAGAGGTCCGAGGTGGGTGAGAAGGTCGAGAATCAGTTGGGTTTGATCTGCCTGCAAATGAGCCCGAGACAGGGCATCCGCAGCCAACCCGAAGTGGTTAGTGACGGCCTCAAGAAGGAGAGTGAGATCGGGTTTGATCGGGGTCCAACCTGACCTGAGAGAGGCATAGGCTTCGAGCCGATGGAGGGGAATTGAGCTAGGATTTCGGGCTAAGGTGAGGAGTGCTTGGGCGATCGAGGGTGGCGAGTTGAGGGCGCGCGCCGTGCGGATTGCGGCGGTAATCAGAGCCCCCGAAGGAGAAGGGGAAATAAGGGTGCGAGTAACCGCTTCGGCCCAATCGGATGGGGGATCCTTTGGGGAGGCGATGGCTATTGCTTCGAGAGTCGCCATTTGCAAAGCGGGTGAGAGATCGGGTGTTTTTGCGAGGTCAGAGAGGAGTCGTCGACCGTTTTCCGTATTAAGGACGCCGGCCAGCAGATCGTTTAAATTGGCTGGGGAGCCAAGTTTATCGCCCTGAGAGAAAAGGCGGGTTCTAAGTCCTTCGGCAAGAGCGTTACCCCAATCGGAATGACGCGTTGCCACCCAGCGTGCGGCGAGTCGTTCGGCGGAGTCGAGGGCAAAGAGATGTGGAACAAGTTCTTGGGGTTGGAGTGGGTTGATGGCTATTTGGTCTAAGGCGACAAGCACCGCAGCTCGGACTTTGAATGAGGGATGAGCTAAGGCGTAACGCAGAGAAGAGCTATCCGCGATATCAATCAGGGCGGCGGTGGCGGTCATTCGGAGGGGTTCGTCGATAGAACCGGCGAGAACGTTGAGAATTCCTGGGACAGCTGGGGCATGAGCGAGACGTGCTAGGGCGGTGATAGCGAGGCGAGTCGGGTAAGCAGAGCCGGCGGTGGTGAAGGCGTTGAGGAGAGTTAAAGCGGGGGAGATGACGGCGGGGTCGCGCGCTTCGCCGAGGCGCCGAAGGCCTCCCAAGTCCGATTCTTTGTGAGTTTGAGGTATTGATTTGAGATGTGGCGACGGAGAGTCCGAACGAGAGATGCGATAAATGCCACCGAGAACATCCGCCTTCCAAAGTTGAGAGCTTGGGCAACAAAGTTTGTACCAACCGCCGGTATCGAGAACGAGGATTGATCCGTCGTGATCAGCCACAACATCTGTGGGATGAAAATCGAAGTTATCGCTCACAACGAAATCGGTTTCTCGCCCCTTGAAGGTGGAACCTTCAGGAATCAAGTCGATCCGACTGATTTTGCGCAGGTTAAAGGCAGAAGCAAAGAGGGTGTTGGCAAAGGCCGGACCGAAGGCGGTATGACGGTAGGCAGCTAGACCGCTTGGGGCAGCCGCCCCCATTTGGACCAAGGGATGGGCGAGTTCGCGACCGGGCCGAATCACCGCGCGATCATCGAGGACCGAATTTTCCTTGCCGAAAACCGCTCCGAAAGTGGCATGACCGACGCCATCGCGCCACCCGGGTTGGCTGAAATCGATAAAAGTACTTGAGAACAAGGTTTCGCCGTCGGCGGTGAAAACGACGCCCACTGGATTATCCATACCGCCGGACATCATTGATTCCATGGCCGACCCATCAGGGCGAGCTCGGAAGACATGAGCTGCACGGTCCCGATTGACCTTGTGAGTGATCCCGTTTGTCCATGAAACCGGTTCAAAAGCCCCTTTAGTCCAATAAATAAAACCATCAGGACCGCTGTAAGGGCCGTGGACTTCATTGCCGCAATGAGTGCTCGGGTGACCGACTGACCACCAAACCGTTTGAGAATCGGCCCGACCATCGCCATTGGTATCGGTCAGCTTCCAAATGGACGGTGAACCGCCCACATAAACCGATCCTTGATGCCAAAGGATACCTTGAAGCATGGGAAGTTTATCAGCCACCACCACCGTTTTGTCATAGAGACCATCGCCATCGGTATCCTCAAGTCGCACCACCCTCCATTTGGGGTCTTTGGCTTGTTCAGCCGGGCCTTCAGTCGATCCGCTGGAGTCAGTGACATAGAGGCGGCCTTGATCGTCAAGGGAGCCATTGACAGGACGGAGGACGTCATTAGTGGAGGCAACTCGAGTGATCTTAAAGCCGTCGGGCAGGGTGAAGGAATGCGGGCCAGCATTTTGGACAGCGGCCAAGGCGATTGTGCCAACGTAGGCGAGTCCGAGGAGGAAGAGCGGCTTCACGCTCGATTTTTAGACGAGCAGACCAATTTGGGGAAAGAGAATCCTAAGAAATCCAAGAGTGATAAGGTGATCGTAGGTTCAAAAGAGGTCTGCGGTCTCTTGAATTTTGTGAGGAAAGGGGTCGATCGAGAGTGAGGTACGGATGAGCGTGATCACTAATTGCCATAGTTAAAGGCCTGCGATAGAGTCAAAGCATGTCTGAGATTGCCAGTTATGTTGTGCACGGCGCCGCGCAGATTACACCCTCTACTTTGGAGAAAGTTCTGCGGAACCTGCCCCTCTGGAAGGTTGAATTTACCCAGATCAATGCACCGCACTTTCCGCATTTGGTGAATCAGTTAGAATTCCTAGCAGATGCGGTGGAGGATGTGGCGGAAGGGGCTTACAAAGACCTTCCTTATAGTGCACTTGCCTCGGCTGTTTTCGCCATTACTTACGCTCACAAAAAGACGGACATAATCCCCGATCACATCGCCAGTGTTGGCTATGCCGATGATTCGAGTGTGGCACGCGCCGTGCTTATTCTTCACGAAAAGGCGTTTGCCCGGTATGCTGAGGTGATGAATTTCAACTGGGCAACGATCACCAGTAAACCCTGAGAAATCAGGTCACCTCGGTCTTGCTGGTGGCTCTCTGGTTTTAGGAGGTCCGGCATCCAAGCGTCAAAAGGACATTACCCCAAAGTGCTTGATCACCGGTTTGCACAGTGAGCACATGGTCATTAGACTCGACGTGTTTATAAAAGTCCCACTTTAGAAGAGGCTCGAGAGCTAGATTTGAACCTGACTCAAGCAAAAGGGTTCGGAATTCCGACCAGACAGGTGGTTCACCGAAGGCGGCATAGGGATCGTCTGAGGGGATTCCCATGACATTGACATGATCCACCGGCACCGCCGAGAGGAGCGCCCGGAGGACATCGGCAACTCGAACGAGGCCGGGTGACAGATTCAAACAGACGACCTCGGAATGAGGACCGCGTTTGGTTGAAGCAGGATAATTGCCGTCGGCAATGAGGATACGAGAATGATGGCCCGCTCGACCGAGAATCTCGTTAATCTTAGGGTGGATCAGTTGATGTTTAAGCATGGTTAGAAGTTAGGGGTTAGGGCAGTCCGCTTTTAAAAATTGATTATCGAGGGAAAAGGGTTCGAAAGCTTTCGATGGTTTTTGAGGCTGCCGTAGCAGCATCTGGCAGAGGAAGTACTTCAGCGGAAATGTAGCCGGCATAGCCAATTTCTTGGAGAGCCGTCACGATAGGTGCGAGATCGAGATGCCCGAGTCCGATGGCTCGGCGGTTGGTGTCGGCAAAGTGAACATGACCCACCCGAGGTCCTGCGGTTCGCAACGCGGCAGCGATGTCGGCTTCTTCGATGTTCATGTGGAATAGATCGCACAGCAGACGTAGATTACGCGTGCGAAGTTGTCCGAGGAAAGAGAGGGCTTCGTCGATGGTATTGAACAGATTGGTTTCGTACCGATTCAATGGCTCGTAGAGAAGCGGAACTCCGAGTGCGTGCGCGCGAGGTCCCAGTTGTTCTAAGCCTTTGGCCAACCAGTCGAGGGCTTGTTCACGTGAGACGTCACCGCCGTAGCGCCCTTGCATCGAGCCAATGATTGCTGGAGCGCCGTGACCACCGGCAAAGTCGATGATGGCCCCAATGAAATCCTGAGCCTGTGCGCGGATGAGAGGGTCCGGGTCGGTGAGGCAGAGTTTCCGCTGAAGCCATCCGGCACCGGTGCCCATAGCGGCTAATTCGAGCCCATGGATTCGGAGCAAACGACGGAGTTCAAAGCCGTCGATATCGTCGGCGTGGGTGGGAAAAATCTCCACCCCATCGAAACCCGCCGCTGCCGCCGCCGCTAGGCCCGATGCGAGATCGCCATGAAAAACAAAGGGGCCGCCTCGGCTTTCCGGTACGAGAGAAACAGTGACAGAACAACGGATCATAGGTTGGCGAGAATGGAATCCCCGAAGAGGCGCTTGCTGCAAGACACAAACCTGATCTAAAAAGGTGTTGGGGTTAAGCCGACTAGTTTAGGGCCAGCAACGGCGGAGGAAATTCAAAAAATTACCGTGAAACAGACCCTTGATATCCGCCGCAGAATAACCCCGAGCGGTCAGTAGAGGACCTAGGCGTTGCAGGTCAGCGATGGACTGAAGATCCAGCGGCATTTGTTCGGTGCCAAAGGCTCCGTCGGCATCCGAGCCAATACCCACATGGAGGCAGTTGCCTGCCAGTTGACAGATGTGATCGATATGATCGGCCAAGTGTTGAAGAGTAAGATTGAAATCGGAGGGTTTTGATTTCAAATGACGCCAACCGTGAACCAGCATAATGGCGTCAACGGCGACTCCAATCACCGCACCTCGACTGATAAGTTCGAGGATTTGTGCATCGGAAAATTGGCGGTTCCAGTTAGCTAATGCGCGACAATTAGAATGACTGGCCCAGACCGGTCCGGAGAAATGGTCGAGTGCATCGCGAAAGGATTCATCGCAAAGGTGAGTGGCGTCCAAGATGATTCCGAGACGTTCCATTTCTTTGAGGAGTTGACGCCCTAGCGGAGTGAGTGGGCCGGAGTCATCGGTGCCATGTCCACAGCGACCAGGTCCATAATGGGTCAAGCCGACGGCGCGAAGGCCGGCAGCGTAGGCCTTTTCGAGATGAGCAGGTGATAGGATGGAGTCCGCTCCTTCCAAGCTAAGAATGTAGCCGATCGGTCGAGGGGCAGAACTCTCAGTAGCCCAATCCAAGAGGTGTTGTTCGAGAGCGGCACGATGGGTGATCGCCTTGAGTTCACCCGCCTCTTCCATCGCCCGGTACCAAGCGAGTTGACCTTGAGTTTGCGCCCAAGCCTGCTGCGGACTGGCCCAACCTAGGAGTCGACTGAAACGGTCCACGTTCCGAGCGATTTGTGTTGCGACACAGAGTCCCATATTGCCTTGGCGCATTTCGGGAAAAGTGACGATACCGTTACCGCGATCTGGGTGATCTTTGAGGTGTTGTTCGCGTCGCCGGACCTGTTCCAATGGAAGGCGAAGGTCCCGATTCCACTCCATAGCATTCATGGCGAGATCAAGGTGGGCGTCGAAGAGGAGTGGAAGAGAGAGTGTTTCCATAGCGAGAACGACTAGGCTAAAAGTCGAAGGTATCGATTGAGAGGGAAGGGGGGAAGTCTAGGAGTGAGTCAATAATCGGTGACGAAGTGCTTTTTGGAGTTCGTTTCACTTTGGGGGATTTAGGAGTGGGAGCAGAGTTGGAGCGAGGAGCAATTGAAGTGGAGGAAGAAGGTGGACAGAGTTATTAGGTTGCGGCGCGGATTTGAAGGGCACTTTTGAGCCATCGAGGGTGACAAGATCTTCACCGAACGCGACCGAAAGGAAGAGGGCTTTAGGGGAGAACAGACTGAGCCAAGGGATTATCATAAGAAAGATTCTCAAGCAGATTAAGATCCGAGTGAGGCAGGGTGGTTGTGCCGAGGAGATTCGCCTTGGGTCTTGTTGCGACGCCCTTGCCAAAATAAGGAATACGGGGCCGAAACCGAGTATCAAGGAACAGTTACAGACCCCGTCCCAAGAGACGTGACGAACGAAAGTCCTCTCAATCTCTTGAGCCAAATCGGTTCTTGGTAGAAAACGAGGTTGTCGCGCGGCTCCTATCGAGTTCGTGGCCAACCCAATTATGTTCACAGGCTTAGTCGAGGAAACAGGTATAGTCCACGGCATCATTCCGGGGACAGAGTCGATTCGACTCAGTGTTCGCGCGCGTTTATGTGCCACCGACGTTCGCGTTGGGGATAGCATTGCGGTGAATGGATGCTGTCTCACTGTGGTGACCCGACGCGCCGTTCGTGGAGGGGCCCTTTTAGGATTTGATTTACTCAAGGAAACTTGGGATCGAACCAGTATTTCTGGGGCCGCACTGGGCGCGAAAGTGAATCTTGAACGATCCTTGTCCGTGGGCCAACGCCTCGGGGGACACTTTGTGACCGGTCATGTGGATGGCACGGGAAAAATTACTGCTTGGGAACGGCGCGGCACGGATCATGTCTTAGAGATTTCTGCGCCTCGAGATATTCGGCGGTACATTGTTTTAAAAGGTTCTATCGCCGTCGACGGTATTAGTCTTACGGTGGCAGCGGAGACGCGGGGCGGATTTCGTCTTTGGATTATTCCACATACCTTTGAAGTAACCGCATTGAAGGATCGAGTCGTGGGCGATCGGGTGAATCTCGAAGCCGATATGTTGGGGAAGTATGTGGAGCGTTTTGTGCGATCGCGTCGATGAAACCGCTATTAAAACCCCGTGCTTTGCGCCGTGGCGACCTGATTGGACTCGTGGCGCCGGCGGGGGCTATCTGGGATCTGGAGCGCACAAACCGAGCGGTACGTTATCTAGAGGGATTGGGATATCGGGTGGAAGTAGGGGCCCATGCTGGCGGTCAGCACGGGGCGTTTGCCGGCACAGATGACGAGCGGGTTGGCGATCTAAACCAGTTCCTTAGGGATCCAAGAATTCGCGGGGTTTTCGCCTTGCGCGGAGGGTACGGGACGATGCGACTTCTCGAGGCGGTAGATTATCGAGCGGCGCGGCGTGACCCCAAGGTGGTGGTGGGTTACAGCGATATTACCGCTCTGCAACTTGCTTTGTATCGGCGCATTGGCTTGGTCAGTTTTTCGGGGCCCCTCTCCGCGGTGGAATTTGCGACCGGCCCCGATCCGTACACCGAGGAACATTTCTGGAGGCTTGTGACATCGTGCCGAAAACCGGGGCGATTGACACTGCCACCGGGCGGTGTGGTGGTCAGTTCATTTGGAGGTAAAGCGAAGGGGCCTCTGCTCGGCGGTTGCCTGTCCTTGGTTGTCGCATTACTGGGAACTCGTTATAGTCCGTCCTACCGAGGATCGATTTTGTTTCTGGAGGACGTGCATGAACAGTTACATCGACTGGATCGTATGCTGATCCAGTTACGATTAGCGGGTATTCTTGGGGCGGCTTCTGGTATTTTGCTGGGGCAGTTTACCGATGTGGTGGCGGCTGATCCGGTCCGTCCCCACGCGTCGCTCGCCTCAATCTTTGAAAGCGTTTTTGCTGGGTCGACGATCCCAAGAGTATCCGAATTTCCCTATGGCCATCTGCCGTGTAAGGCGACATTGCCGATCGGTCTACCGGCGTTCATGGATGCCGACCGTGGGCTGCTTCGATTTGAAGAAGCGGCTGTTTTAGCCTAAAAAACCGGAGTCAAGAAGCAGGCTTGCGGTCAGCCCAGTTTAAGGTGAGTGAAATTAGGGTTGAGCCTGAATTTTTTTACAGAGCCGACTCAATGCGGTGTGCAAGAGCCGTGCGGTTTCAGGTCCGAGCGAGTTAATTTCTCCATAGGGAGCGCCCTTGGCACCGTAGTTAAAAGGAGCTTCCATATCCCATTCCGACTTAGGAATAATGTAGCCAATTTCGTCGTTGGCGAGTCCGAAGATAAACTTCACCTGGCCGGGCATGAGTTCGCGCAAAGGTGGAATCTCCAGTGGTTCCATATTGAAATCGCCCCCGGGAGTCTTCACCACACCACCGTTGACCAATTCTGGGTAGATTTCACCGGGAATACAGGTGATTGAAATTGTACCGATCTGAATCACCGCGATTTCTGTCCGCATTGTGAGGAATTTGGAGTGCCCGCGATCCAATAAACCGAGAAACCCTGCGACCAAAAAGCCTCGATTTGCGACGGGAATTTCGAGTGTCTGAGCCTCGATAGCGATCGGGGCCGTGGTGACTGAGGGAAGAGTATTCGTGGCAAGACGGTTGAGGATTCTAGCCACGAGGACATTGCCCACCGCTCGTGTTTTATCGTGGGACGGTATTTTAAAATCGGCCTTAATAAATGGGTCCTTCACCGTCACGGAAGGGTGGGTGGTCATGAGTCCGCCCACCGCTCCATTTACAAAAACATGGATTCCGCCCAAGCCCGGCAGATGGACTTTCCCATCGTAAATAATACCCTTTTCAAGCGAGTTACGGATAATTCCAGGGAAGTCAGCCGTGAGATCGCGATTGTCTGCCCACGGTGTTTCCGGATGGTTGCCCCAACCCACCAGCGATCCGAGGGTCTGGCCGTCGGCGATTGACACACAATGAAGAACCCGTAGGTCGGCATCAAACACCTCTGGTTTACGAGTGTCGGCCACCAGCCCCTCGGGTGAGCTGATGATTTCATGAGCGGTTAATCGGACCGGTTGCAGCGATTTCACCGCATCGGTCAATGAAGCGGCCGCATCTCGGATAACTCGGGCTCGGTACTCTGGGTCAACACCGGAATGGAGGATATCGCGCCCCCAAAGTCCCATGAGGTCTGGGGTAGAATGATTGTGAGTCGCGCAGACAGTGACGTAGTCGAGATTGAGTTCATCGGCGAGTGCGCGTCGGATGGCGAGTGTGTCGTCATGGAATAGGCCGATAGAATCGATAGAAACCACGCCGATCCGATGTGATCCGTCGTCGATCACGATGGCCACGGCGTACAGGTCGTCATGGACACGCAGCGCAGAGCGTCCTTGATCAAATCCGGCGAGCCAGACCGGTCGGGCGGGATTAGAAATATCGGGAGTGATAATGCGTCGACCAAAGCCAGCTTTGAGGGGCTTTGGATTTGCGATCGCGGCCGATGGGGAGACGCTGAGGTTGAGGGTGTAGCCCGGATTACGATCGCGGGTCATCCAGAAGAAGCGGGCGCTAGAACCGCAGAGGAAAAGTACGATCAGAAGAGCCAATAGACGCAGGAGGCGTCGCCAGAGGGGCAGGGGACTCTTAGGGACAGGCATGAGATTGAGATTAGCCGATTTAGGAAGAGTGTTGAAATAGGAATCCGTGACGGATTCTCTTCCACAAAAATTGAGAGCCCTGGGTGGTTCTGTTTTCAAGTTGAGCTCTTGATTTCGGTTGATGAGAAAAAGGAGTCTTTCCTAGGCTTGAAGAGCGGTTTAAAGAGAGTTCATTGTCGTGGGGTGTTGGTCTCCCTTCCTGTTTTGTTTTGTTTGTTCGCTGCCGCCGGTTTGGCAGGATTTGTGGATGCCATCGCGGGCGGGGGAGGACTTATTACCGTTCCGGTTCTTCTCTGGGCCGGATTGCCGCCTCAATTAGCCCTCGGCACCAATAAACTCCAGTCGAGTTGTGGAACAGCACTCGCTACTTGGGCCTATGCTCGAGCTGGGCTGTTGAAGACCCCGGGGATTCCGTTGGGTCTTTTACTAACCCTAACCGGAGCGATCAGTGGGGCGACGGCGCTTTCCTATGTGCGCCCCGATTTCCTTCGACAGTTGGTGCCGATCCTTCTTGGGGCGGTTGCTCTTTTTAGTTGGTTGAAACCTGATTTAGGAAATCAACCGATGGCGGCGCGGATTGGAACAACCTTTTTTGCGATTGGGATGGGATTATTGCTTGGGTTTTATGACGGATTTTTCGGGCCAGGTACCGGCGCATTCTGGATGATTGCCTGCGTCTTGTTGCTCGGTTGTTCCCTCCCTCAAGCAACCGGTTATACCAAGGCCATGAACCTCACTAGTAATTTGGCAGCACTGGTTATTTTCCTTTCGCACGGTCAAGTCTCATTGACGATTGGTTTGACCATGGCTGTAGGGCAATTAATCGGAGCCCAGTTAGGAAGTCGGTTGGTGCTTAAACGCGGCGTAAATGTGATTCGGCCCGTCTTTTTGACGGTGGTGAGCCTCTTGACTCTTAAGTTGGCTTGGGATGCCTATGGGGGGAATTGAGACGGGAAAGGTAAAAAATCGGTTGAGAGTTGAAAGAGAACATTTCGGGGGCAGGAGTCTGAACAACCAATCGGTGCAGTCATTTCAGTCTCTTCAGAGAAGGTAGATCCTTGAATTATTTTATGCATCAGGCACTTATCCTGACTTGTTTTAGGAAAAGCCATTTACAGAACGTCCAGATCGGTTCAAGTTTTTCTTAGAAGTTTCAAATTTGTGACATGACTCATCCCAATGACCTTTCCGATGATTCAAAGCTGCTCCAAGGATCCTCACTTTACCGCGAGTTTCTCGCTGAAAAAGACGAGATCCTAAAGCACAAATGGATTGAGTCTGAGAAGCGAGGCGAAGATGTTGGTTTTGAGGCGGCATTAGTCGACTGGATCACGAAGCATCGCGTTGCTTGGAGAAAAGCGCGGCAGGCTTATCCGCAGCGCTAGTTTCCCAGCTCTAGTTAGATATATAGTTAGATCATGAGCAGGACGCGGCCGCCGGTTGACCAGCGAGTCAGTGAAGGTTCAGAAAAAGTCGCCTTCGGAGAGGATTTCGAGATTCTAGGAAGGCCTGTGGGATTCTTAAATCTGGGATAAGTTTCTCCTCTCTGTAACGCTCTCCAAAGGTAATGCACAACACGAGGCTGATCTGAAAAGTGAATTGAACTAAGGCGTCATGCGAATATTCCTTCTTCAAATCGATCCCTTGTTACCGATCCAAGGCTCTTGTTTCCCCCATTATCCAATGTCTCAAAGAAGGGTTTGGGCGGCACGATGAAGCTCGTAATTCTTGATTCGAGGACGTTGCAGGAAACCCTTCATCGGCTTGCCCATGAAATTAGGGAAGGAAACCCGGGGGAATCCGATTTCGTCTTGGTGGGAATTCAGCGGGGTGGAATTGTCGTAGCGCAACGTCTTGCCGAAATCTTGAGTGAGCTCATGGGACGTTCGATCGCTTGTGGAGTGGTGGATGTCAGTTTTCACCGTGATGATTTAGATCGCCGAGCTATCCCCGTGGTGTATTCAACTGAAATTCCGGGAGATATTAACGGACGAACCGTGGTGTTGGTGGACGATGTACTTTTCACTGGGCGAACAATCCGAGCGGCATTGGATGCGTTGCATGATTTTGGTCGACCCAGCTCCGTACAACTCGCCGTCTTAATTGACCGTGGCCATCGTGAGTTGCCGATTAAAGCCGACTTTGTTGGTAAGAAGATAGCGACCTCGAGGGCGCAGACCGTGGAGGTTCAGTTGATGGAATCCGACGGGGTAGATGCGGTTCAACTCTGTGGTACCGAGGTTTGAAGACAGGTCACGACGACGCACTCTCATTATGATTTGGAACCGGAAACATTTATTAGATTTGGAGACACTTGAGGCATGGGAGATTCTGCATTTGCTCGATACGGCCCGTGAGTTCAAGGCCGTTGGCGAGCGGTCCATTAAGAAGGTTCCTGCCTTACGCGGTAAGACCGTGGTTAATTTCTTTGTCGAGCCTAGCACTCGGACCCGAATTAGCTTTGAACTAGCGGCACTCCGGTTAAGTGCGGATGTTATTAATTTTTCTGCGGAAGCGAGTTCATTAAAGAAGGGCGAGACCCTACGAGACACCGCTCGCAATCTTGAGGCCTTAAACGCGGACATTATCATTATCCGGCACAGTGCCAGCGGGGCAGCGCACTTTCTGTCACGCTTTTTAAAGGTTCATGTAATGAATGCGGGGGATGGTTCCCATGAACATCCCACTCAGGGGCTTTTGGACGCCTTTACCATTCGCGAGAGGAAAGGGCGGATAGAAGGGCTTAATGTCACCATATTGGGGGATATTCTTTATAGTCGGGTGGCGCGGTCCAATATTTGGGCCCTGACGAAATTGGGGGCGCGAGTGACCTTGTGTGGCCCCCCGACCTTAGTACCGAAGATTTTTGAATCGTTTGCCCCAAATGTACGAGTGACTTGGAATATTGAAGAAGCCTTACGGGGAGCGGATGTCATTAATCTTCTACGAATTCAGCAGGAGAGACAGAGGGCCTCAATGTTTCCGGGGATAGCAGAGTACGCGGCCTTATTTGGATTAAACGAGGCTCGAATGGCCTTTGTAAAATCGGATGCCTTAATTATGCATCCGGGCCCAATTAACAGGGGGGTTGAGATTGACAGCAGTGTGGCAGACGGACCTCAGTCGGTGATTTTAGAGCAGGTGACGAACGGGTTGGCCGTGCGGATGGCGGGCCTGTTTTTGGTGAATGGCGGTCGTGGCCTGAGCGTAGCTGGTTGAATCTGTTCCGATCGACTTTTACCTCGGTGAAGATCTCTGGGGGACTCTTCCAGAAGTGGTCATTTCGGACCCGGCCTAGGTTCCAGCCACAAAGTTGCCGGGCGAGTGCCCGTTGTTGCAGAGCATTTATTCGAAGAGCATCTTTGATCTTTGGTTAGCAAAAGTAAGAGGACCCTCCTCCAAAGACAGACGTTCGGATCAGGTTGCTGGTAATTTTTTTGGCCCGTCCCTCGATGAGTCCTTGGATAAATTTTGGCAGTAAAAAATTAGCTAGTCATTCGAGCGAGACAATCCGTGAGGAAAGGAAGCAGTTGTTTTTTGCGGGAAACAACACCCTGAAGATTAAAGACTCCGGCTTCGCGTTCTGGGTAAGGGATGGTTCTGAGGAATCGAGGTTGGCCGGCGATGAGCAGCAGGGAGTTTTGCAGAACCACATCGGTGATCAGAAGTGCTGAAAACTCGTAGCCATTTTCGTTCCTATAGTCACGAAGCGCTTCGATTACGGCGGCCTTCTTGCTATCGAACTGCTCAAATCCAACCTCCTCGATCTGGGCTACGCTAAAGCGATAAATCCGCTCGTGGTATTCTTTGCAGTCGGTGGTGATGGCTTGAGTGGCGGGGCGCGAGGTGAGGACCGATCCGGAACTAAAGAGCTGCTCGGTGAATCGTGCCGCTTCAATTTTAGCGATTTTCTCAAGACGACTTAGGATCTCTACATCGCGTGGGGTTGAAGTAGGCGAGGTAAGGTTGAGCGTATCAGAGATCAGACCGGCGAGGAGGAGTCCGGCGATCGAAGGAGAGAGTTCGATGCCATAACGAAAGAAGCAATCGGCCACGATTGTGGAGGTGGAACCGACCGGTTCATTTCGAAACAGGATGGGTTGCTGGGTGGTGAAAGTGCCAATTCGATGATGATCGATTACCTCGAGAATTTCGATTTGGTCAGCTCCATGAACCGCCTGGTTTAGTTCGTTGTGATCTACCAAGATCAATCGACGATTCACTTTTTTGAGGAAGTCCGATTTAGAAAGCATTCCCACGACTCGATTGTCGTCGTCGATTACGGGGAAGGCTTGGAACTGTGAGGGGGCAGCAAGGCGCTGTGCCTCTTCGAGACGATCAGCGCCTTTGAAGGTGAGGAAGTCTTCACGCAGGAGATGATCGACGGGGACAGCAGCGCGACAGAGTGTCGCAGTGGTAGCAGAATCGTGTGGCGAGAGGATAATAGTAACCTCAAAACTTTGGGCGAGGGAGAGGATCTCCATTGAGGCAGCATGGCCGCCAGTAATGACTAAAACCCGAACCCGTCCTTGAATTGCAGTGCGTTGAATATCTTCGCGATCACCGACGACGACCACCAACTTTTCGGATGCGTAAGAAGAAAGCCGAAGGTTGAAAGAGGAAGGTTTCATCGCGCCCACCATCAAGACAAGATCCTCTTCGGAATCGGGATTGAAGGCGCAGAGCATGGATCCGGTGAGTGTTTGGGCAAGAGTGCGGATAGAGGAGAGGACGCGGCGTGAGTCAAAAATTCGGTTAGGATTAGGCAGAAAGAACTTACTGGCTTTAAAAATGGAGAGAAGGCCGTGGCACCGACGTTCGGCATCGAGCACCGGCAGCACCCGGATATTCTTTTGATCCATGACCGTCAATGCATCGAAGAGACTGGTTCTGAGTGGGACCGAGACGACGTCGTGGACCATCACATCGTGGACCTGGGGGGAGACATCAGCGACGAAACGTGGAGGAGCAACCCCGAAGGTTTTGAGGACGAAATCGGTGCGGTCGTTGCAATCACCGCAACGTGCAGCCACCACGTTCTCCATGCCGGTTAGGCGCTTAAACTCCGCATAACCAATCGCCGAGCAGATAGCATCGGTATCTGGGTTTCGATGGCCGATGACAAGGGTTTCACTCATGCTTCAGGAGGTTAATAGTCGAGGGGGGCTGCGCATTCAAACTTCTGAGGCGATAGTTTCTGATCCGCGCAAAATTCTGCCAAAGAAGCGGAGAGTCTCTGGCAGATTTGCCTGCCAATAGGGCCAGTTGTGTCCACCAGAGAATTCTTGGTACTGATGTGGAACAGCGGCCGCGACCAAGTGACGGTGCAAAGTTCTATTGGCTTCGATGAGAAAGTCCGAGGTGCCACAATCGAATCGCAGTGGTGGCAAAGTGGCGCGGTAGCGGTCCAGTAAGCGATCGAGAGCGGAGTCCTCGATTTCGTTAGACTCGAGGGATCCGGGGTCCATAAATGCCTGCAACTGAGATAGATTTGTCACCGCCGAATGGGCAGAGAGTCCTCGGAATCGGAGGGAATGACGTGCCCCCAATCTGAGAGCGCCGAACCCGCCCATGGACAAACCGGCAAGAAAAACCGGTGAGTCTGCGGTGACGCTAGGCAAGGCTTCAGTAGCCGCAAGAGGGACATCGTCAACGATCCACCGCTCGAAATCACCGGAAGCCTGTCGTAGGTAGCCAGAACCATGGGAGGCCAATCCATCTGAAGGCATAGCGAGAGCCATGGGTGGGATCGCTCCGTCGTTGATGAGGCGACGGGTGATCTCATGAGCCCCGCCCTTCAGTGACCACGCCCAGTGACTGCCGTAGATGCCGTGGAGAAGGATAACCAGAGGTAAGGGTGTGGGAGCGTTCTCGGGTGTCCAAAAGGAACAATCAGCGCGTCCTCGAAGGTGATTGCTATAGAGGGTGACCAATCTGAGCCCATTGGATTCCCAACTGGGATCAGATATCTCAAAAGTTCGGAAGGCAGACATGGCTGGAAAAGTGACGGGCGGTCGAGTGATTAGCGAGTCAGGTTGGGAAGGTTCGGCGCATAATTTTTATTTCGCTCGAGCCTTGGGAAGCAGTTGGATTTCCCGCAGATCCAGCACCGGCGTTGTGATGGGTGGCACAGCACGGAGCACGAGGCGATGGCGTCCGGGTTCTAGTTTCAGTCGACCGAGCGTTTGCTGTCGGTAGGTGTTCCAAGAGCCAGTGATTGGAACCAGCAAGGTGTGAGTTTGTTCGCCCGTCTCGAGAAGCATTCGGGCTTCTCCCATTCCACCGGGACGCGCCCAATCCAACACGATTTGGAATTCCCCCCCCTGAGGAAGTTCGAGGGACCACACCGCTCGGTCGGTGTCGCTTTGCCAGAAGCCTAGGTTGCTATAAGTCGATTCGAAAACGAGCGAGTTTCCAAAGATCGAGGCGGTGGAAGCTCGCAAATGCACGACACCTTCGGGGGAAGGCGAAATCAAAGTAGGTTGGTTGCCGGCAAAGACCTTAGGTGTCGAACCACTCGCGGTGATAAAGGCGATCAAATCTGCGAGAGCGACAGGGTCAAGAGCGTGTTCAAAGCCTTCCGGCATGAGAGATTGCTCGGTGCTGTTTAGGGTGGTGAGAGTCCTTCGGAGGAGCACTTCCTCGAGACCATTAGCCATCCTTAAGGTGAGACTATTCGGCGTTTCACTGGTGATAATACCAGTAAATTCGAGTCCATTTCGAGTGCGAGCCGCATAGGATAAATAACGTTCTTCCACCGCTTGATTTGGATCGAGAATGGCGGTCAGGATGGATTCCGGTGATTTATCTAGCAGGGTACCCAAGTTGGGCCCGACTTCAATACCTTCGCCGTCTAATTGATGGCAAGTGGCACAGTTGGCCGTGAAATGGAGGCGGCCTCGGGCAGAATCACCCTGAAGTTTGAGCGATTGAGCGAATTGAGCGATCACCGTTTGCCGATTGGACTGAGTTTTGGAGAGCAGATCAATGGCTAGGGTTCGAAGGGTTTGATTAGGGTATTGACGAAGGCGTTGGCGGACTCCGACGCTGACGTCACGAATTTGGAGCGTGCCATTTGAAAGGGCAGTTAGAAGGGCTGCGGTCCAGGTGGGTTTTACCAAGATAGCCTCGAGTGCAGCCGTGCGCAGAGCAGGGCTCAGACGAGGCCAAGCCCCGAAGAGCGCCTTTGTCGCAGCGGCATTTGTCTCCCCGATTAAGGCCCCGAGAGCTGCCTTTTGGAGGAGAGCGGATTGGCTAGAATCCAAGAGTGAGGCCCATTGCTCAGGAGAGACCTTTGATTCTGGACCACCCCGGCCGGCGATGCGGAGAGCCGCTAACCTCAAGGGTTCAGCCGCCAGGGGATCGAAAGCTAGGATTCGTCCCTGTTTGAAGACGAGAGAAAAGGCCTCAATTTGGGCGTCGGAAAGGGGTGGAGTTGTGGAATTCTCTGAGGCATCCAGCAGTCCGGCCAAGGCTCGAAACCGAGTGAGCGCGGCTTTTTTTGGATCCAGTTTCAAGGTAATCTTGATCCCTAAATCACGCGCGGTGGTATTCGAGGTGGTGACGGCGAGTTGGAGGAGTTGTTCGAGAAGAGCGGGTGAGGGGTCGGATTGACCGGCCATCGCGGTCAGCATAGGAACGAGTTGATGAAGAGCACTGCTTAGAACGGCATCAAGAAAGAGGGCCGAGTCATTGGTCCGAGATGCGAGAGTCACCAAGGCCTTTCCGGCGCGTGGATGGGTGGATTCACCGAGCGAAAGGGCCAGTTGAAAAGCAGTCTGAGCGGAAGGGTCGCTAGTTAAAGCCAGTAGATCGGGCAGGAGATCCTCCCGAGGCGCTGATTTGCGGAGGAAAGGCTCCGTGGAGCGGATAGCTTGGATGCGGACGCTGGGATGAGAATCATGGAGAGCCTGTCGGATTGGTTTAGGGGTCAGGTATCCGAGGCTGTCGAGAGTGGCGAGGGCTTGGAGGCGGACTTTGGGACGCGAGGCAGTTGTTGCGAGTTTCTCGAGTAATGGGACAGCCGATTTGACCGCGGGCCGCGGTTGTTCCAGCAGGAGTCGTTGAGCGGTGTCGCGCTGCCAGCCATTGGAACTATCCAGTGCCGAGGCTAAGGCGAGTGGATCTAGGTCTGCAAGCCGCGGAACGGGGCGCAAAGTGACGCCATCGGGAACGACGCGATAAATACGTCCTCGATCATCTCCAGCACGCAGATTGAGGCGCTCTTGGGTGTCCTTGGGAATCCATTCTGGATGTTCGAGCACCAAGCGGTACATATCGGCCACGTAGAGGGCACCGTCGGGGCCGGTTCGAGTTTGGATTGGGCGAAACCACGGATCAGTAGAGGCGAGAAATTCGCGGGAATCTTCCCCTTGAGCACGGCGGCTCGTAAAGGCGGGCCCAGAGCGTTGGACGACCTCTTGGTGGATGAGATTTTCACTTGGTTCACTAATGAAAATAGAATCGGCAAAGTCTGAACCAAAGAGGTCATCGCGATACGGCGAGGGGTTGCTTGCACTTGTGGCGGCGTTTTCGTCGCCAACCACATTGGGTCGAGGCAGAGTGCGACTGATGGCGAAGACTCGGTTACCGAGAGAATGACGTGCGAGAAGAGTGCGGGTGTCGCGAACAGCGAGGTAGGGGTTGCGAGCGATGTACCGACTGGGAAGGGGATAATGCCAGAGCCAAGTGTAGTTGGCGTTGCCAAACCAGTTACCCCAATCATCGCGGAGTCGACCGTATTGTGTCTGACCTTCGATGGCTTCAAACTCGAGGCTATCGGGACGAAATCGGAAGTCACGGCCTTGAATAGAGACAGCCTTTGCTGGCGAGGGCGGGGCTTGCTCAGGAACCGCCCGCCAGCCTGCAGGCGTCCAAAGTTCAAGGCGGCCCGAAGCACGGATGGTTCCACCGCTATCGCCATTAGCCCCATAAATCCAACCGTCGAGTCCTAGGGAAAAGCCATTAACTCGGTGTTGTTGATTCCCTTCGACAAAGCCTTCGAATAAAATGCGGCGACGGTCAGCACGACCGTCACCATCGGTATCTTCCGCAAAAAAAATGAGTGGGGCGGCCGTCACCATTACCCCGTTTCGCCACGGCATAACCGATGAAGGAAACCCAATGTCCTTGAGGAATTCCACGGCACGATCTGGGCGTCCATCGCCATTGGTATCTTCCAAGCGTTTGATGACTCCTCCCGGCTTACCCTTGCCATCCATTCCCAAAGGATAATCTCGCATTTCGGCGACCCAGAGGTTGCCTCGAGCGTCCCAATCGAAAGCGACAGGATCTTGGACCAGAGGTTCTGCTGCCACCAATTCCACATGAAATCCCGGGCTGACTTTGAAGGCTTTTAGGGCGTCGGTCGTGGATTTTGGAGGCGTCACTGTTCCGCGTAGAAGATCATCGAAAGATCGGCGGTCGACCAAATCTTTAAGATGGGAAGTATCCTCATTTTGAACCCACAGATGGCGGCTATGAAACCAAGCCCCGTTATTGCGATGCGCACCCGCTCGGACGAAGGGAGGGAGTTCGTCGGGTGGAGTTCCCACGGCAAAATTGGTCTGGGTACGAAGAGCCGCGGAGATTTTTCGAGTCCAACCTGTGCTCCAGCCGAGGAAGGGTTTTGGGACATACAACCAGAGGGCAAAGCGGGTCTCGTTAGAAAAAAGCAGATCATCAAACCCGTCGCCATTGATGTCAGAAAATCTCATTCCATTGTCTTCGCCACGTGCATTGACCACCGAGGTATCAGGCGGCAGTCCATGGGCCGCGCGTTGCCAAAGATGGGCGGCGGTGCTCCAGCGAAATACGGCATTCTGACGTTCGTTAGAAACAATGAGTTCGCAAAGGCCATCGCCATCGATATCACGGAAGCGAACGCCTTGATCTTGGCCGTTACGAAGAGTGAAAAGAGGTTGGCCATCGAGTTCGAGACCTTTAAGCAACTGCGGTTGCTCGACCCATCGATCGTCCTCGAAGCTCCAAGCCCCGGTGGTTGATTCCGAGCGGATGAGCAGCGTGGCGCGGCCGTCAGAATGGACGACCCCGAAACGGGCGCCGGTCTCCGAAGTCGGGCCTATTGCTCGATCGACGAGACGCACCGGCAGGACAGAATCCCGCCATTGACGCAGGGTGGGAATCCAAAGTCGGGTCCGTTGCATTTGAGGATTACCGATAAGAACATCGAGAAAGCCGTCGTTATTGAGATCGACGAGACGGACGCCATTATCGGAGCCATCGGAGGCACGCAGAGCCTGTCCGGCGCCGAGATGGCGAGTCAGTTGGGTTTCGGCTTCGCGAAAGTTGAGGAATTTAACCCGAGAACCATGTTGCTGAACGACATGATCAATGAACTCAATAAATTGAGTCGATTGACTCCAACCATGGGGATGAAAGACGAAGTTAAAAACCCCCTGTTTAAGGACTACGGCATCCAAGGCCGCTTTCCAATCCACGACAAGGACAGGATTTGTTTTCCCGAGACTATGTTGAGATTCCCAATCGCTGGGAGCCATACAGGCAAATTCCCAGCAAGACTTTCCGATGATCCACGGGTAGGGATAGTTTTCAACCGTGGTAACGAAGCTTTGGAAGGGAACGTATTTGCTGAAGCGTCCGCGGCCATCGACATCGCTGGTGAGAGTCTTTGGTAAAGCGGGATCGTTGGTGGTGAGGAGGAGGAGGACAGAGGAGTCGAGTCGAAGGAATTGGCCAGCAGAATTTGTATGAGCGAAGAGTTCAGCGAACAGACGTGGGCTCGGGCTATTAATGGAATCGCAGCAAGGGGTACGAAAAGCCACCGGCCTGTTTCCAGGGACATGATTGAGAAGATTGACACTTCCGTGGAATGTTTTTTCAGCGGAAGCAAAGTCGTGTCGTCCGAGGATAGGACAAGGATGGCTGAGAGTGTGGACTTCCAGTGAAAGGCCTTCCTTAAGCCATTCTTGAAAACGTGTTTCCTGAGGATTTACGGCATTAGAAAAAATACTCACAGGGGCCCGTCCATCGATGCGTTTGAGTCGATCGAGGATAGGTCTCAAGAATGCCTCGTAGCGTGTACTTTGAGCCATGTCATCGATACCGAGAGTAACGACAGCATCAACTTTTGGATCATCAATCCACTGAGGCGTCGTTAGTTTTGGGAAATGGAGTCCGACGTGAAAGGGTTCGGAGGCATCTAAATAAGTAAGACGATTGCCGGAGGTAGAATCGGCCTTAGCAGAAAATCCGAAGACGATCTGTCCGAAGACTGCTAAGGTAATAAGAACGAAGAGTCGGGAGCAAACCTCATAGCATTTGCGATGTTGAAGTAAGGGCGACATGAATGTACTTAGAAGGCTCGAATTGGGGCTACTGGTCAAGATGGAGTCGGAAACTCTTTTGGTGGAATGGATAGGGTGAGCCGTCGTCGACGATCGAAAATCGAAATGACGTAAGAGTAGCCGAAGGTCCCGGTGTTTTGGCAGAGATGAAAAAAAGGCGCGCCATCGTGAGATGAGCGCGCCTGTAGAGGTATTTTTGTTCGAAGAGAGTCGAACTTAGTAGTCCATACCGCCGCCACCGTGATGCGGATCAGCTGCGGGCTTCTCCTTCTTCTCGGGGATTTCGGTGATGATCGCCTCAGTGGTCAGCAATAGACCCGCGATGGAAGCCGCATTCTGCAGGGCAGAACGGGTAACCTTCTTTGGATCGACAACGCCGGCCTTAACCAAGTCTTCGTATTCGCCGGTGGCGACATTGTAGCCTTCGTTACCCTTGCGGCGTTTGACTTCCTGAACGATGAGGCCGCCTTCGACCCCGGCATTACGAGCCAATTCGCGGAGGGGGGCTTCAACCGCACGGCGAACGATATCGACGCCGATTTGTTCGTCGACGATGGGGAGCTTGAGGGCTTCGATCGCGGGGAGGGTACGGAGCAGGGCAACGCCACCACCGGCGACGATTCCCTCTTCGACCGCAGCGCGAGTCGCATGGAGTGCGTCCTCAACTCGAGCCTTCTTTTCCTTCATCTCAGTTTCGGTAGCAGCACCGACATGGATGATAGCGACGCCACCCGCGAGCTTGGCGAGGCGCTCTTGGAGCTTCTCACGGTCGTAATCGCTGGTGGTTTCTTCGATCTGACGACGGATCTGATTGACGCGACCCTGGATCTCAGAGTTTTTGCCATTGCCTTCGATGATCGTGGTGTTTTCTTTTTCCACGACGATGTTTTTGGCACGGCCGAGGTCGGTAAGTTCGAGACTGTCGAGTTTGATGCCGAGGTCTTCAGTGATGAGCCGGCCACCGGTGAGGATGGCGATGTCTTCCATCATAGCCTTGCGGCGATCACCGAAGCCTGGAGCCTTAACGGCGCAGACACTCAGGGTGCCACGAAGTTTGTTGACCACGAGGGTTGCGAGGGCTTCGCCTTCGACCTCTTCGGAAATGATCAGCAAAGGTTTGCTGGCCTTGGCGACCTTCTCGAGGATTGGAAGCATTTCCTTGAGGGAACTGATCTTCTTCTCATAGAGGAGGATATAGCAGTCTTCCAACTTGGCCTCGAGGGTTTCGGCATTGGTGACGAAGTACGGCGACAGGTAGCCCTTATCGAACTGCATTCCTTCGACAACGGCCAGAGTGGTTTCAATGGACTTGGCTTCTTCGACGGTGATGGTGCCGTCCTTGCCGACCTTATCCATCGCATCGGCGATGATTTCACCGATGGCCGTGTCCCAGTTTGCGGACACCGTAGCAACCTGCTTGATCTCTTCCTTGTCCTTGACCTTCTTAGCGATCTTGGCGAGTTGGAGGGTGGCAGCGTCGACCGCCTTTTGGATGCCGCGTTGGAGGGAAACTGGGTTTGCTCCAGCGGTGACGTGCTTCAGACCTTCGCGATAAATCGCTTCAGCCAGCACCGTAGCGGTGGTGGTACCATCACCAGCGATGTCGCTCGTTTTGCTCGCAACTTCGCGCACCAATTGGGCGCCGATATTCTGGTAAGGATTGGAGAGTTCGATCTCCTTGGCGACAGTAACGCCGTCTTTGGTGATCGTTGGGGATCCGAACTTTTTGTCGATGACGACATTGCGGCCTTTGGGACCGAGAGTGGCCTTGACGGCCTTAGCGAGGATTTCTACGCCTCTCAGGATTTCCTGACGCGCAGCTTCGTCGAATAGGAGTTGTTTAGCAGCCATGGATAATTGAAATCAGGGATTAATAGTTACGGGTGAAATCAGCCAACGATCGCGATGAGGTCGTCGCTGCTGAAGATTTTGTATTCTTTACCATCGATCTTGACCTCAGAACCTCCGTACTTGGAGACGAGGACACGATCACCAACTTTGACTTCAAAGGCGATCTTCGTGCCATCTTCACCGGTTTTGCCGGTTCCGAGGGCCTTAACGACGCCTTCACTGGGTTTTTCTTTTGCGGAGTCTGGGATAATAATCCCGCCCTTTTTGACTTCTTTTTCCTCGCCGAGTTCCACGAGGACGCGGTCTCCGAGGGGTTTCACGTTCAGTGCCATGTGGTTACTGTGTGTAGTTTTATTGTTGTTGTTGTGGATGCAGCCCGCCGCGTTTGCGGTTGGGCAAAAATGTAAGTCAAGATTGGTGGATCAGGACTTTTTCTTGTCGTCGACGATCTCTGCGTCGATGACCGTACCTTCATCGGCCTTGGTCTCTCCGGATGATTTGGATTGGGAACCCTCATTTGCAGGAGCGCCTGCGCCGGGCTCTTGGCCTTGAGTCGCGGGTCCTGCGGTCTGGACCGCTTGATTCAAAGCGTCGATTGAAGCACGGATCGTCGGCGAGTCACTCCCCTTGAGAGACTCCTTCAATCCGGCGACTGCGGCCTCGATGGACGTCTTGGCCGAACCCAGTTTATCGCCGCTATCCTTGAGCACTTTCTCAGCTCGATAAACTGTATTGTCAGCCTCATTGCGCAGTTCGACTACTTCGCGTTGGACCTTGTCATCGTCCGCATGAGTCTCGGCGTCTCGACGCATCCGTTCGACTTCGTCCTTGGAGAGTCCACTCGAAGCGGTGATAACAATCTTCTGAGATTTACCTGTCCCCAGATCTTTGGCGCTGACATTGAGAATCCCGTTGGCATCAATATCGAAAGTGACTTCGATTTGCGGAACGCCACGGGGTTGAGGAGGAATATCAGACAGTTGAAATTTGCCCAGTGACTTGTTATCACGAGAGAACTGACGTTCGCCTTGCAGGACGTGGATTTCAACCCCCGGTTGACTGTCGCTGGCGGTGGAGAAAATTTCTGATTTGCGGCTGGGGATAGTCGTATTGCGCTCGATGAGTTTGGTGAAAACGCCGCCGAGAGTTTCGATGCCGAGAGAGAGCGGGGTGACATCTAGTAGCAAGACATCTTTTACTTCGCCCTTGAGAACGCCTCCTTGAATCGCGGCACCGATGGCGACGACTTCGTCAGGGTTGACCCCTTGATGAGGCGCTTTGTTCATCAAGCTACGCGCTGTTTCGACCACGCGAGGCATGCGAGTCATGCCACCCACCAAAACTAATTCGTCAATTTTGTCTGTCGAGAGCCCCGCATCTCGCAAGCAGGCTTTAACCGGGGTAATCGTCCTCTCGAATAAAGAGTCGCAGAGTTGATCCATCTTGGCTCGAGTGAGCTTGAGGGAAATGTGTTTGGGACCATTGGCGTCCGCAGTGATGAAGGGGAGATTGATCTCGTACTGTTGCGAAGAGGAGAGCGCGATTTTAGATTTTTCTGACTCTTCCTTAATGCGCTGGAGAGCGTCCGGTTGTTTGCGAAGATCGATCCCTTGCTCCTTCTGAAACTCAGCTAGAATCCAGTCGATAATGGCATTATCCCAATCGTCGCCCCCGAGGTGAGTATCGCCATTGGTCGCCTTGACTTCAAAAACACCGTCGCCGATTTCGAGGACGGAAATATCAAAAGTACCGCCGCCGAGGTCATACACGGCAATCTTCTCATCCTTCTTTTTATCGAGTCCGTAAGCGAGAGAGGCCGCAGTGGGTTCGTTGATAATCCGGAGGACTTCAAGTCCGGCGATCTTGCCGGCGTCCTTGGTGGCCTGACGCTGGCTATCATTGAAGTAAGCTGGGACCGTGATAACCGCTTGAGTGATGGTCTCTCCCAGACGGATTTCGGCATCTGCTTTTAGCTTGCCGAGAATCATGGCGCTGATTTCTGGAGGGCTGAAACTTCTTGGCTTGCCTTCAATTTCCACCTCAATGTGGGCATCGCCATTGGAGGCTCTGACCACCTTATAGGGGACACGCTTGGTTTCTTCCTGCACCTCTTCAAACTTTCGGCCCATGAAACGTTTGACCGAGTAAATCGTGTTTCGTGGATTGGTGACACCCTGTCGCTTTGCCGCATCGCCAAAGAGACGCTCGCCATTTTTGGCGAAAGCCACCACCGAAGGGGTTGTTCTTTTTCCTTCAGAATTTTCTAGAACCAACGGCTCGCCGCCTTCCATGACAGCCATGCAGGAGTTGGTAGTACCGAGATCAATGCCCAAAACTTTTGCCATATTTCGATATATTCGAGACAGTTAAGCAATCGGAGTGCCTAGTCATTGATAAGCTTAAAAATAGGCTAAAAGTCCAATATTATTGGGTTTTTACTCTCGCCGAATCGTGTAAACTCAGGGCCTTAAGCGAACGGTCTGAGTCGAATTGAAAGAGACGCGAGTCAAATTGTCGCACTTGAGTGCCCGAAGTGTCGCTATCGGTTAGACGGTTGTTTTTTTGGTAGGGCGCGGGGTTGGCAGTTGCGAAAACGACGAGGCTATCGGCACTATCAAAAAGATCCCATGTATCTCGCTGAATTGTCCTCTCCCAAGTTAGCTTCCCTATCGAGGAGCACTCCCATTGTTTTTCCGATTGCGGCGATTGAACAACATGGCCCGCACATGCCCTTGGCGACCGACAGTTTGTTGTTGGGAGAGGTGGTGCGACGAAGCGAAGCATTGCTTTCCGATCGGGTTATTTTTGCGCCACTCCAATGGTTGGGAAATTCGGATCATCACCTTGATTTTCCGGGGACACTCTCTGCGCCGCCCCGGGTTTACTTAGATTTATTAAACGGACTCGCTGAGAATGTTTTGCGGCACGGCTTTCAGCGCCTGGTCTTTTTGAACGGGCACGGTGGCAATGATGTGCCGGGGCGTCAGGCGGTCTTTGAATTGCGGCAGAGATATCGTGATCGCACAGATTTAATGTTGTTAATGGCGACCTATTGGAATTTGGCTCAGCTTGGATTGGATCAATCAATGGTCCAAACGGAGATGGGCCATGCCTGTGAGTGGGAAACGTCGATGATGATGCGGTTAGCGCCCCATTTGGTAGGTGAGGTGTCGGACTTACCGTCGGTGACGCTCTGCACCCCGTTTCAACCGGCGCATCGCGGTTGGGTAACTCAAGAACGGTCGGTAGCCGGTTATATTGGCGAACCTAAGTTTGCCACGGCAGAGAAAGGCGAGCGGTTATTTGAAGGTTTTACCGCAGGGACACACTCTTTATTGGAAAGGGTGCTGCGTTGGGATGGAGCTTCGTGGCATGAATAAAACGGCACCTAACGAGAGTGGGCTCGGTGAACAACGAAGTTCCACTTGGAAATGGGGAGTCTGTGGACTTTTGCTGTTGGCCTCGTCGATCAACTATATGGATCGGCAGACTTTGGCTGGGGCCTCGGTGAGAATCAGTCAAGAATTTCATCTGAGTCAGAAAGGATACGGAGAAATTGAAGCGGTTTTCGGATATGCCTTTGCTGCGGGTTCATTAGTGTTCGGATGGATGGCGGACCGATTTTCAGTGCGTTGGGTTTACGGAACGGTGCTTGCCTTGTGGTCGGTGGCTGGAATCATCACAGGGTGGGCCTCGACGTCGAATGAACTACTTTTTTGCCGAGGGCTTTTGGGTTTCTTTGAAGCGGGTCATTGGCCGTGTGCGGTAAGGACGACCCGACTCATTTTGGATGAGCGCGAACGTTCAATGGGGAACGGACTTTTGCAGAGTGGCGCAACCTTTGGGGCAATAGTGACTCCACTGCTCTTACCTCTTCTTTTTCAACCAGGAACCGGAGGATGGAGGCCCCCTTTTTTTGTCATCGGAATTGCGGGTCTTTTTTGGCTAATCCCGTGGTTTTTAGTCGTGCGATCCTCCGATTTGCAATCGGGCGTCAAGGGGAAGGGTGCGGTTGAGGAGGTCGGTACAGATTTCTTAAAAGTCCTTCTGAGCGGTCGAATGTTAGGGATACTTTGGATCGTGGCCTGCATTAATACCGCTTGGCAGGTATTTCGTGCTTGGTTACCCAAATTTTTGCAGGAGGGCCGCGGTTATTCCGAGACGCATTCTTTATACTTCAACTCGGCGTGGTTTGCGGCTGCCGACCTAGGTTGTTTAGTTGCCGGCGCAGCCGTGGTTTGGATGTCACGCGGAACTGTGAGCGCCTCCGTCTCTCGGTTGCGTGTGTTTTCCTTTTGTGCACTCTTGACCGCAAGTGCGGCACTCATTCCTTGGTTGCAACGAGGGCCACTCTTACTGGGTATTTTGCTGCTCATCGGGGTAGGGGCACTCGGAGTTTTCCCTCTATACCATACTTTTACTCAGGAGCTTTCTGGGCGGCACCAAGGGAAAATTACCGGGGTCGCCGGGGTTGTGGCTTGGATACTTTCGGCACAAGCTCACCTTTTTTTGGGGAATTTAGCAGATCGACGGGGATCAATGGATCTTGGTTTAGCTCTTGCTGGTTTCCTACCCGTTCTGGCGGTCATTCCTCTCTGGTTTTTTCGAAAGAACTCTCGTCATCATTCCACTCTGTGCCCTTAAACTTATGAACCATCCTGTCTCCCGTCGTCGGTTTCTTGGGGTTGGCCTCGCGACCGCGGCGATGTCCGCGTTGCCGACCAACGCTTTAAACACACCGCGCAAGCGAATTGCCCTCATTGCCACTGAAGTAAGGCTTCATTCTCATGCGCAGCATTTCATTGACCGATTTTTAGTCGGCTACGGCTGGGGTGGAGTGTGGCGAAAACCGGAGGTGGACTTGGTGTCATTGTATGTCGATCAGTTTCCGAAAAAGGATTTGGCTCGTACGACAGCAGCCCGCCACGGAGTTCCCATTTATACCACCATTACCCAAGCGCTGACCTTGGGTGGATCTAAACTGGCCGTCGACGGCGTTGTGATCATTGCTGAGCACGGAACCTATCCAAAGAATGAGCGCAAACAAACGTTGTATCCACGCTATCGTTTTTTCAAAGAAATCGTCCGAGTGTTTGAAGCCAGCGGTCGAAGTGTTCCCGTGTTTAATGACAAACATCTTTCCACCGATTGGGCGGAGTGTGTCGAAATGGTTGAGGATTCGCAGCGGCTAAAGTTTCCATTTATGGCCGGTTCCTCGTTACCCGTAACCCGCCGGATTCCTGCACTGGAAATTCCGATAGGAACGCCCCTCACTGAGAGTGTTTGTGTGGCCTACGGAGGGCTCGATAGCTATGATATCCACGGCTTGGAGACCGCTCAATGTATGTCTGAGCGGCGGCGGGGAGGTGAAGTGGGAGTGCGACGGGTTCTCGCCTTGCGTGGTGGAGCGATGTGGGACTATGCGGCCCGCAAGGCATCGACACGGCGCCTTTTGGAATCAGCACTATCGCGGAGCCACAATTTGCCGGCGATCAATGGGTATCCAAGCGGTGCGGTGAGTTTTGACTGGGCGCGCCGGTCATTCCCAGAGGGATGGGCCTATTTCATCGAGCATCTCGATGGATTTCGCACCACCTTATTTATGCTTGGAATCAGAGATTTCAATTATGCGGGATTGAATGGAGAGACGGATGAGGTGATTTCCTGTCAGATGTATTTACCCATGCCAACCCACGGTTCGAGTACCGCAGATTTTTTCAATCCTCAGGTGCGTCATATCGAGCGGATGATTGTGGAGAATCGGCAACCCTACCCCATTGAAAGAACCCTCCTAACCTCGGGAATGACCTTAGCTGGGGTGCAATCGCTTCATGATGATGCGCCGGTTGAAACCCCTCAAATGGCAGTGAAATATCAGCCCGTTGAAGGATCTACTTATTGGCGAGATTAACTTTTTGGTGCGGAATCCATGCTCTTAAAAATGGAGTATTTTAGAGTATTAGTGGGTTTTGATTTTGACGATGGATGAGGTCTTTTTACTGCGTCTTTTTACTGCGTTGCTACTTTTGCGCTTTCAATTTATCTCGCAAATCTCTCTGGATTAGCGCGAAATTTTGGTTCCGTACTTTGGTTCGGTTTAGCCTTTTTTGTATGTTTGGAAAATTTGTTTTTCTTCGATGTTCTTCTGGAGTGCTGTCCACTTTGCTTTTGGCCTTCTCTGGGGGGATTAGCTTAACCTCCTTTGCTCAATCACTGCCGGTTACGAATGGATCCTTTGAGGGGCCAACGGTGCCGGCCGGTTTTCCTGCGTATCCGTTGGTAACTGGATGGCAGAAAGCTCCCCCGTTACCCCCTGAGTTTGGGATTTCAGCCGAAGATTGGAATAACTTGGCCGGAGTTTTCCCTAATAGTCCGGTGGGGAATCCGCGGCATATTAGCAATCTCGACGGAAATCAGGTGGCCTTTGTCTTTCCCGTGCCGGGTATGAGTCTTAGCCAAGAGACCAGTTCCACTTTTACGCCGGGCATTTCGTATAATCTGCAGGTTGCGATTCGTGGCGGTGGCGCCCTCACCGCGGGCACCCAGTTCCGTGTGGGGTTATATTACACTTTGAATGGAAATCGGATCAGTTTGGCATCGACCCCCGTTTCCGCGACTTCTGCCTTTGCGACAACCCAAGAACTGATTCAAGTCTCCACTGGTTTGGCAACGGTGAAGAGTACCGATGCTTGGTCGGGGCGAGCTATTGGGATTGAATTGGCGCCTCTTTCTCAGAATGGCACGGCTGGGATTGCCTATTGGGAATTGGACAACGTTCGTTTGAGCGCGGTGCCTGAGCCGAGTACAGTTGCCATGGCCGCAGTTGGGGCACTGGCACTGGTCGGGCTTTTGTGCCAACGCCGGTCCCGTTAAACGTGGAGGCATTGCATTCAGCCGTGAAGCCATGGCCCAAGGCCACCTCTCTCGCATTGACGGTTGTAAGTCTGGTCATCGGCCCAAGGATCGAGGCGATAGATGTTTCGATTCCTAATGGGTCCTTTGAACTGCCCTCCACCACCTATGCCGCGCCTCGGGTCGATTCTTGGCAGAAGACTCCTAAGCCGCCTGATTACATTGAATTTGATTGGTTACTTCTGTGCGGTGTTTTTCTAAATACAGGAGTCGGATCGCCCGATCACTTGTTGAATGCAGATGGGAAACAAGCCCTGTATCTTTTCAATATTCCAGGGGTCGGATTATTTCAGGATCGAGAGACCGTCGATGCCGATGATTTAAGCCCTTCCCATGCCTTTGATGTGCGATTTGAATCCGGTTATAGTTACACTCTGACTGCGGGGGTGCTGGGAATGGGCGGCAATATGTTAGAAGGTGTTCCGTTAGAAATTTCGCTGTGTCATCGCCCCGATGGAAGCAATTTGGTGCCGGTAGCGTCTCGGATTGTCACCAATAGCCTCGCTTTATTTCCCGATCGAACTCATTTGGTGGATTTTAGTGTCACTTTACCTGAAGTAACATCCAGTGATCCTTGGGTGGGCCATTCAGTGGGGATTCGTTTTCTATCGACGCTGACTGATACGAATAAAATGGGGGGGTACTGGGATATTGACCGAGTTCGACTCGATGTTTCCCCGGTGGTCTCGAGGTTTCGCGCTTTGCGGTTTGCACGTCAGCCAGTGGGGCTTCGTTTGAGTTGGGATTCCCAGCTAGGTTACCGTTATCAGTTACGTCGATCCGCAGATTTGGCGCATTGGACGGAGGAAAATGTTGAAATTTCTGGGACAGGTGCTGAGATTTATTTGAATGTCGATTTGAGATCAGAGGCTGTTTTTTATTCGCTGACCTCAGCCCCTATTCGCTGAACTATAAACTATGACGGATCGAACCGGAGGGAGGTATCCGAAGAACGGATTCGGTCGGATCGATGGATTCACCTTGCTTGAACTGCTCGTAGTAATTGCTATTCTAGGCATTTTAGCGGGGCTTTTGCTTCCCGCCTTGAGCAAGGCCAAGGAATCGAGTCGACGCACGGTTTGCCTCTCGAATCTCCACCAAGTCGGAATAGCTATCCAAGGATACGCCGGTGATTTTGACGGTCGGATTCCTTACGGACCCAAGGCCCCTCCATTCACGAGTCCTGCCGTCCTTTATCCTTCGACCGGATCTCCTACCAGTTTGCTCTCGTTACGGGGAGGGTCACCTGTCGCCTTGGGATTGCTCTTAGCCGAACACTTGGGATCGCAACCAAGGGTTTTGTTTTGTCCGGGAAACGATCAACCGCTTGATGCAGCAAGCGAACTCGCACGGGTCCGAATCGACCAAGCACAGTGCAGTTACTATTATCGGCATGGAGGCAATACCCGCTTATTCGATGACTTAACTGCCGTCCAAACTCCAGTGATCCTGAAGCTTGATTCTCTTGGAGAAAATCGAAAGGGACGCCCTATTCGCGCTTTGATCATGGACGCCCAGTTTTTGAGTCCACCCGACTTGGGTGATTTCAATGTGCGAACACGGACCCACCATCGCCGAGCGGTCTCCAATATTCTCTATTCCGATTCAGCGGCGATCACCTTGCGAAACAGTGATGATCAATTCACGATCGATGTTCGGGATCCGGCTCTTTTGCCAGAGTCCTTCAGTCGGATATTGAGTGGCTTTGAGACAGCTGATTCTCTCCCTTGAGGGACTGATTTCATTGACCGAAGCCGCTGGGGCTAACGGCAAGGCGGTTGGGAATTAAAAGCTAAATTGGACGCCGGCCGAGGCACCAAAAATAGAGCCTAACTCAATGGCAACCCCGCGGTCTTGGGAGGAGAATTTAAGATCACGATTCGCCTGAAGATCAACGCCTCCGAAGGCACTCCATCTGGGGTTGAAAGCGTAGCTTATCCGGGCTTGGCCATAAAAGCCTGGACACCAATCTTGCCGAGAGGCAGCGGCGACCCGTGTCGATTGGCGAGCGGCTTCGTTTAAATCGGCAGAGTTAACCCCGCTGAAAGTGAGCGATTCTTGAAAGGCAAGATCGGCCTGAGCGAAGACCGAACAGAATCCGATGCCAAGACCCAAGGTGATCTTGTCAGTCATGGGCAGGTCAACCCAAGGCCCCAGCTTTACCGTGTGTAAATCGCTGCTAATCGTGGCGTTCAGTGTATCGGTACCGAGTGCACTGCTGCTGGAAGAACTGAGCGGAGTAAAGTCGATAATAGGAGCGATCGGTCCCCCGGGAACAGGGCCGTTAAAATTACCCCGATAGCCTGGGCTCGGCGGGATAATGCCACCGAGTGAATAGAGGGATTGAGCGCGGGTTCCGTTGCCCGATTGTGTTCCATTGGCTGTGACATTGAAGGTGGTGAACCCGTAGCCCATTTCGACACCCCAATGTGCGGTCCGCCGTTTCCAAACACGGGATTCAAATAATTCGTAGCCAGCAAACAGTTCGCCACCAAAGGTCGTCGAGCCTCCACTGGCATCAACTGTGCCGACTCGCGGAATGTCGTTATAACGGGTCAGAGTGAGTTGGTCCCCAGAGATCTGCGAGGCGTTATTGTAACCCCAGTTCCAAGTCAGCGACCCCGGATTCGCAAGCCCGGCAGCATTGGTCGAAGAATTGGAGCCGGATAGAACATAACCGTCGCCAAATAATCCCGTGGTCCCGAGCAAGACCGGCTTTGAGTCGGTCACACTTGCTTTGATATTGAACTGGGTTCTTCCACTGAGGCGAAAGCGGATTCCGTAAGGTTCGGGTTTGTCGTCATTGGCAGAATTGTTTTGTGCCCGAAGACTGAGCGCAGCAGTGGAGGCGAGTAAAAGCACTGCAACTGGGTTAAGGGGAGACTTCATTAGGTTTAAAATGAAAAAGGTAAATGAACAAGTTAGGGAAGGAAGGAACTCGAGGATTAGCGAAACTCGAGAATTCGATAGAATCGATTGGTAGGTGCGGAATAAGTCCTTGGTGGGCCATTGTCCAACCATTGGACGAGCCGCCCATTCCCTTTGAAAGCCGGGAGGGCCGTGTGAATCTGGGAGTTGGTTACGGTCTGAGCGCTAAAGTCAGTAAGGCTCTCTGAGTAACGCACATAGTAGCTAAAATTGGTCAGGGTCTGGAATTCTAGAAGCATTCCATCGGCCCGCGATTGGAAAGTGGGAGTGATACTACGTCGTCCTTCGCTGGTCTGTGCCCAATAGACGGAGGCTCCCTCTGCAACATAACCAAGGCGTCCGAGACTGTTGGTCAGTCCATCTGAAATGTAGTACTCGAGCAAAAACCGCTGAGGGCCACCGTAGGCAGCGATGGGGCCAAGAAAAATGGAGGGATTGGGAGGGGTACCTACTGGGCCAATTGAAGTGACCAAGGACACTGGAACACCGCGGGTGTCATTGGTGAGGCCGACCACCACCAAACGAGTATCGTTGAGCAGATCAGGGCTGATATTGATCAGGTTCGCGGCTTGAACATAGTAACCCGTCTGACGATTTAAGACGAGGGGGCCCTCTTCGACGACCTGGGGTTGGAAGACGATGCTTAGCGGGAATAAACCGGTATTAGTGCCGTAAACTCGAGTCGTTGCGATCGGCAAGCTCATCCAGGGCGCGGTCTGGTTCGTCGAGGGTAGCTCGGAGGCTGGGTACAGCCGGAAGCCAATCAGTGCCTCGAGAGGAGAGAGGTTGGTGGACGTATTCAGCACGAGGGTGCCGAGGATTTGGGTGAGAGTGGTGAAGGCGGCGTTGGTGGGCAGCGAATAAACGGCGGAGAGGATACCGGGGCTTTGGCTGCTGAAGAAAACGGCATTTGAATGAAGATCATTTTTGAATTCGAAGGAAGCAGCCGAGACGACAGTTGAATTGTAGCCGATTTGAAAGGCCACCGCTCGGTCGTCGCCTTGAACGGTAAGTGCCACTGGAAATCGATGCTGAGTCACTGGGAAGGTATTGGTCGCAGAAATGTCTCCGGCAGTGACAACTTGGGTTTGAGTGGCATTAGTACGGGTGCCATTGGCAATTCGAAGGACGGAGGCTTGACCTACCTGTACATGGAGAGTGGCCACATCGCTTTTGATACTATTGGTTCCAGAGGAGACCACGACGCTATAATTTCCAGCGTTGGTGACTGAAATAGTCTCAAAAGAAAGCGTGGAGAGATTGGAATTGGGAGCGGGTATCGTCGCGGAAAGGGGGAGAGCATTGGTTCCAGCGAACCATTGGTAACTAAGCGGGGCCGGGCCTTCAGCAAGCACGGAAAGCTCCACGTCACTGCCTGCGAAAGCACCTTGGCTAATCGGTTGGCGGACAATGCGGACTTGAGGAGACTGAGCGTTTTTGGACGGCAGTGGGCGCTTGGGCTCAATACCTGCAGCCGTGGATGAGTTGCGCGGATCCGCGAGTAGTAGAGCGGCAAACAAAATAAGGCATCTCGACAATCGACCCACGAGTTTTAGGTGCATCTGGAAAAGGGTTTGACCTGACTGCAGAAACCCTCTGCGGCAAAGTCTGAGACAGTATCTGCTTTGACCTCCTCAGGCCAGCAAGAGGAAATTTTTTAGTTACATTGATTTCACTGCGGGAGCCCATGGTTAAAGCCTCTAAGGAATTGAATCCTCGTTCCGAGGCGAGTGGTTTAGAGTGGTGACATATGGCCAAAAACGCTCGGTATTTGCGGTCGAGTGCAGTAAGTTTAGGGTAAAAACTGCACGGCGCGTTGGGGCCTCGATTTACCGAAAGATGAATTCGCCGTACTGGTTCATCCAGTTCATCGACGGCGACGGCAAGCGGTGGAACGAGTCCACCGAGTTCCGCGCCTCCGATCCCGGCGAAACCAGCAAGGCCTGGATGCTCCGGGCACAGGAGGCAAACTGATAGGAAATTGCTTTTTTACGGGAAGGAAAAAATTCGCTGCCGCTCTTGGCGCAGCGCCCGAGTGAGACCATTGTGACCTCTCTGGGGGACGGCGGCCCAGCGGTTCCGTGGGCCATACCATCAGAGTGGAATTGCCCGGTGGGGGCTATACTTCCTTTCCGGTCCCTCCAGTAATCGACGCGCAAAGCCTGAAGTGCTGCCCCATCTATTTGGAGATGAACCGCCGATCGAATTGAATTCTGTAGAAGCGGATTTGCATGAACGAGTAAAATCAGTATTTTGAAATTTTATTGGCGGGTTGATGTCAACGAAGTGGGAGTCAAAGAAATAGAGTTTCCTGAGAATCCAAAGTTAAATTGAACAAGTGATGATACACCCACTTCCCGCCACACTGCTTATCGCCATAAGCGCGCTGCTCGCCGGTTGCAAATCACCAGAGGAGCGATTGGACCGCAAAATGCAAATGATGGAGAAAACTATGGACCGTCAGATGAAGATGATGGAGAAATCGATGGACCGGATGGAGAAACGGATGAATGCCGCCGGGGAAAAGGAGTAACGAACCGCCACGATTTTGGCACTTCCGACAGTGATTGATATTATTGATAGGCATTTGCTTTTTTGACGCGGAGGGTAAAAATCCTACATCTCGCAAGCCAAATGCTGATTGCCATTAAGGTTTGGTCGATCCGCATTTCCAGCAGGATGTAAAGAGGCCACGTGGCTCGACCGTTTACTTGTAATCATAATGCAAGTTCGACATCGGTAGTCGGCGGATGTTCAATAAGGGTAGGGCCCCTACCCCTATGTCAGCGGCCCAACTTCCGCCGCACCAACCCCGTCACCTCCATCGCCGCAGGAACTCTCGCAGCCAGCGCGAGCAGCCAGTAGATCACGCCCGCGATGATGCCCGGCACGAACACCGCACCAAGCCGCGCGTAAAGTCCGTCATGCCCGACGTGTTGATCCCAATAGCGGAACACGAAAGACGCAACGCCGCCCGCCACGGTTGCGATGCCAATGAGTGCCATCACATTGCTGATCAATCCCTGCATCTCCAGTCGCTTGAGCTTGCGGCGGAGCGCGAAGAACAGCAGCCCTGTGTTGAACATCGCGCTGATCGTGTTGGCGGTGGCGAGTCCAGCTTCGCGATATTGCTGCACGAGATAGACTGCGAACACGAGATTCAACGCGAGGCAAAACACACTGATCTTCATCGGCGTCTTGCTGTCGTTCAATGCGAAGAACGCCCGCGCCAGAATATTGTTCGTCGAAAACAACAACAACCCCGGCGCAAGACACATCAACGCCCGCGCGACGCGATCCGTGGCGTCGGGCCCGAATTTCCCATGCTCAAAAAGCAATCGCACGATCGGTTCAGCCAGCGCGAGTGAAACGGCGGCAGCGATCATGTTCGAGAATGAGAGATAGCTCAAACCTTGTTTCAACGTGGATTGGAACTCGGTGAATTTCTTCTCCGCCACCAGCCCTGACAATGTTGGCAGCAAGAAGGTGGCGAGCGAGACACCGAAAATGCCTTGCGGCAATTCCATTAAGCGCACCGCGTAATCGAAGGTCGAATTGATGGTCTTGGTATCGTCCACGAGAAAAACAAAACCCTGAGTGACGAGCACGTTGATCTGGAACGCCGCCACGCCGATCGAGCCGGAGATCATCTTGCGCACGACATCGCGCACCGTGGCATCGCGCCAGGGCGACACCCATTGGTAGCGATAACCTTCCTTGGACAAACTCGGCAGTTGGAAAACCATCTGCGCAAAACCCGCCACCACGACGCCGATGGCGAGTCCGAAAATCTGTTGTTCCAACGTCACGCCCATGAGCGGCGCGAGCAGCAACACGCTCGCGATCATGACCATATTCAACATCACTGAGCCGAGCGCAGGCACGAAGAAATGACCGCGCGCGTTTGCCATGCCGATCAATACCGCCGCCACACAAACGAGCAGCATGTAAGGAAACATGAACCGCAACAGCCGCAACATGAGCATGGTTTCAGAACTGAACTGACCAAAGTACAACGCCGTGGAAATCCCAACAATCGCCAGCGCGGTGATCGCGCCTGCTGCCACGATCACGCCAGAGATGACAACGTTGGCCGTGCGCCACATCTCGTCTTTGCCTTCGTGGATTTCCTTTTGTTTGAAGATGGGGATGAACGCCGCCGTGAGTGCGCCTTCACCGAGCAGACGCCGGAACAAGTTCGGCACCATGAAGGCGAGCGTGAACGCGCTGGCCACCGGGCCGTTGCCCATGAACGTCGCATAAACCATCACGCGCACCATGCCCAGCACACGACTGGTCATGGTGGCGGCGGCCATTGCGCCGGAGGACTTGAGCATCTGCGACATCGCGCGCGGAATCTAAGGACTGACGCGGGACAGCCAAAGAGGAAAGTGTCTCAGCGGGAGGATTTCAAAGGGGAAAAGGTCAACTGATGAATAGTGATGGTGAATTGCAGATTATCTCTGTAGTCGGCCTCGGTAGAATGCATTATTTGCGCAAGTATCGTGTTCCACTCGCGTATAAGTTGAGCCTCGTCTGTGTGAGTCTGCCGGGTGAAATATCTGTGAAGTCTCCATTGAGCGAAAACTTCTCTTGGACCCAACACCTACGGCCAATGCGGTAAAAAATCCAAGCAAACCGTGGATCAGAGATCAGAGCAACGCCTCGCTCCTCGCCCTCAACCAGCCGCCGGAGCTCCTTGCGCCAGCTGCTAGGAATTTGCTTTTTTGAGGTCAACCCGGCGGGGCGTCGTCGACGATAGGCCAAGTGGCTCGAGCGTCTACTAGTATTCATCAGTCGCAAGATCCAACTTATTGGCAGTCGGATTAGCTCGGCCTCGCGTAATGGGTGCTAACTTCCCCTAGCCAATTCTCCCCGTCTTTCACTACCTTCGCTCCATGACAAAGAATGTTTTCTCCGCCTTGCTGGCTTGCTCGCTTGCGGTCTCTGCGCTGGCCGATGAAGGCATGTGGCTCTTCAACCAGCCGCCGCGCCAGATTCTTAAGGACCGCCACCAATTTGAGCCCACCGACGCGTGGATGGAGCATTTGCAGAAGTCGTCCGTGCGCTTCAACTCCGGCGGTTCCGGCAGCTTCGTGAGCGAGGACGGCCTTCTCATCTCGAATCATCACGTCGGCGCGGACGCTCTCCAGAAGATCAGCACGAAGGAGAAAAATTATTTGCGCGACGGCTTCTCCGCGAAGTCTTTGGCGGAC
This sequence comes from Akkermansia muciniphila, assembly GCA_945898055.1. Lineage (GTDB taxonomy): Bacteria > Verrucomicrobiota > Verrucomicrobiia > Limisphaerales > UBA9464 > SXXZ01. Next base: position 20,620 of record CAMDGV010000019.1, on the reverse strand, counting down.
GAGGTGAAGTGTCTCGATCTCGAACTGAACGTGCTGCAATCCATCGAGGACGTGACCGCGCAGGTAAACGCCGCGATTCCGAAGGACGCCGCGCCCGCTGCCGCCTTTGCCGCGCGCCGCAAGGTGATGGCCGAGATTGAGAAGACGTCCCTCGACCAAACCGACCTGCGCTCGGACGTCGTCACGCTCTGGCAGGGTGGCGCCTATCATCTCTATCGCTTCAAGAAATACACGGACGTGCGCCTCACCTTCGCGCCGGAATCGCAGATCGCGTTCTACGGCGGCGACCCGGACAACTTCGAGTTCCCACGCTACGACCTCGATATCTGTTTCTTCCGCGCCTACGAGAACGGCAAGCCGGCGAGGGTGCAGCACTTCCTGAAGTTCTCCACCACGGGTGCGAAGGACGGCGAACTGGTGTTCGTCTCCGGACATCCCGGTCGCACGAGCCGTCTGCTCACGGTTGCGGAACTGGAGTATCTGCGCGATCAAGGACTGCCCTTCCGCCTGAACTCGCTCAAGCGCACGGAAGTGTTGCTCGAAGCCTGGAGCGCGCGCAGCGAGGAGAATGCGCGTCGCGCGAAGAAGGAGCTGTTTGGCATCAAGAATTCCCGCAAGGCGCTCGATGGCCGGCTCGGTGGTTTGCTCGATCCGTCGTTGATGGGCGCGAAGGTGAAGGCGGAATTGGAGTTTAAAAAGAAGCTCGTTGGCTCTGCGGAACACGAAGCCGCGCTTGCGGCCTACGACAAGATTGCCACCGCGACGAAGACCGTGGCTGCACAGGCGACGCGCCAGAATTTCCTCGAAGGCGGGCTCGGCTTCAGCAGCGACAGCTTCGGCATTGCGCGCACGTTGCTGCGCGCAGGCGTTGAGCGCCCGAAGCCAAATGGCGAACGTCTGCGTGAGTTCAGCGATGGCGGGAAGGATTCACTGGAGTTCAGCCTGTTCTCCGAGAAGCCCATTCACACGGATCTGGAGATTCTCACGCTGACCGATTCGCTCACGTTCCTCGCGGGGCAGTTCGGTGGCAACGATCCGCTGTCGCAGAAAGTTCTCGCTGGCAAATCGCCGCGTGAACGCGCGGTGGAGTTGATTACGGGAACGAAGGTCCGCGACGTGACGTTCCGCAAGAAGCTCTATGAAGGCGGCGCAGCGGCGGTGGCGGCGGCGAAGGATCCGCTGATCGAGGTCGCGCGACTCATCGATGGCGAGGCGCGTACACTGCGCAAGGTGTTCGAGGAACAGACCGAGGTGAAGCAACAGGCGCAGGCGGCGATTGCGCGCGCGCGGAATGCGTTGCTCGGCACGGCGGGTTATCCGGACGCGACATTCACGCTGCGCCTGAGCTTCGGCGTGGTGAAAGGCTACGAAGAAGATGGAAAGCAGATTCCCTCGATGACGACGCTGGGCGGTCTCTACGAACGTGCGAGCGAGATGAATCGCAAGGCGCCGTTCGACCTGCCGCCGCGATGGGAGAAGTGCAAGTCGAAGCTGAACTTAGAGACGCCGTTTAACTTCGTCAGCACAGCCGACATCATCGGCGGCAACTCTGGAAGTCCGGTGGTGAACGGCGCGGGCGAATACGTCGGCATCATCTTCGATGGCAATCTGCAAAGTCTGCCTGCCGACTACGCCTTCAGCGAGAAGCAGGGCCGCGCGACGTCCGTCCACTCGGCGGCAATGTTCGAGGCGCTGAACAAGGTTTACGGCGCAAAGGAGCTGTCGGCTGAACTGGTGGACGGGAAGAAGGGCAAGTGAGGTTACGTCGCGTTGGAGACGGGCTGCTTGATTCATAGGCCGCTCGCAGGAGCGGCCGAACCCATCCAGCGAATCGAGTCTCGGACACACGGAGCTCGTTCCCCTCGACTCTTGATCGGAATTTGCTTTTTTGACGTGGAGGGTAAAGACCGTCACTGGGGACATTGACAGCTTGTCATCGAGAAATATAACGACCACACTTTCGTTTCAAAAACCAATTCTTCTTTTCCCCTACCCGTCAAAAAAACAAATTCCTATCTCATGAAAAAATTTAATTTAATTCAATCGATAGCCTTTGTGGCCAGTTCGGTCGCAACACTGCTTGTTGCCGAAGAGCCCAAAGGTTGGCAAACCACCGCTACTGTCAATGCCGCCGTCGCCAAGGGCAACTCCGATACCCTCCTCATGGGTGCGGCACTCAAGACTTTAAGAAAATGGGATAAAAACGAGGTCAACCTCGGGGCGGATGCCACCTACGGAAACAATCGTTCCAACGGAACAGGTAACCAAATAACCACTGCTCAGAACTTCGGAGCCCTCGCCCAGTACAACCGACTCCTCACTGACCGTTGGTACCTTTCAGCCCTTGTGGATGGTCGCACCGACCGGATTGCCGGCATCAAGCACCGGGTAACTCTTGCCCCTTCGGCCGGTTATTATGTGGTCAAGAATGAAAAGATTTCTCTCTCATTCGAAGCCGGTCCTGCGCTCATTTTTGAGAACCTCGCCGGCACCGGTTCGACCACTTACCTCTCATTGCGTCTCGCAGAAAACTTTCGCTGGAAGATTAACGAGCAAGCCTCGCTCCAACAGAAGCTAGAATACCTCCCTCGAGTGAGCAGCTTCGAAGATTATGTGGCTAACTTTGATCTCACCCTCTCGACAAAAATCACCGAAAAACTGAGCGCTAATATTACTTTCCAAGACTTCTATCGCTCTGTTCCAGCCATTGGCCGCAAAGAAAACGACCTGAGGCTTCTTGCTGGACTTGGTTACACTTTCTGATTCGACGGAAAATCCGAGATCTTGGGTGATGCACTTCTGCACTTGCCCAAGATCCTTTTCTTGGTGATGCAGGTGGCTTCAACCCGCTGATAAAATTTGCCTGAGAGCCCCTGTCTTCCGCTTGCAAGAGTTGAAATATTGATCGGAATTTGCTTTTTTGACACGGAGGGTAAAAAGACATTTGAGACGCTCGGCGAGCCACTCCGCGCCGCACTGCCGGGAACTGTATCTCAGCGTGGTGCTCCGCGCGGTGAAAGGGGATACGTTCTTTCCTTCGTTCGGGGACAGCTTTGAGCTGATCGACGTGCCGCTGCGCCACGCGGAGTTCGAGGCCCGGCACTCCCGCAATCTGCACGCATGAACCGCCCGCTTTTCGCGCTTGCCGCGGCTCTGCTCGCGCTGCTTTCTCCCTGCGTGTCCGCGACTGAGACTGCTCCGCGTAATCCCGTGCTGCTCATCCACGGGATTAAGGACGATGCGCGCAAGATGGAGCCGCTGGCGCGCTATCTTCGCGCGCAGGGTTGGGACGCGAAGACGGTGAGCCTGCGGCCGAGTTGGGGGCAGATAGGGCTCGACGTGCTGGCGGGGCAGGTGGTCGAGTTTAACAGCAGGTGGTCGAGTTCATCGGGGAGAATTACGCGCCCGGCGAGAAGATCGACCTCGTGGCGTTCAGCATGGGCGGGCTGGTCACGCGCTACTACCTGCAGCGACTCGGCGGGCTCGACCGCGTGCGGCGCTACGTCACCATCTCCGCCCCGCACGGAGGCACGCTGCTCGCGTCTCTGATCCCAAACGACGGCTGCCGCCAGATTCGCATTGGCAGTGCCTTTCTCCGCGATCTCGAAAGCGACGCCCACCGGCTCGCGCAGCTTGATTTCAACAGCCTCTGGACTCCGCTCGACGCGATCATCGTGCCGCCGCGCAGCTCGGTCATGCCGCAGGCGCGCAACGAGCGCCTCCCCGTCGCACTGCACCCGCTGATGGTCTGGCAAGGGAGCTGCAAGCGCGCGGTGCGGGACGCTCTTAGTCGCTGACCGACGCGGCGATGGCGAGGAGCTCGCTGGCGGCGGCAGCGTCCGCTTTTTCCCGCACCCAAAAACTGATCCAGCCCGACTCCGTGAAAACGTGATGCGGATCTTACCTGCGCGAATTTAGAGAGAGCGGATCTGACTGACGTCATAGGAAACGTTCCTAAATAAGACCGCCTACCCGCGCGGCCACAACCCCACCTTATTCTTTCCTACAGATTCCCTCCACTTTAAACAGTGTTGGCCTGCATTGGTCTGCATTGGTCTGCATGGGCACTTATCAAAAATTCCCATAAAATGCCTATTTGTTGGGGTTTCTGACTTATGCTGACAGTCTTTGCGAAACTACCGACGAGTGGCTAATCGGAAAAAATTATCTCAACAGGCAATCACCTGTGCTGTCCCAAACCTAATTAGCACACTTTACAGAATAAAAATTGCGCTACCGAGTTATCGCGAGCCCGCCGTGCAACCGGACGGGGCAGCAAGTGGCTTTTATCCTTTGCACAAATACGCCGCCGGCTAAAGGTCCCAAATGGTCTGCTTTGTTTTCGCCTTCCTCCTCGGACTGCTGTCCGCCGGCTCTCCTGCGCTCGCTCAAGAGAGTCCTCCTAATTTCGTCATCCTGTTAGCAGACGACCTCGGGATTAATGACCTCGGCTGCTTCGGGCGCAAGGACCAGCGCACTCCGCATCTCGACCGACTGGCTGTCGAGGGCGCCCGCTTCACTCAGGCCTACGCCGCCGCCTCGGTGTGTTCGCCTTCGCGCGCAGCGCTGATGACCGGCCAGACCCCGGCGCGACTGAAGATTACCACCTTCCTTAACGGTCGCACCGACCGCGCTTCGCATCGCCTCCTCAGCGCCCCGATCAACACCTTCCTGCCGGACGGTGTCCCGACCCTCGCCCAGTTGCTCAAGCCGAAAGGCTATGTCAGCGCAGCGGTCGGCAAGTGGCACCTTGGCGGCAAAGGCCATCTGGCCACCGATTATGGTTTCGACGAAGCCTTCACCGGCACGGCGAATCCCGGCCCCGAATCGCCGCTCGGCGGCAAGGGCGAGCTCGGTCAGACGGACTTCAGCCTAAAGTTCATCGAACGTAACAAAGACAAGCCCTTTCTGCTCTACCTCGCGTTTGACACCCCTCACATCCCGTTGGCCGCGTCGGCCAAGGCGATCGAAGCCAACGCCGGCGCCTTCCACCCGACCTACTCGGCTCTGATCCACTCTCTCGACGGCGCCGTCGGGCGCGTGCTCAAAGCGCTCGAGGTTCACGGGCTGGCTAAGAACACGATGGTGATCTTCGCGTCGGACAACGGTGGCGTGCACGTCTCCGAACTTGAGGAGAGTCCGGCCACCTACAACGCCCCGAGTCGCGCCGGCAAAGGCTACCTCTATGAGGGCGGCATCCGCACGCCGCTCATCATCCGTTATCCCGCGCGGATCACTCCGAGAATGATTGCAGAACCCGTCGTACTGGGAGACCTCATGCCGACGATTTGCGCGCTGGCGAAGGTGGATGCCCCCAAGGTGCTTGATTTTCAAGACCTCACCTCGTTGATCTTTGAGGTTAAGCCTTCGTCCGCCAAACCTCGAACCCTCTTCTGGCATCAGCCGCATTACATGAACCAAGGCGGCAGACCTAGCGGCGTGGCTCGTGAAGGCGACTGGAAACTCATCGAACACTACGAGGATGGCAGCCTCGAACTGTACAACCTCGCCAACGACCCCAGCGAAACCAGTGATCTTTCGGCTGCCGAACCCGCTCGCGTCGCCGCCCTCCGTGGGCAGCTTGAGGCTTGGCGCCGAGGCGTCGGGGCCGAGGGCAACAAGGCCAACCCGAACTTCGATCGTGCCGCTTGGGAACGTTGCTTCATCCAGACCGACGCCACGCGCTTGGTCGCGTTACCGACTTCGGAGGCGATGCGACCGCTCCTCGCCGGTTGGCGCCAGGCGATGGACGCCGCCTCCAAGCAAGGCCCCAACACGCTTATCCATCTCGAGGCGCGAGACGCCAAGGTCAGGGGCACCAAGCTCAATTACGAGGAGCCAGCGCACAAGGACACCCTCGGTTTCTGGGTGAACGCGGATGACACTGCTGCCTGGACTTTTCAGGCGCCCCAAGCCGGCATCTACCGCGTGACCGTCCTGCAAGGCTGCGGCACGGGCAACGGCGGTTCGGTGGTCGCCCTCGAGGTTGCGGGCGGCTCGTGCGAATTCACGGTCGAGGAGACCGGGCACTTCCAACGCTTCGTGCCCCGCGAGGTTGGCAGGCTGATGCTCGTGGCTGGCGAGAACACTCTCACTGTGCGACCGGTCAGGAAAGCCAAGGCTGCCGTGATGGACTTGCGTCGGGTGATGTTGGAGCGCCTCGAGTGACCGTTCCGAGCGATGTGAGGAGTGCCCACAATCCTGCCTTAGATTCATCGTGCCATTGAGTCTCGGTGATCGGGCACTGACCGAGAAGGATCTGGGGCAGCATCCAATCCGCCCAGTAACCAGACCTTGATGGAGTGAGGGCGGCCGTGGAAGGGATTGCCTCGGCCTTACCCCTCGCAGGCAAAAGCTACTTCAGGAGTAAATTCTTAATAGTACTCAAGCAAAACCGATTTTGGGAACGACGATTGCTTTTGCACGTTGGATTACCTTGGCTTTGACTCCTTCAACCAAGTGCCGGACTGTCAAACCGTGTTTCTCGCGAAGATAATCGACGGAGGAAGCGTGTTCGATGAACTGATCAGGCCAAGCGAGTCGATAGATTGGGGTAGGAATTCCAGCGTCGGCGAGGCATTCCATCACCGCACTGCCGTAACCGCCCATCGCGACATGATCTTCGAGTGTGCCGACCACATCGGCCGCTTGAGCGAAGAAGGTATGAATCTCAGTATCGAGAGGTTTAAAGAACCGGGGATTAATCACTGCAACATTGAAGCCTTCAGCGCGAAGTTGTGCCGATGCCTGCAAGGCCAAGGTAAGCATGGGGCCGAGACCGAAGAGAGCGATCCGAGTGGCACCCGGTCGATTTTCAAAATTCTCACGAACCTCGGCTTTGCCGATGGGAATAACCGAGGGGATTTCTTTGACCGTAACCCCTTCAGCATTGCCTCGAGGGTAGCGAATAGCCACGGGCCGATTCTGGAGAGTGGCGGTGAACATCATGTCTTGAAGTTCATCTTCGTTGGCGGGTGCCATCCCGACGATACCGGGAAGACAGCGGAGATAAGAAATATCGAAAAGACCGTGGTGAGTGGGGCCATCGTTGGCACTGAGTCCAGCTCGATCCATGCAGAAAATGACTGGGAGATCCTGAAGGCAAACGTCGTGATGGATGCAATCGTAGGCTCGTTGCAGGAAAGTGCTATAGATGGCGACCACGGGATGAAAGCCCATGGTCGCCATGCCAGCGGCAAAAATCACCGCGTGTTCCTCTGCGATTCCGACATCGTAATACTGACCTGGTACAGATTGTTCGAGGAATTTGAGACTAGTTCCGCTCGGCATAGCCGCGGTGATACCCACCACGTTTTTGTTTTGCTTAGCCAGTTTGACCATGGTGTGACCAAAGACCTCTTGCCACATCGGCGCTGCCCCTGACTTGGGCGAGGGAGTTAGTCCAGTTAGGGCATCATAGGGCCCTAGACCGTGGAATTTCTCAGGGAACTTGAGTGCAGCCTCATAGCCTTTGCCCTTTTGAGTTAGGACATGAATGACGACCGGTTCCGTACAAGTTTTTGCGAACTCCAACGTACTGACCAGCAAGGGAATATTGTGGCCATCGATCGGACCGAGATAGCGGAGTCCGAATTCTTCGAAAAGCAGTGCTGAGCCATGCCCGCCGCGTCCATCGGCGTCCAGTGGATTGACGGCTGGTTCTAGGCTGACTGAACCGATGATACCCTTGACGGCTTCCTCAGTTTTGCTACCGAGCATCGAGACGAGTTTTCCGTGGGGCAACTTACCAAGCCAATGAGTGAAATCGCGGGCGACGCGATTGTAGCGTGGGCTGGCGGTTAGTTTACCCAAATATTCAGCAATGGCCCCGACGTTTTTGGCGATCGACCACTCGTTATCATTGAGGATGCCAATGAAACGTTGGGTGGTGTGTTTGATGTTATTGAGTGCCTCAAAACTAATGCCGTTAGTGAGGGCAGCATCGCCAAAGACACAAACGACGTGTTCATCCCCTTTGCGTTGATCCCGAGCGGCGCACATCCCCAACGCCGCAGACAAAGCGGTGCCGGCATGACCCGCACCGTAGCAATCGTGTTCACTTTCCGTCCGCAGAGCGAAACCATTAAGGCCCCCCGTAGTTCGGATAGTGCGAAAGCGGTCGCGTCGGCCGGTGAGAAGTTTGTGGACATAGACCTGATGACTCACATCCCAGACAAACTTATCTCTCGGGGTTTCAAAGACCCGATGCAAAGCGATGGTCAGTTCGACAACCCCCAAATTCGGACCTAAGTGGCCTCCATTTTTGGCGAGGCCGTCGATGAGTTCTTGGCGGATGTCCCCAGCCAGTTCGGCGAGTTGATCGGGGGTGAGTTTTTTGAGGTGCGACGGATGGTCGACCATTTCTAGATAGCGGCTCATGGTTAAACTGCGAGGGAGAATGGGGTAAGGATCAGATCTTGGAGACAGTCCTGACTCTTAGGCTTGAGGGTCATCAAGGGTGATAGCCTTGGGTGAAAGTGTGCCATTGAGAGTTTCCTCCAGTTGACGAACTCGGACCTCGGCATCGGCCAGACGGGTCTGGCACAGGCGCGCAAGTCCGGTTCCTTCTTCGAAACGCTTTAGAAGCTGTTCGAGTGGAAGATCACCTGATTCCATCGAGTCTACGATGGACTCAAGTTTATGAAGTGCCTCCTCGAAGGCGATTTCGCCGGAGGCAAGGGGCTCAGAAACGTCTTTCGACACGGGGCTAAAGATGGTTTGAAGTGGAGGATTTGCCCAGAGGTAATTTCATCGGGGCACCGCTTCTTTGGCGGACTGCCAGGACTGTTTTGGAGTAATATTAAGCGACTTGGGGGTTTGCCAAGGATCTGCCGAATCGGCCATTCGCTGGATCGCTTGAGCCACCAACAGGGGATTTTGTGCCGCTAAATCTTGGGTCTCGCCAGAGTCTTTTGACAGATCGTAGAGTTCGACGGGCCCCTTTATTTCCGAGCGAATTGCTTTCCAATGATCGAACCTGACCGCTTGAGCATAGCCATTTTCGTGTGACTCCCAATAAAGACCGGAAGAACGCGGTAATGGGTCACGACCGAAAAGAGCAGGGGCGAACGAAACTCCATCGAGTCCTTTTGGTACCGTCGTTTTGGCAATCTCGGCGAAGGTGGGAAGAAGATCCCAGAGGGCGACCGGCCGAGTGTTCGTCGTCCCTGGGGCGATTTGACCCGGCCAACTGACGATGAGAGGGACGCGGAGACCGCCCTCATACAGACTGCGTTTGATGCCACGAAACGGCCCTGAACTCTTAAAAAATGCGGCATCGACTCCGCTTTCAGAATGAGGGCCATTATCACTGGAGAACACGATCAGGGTTTGCCGAGTCAAATGACGTTTGGCGACTTCTTGGACGATGACCCCCACCAGTTGGTCAAGACGTTCGATCATAGCAGCCTTACACTTTTCGGGTGCAGGCCAAGATTCGGAAGCATACGAACCCTGAGAAGGAACCTCCATCCCGTTGAGACCGAGTTCATTATTGGCGTGCGGAAACGTACTCGCCACATAGAGAAAAAAGGGATGGTCCTCGTGTACTTGGACGTAATTGGTGGCAAACCGAGCGAACCAATCAGGGGCATATTCCACCCGATCGCCAGTGGAATTACGCCAATTGGTGAAGCGGATCTCGTTACGCCAGAGAAAAGAAGGATAGTAATCGTGGGCGTGAGATTGATCAAGATAGCCGAACCAGTCTTCAAATCCCTGACGATTGGGATGTCCGGAGGTACCCTCCCAGCCCAGTGCCCATTTACCCACTCCAGCACAGCGGTAGCCTCCCGATTTTAAGACCTCGGCGAGAGTGACGTCGTCCGGTTCAAGAGGGATTTGGGTATTACTACGGACCCGACCGTGACCGGAATGGAGGCCGGTCATCAGGGCGCACCGACTGGGAGCGCAAACCGTATTGCCTGCATAAGCTTGAGTAAAACGAAGTCCTGAGGCCGCCAACCGATCGAGGTGAGGGGTGCGGAAGCGAGTCTGACCTTGGCAACCGAGATCGCCCCAACCGAGGTCGTCGGCGAGGATCAGAATAATATTAGGTGAGGCAGAAGTCCGGCGAGGATTGCCGTTCGAGTATTTCTTGCCTAGAGAACTATCGGGAGGTGGTGCCGCAAAGCAGTGACTGACGACCATCCCTAGCAGTAGAATGGCGAACTGTTGTATCCTTTGAAGACTCATTGACGAGAGCAACCGTAAAGGCGAAACACGGGGAAATCCACCTTCCTTAATAATGAATGAGTTGACTACTGGACCGACGAGGTTGAGTCGCCGGCGAAGAGGTGGGGAGCAATGCTTTCGGCGAAGTTTTTGCAGCGGGCTAAAATTTCAGAAGAAGAATCGCAGTTGAGAGCGAATTCAGCGAGAGCCCGTGCTTCCTCGAGTTTGAGTCGGCGTAAGAGAAATTTGACCCGCGGAAGAAGCACGGCAGTTACGCTGAGTTCCTCGACACCTAAGCCGATGAGCAAGGGAATCAGAGCGGATTCACCGGCCATTTCGCCGCAAACCGAGGTGGTCTTTCCGTGTCGTTTTCCGGCATCAACCGTCATTTTGATCAAGCGAAGAACCGCTGGGTGAGTTGGATGATAGAGATGAGCCACCCGTTCGTTCATGCGATCGACCGACAAGGTATAACCGGTCAGATCATTAGTCCCGATACTGAAGAAATCAGTTTCTTTGGCCAAGGCATCAGCAATGAGGGCGGCAGCGGGTATTTCAATCATCGTGCCCACAGGCATGGATTCATTGAAAGGAATGCCCTCCGCTCGCAAGGCGGCTTGGCAGGCCTTCAGATGGCCATTGGCTGCGCGGAGTTCTTCGATGGATGAAATCATCGGATAGAGCAATCGGACTGGACCGTGAGAGCTGGCGCGGAGGATAGCGCGAAGTTGGATCCGGAAAACATCTGGGTTACCGAGACTGATGCGTATCGCTCGCCAGCCGAGAAAGGGATTCGGTTCGGTGCTTCGAACGAGAGCCCCTGGCATTTTGTCCCCACCTAAGTCAAGAGTTCGGAGAACCGCAGAGGCATTGGGCCCCACTTGTTCTGCCACCGCGCGATAGGCTTGATACTGTTCTTCTTCATCGGGAAGAGTTCGACGGTTAAGAAAGAGGAATTCGGTCCGAAACAAGCCGACCGCATTGACTCCACTAGCTAGAGCGGCAGCCATGTCACTTGGCAGATCAATATTAGCGGCAAGGGAAACGCGGTGACCATCGAGAGTCACCGCAGGTTGTTCGCGGAGCAGGGCTAACTTCTCCTCAAATTTGGCCCGCTGCTGGCGAAGTTGGCCGTAGGCAAAGAGAGTTTGGTCGGTGGGGTTAACCGTAAGGACTCCGCCATGGCCATCGAGCAGGGCATAGTCACCATCACGCAGGGAATCCAAGATTGAGCCGAGTCCAACCACGGCCGGAATACCCAATTTACGAGCCATAATGGCCGTATGGCTAGTGCTGCCTCCCACTTCTGTGGCAAAGCCGAGGACGTTAACTCGATCCAGTGTTGCGGTCGTACTTGGAGCGAGATCGTGCGCGACCAAGATGCAAGGTTCGGTTAGAGTTTGCAGTTGACTGGTCGTGCCCACGCCTTGGAGATGATCAATGACCCGCCCCATCACGTCTCGTAGGTCACTGGCGCGTTCGCGCAAATAAGCGTCTTCCACCACTTCGAGGGCGGCGATATATTTTCCCGCAACGAGGTGGAAAGCCGCTTCGGCGAGCAATTGTTCAGTGCGTATTCGACGAGTTACCTCCTCGAGCAAAGTGGAGTCTTCGATCACCAAAAGATGGGCTTCAAAAAGTACCGCTTCCTGAGCCCCCATCGCGGCAGCAACCTGATCCTTAATGGCGGTGATGTCGGCGCGAGTCTGGACGATGGCCTTATTGAGGCGGTCCAATTCTCCGGCAACCTGATCGACGGATGTGGGGGTGAGATCGACCGTGTGGCGAGTGCGCCCGAGGGTGCGGATCCGAGCATGGGTGACTCCGCCTGACACCGCGATGCCGCGGTGTGAGCTTTCCCCTTGAGTCGCCAGACGTTTCGTCACGTGGGAGAGCCTACCGAAGGTGACGCGTTGGCGGGAAACAATTTTCCGCTTGAAACCGCGGATAAGTGATCAATTCGATCCTCTAACTGACTCATGCCTTGACCTGAGCGCCAGCGATGGCCACAAGGACTGCATGCATCCATGTTTTAGTTCCTTCGGAAGGGTTCTTGTTTCGAGCGTCGCCCTCCTCGGTGTGGCCGGTTGCTCTGCATTTCGGGAATCATCCCCCCGCCTGCACACCTTCATTCGCCAACAGCTTTCCAACGAGTTTTGGGCTGAAGGCGCCTGTTTTGCTGACATCAATGGTGATGGGTCGATGGATGTAGTTTCGGGCCCCTTTTGGTATCAAGGCCCGGCCTTTACCGTTCGGCACGCTTACGCGGACGGATCTCGGATCTCCAAGAGTAAGCGTGAGGGTAAAGAGGTGTCCTTTCCTGGATTTAAAGGCGGATTAGGAAACGAGAACGATTATAGTGCTAATTTCTTTGCCCACTCCGGTGACTTTAACAGTGACGGTCGGGCTGACATTTTGATTCTTGGGTTTCCGGGTGAGAATTCGTGGTGGTTCGAAAATCCCGGCAAAGGAGTAACCGGACCCTGGAAACGCCATGTGGCATTGGAGGTAACCGATAATGAATCACCTCGGTGGATTGATATTACCGGCGATGGCAAACCTGAACTTGTTTGCAGCAGTAAGGGGGCTTACGGGTATGCTGTACCGAATCCCCAAAAACCAACTGAGCCTTTTACTTGGCATCCTATTTCACCGGATCGCAAACTCCATAAATTCACCCATGGAATCGGGGTTGGCGATGTCAATGGCGATGGCCGCCTAGATCTCTTGGAAAAAGACGGTTGGTTAGAACAACCGACATCGTTGGTGGGAGATCCTGTTTGGAGGCCGCATCCAGTCAATTTTGGTACGGGTGGGGCGCAAATGTACGCTTATGACGTCAATGGAGATGGTTTAAACGACGTCATTACCAGTCTCGCAGCCCACGGTTTTGGATTGGCTTGGTATGAACAAATCCGTCTAGGCGGAGAGATTCGCTTCAAAGAACATATCATTATGAACAAAGAAGCCTCCGAAAATGCGTATGGAGTGAAATTTAGCCAACTTCATGCGATCGATTTGGTGGATATCGATGGGGACGGATTAAAAGATTTGGTGACGGGAAAACGTTTCTGGGCGCATGGGCCAACGGGGGATGCGGAGGCCAATGCGGACCCTGTTCTCTACTGGTTTCAATTACGTCGTAATGAAGATAAGTCGGTTGACTACGTGCCCCATCTGATTGACACGCAGTCGGGGGTTGGCACCGAGGTGAAGGCGGTGGATTACAATCACGATGGATTACTGGATATTGTGGTCGGTAATAAGAAAGGAGTTTTTGTTTTTACCCACCAAGTTCAATCCGTTTCCCGCGCACAGTGGGAGGTCGGACAACCTCGACGATTGAAATAAAAGAGGGTTAAATCATCGAGAGTCTGCACTCAATCACTCGAGTCTTGTCGTTTGTGGCGCTGGGTGCTCTCTGAAGGGACAGGTCTGCCGTCGAGATCAGTTTGATGAGGGGACATCTGCGGTTCTCGACTTTCTCTGGTGCTTTATCTAACCATTGAGCCTTGCGTATGTCGGAACCTGTACCTTTAGAATCGTCGCCCTCAGATTTTATCCGTGATATTGTTGCCGAAGATCTTCTTTCGGGTAAACACGCGGCGATAGTTACTCGGTTTCCACCAGAACCGAATGGCTATCTCCATATTGGCCATGCTAAGTCCATTTGTCTTAATTTCGGAATCGCCCGCGAAAACGGAGGGCGATGTAATTTGCGAATGGATGACACTAATCCGACTAAAGAGGAGACCGAATATGTGGACGCCATTCAAGCAGATGTGACGTGGTTGATTGATGGATGGTCGAGCGACTCCTTGGGTTTGAAAGTTCTAGGGGATATCTCAGGGGCGGGAATGATTGCTTCCGGCACGCAGGGCCTCGCCTTGGAACCTTTCTTCGCTTCGGATTATTTTGAACAAATTTATCAGTTTGCCGAGACTTTGCTAAGGGCGGGACGGGCTTATGTCTGCGACCTGACGGCGGAACAGATGTCAGAATACCGAGGAACCCCTGAGCGTCCTGGACGACCTAGTCCCTGGCGTGAACGGAGCAGTGAGGAAAACCTAGATTTATTTGCGCGGATGCGGTCGGGTGAATTTCCAGATGGAGCGCGGACGGTGCGAGCGCGGATCGATATGAGTTCGCCCAATGTTCATCTGCGGGATCCGGCTTTGTTTCGGATTCGGCACGCTCACCATCATCGGACCGGTTCGGCCTGGTGTTTGTATCCGATGTACGATTATGCGCATCCGATCAGTGACTATCTGGAGGGTATAACTCATTCCGTTTGCACCTTAGAGTTCGAGGTTCACCGACCGTTTTACGATTGGGTGTTGAAATCCCTAGAGTTGCCCCGCGCCTTGCCGAGGCAGATTGAGTTTGCCCGGTTGAATTTGGGGTACACCGTCATCAGTAAAAGAAAACTGATCCAACTCGTCGAAGAATCATTAGTAACAGGCTGGGACGATCCTCGGATGCCGACCCTGAGTGGGTTGCGACGACGAGGGGTGCGTCCTGAGGCCCTTCGTTCCTTTGCTTCGGCTATTGGCGTCACAAAATACAACGGATTGACGGAAGTCTCTGTATTAGAGACCTGTATTCGAGATGATTTGAACAAGGTTGCTTTGCGGCGCTTGGCAGTTTTACGGCCGATCAAGGTGGTGATTACGACGATTGCGGAAGGCGAGACCGTCTGGTTTGACGCAGTAAACAGTCCGGAAAATCCCCAAGCTGGGACCCGCCGGATTCCTTTCACCCGGGAGTTGTTTATCGATGCTGACGACTTCGCCGAAGTGCCACCGCCCAAATATTTCCGATTACGGCCCGGTGGCGAAGTACGATTGAAGTACGCCTGCATCATTCAGTGCACCGAAGTGATTAAAGACGAAATGGGGACGGTTGTTGAGTTACGTTGTACTGCGGACTTGGAGACACGATCCGGTGGATTAAATGCGGCAAAGAAGGTCAAAGGAACGATTCACTGGGTGAGCGTTGCCCATTCGGTGGAGGCGGAAGTTCGGCTTTATGATCGTCTGTTTACCGAGGAAGAACCGGAGGCGGGCGGGCGCGATTTCAAGTCGGTTTTAAATCCGAGCAGCCTTGAGATTATTCGGGCCCGATTAGAGCCTTCATTGACGGAGGCGCGTCAGCAGGAACGGTATCAGTTTGAGCGATTGGGCTATTTTACTTTGGACGTGCCCTACACGCCAGCGGGTGTGGCTCCAGAGAGTGTGCCCTTGATTTTCAACCGAGTTATTACCCTCAAGGACGGATGGGTACGCGAAGGGCGAAAGATCTAAGCGTGGATTCTGAGATCGCCAAGTCGACGGCCTGGGAATTGTTAAGACGCAGTTTATCCGGGGATCGTCTTGCCCACGGGTATTTGTTTTTGGGCGACGATATGGGCTTGCTAGAAGCCGGCGCGACTGCCTTAGCGCAGACCTTGAATTGCACGTCACCGTTGGAGCGAACAGCGAGTGGTCGTTCGTTGGAGCCTTGCGGAAGGTGTTCGGCTTGCCGACGAATTGAGGCAGGTAATCACGCAGACGTGACTTGGGTCCGACCTGAAAATAAATCACGACAAATCAGTGCGGCGCAATCCCGGGAGGTGGTACGGACCATGAGTTTGAAGCCAATGGATGCGGCGCACAAAGTTGCAGTGTTCATTGGGGCTGATCGGATGAACACTTCAGCGGCAAATATTTTTCTAAAGACGCTCGAGGAACCGCCGGAAGGATCGGTTTTAATTTTATTAAGTACCGAGCCTGGGAGGCTTTTGGAGACCATTTTGTCTCGGTGCCAGAGGGTCAATTTCGGGGTGAGTCCCTTTCGAATTTCGGTACCCGTGGCTGAGTGGGTAGGTGCCTTTGCTCGATTAGCCGCTCCGGGCACCGCAGGCTTGCTCTCCCGCTATAGTCTGTTGAGTACCTTGCTAGGTTCTTTGACAAAAGCCCGCGAGGGAATCGAAGAACGCCTCACCGCCGCTTCGCCTCTCGCTCACTATCCAGATGCAACACCGGATCAGCGTGAGCGTTGGGAGGACGAATTAGCGGCGGCGATCGAGGGTGAATATCGACGTCTCCGAGGGGAGTATTTGACTGCATTACAGGCTTGGCTCCGCGATGTTTGGTTGATTGTTGGCGGGGCGGGTACCGGTCTTTTGTTTCTTCCTGAATTATCGACGCTGACCTCATCGGTGGCGGCCCGGATCAATGATCGACAGGCGTTGGCCAATTTGGAGGCGTGGGAGGGAACTCAGCGCCTCTTACATTCTAATGTTCAGGAAGCATTGGCTCTCGAGGTAGGTTTATTGAGGTTAAGCTTGTGACTCCTAAATCGGACGAAACGATCAAAAGCACCCAAGGAAAAGACCGTTGGGTGGTGGTGTTATTTGGTCTTTTTCTGGGCTTATGTATCCTGAAATTCGGGAACCCAATTATTCTGGATCAGTTGATCGAACCTCCCTCTGAGATCGCCGACTGGTTCAAGCAGGCTTGGCCTTTGCGATGGGCTTTTCCATTGCTCCTGATGGTGGGCGTCAGCGGTCTTATCTTTGCACAACCGATGGCGAGGATTCGCGAGTCAGGGGTCCCTTGCTGGATCTTATTGGCGCCATTTATTTGGTTGGGCTGGCAGTTTATCGCCGGAGAACGATCGGTCGATTCCAATCTTTCCGGGCTGACTTTGCGCCATTTTAGTGGGTGCGTGACCTGTTTTGCGGTCGGTTTTTTGGTGTTGTCCCCGTGGATTCGCCGAGGATGGCTGTGGGTGGGGATTCTGATTGGATTTTATTTCTGTTTAAACAAGGCGGCACATCAATCGTTGTTTGAATTTCGACAAGATTATCAGGCTTTAGTTGAGGGTGAAGCAGCAGGGTGGACCAATTTTGATTTCACCTTAGTGGAAAGGATGCGACAGGACCACCTGATCGTCCTGACCAACGGCGTCGAGATCGCTAATCCAGCAATCTTGGACAAAATGAAGCGAGCACGGGTGAGCGGCACACTGGTCTATCCCAATGCTTTGGCTGGACTCATCTTAATGCTTTTACCCGCAACCATCGCTTTTTTGAATCACGCTGCTCGGAAAATGAAACCATCGATTCATCGAATGGTACTCGGGTTAGCTTTATTTTTGGGTTTATCTGGATTTTATTGGACCGGTTCCAAAGCTGGCTGGTTGATCGCCTTATTGGTTGGAGTTATTTTATTGATGAACCGATCGTGGTCGCCACGAGTTCGGGGGCTTTTGATTCTGACTTTTTTGTTGGGTGGCCTCGGCGTTTTTGGTTTGCGGTTCTCGGGTAATCTAGCGAGGGGTTCGACCAGTGCGAGGGCCCGCTTTGACTATTGGCGGTCAGCGATACAGAACACCGTTGAGAACCCAGTCTTTGGAAGTGGCCCAGGGACCTTTCAACGACCTTACGCACGGATGAAACT
Source organism: Akkermansia muciniphila (assembly GCA_945898055.1). Lineage (GTDB taxonomy): Bacteria > Verrucomicrobiota > Verrucomicrobiia > Limisphaerales > UBA9464 > SXXZ01. The sequence continues at coordinate 3,005 of CAMDGV010000019.1, read as the reverse complement.
GCCGGGAGCGGAGATGGCCCGCTTAGTTCACAATGACTATCTAGAGCAAGCTTCAGATTCTGGGGTCCTTGGTTTGGTTTTTTATGGACTTTGGATTTTTGGCACCTTGCAGATTTTATATCGACGATTTGCTAAAGTTGGGCTGAGTGATCCGATCCCGATCGCTTTATTTTACGGTATTTTAGCTTGGTTTTTGCAAGGTTTTTTTGAGTTCGGCCTATATATCCCGGCCGTTGCTTGGACTGCCTTTGCTTTGATGGGAGCTTTGCTAGGATTGCGACCAGCGCAGGCAAAGTGCAGTTGAGGGATTGAACCGGCACGGATGAAGGTCATATTTAGCATTATGATTCGCTTACAATTTTTTTTGGGTCGATCTGGTTTCAAAGGGTTCACTCTCAAACTGGAACGAAAACTTCAACCAACAGGGAGATTGTTTTCTTTTGTCTGTTTGATGGTCACCGCCCAAGTTTTGAGTGCGCAACAGACCGGTGGGACAGGCTCGGAATCAGATGGAGCAGGAATACGTCGAGACCCGACCGTGATGGCCGTCGAGAAGGTCTTACCCAGCGTTGTGAATGTGGAAGGTTCGGCGGATATTGATCCCAATAATGAATCAGACCGCTTTATGGCTGAGTACTTTGGCTGGCGATTACGACAGGTGAAGGAGGCGGTGGTGAGCCGAGGATCCGGCGTGGTGATCGATGAAGAGGGCTATGTGCTGACGAATGTGCATGTGGTTGAAGGAGTGAAGAGAGTTTTCGTGAAATTTAACGATGGATCGGAACCGATCGAGGCGGAGCGTGTGGCCTTAAATGCTGGGAAAGACGTCGCCTTGCTTCGGATGAAGGGAGTGGGGAAAAAGTTTCCGACAGTAAAATTTGCCAAAGACGATGACCTATTGCTCGGCGAGACGGTGATTGCTCTGGGAAATCCCTTTGGCTACTCGGGTTCAGTGAGTCGAGGAATTTTGAGTTCGCGTGCTCGGCGCGGTCCGAATGAACCGCGAGATAGCGGCGAATTAGATACCTTTGACTGGTTACAGACTGATGCGGCCATTAACCCAGGGAATTCGGGGGGGCCACTCATTAATCTTCGAGGAGAGTTGATTGGAATTAGCGTTGCCACATTAAGACCCCAAGTTGGAGCACAGGGAATTGGGTTTGCGATTCCTATCCGACGCGTCAACCAAGCATTGGCGGAAGTCTTAAGTGGTGAAACGGTGGATCGTTTCTGGTTTGGAGCACGTCTCAAGACGGCCACCCGACCCCTGACCATTCAGGTCGTTCAACCGGGCAGTCCGGCCGACAAATCTGGAGTGCGAGAAGGGGACTTAATTGTGGCCGTGGATTCGAACCCACCCAGTGGCATCATCGAGTTTAATCGAGCTCTCGTGAAGGCAGGGGATAGTCGAGAGATCGCTTTGACTATTCGGAGAGGGGGAGTGCTCAAAGAGTTACGTTTACGTTTAGTAGAGGAGGCAGACTTTTTTAATAATGCGTTGATTGAATCTCGGATGGGCATTCGGTTGGCCCCTTCGCGTGGCGGTGGTTTTGTGATTCAATTTGTGGATCCAACGGGGCCTGCGGCCAAGGCAGGCTTGAAGCGGGGCTTGGTGATTCGGGGCTTTGATCGAACAGATTTTGGAGATGTGGTCGGATTAGCCCGATTTATTCATGCACGAAGGCGAGGACAGTCAGTGGATGTCGGGGTCTTGGTCGACCAGCAAACCTCACTCGGAGTCTATCGACAAATTGTAGTCGTACCATTGACGCTGCGGTAGTTGATTTATGAGTTTGGGCCGCTGCAAAAGACGCTGAGTCTGCTCTTCATTCGTCAGGAAGCTGACTTTCATGGACGAGGCACCTCTCCGAGGGCGTGAATCCCTCTCGCTGTCGCCCATCAGGCAATCCTGTAATGGACTCTCCCCGCGTTCTGCTGTGCCGTCCGTGGCCCCGAACTAAGAGTGCTTTGAAATCTCGGAGGAAGAAAGCCCGACAGTGACCACCGTGGACAGCCCCATCCACGGATCGCCGACAAGAACTCGACGGCCGTTTGCCCCCGCCTTCAGGCAGGGCAGGGCAGGGTAACAGGACTTTTGGCGGAAGGTATGTACGACGACGATTATTATTCCCAGCAGTGCGATGGGATGGCCATGGAGTGCCCGGACAGCGGCCAGGCGCTGAAGAGTACGCGCCGGCGTGAGCTCAATTTGGACACGGTCGCGGGGGGTGTGAAGCTCTGGGCCCGTTTCGGTCATAGCGTTAAAAAAGACCAGTGGATCTGCCCGGCTCGCGTGACCTGGGGCTTGAAGCCCTACGAGCGAAAGAGTCCGGAGTTACAGGCGCGTTTGGCCTATACCGCCACGGTGGTGGGTGTACAACGACGATTATTATTCCCAGCCCGCTTGCGAGCGCGTTTCTGTTCAATAATTTCACTAGGAACAGTCACGATTGAAAAATATTTGTGATTGCCGGCCAAATAACGATCTAGGCGGGTTGCCAACTCTAACGCATCACTCTTATCGTTATTGACTCCACTTCGACGCACATCCAGGCAAGTCGGACAAACAACATAATTTACAATCCCTATCTCAATCAGCTTACGGTGAAGCCAATACCCAGTCGGGCCCGCCCCCGACGAGCCGCTGGAAGAAATCGAAACCGAGTATGACACGATTGAAGAAGAGTGATGCAAGAAGACATAAGTTTTCCTAGATTGATCTCTGCACATGAAACCTATTGACCAAATCCTTATTAAACTGGTTGACCTGATCCAGCAGGGGCGGTTTGTAGAGTTGGAGACCGAGTGGCTAGAGCTCAAGCCGGTGCCGGTGGACGGTGGTGAATGGAAGGAACCGCACAAGAGTGTGAACGCCTTTCTCAACACGCGGGGCGGCATCCTCATCCTCGGTGTGAAGGAGGAGGGAACGGGGCCTGCCCGGCGCTATGTGCTCAGCGGATGGAAAGAACATGCTGAGCCGAATTTGAAGGAATTCCCGCGCCTGT
>CAMDGV010000018.1 GCA_945898055.1 Akkermansia muciniphila | reverse complement strand
TTCAACTGAGCGGGCTAGCGTTGTTCGCAGCGATCGCAGCGGCATTAAAGGGCGCGTTCTGGGCTTACGACGGGTGGAAAAAACTCACTTACATCGCGGGTGATGTGAAGCAGTCGCAAAGCAACATCCCGCTCACGTTGTTGCGCGGCATGTTGACCGTGACCACGATCTACGTGCTGATGAATATGGCGTATCTCTACGTGCTTCCCGTGGATGAACTCGCCAAGTCCACCAGGTTTTTCGACTTTGATGTGGCAGAAAAAAATATTTTCCGGCGGAGGATATTGGGTCGCGGCACTGGTGATGGTTTCAACCTTCGGCACGACAACGCCATCATCATGGCTGCGGCGCGGGTTTATTTCTCGATGTCGCGCCTCAATGTCTCCCCGCGTTTCATCGGCAACGTGCATCCACGCTTTCACACGCCCGCCGGATCGCTTGTGGCGCAAAGCTTCTGGAGCGTCGCGCTGCTCTTCAGCGGCACGTTCGAAACGCTGATCTTCGTGACGTGGATTTTCCACGCGACGGGAGCATAGGGCGTGTTCGTGATGAGATGGAAGATGCCGGACGCCCCGCGCGCCTACAAAGTGCTCGGCTATCCCATCGTGCGGTGGATATTCAACCTCTTCGCGCTCACGTTCCTGAGCTTCACGGTTTATAACGACTTCGTGGCATATCGCATTGCAATTGCTGCGGGGAAGTCAGCATTGCTCAACTCCATCTTCGACGTGGTGTCGGTGCTGGTAGGAACGTCGATCTATTTTTATCGCCGAGCCGGAAAGTTTAACCGTTCAAACGCTCAATCTTGACGTTGACCTCCATCTTCCGCTCCGTCGTGCCTTTGTAGGTTCCCGTGACGGGCGCAACATCTGAATAGTCCCGCCCCACCGCAATTTTGACGTAATTCTCATCCGCCTCCCGGTTGTGTGTCGGATCAAGCGGCCGCCAACCGACGCCGGGAATCAAAACTTCCACCCACGCATGGGTCGCGCTGGCTGCTTCCGTCGCGAGATAACCGCTGACGTAGAGCGCGGGAATCTTCAGCACACGACACAAGCCGATCAACACATGCGCAAAATCCTGGCAAACGCCGCGTTTGTCCCGCAAAACCTCACGCGCGTGAGTATGGGCGGTGGTGGAGTTCGGTTCATATTTTAAAGTGCCGTGAACAAATCCCATCAACGCCAACGCCGCCTGCCATGTGTCGGTGATGCCATCAGTCGCATCGAGCGCGAACCTCCAGACCTCGGGCGACAGATCCACGAACCGGCTCTCCTGTAAAAAATCAAAGACGCGTGGTTCGCGCGCGGCCTCGCTGATCCGCGACAGCGAGAACAGCGTGGCGTCCAGCGCAAGTAGCGGACGCGCCTTGGTGGTCACGCGCAGGTTGCTCTCAACCATCAGCGTGTTGTGCGGCTCAACAATTTCAAAGTGGTGGACCACGTTGGAATAGAAATCATGGTGATGCCGAAGGCGCGCTGCTGGGAGGACTTTCAGGAGAAAATAATCCACCGTCTGCCACTCGTCTGAGAACGGTTGCAGCCGCGCTTCGTTAAAGCTGTTATGCACTGGGGAGGCATAGGCGTAGCTTGTTCGATGGATAATTTCCCATTTCATTGTTCAGATCTCCGCTACATCCACTGACACTTGAACCTCATGCTCGCCGCCACCTGTGAGAATTCCCGCCACCGGACTCACGTCGCCGAAGTCTCGGCCATACGCCACGATGATATGTTCCTCGGCCGGTTCGCAATTGTTGGTGGGATCAAACCCCATCCAACCAATCCCAGGACAAAAGACTCTGAACCATGCATGGCTGGCGTCCGCGCCGACCATCCGGGGTTTGCCTTCCGGTGGGCGCGTGCGCAGATAACCGCTCACATAACGCGCAGGCAGCCCCAGCGAACGCAGGCATGCGATGCCGAGATGCGCGAAGTCCTGACAAACACCGCGCCGCTTCTCCCAGACTTCCTCAAGCGGCGTCGCAACGGTCGTCGCCTTGGGATCAAATTTGAAATCAGCGAAAATCCGCCGAGTGAGATCGCGCGCTCCGACCAGCAACGGGGTTTCGTCGCCGAAACTTTCCCGCGCGTAATCCGCCAATTCCACCGAGGCCCGCACCTGTGGTGAATCAAAAACGAATTGATACGGTTCAACGACAGCGGGCGAAACTGGATCGCGGAACATCTTTGCCGCTTCCTCCCATGCGATGGAGCTTGCAGCTGCCGCCGGTTCACTCGGCTTCACAGTAACGCGGCTTCGCGTGGTGATCTCCAGCCGACGATGCACTTCCTGGATGCTGAACAGACAAAGCTCGTTGCCGAAATAATCCGTCCTCGTTCGGCGCAACGTCGGCACCGGCGCAATCTCCAGCGCGAACGCGTCGCAACGTTGCAGCGGCGTCAGGCGTGGCGTGAGCCGGGCGACGTGCTGCGAAACACTCACCGGCGCGGCGTATTCGTAAAACGTGCGATGCGTGATCGCGTAGGTCACGATTCGCTCCCCCGTCCTGTGCGCGAGATGGACGCGTGCGCAAAATAATTTGCCGCGATGGCATTGGAAATCTCCGGCAGCGCACGCATCGTTTCCCTGATGGTCTTGCTCAACTCGCTGTTTGTCCAAGTTCCGCGTGGACTGGCAAGTTCACGCGGGTCGGTTTGATTCAACCGTGCGGCACACTTCGCCAAGAGATTTTTTCCTGAGCCGGGTGCGTCCTCGCGCTCCTTCGGCAACTTCTCGAAATGTTTCGCGAGCTGGTTGATCTGGAAGAGCACCGAGCGCGGATTCTTGTCGTCGAGCAGCACGAGGTCGAACACTGCTGGTACGGTGGCGAGCAGATTGTAACGCGAGCGGAACGTGATGCTGCTGTCCACGACCTCAAGCACAGCTTCCAGCACGCTGGGATTCTCCGCTTCGGGCGAGCGCAATGTCGCGTCAAGCAGCGTGCAAAGATAAACCGCCCGCTCCAGCCGTAGCCCCATGTCAAGAAAGCGCCACGCCTGTGCGCGCGTCATGTTCTCTCTCGCCAGACCATGAAATGCCGCCAACCCCATGAGCGTCTGATTCAACACACCCACGGCGTCGCCACTCAAGATTACAAGACTCGCGGTCGGCGTCGCGAGCCGGTCGTTGAGCTGACTCAGGACACGCCACATGTCGTTCGACGTTCGGTCGCGCACCAGCATCGCGAGCCGCTGCAAGTGATCCGCCGTCTGCCGCAAACTGCCGGGACGCGACGGATCGAAAATAGCCGCGAGCAATTCTGCCTCGAACGCCTCGGCGTTCTGCCGCAGCTCAGGTTTCTTGGAGATGCCCGGCAACTGACCCTGCGTTTCAAGCGTCTGGAGCAGTGGCGCGAGCAATGGCTGCGCACCGCTCGTGCGTTCAGGATTGAACAGCCGCAAAGCACTGCGCAGCAGCCGCGCCGTCGCATCAGCGCGCTCGGAGTAGCGGCCGAGCCAGAAGAAGTTATCCGCGAGCCGCGACGGCAGGTTGTTTCCGGTGCGGCGTAGCTCGACACTCTGCGCACTAGTATTCAGCAATGAGACGTCCGCTGCCGCGGTCTCCGATGGAATCCAAGTGTCCTTGCTGCTGCTGTCGCGCTGCATCGAAATGAAGCGTCCGCTGACATCTGGTGCGACGCGTGTGAGTCCACCGGGCATGACGCTGAAACCCTTTTCGGTCGTGACGAGGAAAACGCGTAACCCCACCGGCTTGGCGACTAGCAAATTTTTCTCCCACGACGGCGCGGCGGAAAGTTCGATGCGCTCCTGCGCGACGAAGAGATCAGGATCGAACTCGATGCGCCGCCTCAAGTCCTCGCTTTCCTCGTCGCTCAATGGCTTGCCTGCCTCAGGCGTACGCAGATGCGTGCGGAACGCAGATTTCACAACCAGTTTATCAAGGTTTTCTAAGACGTATTTGCGAGCATCTTTCTGCCCACACCACCACGTCGCGACGGACGGCAGTTTCAAATCCTCACCTAGAATGTGTTCGCAGAGACCCGGCAGGAACGACATGAACGCGGGGCTTTGAACCAATCCGCAGCCGAGCGCGTTCGCCATGACGACATTGCCCGCACGAACGGCCTCGACGAGACCGGGGACGCCGAGGATTGAGTCGTTACGCAGTTCCAGAGGGTCGCAAAAATCATCATCCACGCGGCGCAGAATCACATCCACACGTTCAAGGCCGCTCAGAGTTTTCAGCCAGACGCTATTGTCGCGCACGGTCAAATCCTGTCCCTCGACAAGCATGTAGCCAAGGTAGCGCGCGAGGTAGGCTTGCTCAAAATACGTTTCGTTGTGCGGACCGGGCGTGAGCATGACCACGCGGGCATTGTCCGCACCGCGCGGCGAAAGGCGGGCGAGACTTTTCTGAGCGTCGCGGAAAAATCCAGCGAGGCGTTGAACATTGTTGTCACGGAACGGCTCGGGAAAAATCCGCGAAGTTACAAGGCGGTTTGCCAGCGCGTAACCCGCGCCGGTTGGAATCTGCGTACGGTCTGAGATGACCCACCAGCGCCCGTCCGGCGAGCGGACGAGATCGGCCGCGTAGAAATGCAGGAAGGAGTCGCCGGGAACTTTGATGCCGTGACACGGGCGGAGAAAATCCGGTTGGCCGAAAACCATCGCGGGGGAAAGCCAGCGCGAATGGATGAGCTCCTGCGCGCCGTAGCAGTCGGCGAGAATCTTGTTCAGCAGCGTCGCGCGCTGGATCAAGCCAGTTTCGAGCGCACGCCACTCGTCCTGCGCGATGACGAACGGGATTGGATCAAGTTGCCACAGACGCTCCATGCCGCGCGGGTCGCCATAGACGTTGTAGGCGATGCCCTGCTCATTCACGAGACGCTCGCAGGATTCGGAGCGCCGACGCAATTCCACCGTGCTAAAATCCTCCAGTGCTCCGAAGAGTTTCACGTAATGCGGACGCACCTTGCCGTCGTCGGCTCGCACCTCATCAAATGCCGTGTCGCTCGCGAAACAATTCGCGAGCAAACCGGTCGGCGAAGGCTGCGCCTTTTTGTCGGCACTGCCTTCTCCGATGGATGATTGCGTCTGAGACTGGAACATTTGCGTCTTATCGCGACCGTTCTTTTTGTCGAACGAGTCAGACATTGCGCAAATCCAGCGTGAATGGAAAGTCCGGGTTCACCGTTGGCGGCTGTGGCGTGAACTTTCCTTGCTGATGACCGTGGCGAAAAAATCGCGCGAGGCGGCGCGATTCGGCTTCGTAGCTGTTGACTGGAAACGTATCCGAATTTCGGCCGCCGGGATGAGCAACGTGATAGGTGCAGCCACCGAGTGAACGCTGGTTCCATGTGTCGTAAAGATCGAATCGCAGCGGCGCGTGAACCCTAATCGTAGGTTGCAGACAAATCGGCGGCTGCCAAGCGCGATAGCGGACGCCGGCAACACCTTCGCCGGTCGTGCCGGTCGGATGCAGCGGCACCCGATGGCCGTTGCAGGTGACGGCGAAGCGGTCGCCGACAAGCCCACGCGCCTTGATTTGCAGACGCTCCAGCGAGCTGTCCACATAGCGCACCGTGCCGCCGCCGCCGGGTTCTTCGCCTAGGACATGCCACGGTTCGAGCGCGGTGCGGAGTTCGATCTGCAAATCGCGTTGCTCCAGATCGCCGATCCGCGGGAAACGGAATTCAAAATGCGGGGCGAACCATTCGGCTTGAAACGGATAACCAGCCTCGCGCAGATCGTTGATAACATCCGCAAAATCCGTTTGGCAGAAGTGCGGCAGCATCCAACGGTCGTGGATGTCCGTGCCCCAGCGCACGAGATTATTTTTATACGGCGCGTTCCAGAATTTCGAGACGAGGCCGCGCAGTAGGAGGTGTTGCGCGAGACTCATGCGCGCGTCAGGCGGCATTTCAAACGCACGCATCTCGACGAGCCCCAGACGGCCGGTGCTGCTTTCCGGCGCGAAAAGTTTATCAATGGAAAACTCCGCCCGATGGGTGTTGCCACTGGAATCAATCAGCAGGTTTCGGAAGAGACGATCCACCAGCCACGGCGGCGTCTGGCCAAAGGTAGTGATCTGCCGGTCCAACTCCTTAAACGCGACGTCGAGTTCATAAAGCGAATCGTTGCGCGCCTCGTCAATGCGCGGCGCTTGCGACGTCGGGCCAACAAACAGACCACTGAACAGCCAGCTCAACGACGGATGATTCTGCCAATACGCCAGCAGCGAACGTAGCAGATCGGGCCGGCGCAGCACCGGCGAATCCTGCGGCGTCTCGCCGCCGAGTGTGATGTGATTGCCGCCGCCCGTGCCGGTATGCCGGCCATCGAGCATAAATTTTTCCGGGCCGAGCCGCGTCTGGCGCGCCTCCTCGTAAAGCGTGGTCGTGCGCTCAACGAGTTCGTCCCATGATTTGCTCGGGTGCATGTTCACCTCGATCACGCCGGGGTCAGGCGTGACCCCAAGCTTGTTCAGACGCGGATCTTTCGGCGGAGTTTCGCCTTCGATGACGACGGGCAAACCGGTTTCGTGAGCCGTCGCTTCGATGCCCGCGATAAGATCCAAATAGTCTTCCAGCCCCTCCACTGGCGGCATGAAAACGTGCAGCCGCCCGTCGCGTGGCTCGACGCAGAGGGCGGTGCGAATGATCCACGGCGCGGATTCGCCCGGCGCAGGACGGCGGCTCGGATCTTCCAATTGTTGCGCCCGTTGGCCGGGCCCGTAGCCGGATGGGATCGGCGCGTTGCGGCGGCTAACGACTTGCTGGCGATAAGGAAATTCTTTCGGGAGCGGCGGCAAATTCGGATCGGACGGGTCTTGCGTCAGCAGCCACGGAAAATCGTTTTCCGCCACCCAAGGCATGGAATCCAGCGGTAGGCGCAGGCCCATCGAGGAATCGCCGGGGATGAGCCAGAGGGTATCGTCATCGCGCAAAAACAGCGAGCCGGACATCCATCCCTGCTTCTGCCCAAACGACGCACGCTTGATCGGCAGCGTGTAGCCGACCACTGAGCCAAGTCCCTGGTGGAAAATCCGCGCGATGCGGTCGCGCTCCAGCTTGTCCTTGAGATTGGATTTTTCCGGCGTGACGTTGGACGGAAACCGCCGCTCTTTCCAAGTGTAGTAAAACACGTCCTCGTAGGCGGGAATCAGATGTTTCGGATCAACGCCAATTGTTTTCGCGAGACGTGTGGCAAGTTCCTTCGCCTCTTTTGCCCCATGACCGTAATTCTTCGATTCGTCGGCGATGAGCGAATCGTCCTTCCAAATCGGCACGCCATCTTTGCGCCAATAACAGCCAAGTGCATATCGCGGCAGCGGTTCGCCTGGATACCATTTACCCTGGCCGTAGTGGAGCAGCGAGCCGGGCGCAAATTTTTTTCGAAGACGCTTGATGAGGTCGCCGGAGAGCGTGCGCTTTTTGTGCGACATCGCGGTGAAGTTCCATTCTGGCCCGTCAGGATCGTCCACGGAAACGAACGTCGGCTCGCCGCCCATCGTGAGGCGCACGTCGCCTTTTTTCAGATCGGCATCAATCGAGTGGCCGAGCGACTCAATTTCCCCCCATTGCTCGTCGGTGTAAGGCTTGGTGACGCGCGGCGATTCGTGGACGCGTGTCACCGTCATTGCGAAGTCGAACTCCGTTTCGCACTCGTCCACGCCGCCGCTGATGGGCGCGGCACTCGAAGGATCAGGCGTGCAGGCGAGTGGAATATGACCTTCGCCCGCGAGCAGACCGGAAGTGGGATCAAGTCCGATCCAGCCCCCGCCGGGCAGATAAACTTCCGTCCAGGCGTGGAGATCAGTGAAATCTTTTTCCGCACCACTCGGGCCGTCGAGCGATTTTACGTCGGGCTTGAGCTGGATCAAGTAGCCGCTGACGAACCGCGCCGCGAGGCCGAAGTGCCGCATGAGTTGCACTTGCAGCCAAGCGGAGTCGCGACACGAACCGCTCATCTTCGTGAGCGTTTCCTCCGGCGTCTGCACGCCGGGCTCCATGCGGATGGTGTATTTGATGTCCTTCCAAAGCCGCTGGTTGATGGCAACGAGGAAATCGTTCGTGGGCTGCTTCTCGCTGTCAGGCAACTCCAGCCGCTGCCGCTTGGTTCGGCGTTTAACTTCACCCATCAGGTCGCGGCGCAACTCTGTCAGATATTTTGAAAAGCTGGGGGTGAGCCAGCATTTGCGCTGGAAGGGCGCGAGTTCTGTGTCGAGCGCCGGATCATAGGCGAAGGGAAATTTCTGGGCGTTCGGTTCGAGAAAGAAATCGAACGGATTCAACACGGACATCTCGGCCACAAAATCCACTTCGACGCAAAAATCCCGCGTGGGCTGATCGAAGACGAGACGAGCCGCGTAGTTAGACTGCGGGTCTTGCTGCCAGTTGATGTAATGCTTTTCGGGCGCAACCTTCAGCGAGTAGCTCAGGATGCGCGTGCGCGCGTGCGGCGCTGGTCGCAGTCGCACGACCTGTGGGCCAAGTGTAACGAGGCGGTCGTATTTGTAGTGCGTCTTGTGATGAAGCGCGACGTGGATAGACATCCGGATTTAGAATTTTCGATTGCCGATTGCCGATTTGAACTGCTGCTGTTGTTCCTCTTGCTGCACGAAATGTTCTTCGCCGTCGGTATCAAATGCCTTGAAGATGTAGGCGTTGAAAAGAGCCTCCCCGATGTTGTTCAGCTTGATCTGAACCTGATCAATATAGTCATGCAATCCAGCCTCGAAGACTTCCTCAATGGTGCAGAATTGCAACTCCGCCGCGAGGCGACCACAGAGCTTTTCCGCGTCGTTTGAAAAACGCCGGTCGGAGACGCCGGAGATGCGGCGTAACGAATCGTTGAGCCGCTCGACGCAAAACCGGACGGAGCGCGGAAAATCTTCGTTCAACAAAAGAAACTCAGCCACATGACGCGGATGAACCTCCGCGCCATAGATTGATTTGAACGCATCCCAACCGCTGCACGAACGTAACACGGCCGACCATTCGAGCGTGTCCATCTGGCTCACACTTTTTGGAAGGCCGCGCGTGGGCAGCGTGTGATAACGCAGATCAAGAATGCGCGACGTCTTGTCGGCGCGTTCGATGAAACGCCCTGCCTCGCTGAACCACCACCCTTCATTGTGGATATGAGTGGCGTCGCTCAGGCCAATCAACTGAAGAGAGCTGCCCTTGATCTGGTTGAAGAAATCCGTCGGACTGTCCGTCCACATCTGCCGCGCCTGCGGCGACAGCATGAAGAGATAGAGCCGGTTCAACTCCTCCCACGTCTCCTGCGTGATCTGGTCGCGGACCATCCGTGCGTTTTCTCTCGCGCTACAGATGGAGGAAACGATGGAGTTGGGATTCTCCTGACGGAACACCATGAAATCCGCCACCGCAGCGGCTGTGGCGCGCTGATGTTGTTTGACGAACGACTCCTGATCGCCAGTCGTCTGCACGATGGGTAGCCAGTGAGCGCGGAGTTTTTCGTCGTCGAGACTGCGAAAATCGAGCAGCAGTTGAAGATTAACATCGAGCAGACGCGCGACATTTTCAGCCCGCTCAATGTAGCGGGACATCCAGTAAAGCGAGTTGGCAACGCGGCTTAACATTTATTCGTCTCCATACAAAACCCAGGTGTCTTTACTACCACCGCCTTGAGAGGAATTGACGACAAGCGAACCTTTGCGCAAGGCCACACGCGTCAAGCCGCCGGGTACAATCACGGTCTTTTCGCCACACAGGATGAACGGGCGCAAATCTACGTGACGTCCTTCAAAGCCACCGTCCACATACGTCGGATGCGTGGAGAGAGAGATCATCGGCTGCGCGATGTAATTGCGCGGTTCGGCAATGATGCGCTTGCGAAACTCCTCTATCTCCTCCTTCGCCGCCTTTGGCCCCATCAACATGCCGTACCCGCCGGATTCATTGGCGGCTTTCACCACCAACTTTTCGAGATTCGCGAGAATGTATTTCATGTCCGCCTCCTCGCTCGCGAGGTAAGTCGGTACGTTGGGGATGATCGGTTTCTGATCGAGGTAATACTCGATCATCTTCGGCACGAAATAATACATCACCTTGTCATCGGCGATGCCCGTGCCGATGGAATTGGCGAGCGAAACATTTCCCGCACGATAGGCTCGGATCAACCCGGGCACGCCGAGCATCGAGTCGCGACGGAACACTGTGGGATCAAGAAAATCATCATCAATGCGCCGATAGATCACATGCACCGGTCTTAAACCCTTCGTCGTCCGCATGAACACATGATCGTCGCGCACGAGCAGGTCGCGCCCCTCAACGATCTCGATTCCCATCTGACGCGCAAGGTATGTGTGTTCAAAATAAGCCGAGTTGTGCGCGCCGGGCGTCAGCAGCGCGATGGTCGGCTCGGCCACGCCAGCGGGTGCGATGTGTTGCAGCGATTTGAGCAACTCCTGCGGGTAATGTTCCACCGGGCGCACGCCGACGTTCTCGAACAAGCCGTGAAACGTGCGTTTCATCGCGCGCCGGTTTTCCAACACGTAACTCACGCCGCTCGGACAACGGCCGTTATCCTCCAGCACCATGTATTGCCCCTTGTCATCGCGGATTAGGTCCGTTCCGCAGACGTGGATGTAAATATCCTTGGGCACGGCGAAGTTCACGAACTCGCGGCGGAAATGTTTTCCCGAAAGGATGTAATGCTCCGGCACGACGCCGTCCTTGACGATGCGTTGCTCGTGGTAGATGTCGTGGAGGAAAAGATTGAGCGCGGTGATCCGTTGCACGAGACCGCGCTCTATGTGTTCCCACTCCTTGGCCGGAATGATGCGCGGCACGAGGTCGAACGGGAATATCCGCTCCGTCCCGCGCGAATCGCCATACACATTGAAAGTCACGCCCTGACGCAGGAACGCGAGATCAACGGAGTTGCGCTTGGTCTTGAAATCATCGTGGGTGATCTGGTTGAACGCGCCGCGCAGTTTCTGGTAATGATCGAGAGTGCTGGCCTCACGACCGAACATCTCGTCAAAAAATCCATTGGCGACGTCTGCATCCAAGCTCAACTGGTTCAGTTGTTTTTTTACCACTGCGGTCATATTGCGTCAGACAGATGAATATTATTATTCGGTTTCCCTCAGCAAAATCAGGCAAAAGGCTTTGACTGATCCTGCGTGGCCTTCCCCTTAGCAAGGCGCTTGCCGAGGCCGGAAAAACGGGGCGCCAATTTGATAGGAATTTGCTTTTTGACGCGGAGGGTAAAACACCCGTGTCATTTTTTACGGACTAGGAAGGACATTTGCTCTGCGTGCCCACTTTTCCCACTCCAAAGTCAGGGCTCGAACCTTGTCAGGATGCACTCCAGCTAAGTCGTGCGACTCAGTTCGGTCAGAACTTAGATTGTACAATTCCCATGAAACTTTTTCGCCTTTTGTTACTAGTTTCCATTCATCCTGCCGTATCGCACGATTTCCTTCATGCTCCCAAACTAGCGGCTTAGTCCTTCGGAAACGTCGACCCTCAAGCAACGGTCGTAAACTGGTACCTTCAAGAGGAGTAATCCGGTTGCCCCCATATTCCAACGGATATCGAGCCCCCGCCAAATCGATGCAGGTGGCCAGAATATCCGGGAGTTGCCCCGGTGCCGGTATCAGCCCATTCCTATCTTTGGCTCGGATTCCGATCGGCCAACGGATAATCAAGGGAGTGCTGATTCCTCCCTCATGGACCCAATGTTTGTACTCTCGAAAGGGAGTATTGCTGACCGCGGCCCAAGCCCGCCCATAGGCCACATAGGTATCGTCGGCTCCAGGCATCACCCCATATCCCTGTCGCACGGGTCGTCCGTCGCGGGTTTGCTTCGGCTGACTCCCGAATTGAGGTGTCTCCGGAGTCATCGGAGGCAAAGACTGAGAAACGGCGGATCCACTGGGCCCGGTCCCTCGACCGATTCCTTCCGCGCATCCCCCATTATCCTGCAGATAGAACACCACCGTATTGTCCGATCTTCCACCTTCTTTCAAGGCCCCCAGAATTCGCCCAATCCCCTGATCCATAGACTCGACCATCGCAGCATATACCTCCATGCAACGTTCTTCAAAGGGCCGGTTCTTCACGGAATCCCACTCAGCTGCCATCGGTGCCGGTAACCATGTGGAATCAACAATTCCTAACTGTTTTTGTTTTTCCCAGCGCGCTTGATGAATCCCCTTGTATCCAACTGCGTAACGACCCTTCTGCCGAACAATGTCGCTCTCCCTGGCGTGCATCGGCCAATGCGCCGCAGTAAAAGCTACATACAGCAAAAAGGGTCTTTGGTTCGATTCGCGTCCGTGCTCCCGAATAAATCGAGCCGCTTGGTCGGCAATGGCATCGGTGTAGTAAAAGCTTCTCGGTTGATATTCAGGATCGTTCGCCACGGTAATCTGACGGTTGTCGCGTACTAAAGAACTGGGATCCCAGAAACTGCCGGCGCCGTGGATCGTTCCATAAAAACGATCAAATCCACGTTGCAATGGCCAGTTGTTCGTGGAGAGCAATGCCTGAACCGACTCGCCTGGGGTCACATGCCACTTGCCCACCGCATAGGACCGGTAACCAACCCCTTTTAAGGTCTCAGCAATCGTCACCGAATTTTGGCCCAGTTGCCCTCGATATCCACCTAAATGCCGATCTTCCATCATGTGCCCCACCCCAGCCTGGTGCGGATGAAGCCCCGTGAGCAACGACGCTCGGGTCGGACAACACCTCGCAGTATTATAAAATTGGGTGAACCGTAATCCGTCTCGAGCTAACCCGTCGAGGTGCGGAGTCGAAATTTCTCCGCCATAACAACCGAGGTCCGAAAAACCCATGTCATCAGACAACATAATAATAATATTTGGTTTGCGAGCGGCCAAGGCGGAGATCGCACTCCAGCACAACAAACTGAGGAACCGGATCCATAGTGAACTTGGAATCATAGCGAGGATGATCGGACGCCAACTGACAAAAAAAAACAAGGGAAGGACCCTAATAAAACTCACTTCAGACCTCGATCAATGCAAAGTATTCTCGCTAAGAAAATATTCAGGATCGGAGGGAACGCGCAGGAAGGCAAAGGTCTCTTAGGCCATTTTAATTTCGAGCGACACGGCGGGTTGAGTTCTCCGAAACGGATCTGGCTGGGATCGTTCATTTCTCCAACTTTTTTCGCTAGATGGAAACCGTTGAAGGGGGATTCTACCGATCCTTTGGTCAATCGATGACTCTACGCGGGTCCGAAGAACCGATGGGACTTCCTCAGGTGCATGCCTATTGCGATTAATTCAAACCTTTACGATTCGAAAATGTCTTCGAAATGCTCCTATTGGTTAAGGAAAAACGTGATCGAATTCTGGACTTCCAAATTCGTTTTCGGCCATTGGAACTAGGCTCAATAGAGGAGGTTGCCGTGGGTCATTTGAACGCTGTTCGCGCTAAAAAATTGCCGATTGGCCTACTTTGATCGGAACCATTCCCCAAAGAGTTTATTTCTAATCTTAAGGTACCCCCAGATTTTAATCGCCGCTGAACGCCTGCGCAAACAACGCCCTCCGCCATCCTAAAAAGCTCGGCCGATGCCGATCTATGCCCTCAATCGGCTTCCTAGCCTCATCCTCATCCTTCCAACAATAGGGGAGGTAATTGTCAGAAAAACCAGATCTGCTCTCAAAAAAAGGTGATTGAGACCCGGCCTTTACCCAGTCCAAGCAAAGCGCTGTTTAGAAAACTGACCCCGAACACTGACCTTAAAAACTACCACAAGGGACGGTGGTTTCACCCCTCAAAGATGAGAGTGTTCAACGCCTTTTTGATGCTGCCATGCGTGGACTATTTGACTAATAATGTCAGCGAGTCCTACCCCATTTTTGACCTGTGCAAAAACAAAGGGACCAGTTCCTCGCATCGCTTTTGAATCACGCGACATAACCTCCAAATTGGCCCCGACCGCTTCCGCAAGGTCTGTCTTATTAATGACTAGAAGATCTGATTGGGTGATCCCAGGGCCTCCTTTACGCGGGACCTTATCGCCCCCCGCGACATCGATAACATAAATAGTAAAATCAGCTAATTCGCGGCTAAAATGCGCAGCTAAATTATCGCCACCGGATTCAAGCAAGAGAAGTTCAGGATGGAATTCGCGATGGAGCTCTTCGAGAGCTAAGAGATTCGCAGAGATATCCTCTCGAATAGCCGCGTGCGGACAACCACCGGTCTCAACGGCCCTAATTCGTGCGGCATCCAAAGCGTTATTTCGAACCAGAAACTCGCCGTCTTCACGGGTGAAAATATCGTTGGTCACGGCAGCGATATTCATCCTCTCTCGGAGCCGCTGACAGAGCTGCAGCATCAGCGCTGTTTTTCCACTACCAACAGGTCCACCAATACCCACGGTGAAAGCACGTTTTTTGAAGTCTCGATCTAAGGGCGTTTCGCGTTCGTGAAAATGACCCGGATGCTCCAAGTGTTCGTGGGTGTGACTGTGTGAATGCGATCCGAAATTATGACTATGTGAGTTCATTAGAAATGAGGAAAATGGGGCAGGTTGCTGGAGAGTTAACTTTGGAACAGTCGCGAATAAAGTCGGCCTTGCGTCCCTTGCCAAAGATCGAGCAAGGGCATGCTCTGCGAGAGATCAGCAAGTGACTGAGTCAGGCTACGAGACACAATCAATTCAGCCAAAGGTGCCAATCGATACTGTAGTGTCTGCCCCTCCATCGGTCCGACGATACCAAGGCGAACTGCGGCATTCGTCAAAGTGCGGAGCTGTTGAAAAAGAAACAATCGAGAAGCCCTCACTAACTCAAGTCCGACCACCTGAGATATGAAACCAAAGACAAGCGCAACATGACTGAACGGGAGCGCCGGTTGGTGCAGCGGCTTGAATCCGGGATGCGCAAAAATCCGTTCAGCCGCGGTAGCCAAAGATAACCCTTGCAACCGGCTCGCTCGATTGGCGATATGATTGGTGGTGAACGCATCAAAAAGCCGATCCAATTCTTCAATTTTTCCGGGTTGTCGATGGACTTCACTTACGAAGGGAAGCACGGAGCTACCCAGTTGGTTGAGGCTTGCTTGAATAAATGCCTGCAAGTCAGCTCGACCCCGAATCTCCCCGTGCTGCCAAGCGGCCTCCAACCCTCCGGAGTGAACAAATCCACCCGTCGGAAAGGCTGAATCTGCAAACTGCCAAATCAGCCAATCAACGACACTCGACCTTGGGCAATCGATGGTTTCTGACCCCAACGCCGTCTCACAAACTAAGGGTGGGCCGACCATAGCTCAGAACAATTGGTACCGCTGTGCTAGGGGCAATACGGTGGATGGCTCGCAAACCAAAGCTTCGCCATCAGCGGTGACCCGATAGGTTTCAGGATCCACCGTGATGACGGGTGTGGCATCATTCCATTTTAAGTCCTTCTTTCCTAGGGACCGGCAATCGCGCACCGCCTCGATTCGTTTGGTGAGTCCGTAGCCTGCAGCCACGCCTTCTTTCTTACAGAGTTGGCTGACGAAGGCGAAGGAGATCGGCCCCGGCGCTATCCCAAAGGCCCCAAACATCGGTCGCATAAAAACGGGTTGAGGCGTGGGAATACTTGCATTCGGATCACCCATCTGGCTCCAAGCAATGACGCCTCCTTTAATCACCAACTCAGGTTTGGCTCCAAAAAAGGCGGGCCGCCAAAGCACCAAGTCGGCGAGCTTTCCAACTTCAACCGACCCGACAAGATGGCCGACGCCGTGAGCAATTGCGGGGTTTATCGTATACTTAGAAATATACCTTTTGATCCGTACATTATCGTTCAAACCGGTCTCATTCGGTAGGCTACCGCGTTGCTGCTTCATCTTGTCAGCAGTTTGCCAAGTGCGAGTAATCACCTCTCCAATCCGTCCCATTGCTTGCGAGTCACTGCTCATCATACTAATCGCGCCAAGATCATGAAGAATGTCTTCGGCGGCAATGGTCTCCCCTCGAATCCGGCTCTCCGCAAACGCGACGTCTTCAGGTAAATTGGGATCTAAATGATGGCAAACCATCAGCATATCCAAGTGCTCATCAATCGTATTTATCGTGTAGGGTCGGGTGGGATTTGTCGAACTCGGTAACACGTTAGATTCTCCGCAAACTCGAATAATATCAGGCGCGTGCCCCCCTCCAGCTCCTTCAGAATGATAGGTGTGAATTGTCCGCCCCTTAAAGGCCGCTAGTGTGGCTTCAAGAAAACCCGACTCGTTCAAGGTATCCGTATGAATCGTGACCTGAATGTCGTGCTGATCGGCAACGGTCAGGCAGCAATCGATTGCCGCAGGGGTGGTGCCCCAGTCCTCGTGGAGCTTCAGCCCAATCGCTCCCGCTCGAATTTGGTCCGCCAGTCCCGCAGACGAGGCCGTATTCCCCTTGCCAGTAAATCCGAAGTTAAGAGGCAACGCATCCGTCGCCTGAAGCATGGTTCGAAAGTAAAAGGCGTTGGGCGTACAGGTCGTTGCACAGGTGCCAGTGGCTGGACCCGTTCCTCCACCAATAAGGGTGGTTAACCCCGCAGCAATTGCCTCATGAGCCTGTTGAGGGCAGATGAAATGGATGTGGGTATCAAGACCGCCTGCAGTTACGATCAAACCCTCACCAGCAATCACCTCCGTGGTGACTCCAATCACCATTCCTTCTTTAACTCCGGACATCATCTCGGGATTTCCTGCCTTGCCAATCCCTGCAATAAACCCGTCTTTGATCCCAATATCCGCCTTAAATATACCTGTATAGTCGATAATCAACGCATTGGTAATCACGCAATCAAGCGCCCCCGCTTGATGGACTCCAGAGGCTTGCCCCATCCCTTCGCGGAGTGTCTTGCCACCTCCAAATTTACATTCATCCCCATAAACAGTCTCATCGTACTCTACCTCCAAAATAAGGTGGGTATCTCCAAGACGGACCTTGTCGCCGGTGGTTGGACCAAACATTTCAGCGTAATGCTGACGTTTCATATACTGGCTCATAAAATGGATGAAATAAATCTACGATCGATTGGCAATTTAAGAGGCTAGGTAACACTCAAAGACTTCCGAGTCCGCACTTCTGGCCTCGCCTTAGGGTTGGGTTGCTGTTGTCGGATGAGACTCCTGGTGGGCAAATCCGCGAAGTCTAACACGATCCATCGCCGCACGCTTGCCCTCCTCCGAAACCGGGCCGTCGCCTAAGTTATTTCCGCCGCGGATTACCTTCCGCCCCCCAATTTCGACAAGACGAACCGTCTTGGCTTCGCCAGGTTCAAATCGGACCGCTGTCCCTGCCGGTATATCTAGGCGCTTTCCGTAAGCCTCTCCACGATCGAATCGCAGGAAGGCATTCGTTTCAATGAAATGATAATGGCTCCCAACTTGAACAGGACGATCTCCGAGGTTGGTCACTGAGAGGGTTACGGTTGCGCGCCCAGCATTCAACTCTAGCTCGCCTGCGGCAATCTCGTAAGAACCAGGCTCAAAGAGCATTTCATCTTTTAATAGTTTAAAAACCGTAACATCAGGAACTGGTAAAAAACTCCCATAGAGAGCCAGCTTCAGATCTCCATTCTCAGAGGCGATCGGATGATGAACGGTCACGAGCTTCGACCCATCTGGAAATGTCCCTTCAACCTGAACATCGTGGATCATCTCCGGAACCCCAGCCATAACCTGACTGCGCCCTAAAAGCTGTCGCCCCAGATTCATTAACTCGGCGACCCTTCGTCCGTCGCGAATAAATTCCAGCAACACCGTGGCAATCAGAGCGACAGATTCCGGATGATTTAGGCGGGTCCCTCGAGCGAGTCTCTTCTGGGCAAGGAAACCCGCTTGGTGCAGGACTAATTTGTCGAGTTCACGAGGCGAAAGATGCATAAGTTTACCATTTTCTAATCAGTGGATCGTCTCCCAGTAACGCAGAAATAAAATTAAGATGCGCTCGAATCTCACGGCTAACTTCCTCCACGGTCTCTCCTGCGAGACGTAAAAGAACTCCTCCTCGAATCGGACTCGCAGTAAAAATGATTGAGGCCCGTTGGACAACTGCGCACTTTGCCACGGCTATGAGAACTTGATCAATTCCCTCCTTCAATGCCTCGCCAATTATTACAACTGATGCAAAACAGTTATAGCGGCTCATTCGGTGAGAGAGTCGGAGAGGACCATCCCTAGGATCGAGTCGGACAGAATCAATAACAAGCCTTTGGCCTTCGACAAAAATCTCGTTGCGACTCTCAAAATGAGAAAAGGCCCAACGCTCCCCGCAAGCAACTCGCCCGGAAGTAAGCCAATCAACCAAAACCAACGAAGCCCCCTTATCAAGATGAAATGTTTGCCGCTGGGAATAGATCGAACCTGTAAAAGCTTGCACCGGATCAGGGGCAAGAACTAGCAGCGAACCTATTCCTGCCCAGGCCTCAAACTGGTGACCGCAGGGGAGTAGATTCGGATTCTTGAACACCTTGGTCGATGCTTGGCTGCTGACAAAGCACCGAGCCTCAGCGCCGATCTCGACCCTAAATTGGATGCAGTCGCCCGCTACAAGACCTCCACCAAAACTACTCAAATAGGCCCAAACACTCAGCCCTCGCGCTCTGGGTATCAAAACCTTTAACGGAGCACTCGCCTGAGTTGATACCACCGTGCTTAGTCCCGCAACTCGCTCAACCCGTAACCAACCACTTCCAACACAGGTGCCGTGCTGTTCCAAAAATCTCGGGGAACCGCTCATGCACTCAGGCGAACCCACTAAAGTGGACATCCAAGAAATTAAACGGCAAAATCCTGAGCCAGTGGCCGCAATCGCATCGTTGAAGTTTGGTCTCTAAAATCATACCGTTAAGTACCTCTTCACTACCTCGCTACTCAGTTGCGCAATCGGACCTTTGGCAACAACCGACCCACGATCCATTATATAAAACAGGTCGCCAATCTCTAAACAGAAGTCGAGGTATTGTTCGACCATCAGAATACTAATTTTGCCCTCACGCTTAATCTTTACCAAGGTCTCTCCTATCAACTCAATAATGTTGGGCTGAATGCCTTCGGTCGGCTCGTCCAAAAGCAAAACTTTGGGATTGGTGAGCAGCGCCCGGGCAATCGCCAACTGTTGCTGCTGTCCCCCACTTAAGAGTCCCCCTTTTCGACTCAACATCTCGGCGAGGACTGGGAACAACTCAAGGACTCGGTCTAGTTCCCCATCTGCCCTCCTCCCGCTAACCAGCAAACTTACTTTAAGGTTTTCTAAAACGGTTAACTGCGGGAAAATATCGCGCCCTTGCGGAACGTACCCAAGACCTTGCCGAGCACGCTGCTCAGGCTTGAGGTGGGAAATGTCTGCTCCCATAAAATCTACCCTTCCTGCCTCACTTGGAATGAGCCCCATTATTGCCTTCAAAGTGGTCGTTTTTCCAACGCCGTTACGGCCCATTAAACAAACCAGACTCCGTTCAGGAACCGTCAAGTCAATCCCACGGAGAACCCGTGAACCATCGTACGAAACAGCCATATGGGAAAGGGATAGCATTAGTTACCTGTCTTCTTCTTTCGACCCAAATAAACTTCCATCACCCGCTCGTCTTTCTGAATTTGGTCCACATTGCCCTCACAGAGAACATGGCCTTGATGCAAAACCGTCACTTTACGGGCAATTTGCCGAACAAAATCCATGTCGTGCTCAATCACAATAATACTGTGCTTGCCGGCTAACCGAACGAGCAACTCACCTGTTTTTGCTGTCTCTTCATCGCTCATCCCTGCCGCAGGCTCATCAACCAACAACAACTTCGGGTTCTGAGCCAGAAGCATGCCAATCTCCATCCATTGCTTTTGGCCATGCGCAAGTAAACCTGCAAGAGAATCCCCTTTCTCGGCGAGACCTACCTCCTTCAGAATACACTGTATTCGATCCTCATCAGCTGCGGTCACCTCAAGAAAGAGTGCCGACCAAATGCTCCGACTTCCTTGGAGGGACAACAAAATATTCTCACGGACTGTATGGTTAGAATAAACAGACGGAGTCTGGAACTTCCTTCCTATACCAAGACGACTAATCTGGTACTCATTTAATGCCGTTAGATCAGTCTTATTCTCAAATTTGATCGTTCCCGAATCAGGTTTCGTACGTCCAGTAAGTAAATCTAAAAAGGATGTCTTACCCGCACCGTTCGGCCCTATAATCACACGCAGTTCCCCCTCCTCCATGTAAAAATTAAGCTCCGAAATCGCCTTAAACCCGTCAAATGATTTATTAACACCCTCGACCGAAAGAATAAATTCTTTGTTCATCGGTTGGCCTTAAACCCAGAACTCTCCCTCAACTCTAAATACTTTTTCAACAAGAATGATTTGCAATAGATTAATTGTGCCGGAAGCCCAATGAGCCCATTTGGCATTACAATCGTAACAAAAATAAATAATCCGCCCAAAATGTAGGGCCACTGCTCAGGGAAAACATGCGTACAATAACTTTTTAACGCGTTGACTCCAATCGCACCCAAAATAGGTCCCAAAAGATTCCCTCGCCCCCCGACCGCAACCCAAATTACTGCCTCAATCGAACGATCGGCCCCCATCTCACTTGGATTTATAATTCCTACTTGTGGCACAAATAACGCCCCGCCAAGACCTGAAATAACCGCTGCCGCAATAAAAACAACAAGCTTAAAATCACTGGTTGCATAGCCAGAATAAAGAACCCGACTCTCCGAGTCCCGAACTGCTCGCTGAACAAGTCCAAACCGACTCTTTGTCAACCATTTACAAAATAAATACGTCATTAATAAAAGAAAAAAAGAACAGACAAATAAATAACGTTTTATTGCTGGATCATTTAACCTAAGCCCTAAGAATCTACTCTTAATTATATACCTTGGGAAAGCAACTTCTAAAAGACGACGATTTAACATCAAAAGCCTTGAATCACGCGGCTCCAATAAAATCTCAGACTTTAAATCGGGAGTTAAGCTAGACTTCGTAAACCGCTCTTCTTTGTAAATCGCCGAGGTTGCTATTATTCTATTTAAACTCTCACAGAGGATGCTTGCCACCCTTAAACTGTTTGTCTGGCCAAGTGCAACAACTAGATTCTGTTGATTTGTTAATTGAAGTTGATTGAAGAGAAATTTTGACAACTCACCGTCGCCCGAATTTAAACTTTTACCAAACAGGATAGGTTCACTGATATCTGCTACAATCAAACTTGGATTTCCGATAAGATACTTAAAATCAGTCAGCCCATTATTCCCACCAAATGTAAAGTCATTGCGAAAAAACATCAAGCAAGCAGCATAAGTGAGAGCCTGACTAAGAATCGAAAAATAGACTCCTTTAATTCTCGATCTAAATGCAAGATAACCAAATACACCCGCAACGAATCCTGGTATTAGAAAAACCATTAAAATAGTAAAACTAATATTTTTGAATGGAATCCAATGAGGAGGAAAACCCCCGGTCTCTGGAAATCGATTCGGAAATTCTAAGAAAACCATAAAATCAGGAATGGCTTCATGATATTGCCCGAGCCAACCCAAGTTCATCATCATATGCATTCCTATACAATATCCACCTAATGAAAAAAAGAGGGATTGGCCTAGGCTTAGAATACCCGTGTAACCCCAGAGTAAATTGACTCCCAAGGCTAAAACAGCATAAGTTAAATACTTACCATAAAGACTAAGTGAAAAGGTGCTAATGTGTAGCCAATGCTGTTCCTTTGTAAAAGCATTCAGACTAGGAATAAGTACAAAGCCAATCAGTACAGTTACAAAGACTAGGGAGAATTCTCGTCGATTTAAAAATGATGACATCGGTTTGATTTGTTTTATAATTCTAATCCGATTAAAAACTTAAGATATAAATAATAATCACCTATAAATTTGATAAACCAGAATAAACTGAATGCGAGAATTCAAACATTGACTAATTATCAAGATTTCGACTTCGTGTAACAAAGAGCCCATTAGGCCGCCATTGCAGAAATAAAATAATTGCTCCTAGAACCGAAATCTTACCCAACACGGCTCCTATCCAAGGCTCAAGAATTTGATTGGTCACTCCAACCGTGCCTGAGGCTGTAATTGTGCCTACTAAATTCCCAACACCGCCAAGGACGACTACCATAAAGCAATCGATAATATAATTTTGCCCCAGACTAGGACCGACATTTGCAATCTGGGTTATGCAGGCTCCCGCCATTCCGGCAAGACCTGAACCTAGGGCAAAAGTGAGTTTATTAATCTGCTCCGTTCTTACTCCGAGAGATGAAGCCATATTCCTATTTTGCATAACCGCTCGGATAAGAAGTCCAAGCGACGTTTTTGTCAGTATAAACCATGTTAGTAGAACAACAAATATAGAGAAAATAATAATAAATATTCGATTATAGGCTAAAGAAACATCATTTACTACAAGACTTCCCTGAAGGAACCCTGGGGCGTCAACTTGAACATTTGCGGAACCAAATGTATGTCTAAAAACCTGCTGAAGAATCAGGCTTACCCCATAAGTTGCTAGCAGTGACTCAAGCGGTCTTTTATACAAAAAACGAATAATTGTGTGTTCTAAAAAAAGTCCAACTAAGCCTGCCATCAGAAATGAGGCAACAATACAATAGAGAAAAGAAATATCGAAAGCTATTCCAGAAATAGCCATCCCAGGTAGGGAGACCGGATGTCCTAAAATTGAAAACAATAGACCTTTTCCAAGTAAACCTTGGATGAAAAATGTTGTGTACGCCCCAACTGCCATAATTTCTCCATGGGCCATATTTATCACTCCCATAAGCCCAAAAGTAATAGAAAGGCCTAGTGCTGCAACTAGCAAGACTGCCGATAGACTCAAGCCCCTAAAGGCCGTCCCAAAGTAAGAGCAAATCGTCTGGTAGTTTTCTAATGATTTAAGGGTAGAACGAAGCAAACGGTTAACCTTGATCGTTGAGGGATCAGAAGATTTTTCAAGGGTCTTCCCTACTTGGCTCAGAAAAGTAATTGAGTTGACAGCTCTGAGTTTCTGCAACTTTTCTAGACCTGCAATCTGCGTTAGTGTATTTGTACTTACCACATTAAGACGCGCGATTGCCTCGGATAATACCTTTAGAACAGTAACGCTGGTCTCTTGACTAGTTCGATTTTTAAATGTTTCTAAATAATCAATATTCTGCTCATCTCCCAGCTTAATCGCTGCATTGAGTCGGGTCTGTTCGTCGGAGCTCTCCAGGGCTCCTAAGTCTAATATTTCCTTTATTTTTTTTCGAGTTTTTGCTGTCGTGTCTAGTGGATTTAGATCTTTCTGTGAAAAATAGAGCGGACTACCTTGCTCGTCATTAAGAAGCTGATTTGTATTAATATCTAGACCATTTAGCTTAGATACATCTGATTTATCTTGAACTAATACAAAGGGTATTTGCGTATTTTCATTGAGCTCAAAGATGAAGATCTCTCCGGCCCGCCAGGCCCTCAGTCCAAGTTCAACTAAAGGGTCGCCTCTCCCTTTTAACTCCCCCAGCAACGAAATCTGCTTCTCGACAGTCTCAGATAGAAATATTTCTCTTAAAAGAATTCGGCCTGAAGAAACGTTCGATTGCCCTACGACCGCAAGAGCAGACAGGCAATAGACCATTAAGAGGGTTAAGAGCGAATTCATATCTTCTCGAGGTTTAGGGACGATTTTAAGAATAAGGCAGGCCGAGAGGCCCGCCTTATTCGCTGCTAACAACACAAACTACTTTAGGAACTTCGCACTGAACGGTTCTCCCGCCACAGATTTAAAGGTTTTAATCACCTTAAATTGACCGGTCGGGAGAGTTTCGCCGATGAAGACATCGTTAACCAGATGATGGTTTTCTTGCATAGTTACCTCACAAACGGGGCCCCTAAATTTTTGCCCCGCCATAGCAACCCGTACCTTGTCGACCTCGAAGCTTCCTGCTTTCTCGACAGCTTGCTTCCAAAGATAGACACCCATTCGGGACAGATTCATTGGACTGCAGGTAACGCGACCGTTTGGATCAACACCGGAAACGGTATAATCAACTCCGGTCACTTTCGGTTTCTTTACCCAAGAAAGGAAGTCGCCAACGAATTTTTTGTTCTCGGGTGTTTTAATCGACATAAAGTAAGTCCAACAGCCCAGATGACCTGCCAATTGTTTTGCGGGAAGACCTCGGAACTCATCTTCCGAGATTGAGAACGATACGACTGGGCAATTCTCGGAGGTTAGTCCGGCATTGGCGAACTCCTTAAAGAAGGGTATATTTGTATCTCCGTTTAATGTTGAAATGATACAAGCTTTACCTCCAGATGAGAACTTTTTGATCGAGGCTACTATCGTCTGGTAATCGGTATGGCCAAACGGCGTATAGATTTCCTCGATGTCATCATCGGGAATGCCCTTAGACTTTAGATATTTTTTTAGGATCTTGTTGGTCGTTCTTGGATAAACGTAATCAGAGCCTAGCAGGTAAAACTTGGTCTTGCCTTCAGCAAGCATGTAGTCAACTGGCGGAATAGCCTGTTGGTTAACCGCTTCGGCAGTATAAAAAATGTTTTGAGAGAGTTCTTCTCCCTCATATTGAACTGGATAAAAGAGCAGACCGTTTTCTTTTTCGAAGACAGGAAGGCACGATTTACGGCTGACCGAGGTCCAGCAACCGAAGACGACTGAAACCTTGTCTTTAACGAGAAGTTGTTCCGCTTTCTCGGCAAAGAGGGGCCAGTTTGAAGCTGGATCAACCACGACGGGCTCAATCATTTTCCCAAGAACACCCCCTGACTTGTTAATCTCATCGAAGGTAAAGAGCAAAACGTCCTTGAGGGAGGTTTCACTGATAGCCATTGTTCCGCTGAGGGAGTGAAGGATTCCGACTTTGACTGTCTCGGCAGCCTGAGTTGCACAGGTCATAATCCCGGCAACTAAAGCAAGTACCTGCTTAGAATATGTAAATTTCATTTTATTATTAGTTAGGATTTAAAATAGGTAAGAGATTCCCGCACCAACGATGACCCGCGTTTTACTTCCATCTAGGGCACCAGGCGCCCCTCCAAGACCCGTGTAAGTAGTGTAATCATAACGAACCTCGGGTTGAATTTTTAGGTTAGGTGTCGGCTTATAGTTATACGTGAGGGTTAAACTACCAAGGCTTCCATCCAAATCAGGTGACAAAATTCCAGCGTTCGGTCGGACAGCAGGTCCGAGCACCCCATCAGGGTTTTGAATATAATCAGCTCTCAGCGCGAGCGCAGTTTTAGAGGTAAGGCTGTAGGAGAACCAAGTCCCTATAGACCAGAGGTCAGAGTCAGCCTTAAGAGCATTTACAAAATGAAAGTAATCGGCCTCAAGGCCAGTGTTTAAGTTGTCGGTGATTTTGTAGCCCGCAAGAATTGAGCCCCCTGTAACGTCAGTCGTGGCATTTTCTTCGCTATACCATCCAATGAGGCTCACCCACGATTTGTCAGTAGGCTTAAATCCAAGGCTAGTAAGAAGGGCTTTACCTTCATTGCTATCGACCGGCCCGGCAAACATTCCGTTTTGAACTCGAACCTTGAGGCCCACGGTTTCAGTCAGTGAATAGCCAAGTTGTACGCCCGCAGAAGGTCCGTTGCCGGTAAACCACCATTGGTTTCCTTGCGAGAAGTTATCATTGGCTGCCCCACCGTCGCCTGACTCATAATTCAACAGTGAGATTAGTTGACCGGCTTTGACATTTAGTCCGGTTCCGACAGGAACATTCAGCTCAACAAAAGCCTCCCTTAGGGATTCAAATCCAGCCATCGGAGACCCCGTATTTAGATTAGGTGAGTCCTCACCTAGGAGCAGGGAGGTCCGAAAGCCAGCATCCCAGGAATCGGTAGCAACTGGGGGACTGGCTAGTGTCAATTTAAACTTATTAAGTGAGAATGAGTTGTCCGTATTATTCCATAAATAACCGTCTGAGTGTTTATCAGCGGGTTTATCGAGATTGTAAAAATAAGATGCTTGAACAAACCCACTTATTGAGACACTGGACATTGCCGAGACCAGTTTTGATTTTGATTTATCATTTGGCAGAATACCTTCTTTCCGGGCAATACCTTCTAAAACATCAAGGCGTGTTCTGAGGTCTTTATTTTCCTGTTCTAATTTATCAAAGGACTCAGAATCTGCTGCTCTAATGTTTTCAGGCAGAGAGGCGAGCGATGAAGCTGCTATTATACCTATAGCAAGAGCGGATTTTCCGCGTCTTGGTATACATTTTTTTTGGCTTACAGTAGTGACAGTTGTCATTTTTAGAAGTTCCTACTTTTTAGCATAACATATTATGCCTTCGAACGGACTAGCATCGTGCGTGCCAGCCGTTTTCTTGAGTCGATGGAGGAGGTTGAATTTTATTAGTAATACGTGTTTTTGTTCGCGTTTGAGAGTCTTTTAGAGACCTTTTCAGAATGTGAGCGATTATTTGTTTTTGGGTCAAAAATATAGTGAGATGCGCTTAGTTGAGGCCTGATGAGTAATGCGCTTGCTGGCTAGATTTTTTCATTGTGGATAAAAAGATTTCTCGGTGGGGTACTTTATATGCCGCCGAGTCGATCCTGAGCTGGCGACAGACGCGCATCAATGGCCTGCTGAAGTTGAGCCTGCTGGGGCTCGCCGAGTCTGCCACCGATGAATCCCAGGCTGCTGCCCCGTTCGTGGTGGAGACGGTTCAGCAGAGACGCGTTTTGCAGTTGGTTCCCACGAAGGCCGCCAAGAATGGGGAGGAAGTTGGCTTCGAGTATCAGGTGGAGATCTGGCAGATCTGGCCGGGCAAGATCCGAAAGAAGGAGAAGGAATAGCAGCTCATCCGCACGTCCACACCGCTGCATTTGGGCAAACCTCTCTTCGCCATTCCGTTCATCTACCACGGTCCGGCGCACTCGCGTCCGGCGGTGGCGAAGTCGCCGATCGAAGACATCGGGTCGGCGAACTTGCATCACTACCGGCTGAATACGGAGTACAAACACGGGATGCACCTCACTGCACTTCCGACGGCGTTTGTGACGAGCTTCGACAAGAGTGCGCAATGCGCATCGGGTCCACGACGGCGTGGGCGCCGGACACGCTCGGTGCGACGGCGAGCTACCTGGAGTTCAAGGGTGATGGACTCTCGACGTTTGATCGCGCACTGGATCGAGTGGAGCGGTTGCTGGCGGGGCTCGGGTCGGTCCTGCTGGTGAGCCAGAAGCGGGTGAGTGAAAGCGCGGAGGCGCTGTCCATCCGTCAAGCGGGCGAAAGCAGCATCATTGCGGGCATTTCCGCATCGGTGACGACGTCGCTGAATGAGGTGTTGCTTTGGGTGTATTGGTGGCACTCGGCCGAGGCGATGTCGGAGGATGTGACGGCGGAGCATGTGAGCTACGAGCTGAACTCAGACTTTGAAGCGTCGCTGATGGGAGCGACGGAGATTCAAGCACTGGGTTCGGCGCCGTGCATCCCGAAGTTGTTGTTGGTTTAGCAGAGCTATCTGGTTGGTAGAGGCCACAGTCGGAGCATCGAAACTGAATTTGCATTACAGGGGCGGCAAAGAGCGCCCGGGGATTTACCATGGCTGCAGGGCTGGATTGATGCGAATCCGGACTGGAGCCGCAAACGGATTGCGCGCAATCTGTGCCAAGAGTGGAAATGGGTGGACGGACGGGAGCGCCTCAAGGATTTTGCGGCGCGCAGCTTGTTGCTTAAACTGGAAAGTCGAGGTCTGATGAAGCTTCCGGCACTGCGAGTCAATTACCGGCGCGACCGACCGCAGGTAGCCTCGTTGGATCAATGGGAGCAACCAGCCGATTGGACGGCTACGCTGGCGGAGATTGCCCCCGTGGTGGTGGAGAATGTACAACGACAATTATTCTTCCCCCTAGGAAGAATAATCGTCGTTGTACAGGCGCGGACGGTTCGTCGATTGGAGGACCTATTGCAAACGCAAAGCCAACGGACGGCAGAAGATCAGAAGACCATCAACCGGGAGGTCAGCTACTTTCAAGATCATCGAGAACATCTGCAGTATCAACAGATGGAAAAAGCAGGAACTCCCATGGGAAGCGGCGCTGTCGAGTCCTTGGGTAAACAGCTTCAAGGCAGACTTCGAGGCTGTGGACAATTTTGGACCCGCGACGGCCTCACTTCCGTGCTGCGGTTGGCCGTGCTGGTGAAAAATAACGATTATTCCCACCTTTGGAACTGAACTTTGCCAACAACATCGGGATGCACCGCCACCGCCACCGCCACCGTCATCGTCTCCGCCCGCCAGCGAGCCGCCAAATTCGACCTCACTGAATTCCCCTTGGGCCGAGTTTTGAGATCAGCTTCCTGCCATCGCCCCCGCTTCAACTCCTCCGCGATGATTTGTTCCGCCAGCGCCTCCGCCGTCTCCGCGCGCTCTTCGCCGTAGGGCTCCGCCCCCATCCGCTCGCTCATCTGCGTCGGCAACTCCTCCCGAAAAGTCCCCTCGCCCAGACCCCAGCCGCGCCGGATTCAAGTGGACGTAATCGCCCACGCTCTCGCGATAACCGCTGCCCGCCCCGTCCACGATCAGCGACTTGGAGCGCCCGGAGAACAAGTGGCCGAAAAGCTTGGGCCGCCGGTTGCAGCGACTCGTGTCAGTTCCCAGCAACCCTTTCATCCCGGCGATCCGATTGGGCTGCGGCGTCTCAACCACCCAATGAAAATGATTCGGCCTGAGGACATAGGCGTGAACCTTCCAGCCCGTCTTGGCGCCAACCTCGCCCAGCGTCTCTCCGAAGCGCTGGCGATCCGTTCGCGCCGGTCACCGCGATTCCTGACGTGATAAATCGCCCCAGAATACTCGACTCTCAACTTGCGGACCATGCCGGGGGAGTGGATTTGGCCGCTTAACACATCAATATCAAGAACTGACCCCTTTAAGAACTGACCCCTTTATCGAAGTCGGCAATTTCCCATCCAGGTTGCGGAGCCCGTTACCGAGTCCGAGCCGAGGCAACCCGTACGGCCAAAGTCGGCAACCCTTCGCTGACCCGGCTTCCGGGTAATTCCGCGAACCAATCGTCATCAAACCCTCACATTTCAAGTTTTTGACCCCTTACCCGTTTTCTATTTGACTATCTGATTACTCCGCCTGCTTTTTAGCCACCTTGACACCTCCCGCATGCTCAATAAAACCACCATTCTGCTGCGAGTAGTCATTCACGCGGTCGCCGACCAGTTCATGGACGGCTTTCCAACCGACGCGAGCCGCGGGCCCCCCTCCGTCCGAGGCATTAAACTCAACCTGCGCCTGCTTCGCATACGGTCCGGTCAAACCTCCAACTTCGCGATCACCACGGCGACCGCAGCCGGAGAAATCCAAGCCCACAAAAGCCAGGACAGCGACTTAACCGAAGCCCCACTCCCGAAGCCGTCACGCAAGCCCTCTTCCTGCAGAAATAACACAAAACCCAAACATCCCAACCCTACGCTCAACCGGACGTACCACAGCGTTCTTCGCCCGATGCCGCACGCCGGTTAGCTTCAAGTTAACCCTTAACAAAATCATGGACTCCTATCACGGAACATCCGTTTCGGCCACGCAGCTTTTCTCCTATAAAAGTGTCAAAGGCTGAATTTGGAGGTGAAGGTCGGTCGGTTTCTTTTCTCCGAAGTAGGCGAGAACCGACAGGGACTCTTGCCCAAGGAGACATGGTATCTACTGAAAAACAAGCGCCGGCAGCCCCAAATGAGTCCTAAACAACGTTAGTGATGCAATCTACAGAGTTAATGGAAAAAAATGGCTTTAAAAAAATTACCCATTGAAGGGCATTTTCTGGAAGAAATGATTATATCTGGTAATGGCAAGGACTGTGAGTTGACCATTAAAACAAAGGGTCAATCTCGATACGTGTCTTTTGTCATGAGAGATCCTCATTTAATCGTGGATATCAAAGGAAATGTAATTACAGAGTCTTTTAATTACGGGGATTCTGATCTTGGAATTAAATATTTACCGAGCGAAGAAATAGTGATCGAATTAGCCGAAATCGACTTTCCGGGAACTGAAAATGAATGGATAGAATCATTGAATAAATTTAAAGAAGGAGACAGTGAGTTTATCGAATGGATGATTAGTTTCGCGAAGATTAGATTAACCAGCTCAAGGCGACCCTAAAGAGTCGATGGGATTTCGAGTGACATGTACCGCTAACAATCACATCCAGCGGACTTCGCTTCGCTACGCCGCTGATGTGAAGCATTCGCTGAGAAGATAGAGTCTGATGCCACGATTCCTGCAAAGATAATATTTTCGGCACACGCGCCAGCGACCCGACCGGGTCGGAATCAAGGATAAATAGATTGAGCGCGTCATCGAACATACCGAATCAGAGAAGATTTAATCAGATGGGGAAATAGGAGAAATAGGGGTCAGTGTGCATTTCCTTTCATTTTTGTGTTGAGGGATTTTGTTTGGAGTGATTAAATAAACGGGATGGCACGAAGCATCTTGAACTCCGCCTCAAAAAGCAAATTCCTGCTATGTAAGAGGACAAGGATATTTTTACTATTTTCTGATTCTGAGCGGATTTTTTCATTTTATTGAGTTTTTTAGGGCGGATTTTTCTTTGAATTTGGCATTAGGTTGCACGAACCAAATAATTCGATATTGAAGCGAATTGGCTCTTTTCTGCACTTTTATAGAAGCTCTTCTCTGCTGTCTTTTTCTAGGGGTGTTATTTCGCTAAATTATTTTGATTACCATTCACTTAAATCGTTTCCCTCTCTTATCCGCCTTTTCGGTTCAACGTCTTTCCCACGGTGTGGCCGCTTTGAAGTTAAGCGTCACAACCTGCTATCCGGGTCAGTCGCCTTTTTTAGCGCCTGCCCACGAGGGTGATGTCCGTAACGTTTAAGGGTGGGAAAGCGAGCGCGCCCACTCTATCAATCGGTCGTTGAAGACTAGGAATTTGAACGGGTCACGCACCGCTTTCCGAAAAACTGACCCCTCCGGTCAGTCCTGAGTAACTCCCGATTGCGCGGCGGTTTGAAGACGATTCCAGTCGCGAACCTCTGTCTCTATGTTCTCATGGGTTAATCGCCCCATCCCTTTAGGTAAAACTTTGGGGGCATCTGCCTCAATGCGTTTACTAAGATCCTGGACCGCTTTATTAACGACCAAAATTAAATCTCGGAAGATCTCTATCACTGTCTCCCGGAACAGTGGAACCGTCGAAACCCACCGATCACCAGCGTCGGGTGTCTCGACACGGAGACCAGGGGCCTGCTGCTCGTCACAGACCGCGGGGAGTTGGTGCAGCGTTGGGCTTCGCCACGCCACAAAGTGACTAAACGTCACGAGGTCATCAGTCAGGAGCCTGCACCGTACCGTGCCCCAGGAGATTTCTTTCTTTAATCAGATCGGCAACTTGTTCTGGCACCATTGTTTCCCAGCCTGCCTCCTGATTTTGCAGCATGCTTAAGACGTTCCGGCTGAGGATCGACATATTCGACTCATTGACATCGCGTAGTCCTTGAATGAAGAAATTCTCCATCAAATAGAGATAAAGATGCCGTAAATGCGGGGCAACGCGCAAATTGCCAGAGGTGATAATCGCGTTGCTCTCCGGTTCTTTAAAGGGGTAAACATAAAGCTTGAGGTCGTTTTTAAACATCCGGCCGAAGCTCTCTAAAATCCCTCCCGATAACTCAGTGTAATACTTTTCTTCAAACAATTCCTTGAGTGTCGGAATGCCCATAACAAAGCCCACGGGCCCTTTGGTAAAACGGTGGAGATAGGCCGCCAATCGATGAAACTCGCCGTAGTTAGAAATCAAGACGGGATTTCCGAGCGTTGCCAACATATCCACCCGGTCTAAGAAATCTTGGTGATCAATTTTGCCCTCCGAACTCAGGTTTTTAAGGGTCATCTCCATTAACACCACCACGCTCTTCGGATCCACATGGGGCTCCTGGATAAACTGCGCCTGCGCGTACCGTAACATGTCCACGGTGACTTTAGTCACAGGACGAAAGGAACCGCGCTCGACCAAAATGCACTTTTTATGCAAGGCATCCGCCGGTTGGACAATGCGACCGTCGGGAAGAAACATCGCTGCGTTGGTTAACCCTTTCTCAACCAACTGGAGCGCAAGAAGCCGATTGTCCACGCTGTTAAACTCAGCTCCCCGAAACTCAATCATATCCACTTCGATTCGAGCGATGGAGAGGCTATCGAGTAGGGCGTTGACGATGGCTTCGGGCCTCTGATGCAGATACATGGCTGCATGAATCAGATTCACTCCGAGCACTCCAATCGCTTCTGCTTGCTGCAAGTTGTCGCGATCCCACATGACCACGTGAATGAGAATATCACTGGGTTCACCTCTGGGCTCGGTCTGGAAACGGATACCCATCCAGCCATGGGTCTCTTCTTTTCTCTGAAAACTTCGCGCCGCTAGAGTGTTGGCAAAGGCAAAAAACTTAGTCGTCGTCCCGCGCTGTTCCTTTAACCGATCCACGATCAAGAGATACTCATGCTCAAGCATTGAGGACAAACGCTTGCGGCTTACATAGCGGTCACTCTGCCCGTAAATGGCATCGCTAACGGTCATGTCGTAAGCCGAAATGGTCTTGGCAATGGTGCCACTCGCTCCGCCCACGCGAAAAAACCACCGTGCCACCTCTTGCCCCGCTCCAATTTCAGCAAACACTCCATACTTGGTCGGATCCAAGTTTATCTGAAGTGCCTTCTGATGGGTATCTTGAGAATCAGTCATATCGACAACCCCAAAGTGAAACCGGTTTGGCTTCCGACGCAAGATCGTCCTCGCTCTTCTTCTTCTCAAACTAAGGCCGTCCTTTCAGCAGACTTCACGTGATCGCGGACTTTAGTTACTCTTTCGCCCCTGTATCATGCCGCCGACACCCATCAGCATTGTGATTCGCACGCTCAACTCCGCCGCTACTTTCGGCCGAGTACTTGAAGCGTTAAATCAAAGACCCGATGACCAAATAATTGTGGTCGATTCGGGATCCACCGATACCACCTTGGAGCTCGCACACGCTGCTGGTGCCTGCATTGTGCCGATCGAGAGAAGTCGCTTTACTTATGGCCGCGCCTTGAACCTCGGATTTGAAGCCGCTCGACATCCCTGGGTGTTGAGCCTCAGTTCCCATACTGTTCCGACGTCTTATAACTTTTTGGATACCTACCGACAAGCCGTTGACCGTTTTCCTGCCACGGTCAGTGCCTCGGTTGGTCCGATAATTGGTGAATTTGACGCCGCGATCCCGGGAGGTATTACCCTCTTTGAAGGTGATGACTTGCGAATGGGATTCGGGTTTGGCGCAGGAAATCCAAATGCTCTGTACCGCCGAATTGCTTGGGAATCCCGCCGGTTCGACGAGGAAATCGGCGGTGGGGAAGATCTTCAATGGTACTTGGATGCTCTAAAATCAGGCGAAACTGTGGCGGCGGTTCATGCGGCCCGGGTTTACTATATTAGCCGACAGTCCATCCGCGCTTTCTACCGAAAGGGTCGAGTCGACTATCGCGCTGCGAGTCGCCTGATCCAAGCGCATCGTCCGACTCTGCCTGGCCTTTTCATCCGCGCTGCCAAGCTCATGCTGTATTTACCGATGGGGAAAGTGGACTGGTATGGGGCCAAGGGCAGCCTTGCCCATTGCTTAGGGAGTTACATGGAAGCTAGATCCTCGGCACACTCTCGTAAATCGGGTGATTTCAATCGTTCAGATCAATGATTCGTGTCGCTTTTCCCCTTCCCCTCTTGCTCCAACCTACCGCCGGTCTCTAGGATTCAACCGCGTGCCGTCAAAAGAATCAGATAAAATCAACCCTTCTGGTAGATCTCATGTCTGGTCTGACTTCTGGGGTATCATCCTCATCGGTCTGGCGGTGATCCTCTTCGCCGCACTCGCCTCCTACGATCGCCTCGATCTGGGCCTCAACACCACAGCCCCGAATAGCTCTGTCCACAATATGGCCGGTCATGGTGGTGCTTGGATCGCCTACAAGCTTCAACTCTATGTCGGCGTCGGTGCTTGGCTTATTCCCGTTCTGATGTCTGGGCTCGGTATCGCTAGCTTCATTCCCTCTCTCATTTACTTGCGCCATTGGAAATCCCTCGCTGCTTCTACCGGTCTGCTCATCGCTTGTATTGGGATTCTTTCCTTATGCGAAAAATGGCTTCCAGGAATCCCGATACGCCGCGATACCGGCCCCGGTCCAGGCGGTCTTTTAGGTCATCTCATTAACGATAAGGGCGTCGAATATGCCTTCGGTCGAATTGGTTCCGGATTTACTTACGCGGTCATCTATCTGGTAAGTCTTCTCTTCCTCACTGACTACCATCTGCTCAGTTGGATCCGTTCGCTTCTTCATCGTCGACCTCTGACGCCGGATGAGAAATTGGCGGCTGAAGAGGCGGTTCTTAATAAACGGGCCAAAGCCTTGGAAAAGCGGGCCAAAGATTTAGCCCAGCAAAACGCCAAAGAAATCAACAAATCGGCAACGCAATCGACAGACTCGGTTGCGGCGGCAGAGTCGAGTTCCCCACCAAATCAACGTGCCGCACGCCCAAAGCTCCCGTCGAATTTCGACCCGGAGTCTAATGCCACTGAACCGACGGGAATCGGTGCTGACCTAAAACCTTTCCCCGAACCTACGATTCGTGATCTCAGTGTGCCTCAACAGCGGGAGGCGCAAATTATGAACGCTGGGGATGTCATTAAAGCGGATGAAATTGAGTCTCTCGTCGCTAAACCAACGACCACTTCCAAGGGAAATCCGGTCAAGTCTCGATCGATTACTGAATCCATTCTAGGGCGTCCAGCGGAGGCGAAAAATCCAAGCGAAACCGCAGAAGATGCTGAAGGGTCAGATCTGGAGAAGACCGATGTAGCGGTCAACGATGATGGGCCGCCCTGGACACTTCCAAGTGAAATGGAGGGATCATCAGTGATTCTAGATCCGGATGATGCCCCCTTGCCCAAGATTCGGTTGAGCTCACACCCGCGCCGAAACAAGCCAATCACCGTCGCCAGCACTCCCATGCTGGGCAATTATATTTTGCCCTCCATGGATCTGCTCCACTATCCAGATCTCACCCTCAAAGCGACTGAGACCAAGGAGGAATTAATGTCTAACGCGCGGTTGATGGTGCAAACCTTAGCGCAATTTAACATTGAGGTTGCTCCCGGCGATATTACCAAGGGTCCTACCATCACCCGCTACGAATTGCACCCGGCTGCTGGGGTCAAGATGGAGAAAATTGCCTCGCTCAATAATAATATGGCCGCTGCCCTCAAGGCTGAACGACTCAATATTCTTGCCCCGATTCCTGGCAAATCTTCGGTCGGTGTCGAGGTTCCAAATTTGGTGAAAACCAAGGTCATCATGCGGGACCTGCTCGAATCACCGGAATGGCAAAATACAAAATGCCGCATTCCGCTGGCTCTCGGCAAGGATGTCTACGGGCACCCCATCATCGCCGACTTAGCCGAGATGCCCCATGTCCTCATTGCCGGCAGTACCGGCTCCGGCAAGTCAGTGTGTATCAACACGATTATTGCCTCGCTTCTCTACAAATTTACCCCAGACCAACTTCGCTTTGTGATGATTGACCCCAAGGTGGTCGAACTTCAAACCTACAATTCACTTCCCCATCTCGTGGTCCCTGTTGTCACGGACCCTAAGAAGGTAATTCTCGCCCTGCGTTGGGTGGTGAATGAAATGGAAAAGCGGTACCAAATTTTTGCCCGAGTCAACGTCCGTAATATTAAGGCCTTTAACGAACGGCCCAAAGATAAACCTTTTCCGCTTCGGGAACCGGAATTGCCGCTCACCATGCGACGAGAAAAGGTTGAACCGGGAGCCGACGGCTTCGCGGTAGAAGTCGATGAACAAATCGTGGTCCCCAGGGATGAAGACATTGTGATCCCTGAAAAGCTTTCGTACATTGTGGTGATAATCGATGAACTAGCGGATCTTATGCTGGTTGCACCTGCCGATGTCGAAATGGCTATTGCTCGCATTACTCAAATGGCTCGTGCCGCAGGGATTCATTGCATTGTGGCCACCCAACGACCCTCGGTCGATGTCATTACCGGCGTCATCAAAGCCAATATTCCTGCCCGCATTGCTTTCCAAGTGGCTGCTAAAGTGGATTCGCGGACGATTCTTGACCAAATGGGGGCAGATAAACTTTTAGGCAAGGGCGATATGCTCTATTTAGCGCCTGGATCAGGACGCTTAATCCGAGCCCAAGGGGCCTTAATCACCGATCAAGAAATCGAGAGTGTGGTCGGACATATCAGTCACCAAAGTAAGCCGAGCTACGTAAAGGAAATCTTTAACGTCCTGCAAAAAGCTCCTAATAGCGCAGGTACCCTTTCTTTGGATCCTGACAACGACGCCACCAATGACGAGGAGGACCTGATTGAAAAATGTATCGAGGTCATTCGCTCGGAGAAAAGGGCAAGTGCCTCGCTCCTCCAACGCCGACTTAGACTCGGTTACGGGCGGGCATCTCGGATCATGGATGAACTTCAGAACCGCGGAATCGTCGGCCCCGGAAAAGGAGCCGAGCCGAGGGAAATTCTAATTGATCTCGACGGTGAAGGCTACGATGGCGGAACCCAAAGGCTGGTCTAATTCCATCGAATCAAGGGATGAGACAGAGCCCATTTAGTGCCTCTGTATCCCAAAAATTCCGTTTAAATCGATAGTTTTGCACCGGTGAACGACCTCTAATTTAACCTAAATTAAGAGGACGAGGTGCAGAACCACGGCTCATCTCCTTCGCTGCATCCGCCGCCCGCCAAAGATACCAAGCCGCGACGGTTCGGTAGGGACGCCACCTTTCACCGTAAATCTTTAATTCACTGGGCTTAGGTTGCTTTTCCAAACCATAGGTC
The DNA here is from genome assembly GCA_945898055.1 of Akkermansia muciniphila. GTDB lineage: Bacteria > Verrucomicrobiota > Verrucomicrobiia > Limisphaerales > UBA9464 > SXXZ01. The sequence continues at coordinate 27,256 of CAMDGV010000018.1, read as the reverse complement.
ACCCGAAATCCTTCTCGGACTCCAAAATCATCCACGGGTAAAATATCTAACCTCCCTAACTTAAAAATTAAAAGCATCTCCACGGTCCATCGCCCAACCCCTCGACACTGGACTAATCGATCAATAATGGCGGAATCTTCCATCGCGGCAATTCGCCGAGCTGTCGGCACTGTTCCATCTAAAGTTTTTACTGCTATGTCGCGAATGGCTAGTACTTTGGATCCAGAGAATCCCGCTCCACGAATCAAAGCGTCGGGGACGGTCAGCAGATCTTCGGGCTTAGGAAAACGACGCCCCGGAAAAAGGGCGATGAAACGGCCCAAAATCGTTTCGGCTGCTTTTCCATGCAGTTGCTGATGAGCCACCGCGCGCACCAAGGATTCGAAAGGACTGCGTCGCGTTTCTGGGACTAATTGATACGGACCGATGCGATCCATCAGATCCCCAAGCACAGAATCCGCTTTGCGCAAACATTCAAAGTCGGAAAGAGTCACTTCGTCGGTGGGTTCGTTGGGGTCAGTTTTCGGATCTCCACTCTCACTTTTTCCGCTCGAAGCGAATCCGCCATTTCGACGGCAAAGTTCAACTGGCGATTTCGCAGGGCTAAGGCATCAACTCGGTCGGGTTCCGCTTGGATCACTTCATCCAAGGCATCCAAAGCGGCCTTAGGGTGCCCCAGCACCCGGTGGGTCTCCACGCTATCCAGTAAGAGTCGAATCCGTTGCCGAGGTGTGCAGCCTCGGGCCGCCAGAGCAATGGCATACCACTCTTCCGACTTGGTAACCCGAGCTTGGCTCCAATACATTCGTGCTATTTTCTCTGCCAAAACCGAGTTATTTGTCGCCATCGGATTCTTCTCAAGAATCTCCAAGAGCGGCTCTACTGGGCGTCCTAACAGTTTATCGACATTAGCCTTACGAACCAGGGCATAGGCCGATAAGGGGTTATTTGCCATGGAGAGCATTTCACCATATTGAATTGGGTTCAGTCGAAAAGGGCGATAGAGCGGATCTCCGATAGCCACAGTCTGCCATGATAATGCTGGGCGACAGGCCATCGATGCCTCGCCAAAAGTCATTCCCAGATAGCCCCAACGTTCGAGAAAAATGCCTGGGTGCGGAGTTAATGCCAGATACGGTTCGGCCACACAGCCCAAAGTACAGGTCACACCGCGAGCCAACAGAGGACCCACCCAGTTTTCATCCGCTGAACGAATATTGGCGGCGCTAAACGAATGCAAATGATACCCGAAAGCTCCGGGCATAAATTCCATCGTGGGCCGGACAAAGGGTCCTGTGATGCCTGACTCATACCAACCGGCATAGATTCCGATCTGGCTCATCGGATAACCTAAGCGAAATGTCTCGGGTTGATTATCAATAAAGGTCTCAAAGCCTAAGCGCTTCGATGCTGAGGCCACATTGGTGAGCATCTCATCCCCAGCCGCATAGGCTGAATTCGTTATATTACGTAAATCGATATAAGCATGCCCCCAAAGCCCCTTGGACTCAGCTTCCATCGCTTTATCGACCAAACCCATAGCAATTTGGGGAGTGGGTCCATCGAGGCGGGTTACCACAAAAGCTCCATTCTGTGCTTGGATCATCGAAGCATTCGTGGTCCCAGCAAACGGATTTTGAGTAACACCAACAAACTTCGAATGGCCCAGTCGGGGAAGCAGTGCCAAATCGTCGTCGACGGAAGCATCGTTCCGTCGGATAAAGTCAGGAACTCCGTTCGTATCTTCCTTAAACCCTGGATCATTTTGAATGTACCAAGGCACGCCGTAACAAAGTAAAAGATACCGAATACGGGATTGCTTTAAAGTATGTTTCTTCCCAGCAGGAATCCCCTTCGAAGCCCGAACTGTCTCGTGGGTCCAAGTCGCCAAACCTTGAGCGGTCATCCACGACATCAAGGGGTCTTGAAGCCCACGGGTGTAGTCTTCTCTGGAAAGGGCTCCAGCTAATGGCAGGTCAAACCCCTTCATCTGTGCTGAGGGTACAGCCCGTTTTCGAAGGTAATGTTCCGCGACCAAACGAGACTCCGGTGAGCGTGAATTAAAAATCACCAAGACATCCTCTCCCTCCCCTGAATAGACCGAGGGAATGAGGGCAAAGGACAGCAAGAGGAAGAGGGACCGCCCGATCACAGACTTAAAAAGCATCGCACCCACTCTCTTTAATTTACAAATCAAAGTTAGTACCTGAGAGAAAAGAAAACCATCTTGGATTAATCCCCATCCAATTCCCTTCTTAATACAATGAATCATCGGGCTCTTCAAAAAATTAAGTGGGAACACTCTCCGACAAACTCAATCGCTCGCGAATATGGGTCATTAAAATGACATAGGTCTCCTCGGGAGTCTGCCCAGTATTATTAATCCGGATGGCATCCAATGCGGGTATCAGTGCCCCTTGCTTGCGATTAATATCCATACTATCGCGCCAAGCCCCATCCGTTGATCCACCTCGACCTTCAATCCGCTTTTGTCGTTCTATCGCATCCGCTTCAAGAAAAAATTTTACAGGCGCCAAGGGGAATACTTCTGTCCCGATATCCCGCCCTTCCATCACCACCGGTCCACGTGCCGCACATTCTCGCTGCTCGGTCACCATCCAATCTCGGACTTTACCAATCTGAGCCACAATGGGCACGGCCTTCTCCACCGCGTCGGTGCGGATTTCTTTAGCCGGAAAATAATCATCCACATGCAACCAAGCCTGTCCGTCAATGATCTTCATCTCCACCTTCCAACTTCGCAATTGCCGGGCAATAGCTCGCTCATCATCCAAAGACATTGGCTTCTCAACTCGCATCCCTTTACGCAAACAGTACCAAGCCAAAGTTCGGTACATCGCACCGCTATCGACATAAGTATAGTTCAGGGCTTGGGCCACCCGACGAGACAATGTCCCCTTCCCTGAGGCACTCGGGCCATCCACCGCAATAACTTGGGGTAACTTCATCGTCACAGGCAGTTCAGACTTCACTCGGCGACTAACGCGTGGAGGGGCAGTGGCTGACCGGTTCGCGGGTCGAGCACTGTCACCCCCAGTCCCTGTGGAGCTGCCATGGAGAGTTTCTGAAAAAAATTGGGGAAGGTCTTCCGAACGCACGAGGGATTTCTGAGTCTCAATCCTCCTACTTTCAAGCTGAGAGTCGCAAAGCACATCGCTATTCGGTGATCGTCATAGGTCTCAACCTCCGCTCCATGCAACTCTGATGGCTCGACAATCAGGGTATCTCCGTCCTCAATCACCCGAGCACCACACCGCGTTAATTCGGTTCTTAATGCCTGAACTCGTTCACATTCTTGGACTCGTAAGCGACCAAGATCAGTGAAACGAACTGTTCGCCCAGCTAAGGGAGCCAAAGTAATCGCAGTCATAATGCTATCTCCCAAATCTCGTTCACGAGAGATTTCCTCCGGTAAATCCATGAAGTGAGGATAACGGGCGTCTACCTGCCAACCGGAATTGGGCCAGTGATTCACGCTGATTCGATCTCGTCCCAAGAGCTGGGCCGCACCCCAGAAATAACTTCCACTCGAGGCATCGGGCTCGATCTGAAAATGACCTTCTTGTTCGGGAAATTCGGCGATCAAGCGTCGTGTCATTTCCACATAAGGCAATTCATCCGCATTGGCCCCAGTCACGGCCACTTGCCAGCCCGCGAATCCTGCGGGCATTAAGAGCGCAGAGGCATATTGGGAACTCTCTAAGACACTCACTTCACACTGAGCCACTCTGGGGCCAGTTCCAAAAATAAGGGCTGGCAAATGATCATCTGACGATTCCACTCGATATCCCAAGGCGCGAAGGGCAGCAAAGAGTCCTGCCTGCGGGCGTTGATGCATACGAGGAACTCCCGACAAGCGAAAAACTCCTTCGCCGAGACACACCATCGCTGCCAAAAAACGTGCTGCCGTTCCCGCATTACCCACAAAAAGTTCCAGTGGATGAGTGACACTACCGGTGTTCGGTATTCGACCTCCCAAGCCTTGCACTCGGATGATTCGATTCGCGTCCTCGGCTGGATCGAGTTGGACCTGCACCTTGAAACCTAGCTGACGAAGGCAGCCCGTCATGACTTGAGTATCTTCACTCCACAAGGCTCCATTTAAAGTGACCTGCCCTGAGGAGAGTGCCGCCAAAATGAGGGCACGATTCGTGATACTTTTTGACCCTGGCACCGTGATCGCCGATCGCGATGGCAACTGGAACGGAGGGACTATTTCGATAAGATCCGGAAGGGGCATAGTTCGAAGGAGGGCTAAGAGCCTAGTTCGGGATAACGACTCTGCCGACGTTCTTGAGCTTGTTTGAAATACTCTTCCACCGCTGGGCCATCTCCTTCGTCTAGGGCTCGACGAAACTCTTGAAGATCCTCAATGAACACTCCCAAAACACGGGATAAATTGCGGCTATTACCGAGGGCAATATCTCTCCACATCGACGGAGAACCGGACGCAATGCGGGTGAGGTCACGAAAACCACCGGCACAAAGTTCTGCTTGGGCTTTAGGATGTGCTGGACTTAAAATATAGTTAGCTAAACCCGCGGCCACCACATGGGGCAGATGGCTCGAACGCCCCACCAAATCATCATGAAGCATTGGATTCATCCGCAAAACCCGGGAGCCCAAGGACTCCCACAAAGCGGTTATTTTTTCGAGTGCAACGGGAGGTGTAGAGCTTGTCGGCGTGACGACACAAACAGCTCCATCAAACAAATCAGCGCGTGCAAAGGCGGGCCCACTCTTTTCGGCACCGGCCATTGGATGACTGCCCACGAAAAGAACTCCGGCCTCCGCTGCCAGCGTCTCCAAATCGGCAACCACCGTTGATTTGACACTGCCCACATCGGTCACCAAACAGTCGGGGGTCAAGAAGCGTTTGAACTCAGAAAAAAGACCGGCCATTTGACCGACCGGCGAACAGAGAACCACCAGATCGGCCCCAGTAATGGCTTCCGCAAGATTGCGGGTGCAACGATCAACCACCCCCAAGCCCAAACATTCGGCCACGGAAGCTTGGCGTCGAACAAACCCGTGAACCTCGTCCACGAGACCACGTCGCTTCAAAGCCAAACCGAGGGATCCTCCCAAAAGACCGACGCCCACCAATGTTACTTTTCGGAAATGCACCGCCCAGAGCTTAATGGATGAACCCAGTGAAAGGGAAGTCCGGATGACACCTAGATCTGGATCCAGCGAATCGCCGAATTCGGGCAACTGAAGAGTTCGTTGAAGAGTTTTTAAGCCAAAAAAGCTCTCTCCCCCTCAACGCTGCATCGCCGCCCCTGCGCCGCCTGCTACAGCTTCAATTTCGGCCACACTGAACTGAGAGGTGTCGCCTCGAGTCGTGTGAACCAAGGCGGCATGGGCCAATCCAAAATCCAACGCCGCTTGCAGCCCGGTTCCGATTAAAATTCCCCGAATGAGCCCGGCCGCAAAGGCATCCCCTGTCCCCACTCGATCGACAATCTCGAGATCGCGGTAAATCCGTCCGTCGAACCACTCTCCCATTTCCCAGACAAACCCACTTAAATCATGGCGATCTCCGCTCAGTGTGGTTCGTTCAGTTCCAGCGATCCATCGAAGATTAGGAAAAGCAGCGGCAACAGCTTCCACCAAAGTCTGAACGGATCCTGCCGGTGTATTTTGTCCGAGCAAAGCTCTGAAACCGTCGGCACTCCCAATTAACATTTCTGATCGACCGACAAACTCGCGATTGATGGCCGCTGCCTCGGCTGATCCAGCCAGAGCCGCTCGAAAATTGAGATCGTAACTGACCGAGGTACCCGCTGCCCGCGCTGCATCAAATGCGACCCGCAGGGTCGCGCGTGTTGATTCAGATAGGACCGCAAAAATTCCACCTGTGTGCAGCCAACGGACCCCTTCTTTCTCAAAAAGTTTGGACCAATTTACATCCTCGGGCCGCATTGCGCTGGCACTCGAATGACCTCGGTCAAACAGCGCCATCCCCCCTCGGACACCTGTCCCAATCTCAGCAAAATAAAGCCCAACTCGATTCCGTCGACCGACGCCGTCATGAGCTTCCATCGCGACATGATCGACATCCATACCCACCGCTCGGGCATGATTAAGAATCAGGGATGCTAGTGCATTTTTTGGTAATTTACTCAAAAAAGCGGTCTTCAACCCCAATCGAGCGCAGGCATAAGCGACATTGTATTCGCCACCGCCGACATCCACTTCGAGGGACCGAGTAAACTCAATTCGGCCAGGCCCCGGTGGGGAGAGTCGGACCATACATTCGCCCAAAGCGACCACATCATGGCGGACCGCAGTTGGCACCGAGTAAGGAGAAAACTTCATGCAATAACAAAACCAAGCGAAAAAGACTTAAGTCGCCATCAATTTAAAAGCGAGAAGGGAAAAAAGCATTCCAGCAATGCCAACCAAGGTCTCGCAAACCGTCCACGTCTTTAGGGTCTGCCCGACAGTCAGTCCTAGACTATCTTTCACCATCCAAAAACCCGAATCATTCAGATGACTCAGAATCAACGATCCGCAGCCGATGGCGCAAATGATCAACGCGATCTGGTGCTGATTGAGTTCAGGATGAACCGCCATAACCGGAACCAACAGACCGGAGGCAGTGGTTATGGCGACGGTCGCGGAACCGGTCGCAATCCGAATAAAGGCCGACACCATCCATCCATAGAGCAAGGGACTTAAATCGGCGGCTGAACCGGCCTTACCGATGGCATCTGCCACGCCAGAATCCCGAAGCACGCGGGCAAAACCGCCACCAGCAGAAATCACCAAGAGCGTCATACCCACAGTCGCAATACTTCCTTCAGTAAATTTAAGTATTTGGGTCCGGTTATAACCGCAACGGGTGCCAATCGACCAAGAAGCAAAGAGCACGGCCGCCAACAAAGCCATCGTTGGATGGCCAATAAACTGGGCTGCTTCCCGCCAACTATTTCCCTTGGGCAAAATTAACTCCGCCACCGTGGCCAGTAGCATCAGGCAGACCGGCGAAAGAATACTAAACAAGGTCAAATTAAAACTAGGCAACCGAAAGCTCGGATCCAAAGACTGCGACTTAGAGACAATCGGTGGCGGATTTGCCGTAATCCTATTCACAACGAAGCGAGCATAAAGAGGCCCCGCGACGGCGGCGGTCGGAATACCGATAACAAACCCCCAAAAAAGGACCAATCCCATACTCGCCTTCAGCGCTTCCACCGCCACAACCGGCCCCGGATGCGGTGGCATCACCCCGTGCATGACGGACAAACAGGCTAACAGCGGTAAGGCCAGTCGAAGGAAAGGTTGTTTGGTCTCGTAGGTCAGGGTTAGCAGGATCGGTAGGAGCAGCACCAACCCCACCGCAAACCAAGTAGTAAGGCCTATCGCTAGTGCTAGGGCCATGATGCACCATTGAATGTGTTTGGGGCCAAATAACGCTCCAAAACGTTTGGCCAAAACTTCAGCCCCGCCCGATTCTGCTAACAACCGCCCCAACATTGTTCCAAGCGCAATCACCGCCGCCGTCCCTGTCATCGTAGCACCCAATCCATCACCAAAAGATTTAAGCACCGCCAAAACTGTGTACGACGAAGATTTACCCGCCACGGTCACGAGGATTTTACCGGTCGCATCACGCGCCGGCACGTCGAGTAATATCACCGCACCCAGTCCAACCACCAAGGAGGCTAGAAGGAGCGAAATAAAGGCATTTACCCGATACTTTGTAATCAACACCACCAACGAACTGATGGCGAGAAGAGCGAGGGCGATAAGCTTCCAATCCTGAGCGTTCATGGGAAACCCAAGTGTGCCACAGACCCTAGGGCGATGGGAAGCGGCGTGCTTCAAGGAAAATCAATCGCTCTGCTCTAAAGAGGGCTATAAACGATAAACACGTTGTTTGACGGGGCTAAATCCGCAAAAAATATTCCTTCGTCTTCGGAAAAACTTGTTTCGATTCAGTCGACATCCTCAATCTGCAGGGATCTCAACACCCACCCTACCCTGAATGATGTCCCCTTCCTTACCGCTTCACGGAAAGAATCAGGATCCCATCCGCGCTTCCCTTTTCAAAATCGCCTGGTCCGCTTGGCTCGGTTTAAGTCTAACTGGCTGCCGCCCCACTCCCGTCTCGTCGACGGTTGATGCAAAAGAACCGGCCCAACCCCTAGTCCTACAGACCCTCAATACTGGGTTTCGGCTCGTGCCCATGTTTCTAACCACCGACTACGGATTTCTCATCGCTAATATTGGCGATGAAGATCATCCCAAAGCACAAATCAGCGTCGGATTCCGTCAAGAAAAACGAGTAATGCACTGCAATACCCTCTCCGAGTTCGAAAGAGCTCTTCAGACCTTACCTAAAGGAGCTACCCTTTATCGCCATCAAAGATGCCTCGTTCCCGCTGGACACGGTCTCGATGACGCTTTTCTCAGTGGCATCGAAGAAACCATCACTAAAGCCACAGAAAACGGACTTACTGTGGCCACCGATCCCGTGGTCACCTGCCTCTGCGGTAAGTAAGACGAATCCGAGCGCTAATGAAACGGGTTATTTTTAGCATCGGGACTTTGAACCGGCCCATCAACAAGTCGCTTTGAGGTCAAATTCCTGTTTTACCTATTAGCCCCGCCCCACTTACTCTGAACTCGTGCGTGGGCGAATTCCTTCAGATATTTTTTTCTGAAACGCCCTCGAAAATTTCCTGAATCAGAGATCGACAAACCCCGTCGCCCGCTCCGCCCATGAAGCCAAATTCGCTACCCAACTTCCGTTCTTCTGAACGTCCATCGCGTCGGCACTTCCTCCGCACCTGTGGGATGGGGATGGGATCGGTGGGGCTCGCCTCACTCATGGGATCCTCGGGATGGCTGACTCCTCAAGCGCATGGCGACAATTTCATCAATCCTTTATCGCCAAAGGCCGCTCAGAAAACCGCGCGGGCAAAAAGGATCATCCACATTTTTGCCAATGGCGGTCCCTCTCACGTGGACACCTTTGATCCCAAGCCTTCTCTCGACCGCTGGCACGGTAAGGAAATTCCCGTTCACTTTGCGACCGAACGAAAAACAGGCTCGGCTTGGCGATCTCCCTTTTCCTTCAAACGTTATGGAAAAAGTGGGACCGAGATCAGTGATCTGTTCGCTAAAACCGCTGAATGCGCCGACGATATGTGCATTATTCGCTCGATGAAAGCGGATGTACCCAACCACGAGCCGTCCCTACTCCTGATGAATTGCGGAGAAGCGCGTCAAGTACGACCTAGCTTTGGTTCTTGGGTCACCTACGGACTGGGCAGTGACAACCAAAATATGCCGGGCTTTGTGGTGATGTGTCCCGGTGGTTATCCGATTCAGGAGTCCCAAAATTGGCAGAGCGGTTTCCTGCCGGGCACTTATCAGGGCACGTACATCAATACCGAACATACCCAAATTGATCGACTGATCGAGAATATCTCCAACCACCATACGTCGCCCTCAGCTCAACAGGCCCAACTGAATCTCCTGCGTCAACTCAATAGTCGACATCGTTCCGAACGCGACCCCGATCCTCAAATTGATGCTCGGATTCAAAGCTTCGAACTGGCTTCCAGAATGCAAATGGACGCGACCGATGCCTTTGATATCCAACGCGAACCCGCACACATCCGAGCCATGTACGGCGAAGGAACTCAAGCGCGTCAACTCCTCATTGCTCGACGCCTCGTCGAACGGGGGGTCCGCTTTGTTCAGGTTTGGCACGGGGCCGGTCAACCTTGGGATAATCATGACGATCTCGAGACCAATCACCGGCGACTTGCGCGCGAATCGGATCAACCGATTGCCGCTTTACTCAAGGACCTGAAACAACGCGGTCTGTTGGACGATACGTTGGTAATTTGGGGCGGTGAGTTCGGTCGCACTCCGACCGTTGAACTCCCGACGCCGGGGGCCAATTCTGGTAAGATTAATGGGCGTGATCACAACAATCACGGTTTCTCTATGTGGTTAGCTGGTGGGGGAGTTAAAGGCGGATCCGTTTATGGTTCCACCGATGAATTCGGCTTCGCCGCCGCCGAAAACCCCGTCCATGTTCATGACCTTCACGCCACTCTGTTGGCACTCCTTGGATTCGATCACGAAACTTTCACCTACAGACATGCAGGTCGTGATTTTCGACTCACCGATATTCATGGACGGGTGGTGCCTGAAATAATGGCCTGAAACAAGGGTCCGACAGACTGCACTGACTTCACCGCATTGCAAAATTATCGTAAGCGGTCGCCCAACCCCATCGTTCCCTAGTTGCCGAAAGTAGAATATTCCACGATCGAAGGCGGGGCGAAAGGTCGACCTAAATCGCGTGGACTTTTCTCACTCCCCCTTTCCTTCAATACTGCTGCGACTGGCTTTCAGCACAGGCGCGCTCCGAAAGTCCGCCACCGGAGCACGCCTAGTTCGCCGAGACCCGCCGCCGCGACTTGAAAACGTCAAGTCGCGTGGACTTTTCACACGCTTCTCTTGAGTCAGTACTGCTAACCCGCAGCGGACCCGACCGTCCCCTGAGGCGGAAGCCTTTAGTACCGGTAGCCGACGGCCAACTGACCGTAGGCGGCACCGTCTCCATTGAACTGGAGGCGTACCTTATCGAGCACGAACCGCCGATCGATCATCCAACCTGCCTCAAGCGAGGCGTAGAAACCCTGCGGCCCGCCCCAGCGTGCACCGACGCCCGTGCGAATCTCGCGATAAGTGACTATCTGGTCATCCATAGCGGCCAGACCGCGGTCCCGGCCAAAGTGCGGATTTAGATGGAAGGCTCCACCCGTCATTTCGGCTCCGACATGGAAAGTCCAGTTCTCCGAAGGACGATACTGGATCTGCGGACGAGGCAGAAGCAGTGACAATGTCCATTGCTCGGCAAAGCGCCAACGAACTCCCGGCCCGCCCACCACCGGAATATCCCGTCTCGGATCTACGCTAAACGAAAGAAACACCTGAAGATCCGGATTCACCGTGTAGCCCACCCCACCGATGAACGGTGCATTGAAATCATCCCCACTCACCTGCTCGAAGTCGGAATAAAGGCCCGGTGAAACCTCTCCGAATGCCTGCCAACCTTCTCTGAAGCGCCAAGACATCGTGAGCGGGAGGGCCACCGACTGCAAATTGGCCGGCAGCGGATTACCCGAATCACGACCAAAATCCCATCGCGTGTAGACCACCCCAACACCCCAATTCAATGCAGCGCCCGGGTCGAAGATCCCCTTGTACTCCAACCGAGTTCGGGTGGCGTCCAGATTGCCCAATTCGCGGGTTCCCAGGCGGATGTCCGCACCGGCCGAATAGCCCGCATTCACTTCGAGGGCCCCAGTATACGAAGGGGCTACAAACCGGTCTTCGGCCCACGCGCTGCCCACAGTTATCAGGGTAATCACCGTCCGAGAAAGTTTCTTTAACATCGGCGACGATTATCCAACCAAACCTCAAAAGCGCAACCCCGATGACTGCTAGGAAATTGCTTTTTTGACACGGAGGGGAAAAGGCCCAAGGATTTGCCGACTAGACACGAATACAAAACAACTCACCGGCACCGTTGCGTTGACATAAAAACTTAGGAGCATTTATGAGTTTGTTAGGCCTGATTTTGTTAGGCAATCCGGGGGCAGTAATGTTCTTCTCGTTTCTCTTCGGAATGATGGGAAATACGATTCTGCGCCGAATGTCTATTTATGAAAGGTTTAGTGATCGTTATTTGTTTTCTGGATCGAAACCATACGAAAGGTTGGGTGTACTTTGGTATCGCAAAATACTTCTAGCAACCCCTTTGCGATTTTTTAAACCAAATATTCGCTTCTCGACAAGTCGAAATTTAGCGACACTGGATTCGGTAATGGTGCATATAAAAACCGCAGAAGTAGTGCATTGGGTTGGATTCGCAGCAATGCTAGTACTCAATTTTACGGCATGGTGGTACGTCGGTAATGAAATGGCGTTGGCCTACTTGAGTCTTAACGTTTTTGGCAATCTCTACCCGTGCCTGCTTCAGCAATACAATCGGCGTCGCCTCACGAGGGTAATCATTGCCATCAAGGTTCGAAGTGAGAGTTCTGCTAATTGAGTGAGTACTCGGCAAGTAACTTTCTGGGCATCAGAGGGACGATCTATTACTGAGAATCCATACACTGCAACACCAATTGATAGGAATTTGCTTTTTTAGCGCGGAGGGTCAGGTTGAGAAAGATCACCTGAGAAAGTGTCCGTCACAACAATATGAATCCCGCCAACATTGTAAGCTGCGTCAATCGGAATAGGACGACCTTCTAGGTAGAAGTTATTGTCCTTAAATGGGGTAATTCTGCGGTCAATCAAGAACATGTACTTATCTCGGTCTTTTAGTATTTCAAGGTTCTGATGTATCAACTCGACGGGCTTCACGTATTTGACACCTCCCATTTTATGCATTTCTCGTATAGCAACATTTTGTGAATTTACTTTGCAAACCTGTTTATCACCCAAACCCGGCATACCGAACCAAGGCGTTGCTTTTCCTACTTCCGATGAAATTTTCGACGTGTCGCCGACGAAGAAAAAGCGCTTAGTTTTAAACGTCTCAAATATAAAAGGTAGGAATTTTTTGGAAATGGCTCTTCTGCTTTCCAAAAAACATCACCTGATTTTGCCACGTCTGATCGTCTGGATCCTTGCACACGAGATGGTCAGTCCAATAGTCATATATAAGTCCGTTGCCATTAGCGGGATCGTAGACTGCCGTAATTTCTTGATTTGGTCATCCGTGAGCGGTCTTGTGGTTTTATAGCCAGTATTCCCACCAAAGGAGATAAAGGTTTCGCCAATTTGAGATAATGATTTTTTATGTGTTACGCCCTCGCCAGCCGATTCTGCGTCTTGCGATCGGCTTTGCTTTTTTTGCCAAATACCTTCTCGAAAATTCCCATAAACCTAAATTTTCTTTTCGATGGAGCGCACCTTCACGGTTGCAGATCTTTCAAGCGTTCTTCAAATTACTCATGGGAATTTGCTTTTTTTACGCGGAGGAAAAAATGAGGATTTGGATTATGCCTGCCGACTGACCGCGGCTGGTGCTTCGACCGAGCTGCTGGTCGTGCCCGAGGCCTATCGCGGCTTCAATGGTTTGGATCTGTCGGCGTGACGATAAACAACATCGCCCGATGCTCGATGGCGTTAGACGGCCAACGGTTGTGGGCACCCGTGTGGGTGAAGGAATAGGAGAGCAGGACCTCACGGCGGCGTGGGTGCCACGCGGGGCCGGGGACGGGTAAACGGGTTTGCGTTCTTGGGATCCTTGAAAAAAGCGACTAGATCAGCCCGGCCCGCCTCCTCCGCTAGGGCAAGCGGCGTGCGGCCCTGGGCATCACGCACGAGGGGATCTGCCCCCGCTTCGACCAGTTCCACGGCCACATAGGTCTGATGAAACGGGGCAATGGCGTAATGGAGTGGACTCCGCCCCTGGGCATCCTGCGCATTGGGATCGACTCCTTGCTTCACGAGATGCCCCACCACCGGCCCCATGAACCGTGGCATTTGGGCGAATTTGGCCGAAACCGTGCTAGGGTGAGGTTGGCAGACTAGGTGGAGCGCATTCATGCCCGCGTGATTGGTCGTCCGGGTGTTTGCGCCGGCACGGACGAACTCCTCCGCGGCCTCCGTCTGGGCGTGGCGCCACGCGATCAGCCAAGGCGTGTTCCCCTCCAGATCTCGGGATTCCAGAGAAAGACCGGACTGCACGAGATTCTGAATGCGGGCCGTCTGGGCATTGGTTCGGTCTCCCCGGGCCAGCAGGGGGCTGCCGAAGCCGAACATCGCGGTGATCTTGTCGATAGGGACTTTCCTGACTCCACGGCCGAGCACATGAAGGGCGTTCTGCCCGGCGGTATTGGTGGAGGTCATCTGTGCTCCGAGCCCGGCCAGAAACCCAAGGACCGCTTCGGGGCGGATCACCGGGGGTATTGTTTGGAGGTTCGCCTTTTCGAGACCCGCACGCGCCGACGTGGGCGCCTGAGAGGCTACGCGGAATTTCCAACCCGGATGCTCTACGTAGACGCTCTCGGCAGGTTTCGAAAGCACGTGGAACCAAGCCGGGTCTCCCGTGGCACCTAGGGATTGAAGGTCCCCTCCCGCCCGTACCAAGACCTCGATGAGGTTCAAGAGCGAGGCTTCACACGCGATCTCCAACGGCGTTCTGCCATCCCGACCGACTGCCCCCGGGCTGGCCCCAGCGGTCAGAAGTTTCAAGACACGATCCATCTCGGAGGGGACCTCATCCAGCGGCAGAGGAACGACATTGCCGGACAGGGTATGGAGCCGGGCTGGGGGGTGTCCTGGCCTGAACCACCCCTGACGGACGAAGGCAAGATGATACATCGCATTGACCGCCTGTTGCACCGGACCCAACAGCGGTGGCTCGGCTCCCTTCGGCGCCGGACGGGCTCCCGCCTCGAGCAGTTTGAACATCGCCTGGGAGTTGTAGGTGGCCCACCCCAAGGGCGCGTCCCCATTCTTGTTTGGCCGATCCAGAGGCGCCTTGGCGGCCAGCAACGCAACAAACCCCTTCGACGGACAGCGAAGCAGCGACAGGTGCAGCGCGCTGTTGCCATCGTCGTCGAGTGCCGCCAGATCGGAACCGGCTCCAACAAGCACGGCGATCGCTATCGGCTGATTTCCGAGCGCCGCCCAGTGCAGGGGCGTGCGCCCGCGGGCATCGCGTGCGGCGATATCTCCGGGACGTTTCGCAAGCAACCTCTTGAGCACCGCGAGGTCCCCCAGACCCGCCGCGGAAAAGACATCGTGGCGGGCTCCGTATCGGATGAGTTGCGTTGAGATCTTCCTGCGATCGTCGGCCCCGAGCAGGAATCCGGGCGACCAGGCAAACAACTCTCGCAACGAGAAATTGTCTCGCCCCCAGGAATAGAATTGCGGCGCGCCATCGGTCGACCAGGTGCCCGCGACGGAATGCAGCGGCGTCCAGCCGAGGAGGTTGGTCACTTGGACGTCTCCGCCCCGCTGCACGAGAGTGGCTAGGGATTGCGTGGATCCCAGAAACGCCGCGGCATGCAAGAGCGTGTTTCCCACCGGACTGACCTGACGGGGTGGAATGGCATTCGTCAGGAGCAGTTCGACCAAGGCTTTGGAGTCGGGGGGGATTGCGTTAAAAACAAAGGAAACCAAGTTCGAATCCTGCGATGCGCGGGGGGCGAAGAGATTCACCCCGGCCTTCAGAAGCAACCGGACGGATTCCTCCCGTTCCACGCGGGAAGCCTGTTTTTTCGACATGGGGCTACCGATCGTGCCCTGTTGGTTCCAAGTCACGATCGATTGCTCGATGGCGCTCCCCTGAAAAAAGGTGGAACCCATCGGGTCGGCGCCACCGTCAAGGAGCATGCGGACACAGCGCGCCCAACCGCCCGCTGCGGCATCCCCCAGACCCGGCCCATGGAACGAATCCTCTGACTTCTGCTTGAGGGCTCCATTCCGGATCAAATCCGCCAGCAAATTGGTTGCCCCGTTGCGCGCAGCCCAACCGACGATTGAAGTGAAGGACAGTTCGAACACCTCGGTCAGTTCCGGATTCTTCGCCCGCAGTGACATCACCGCCGCCTCGTCGCCCTCTTGATAGACCTTCTCCATCTCATCCCACTCCGGGGAATTGCGCCACCGCGTCTCCTTCTGGAAATACTCGGGCGTGCCTCGAACCGCAGCGACCAAGTGAGGGCACGCGAGCCAGGCGAATAGAAGAAGAAGGACCGTTTGAAAGCCAAGGCCATGATCTGAAGAAGGTCGAAGGGTGCAGCGAAACATTTTCAACTTGGGAAAAATTTGAAGCTTCAGAAGCCTAGTACAATGAGAGGATGAAATTTGGAGATATAAATCAATCCTTAATCAGGATTTGCTTTGTTGACACTTCGCGATCAGGCGGTGCCCATCGAATTCCACGCCGCCGACCACCGCTTGGTCGATGGGGCGTCTGTAAAGAGTCAGTTATTGATATCGGCTACTCCCCGCCCAGCTTCCTCCGGCGATCCAAGAGAGGGTTCAGAGAACCGCGCGTGCCCATCGCCAGAAGCTCGGCGATCCACCCTACCGTCATCGTCGTCTCCGCCCGCCAGCGCCTCCGCCGTCTCCGAGCGACCTTCGCGGTAATGCTTCGCCCCCATCCGCTCGCTCATCTGCGTCAGCAACTCCTCCCGAAACGTCTCCTCGCCTTCCTCCGCCCCGCGCCGGATTCAAGTGAACGTAATCGCCCACGCTCTTGAGATAACCGCTGCCAGATCCGTCCACGATCAGCGACTTGGAGCGCCCGGAGAACAAGTGGCCGAAGAGCTTGGGCCGCCAATTGAGGCGACTCGGGTCAGTGCCCAGCAACCATGCATCCCAGCGACCCAATTGGGCTACGGCGTCTCGACCACCCAATAAAAATGACTCGGCCTGAGGACAGAGGCGTGAACCTGCCAGCCCGTCTTGGCGCAAACCTCCCCCAGCGTCTCGACGAAGCGCTGGCGATCCGCAGCATCCCTGAAGATCCGTTCGCGCCGGTCACCGCGATTCATGACGGGATAAATCGCGCCAGCAGACTCGACTCTCAACTGGCGGGCCAACCTGGGAGACTGGCTTTGGCCGCTTCACCTATCAATATTAAGAACTGACTCCTTTATCGCCTTTATCGCCTTCATCGACTGGGTCGCCTGGAAGGAAACCACGCTCGCGGTCCGTATCCTTTGGTTCATCGGGATCATTCTCTGAGGAAATCTCGCCATGCCACTTTACATGCTCATTGAGCTCTTCCGCATCTCCGGCATCGAGGAACTCAACCAAGTCTTCCCGCGCCGCAACCCGCCCCGCTTCGCCCTTCCTGGCGGTCTCACCGTGATCGGCGTCGCGATCTACCCCCTCGGTTTCTGGTCCCAACTCAAATGAGCCCGCCCGCGCCCAAGCCTTCGTTCCTCCGTCGCCGTATCGTCGGCCCGATCACCGCCCAGCTCACCCAAGGCATCACCCCCGGCCGCATCGCCTTCACCCTCGGCCTCGGTGTCGCCCTCTCGCTGTTCCCGTTTCTCAGTTTCACGATGATTCTCTGCTTCGTCGTCGCCGCCGCGCTAAAGCTTACTCAACCCATCACCCAAATTCTCAACCAGCTCCTCTGGCCCGTCTGGATTCCGCCGACTCGCCAACGCCCTCGCCCGCCGCAACTAACGGGAACGATCCCAAAACCCCTCGCACTGAAAATCCGATTTCCTGCCAGTAACATCGTTGCCGCGCTGGCGGCGAGTGGGGTGCTAGTGTGAAATATCGCGGGGATGATGTGTTAATGAAACTTTTGGATAAGTAGCCAGCAGAGGCACAGGCTACGGATGGTCCAGCAGAGGGTGCGCCAGCTGTTCGTCCGCACCAGTCGATCAATCGAGTCGATATCGTAGCCCGACGCAAGTTTTTGGTGAAGCGGCACTTGAAAAAAAGCCGTGCAAACCCAAGCCAAGGCCAAAGCGGCGAGGCTGACGACAAAGAACAACGAACGTTCCCCCAGAAATAGCAGCCAACCGGCACTGCCAAGCTCCGCCAGCATCAGCGGACCAACCAGCCAAATAATCAGCGACATGTGCCGCTTATGATAAGCGACAAATTCCTCACGCCCCACCTGTTTCAACAATGGATAGTGCACCACTTGAATCGTCCAGATCAGCCCGACAAGGGCACAGCTGCAGGCGAGGTGAATGACAAGTAGCGTGATCATGATGAGTGGAGGATCTCGCTTGCGGTGCGCTGGCCGGAGATAATCGCACCCTCGATGGATGCGCTCCACAGATGATCTCCACAGACGAAAATCCCAGCGTGTTTGCAAAAGCCCGCTCCGCTATTTCCGGGACCAGGAGCTTGCTCGGGTAGCGCTCGCTCGATCTGTTCTGTTCGCAGATGACGCCATTCGTGAACGTCACGTCCAAACCACGACTCCAGTTCTGCCAAAACGAGGGATTGCAAATCTGTTAAATTCGGAAGCCCTAACACGGAAACCGAAATCAATGCCTGCCCGGGAGGCGCGTAGTCTGGCGCTAGATCTGACGGCACGCAGACGTTATTAACCAAACCATTACCCGCGCCATTGAGGGCGATGATGGCCTCGTTCAGTGGCGAACGCGTTGCGGCAAAGTACAGGCAGGTAACGGATCGCCAAGCAGGCTCCGAAAAGTCCATCTTCGGAAGTAAACGAGCCGCCGATGACGCATCGGTGGCCACGACCACAGCATCACCGGCAAGTGTCTCGCCAGATTTCAGGATGATGCCGTGCGATTGGACTTCAGTGACCCGCGCCCCGAGCCGGACTGTGCCGCTTGGCAAGCGCAAGTTAAGTTGTCGAGGGATTTCACCCATGCCGCGTGCCGGAAGAGTCGCGCTGCTTTGGGAGAACATTTTGAAGGTAAATTCGAACATCCGGCTCGATGTCCTCAGTTCTCGTTCCAGAAAAATTCCTCCGTAAAAAGAGCGGAAAAAACCATCAATCATCCGAGTAGAAAACCCGGCGCGCTGGAGATATAGCTCGGTGCTTATGTCCTCATGCGTGGCAATATCTTCGATCCTGACCCAACTCAAACGCCACTTCAACAGCGCAACGCGCAACTTGTCGGCGAGCGAACCGATCGGCGCCAAAGCACTGGTCACGAGGTGACGCGGGGCGCGAAAAACATCCATGACCCTGAGCATTCGACCGCCCTGATAGACCAGCGCGCCTGGCTTGAAGGGGCGCAGATCAAGGCTGGCTTTGTCTAACAGTTTGCCAGCTTCCGGGTAGGCATCGAGATAGACCTGAAACCCTCGGTCGAGAAGAAATCCATCCACCAAATCGGTGCGCACGCGTCCTCCGACTGCGTCGCTCGCTTCGAAGATCGCTGGCTTGGCACCCGCTTCATGCAGGCGGATGGCGCAGGCGAGGCCCGCCAACCCACCGCCAACGATGAGCACAGTTTTTCCAGAAGCACTCAATCGGACTTCTTCCGCTGATTTTGGATTTCCTGACGGCGGGTGGGCATTTGGTCGATCAAAGCAAACCAGTTTTCCAGATCCAACGTTCCGTCTTGGCGAGCCTTTTCACCCCCATCCTTGCCCACGAGTATGAAGACCGGACGCAGCTCTCCGGCTGCCAGCTTGAATTGTTGGCGCAGCGCGATGATTTGCTCTGGACTCAACCTGACTCCAGTAGCTACCCGCTGCGCTCCCTCCGAGGCATCGATGATTTTTAGATCGCGCTCGTCGATTTTCACCCGATGCAAGAACCAGGCAGCCGCCACTTTTTCGGCAGCTCGCCCCTGCGGCAGCGAAACGACAACCAGTCGATTAACATCGCGGAAAGCAGCAAGCGGACCAGCAGCAATCGAGTTCCCCCACACGGGTGAAAGAGTTGCTACGATGACAGGTCTGAAATATGAGAAAATGTTCATTGGGGGAAATCGATCCAGAGTTGTTGTAGTTTCGATGAGGCACTCGCGGTCGGCGTGGCGAACAGCTTTTTTTGCAAACGCTCCCAAAATTGAAAAAATCCACCCGTAGCGAACTGCCGGATCTCTAAATCCTCCGGGCGGTCGATAAGAATCAGTCGAACACCGGCGTCTGCAAGCGAAGCGCGAAGGGTCGGCAGCGAGTCATTCAATGGACCGACATCTGGACGAAGGGTTACCACTTGTTGGAGTTTATGAAGTTTGGCCCAGTGCAGGATCGCGTCGCCATGAGCCGCTTTCGTTTCGAACTGTGTCGCGACTTGCCAATGCTGCTCGGCACGAGTGCAGGCATCGTGGAGGGCAGCGGTGATCCAATCTTTTTTTGAGTCGGGGAAATCATAATTCTGCCAACTATCAACATCAGCTGTCACGAGGACGGTTGAGAACGCCTGCTGTGCGAGTGGTGAATTTTCCACCGCGAGATCTTCTTCATGAATCCACAGCCCGCCCCCGTCTGAGCGTGTGAACGACTCAATCGGCCCATCGGTGCGAGTTATCGGTGATTTACCCACGAGTTCCGGAGCCTGCGACTGTGGGTTTTCAAACGCTGCGAGACCATTTGAGAGAGACGCGATCAGCTCTGGCGCTAAGTATTTCTCCAGATTACTACGGCGTGCGAGATAGGTTTTTCCGGGAGTCTGCAATCCTGCCACCCAGCGCCACGATAAAGTGTTAGATGCCGGATCACCATCGAGCAGATGGCGAAAAAAGAATGCCGCGCCCGCCTGCCATGGCAGACGCGCTGTGTGCACCCACCATGCGGCAAACCACATCCTGGCGTGATTGTGGAGGTAACCGGTAGTTAATAATTCGTGGATGAAATGATCGATCACCACGTTGCCAGACTGCGTTTTCTCTATGCTCCTGACAGCTAGGCTATCCCCAATTTCTGTTAGACTATTGCGATAATCACTCCAGACCTGCGGACGCAGCGCGAGCCACGATTTCCAGTACCGCCGCCAATAGACTTCTTGGATGAATTTTTCCACTTGCCGAAACGGATGCACGCGCAGAACGGCCGCAACCACTTCCTGCTCGGTAATTAAGCGGCACCGGATCGCAGATGAAAGTCGTGAGACCGATGGGTGACCAAGTTTCACGTGATTCCGGTCGCGGACATAGAGCCCAGCGAAGGGAATAAATCCATCCAGTTGGGTGAGCGCTGCGGCGCGAGAGGATGGAAAAACCATCAAATAAGTTGGCTAGCAAACGGCACCGCGCAAGTGGGAATCTTTCCTGAAATCTTACCCTCCGCCTCAAAAAAGCAAATTCCTACCAGTAACCCTCAACCTTCATCTCTCAACTTCTTGAAAAGCCCTTGCCCCCTTCGCCCCTGCTGGCGAGACCCAATCGGTTCCCACGGAGAAATCCTGAAATCATGGCCCGCACCAAAACCACCGCCTCCTCCGCCCAGTCCTCCGCCACCATCGGCTTCGAGGCCAAGCTCTGGCTCACCGCTGATAAGTTGCGCAACAACATGGACGCGCCGGAAAACAAGCACGTCGTCCTTGGCCTCATCTTCCAGGTGGAACTGAAAAGCCATGAGTGAAGAACCTTCGCCCCAATCCGAAATCATCCTCTACCAGACGGAGGATGGCCGGACGCGCATCCAGTGCCGGTTTGAGAACGAGACGCTGTGGCTGACGCAGGCCCAGATCGCCGAGCTTTTCCAGACCACGCCGCAGAACGTCACGCTCCACTTGCGGGGCATTTTTGCTGAGGGCGAACTGGTCGAGGCGGCAACTTGTAAGGATTACTTACAAGTTCGATTGGAGGGTGGCCGTGAGGTTTTCCGCAGTCTCCGTCACTACCGGCTGGAGGCCATCCTCGCCGTCGGTTTCCGCGTGCGCAGCCATCGGGGCACGCAGTTCCGCCAGTGGGCCACGGCGCGTTTGATCGAGTATCTGGTCAAGGGCTTCACCATGGACGACGAGCGGCTCAAGAACCCGCCGGGCAAGGGGCAGAAGGATTACTTCGACGAGCAACTGGAGCGCATCCGCGACATCCGGTCGTCCGAGCGGCGCTTTTACCAGAAGGTGCTGGATATTTACGCGACGAGTGTGGACTACACGCCGAAAACGGAGACTTCGCAGCAGTTTTTCGCCCCGGTGCAGAACAAAATGCACTGGGCGGCGCACGGGCAGACGGCGGAAGAGGTGATCCATGCGCGGGTGGGTGCGGCAAAACCGTTCATGGGCCTGCAAACGACGCGCCCAGGTGGCATCATTCGCAAAGAGGACGTGTCGATCGCGAAGAACTATCTCGACGGTAGGGAACTCGACACGCTCAACCGGATCGTGACCGCCTACATCGAATTTGCCGAACTGCGGGCGCTGCAACGCAAGGTGATGACCATGCGGGACTGGATCACCAAGGCGCACTTACTGTATTGGCAGAAGCGAGACGAATAGTTATAAATCCTTTGAACTGACCCTTTACGCCTTCACGCGTGACACTGACCGCACATCCCAGAGGGTCGGGTGCATTGATTGGGGGGAAAACAGATCATTCACCACCTGGTGCTTCGCTTTTAGGGAGGGCTCAGGCGTGAGTGCCCTAGACTGAGCCGCAGGAGTGTTGAATGACGCCAAGACAATCATGACGTTGTGTCCTCATAGGCGAGCATTACTACAGCCGTCCTCGGCGCCCGGTGTTACTAAAAGGAATTTCCTTTTTCGACGCTCCGCGGAAAGTTCCAAAGCCAAGCTTTGGGGCGTTTGGAGTCGCCCCTCACAGTTTTGACGATCCCTAAATTTGCTCAAAACCGGGTTTAGACAGTCCCGCCCAGCGCAGGGTTTTAGCGTGAACGACAATTTTTTAAGATGCGCCCCAAGGTGACCTTGTGAAATTACTAAAAATTCGCTTGTGCCATATTCGTCAACGCCTTTAATAATTTTTAATCAACCCCAAAATTTGAAAGTCTAATCAATGAACCTCAAGTCTCTATTCACCGCGGGGCTATCCGTCGCCGCAATCGGCCTCGGGCCGATACAGTCTCATGGAGCTGTCACTCCGTATTCGTGGATTCGCTTCGGCGAAGGCGGCAGTATTTTTGCCGATTCCAGCGGAGCCAACCATGCGTTTAACGCGGCATTCTCCAGCGGCAATGGCGGAGATCCGGGCGCTGTTCTCCTCTCTACCGCAGTCGGCGGGCCGCTGGGCAACACTACCCAAATCAGCACGCTTTCCGCCCGTTTCGGCTACTATAATCGTGCCAATGGCGGCATGTGGATTCAAGGCCCCAATAACACTCCTCCGACCGCGGCGCAATGGAGCCTCCCGAAGGTCAACTGGGTCGCCGAAGGCTGGGCTATGCCAGTGGATGGGCGCCAGTCCGGCGAAATTTTTAATACTGGCACGGGCCAATTCGGCGCTACCCCAGGCGGCGTCGCTTTCCGCGTGCGCCTTGATAGCGAATCGGGCGAATGGAAAGTGCGTTTGGATTCCGTCGGACCGAACCCGGAAAATCGTTTTCAAATTGGCGACGAAGCGACCATGCCCCGGACGCGCTTCACGCATATGGCCGCGGTGAATGACAACGGAACGGTCACTTTCTATGTCAATGGCGTCCAAACGGGCGCGCCTGCGACCCAGAACCTGACTGGCGCTGGCGGCAGTCCCTATATCGGTTCCGGTCAGGATACCGGCAACCCCTTCTGGGGATTCATCGATGAAGTTCGTTACTCGACCTTCGCTCCTGGTGCCTTCGTCGTCAGCGATCTACTCCTCCTGCCTCCGGGTGCCAGCATCATCGCGCAACCCCAGTCGATCACGGTTTGGAATGGCGCGCCAGCCCTCTTCAACGTTCGCACGCCGGTTGATGATCGGACAACTTTCGCTTGGAAAGTCGGCCCGGATATCATCCCGGGCGCCACCACCGACGAATATAGTGTCCCGGCCGTCAGGCCGGCGGATAGCGGCAAAATCTACACCGTCACTTTAAGCCAAGTCGGGGCGACAGATAAAGTCAGCGACCCTGCCACCCTGACTGTCAAGGCTCTTGAAACGGACAACAACGCGTTTTATCGCGCGGCGGTGAATGCCGAGGCGAGTTTGCTCGCCTATTTCCCGATGGATGGTGACACCGGTCCTACCATAACCAACACCAAGGATAATACCCACAACGGGACCATTGCCGGCGTGGGTGATTTTGATGGCCGCATATCTCGGGCGTACGGGGTGAAGTCTCTGCGTCTAAAAGGGACGGGGGCAGCGGCCTTTGCGCCGAATCCCGCTTATGAGTTCGCGGACGGCACTGGGACCATTGAAGCGCTGATCTACCTCGCCCCCGGCGCGCCCGGCGTGGCTCCTCAGAACATCTTTGCCGTCGCGGATGGAGACGCGGACTCAAAGTATCAATTCCAAGTGAATGCTGATGGCAGCACTTTAAACTACCGCAGCGATACGGCGACGGCGGGCGTTACGTGGGTGGTGAGCCCCTCCCTTTTGGGCCGTCAAGCCCATGTGGCCTTGGTCATTGATGGCGCAAATGTGACCGCCTACGTGGACGGAAATTCCCTCGGCACCAAGCCGAATCTAGGCCTCGGCGTCAGTGCCGGAGCCACCCCTCGCATCGGCGCAGCCGGCGAAGATGCCGGTGCCTTGATTGGCGGCTTTAACGGGAATATCGACGAACTTGCGATTTACGGCGATGCCTTATCGGAAAGCGCAATTGCGATTCACAACTCGCGCTTCATCTTCGGCACCGCCGTAACACTGCCCACGATCACTTCGGCGCCGTCCGGGACGATCAACATTCTGGCGGGCGGCGAGCCTGTCTTGCGGGCCGTTGCTTCCGGAACCGCTCCATTAAGTTATGCCTGGAAAAAGGATAACCAGCCCATCCTCAACAATCCGTCGGCCAATACGGCAAGCTTGACCATCAGTCGCTCTACCGCCGCTTCGTCGGGCCTCTATAAGGTCACGGTCACAAATCCGCAGGGCTCAGTGTCCAGTGATGGCGTCACGGTGAACTTTGCGCCGGCCCCGGCTGGTGACTTGTACGCTGCGAAGGTTTTGGCAAACGGCCCTTCAGCGTACTATCGCTTCAACGAAACTGAAGCCACCACGCTCATCGACTCAGCCGGCGGCTTGAACGGGACATATAATCCGAGTGTCATCCTCGGCACGCCCGGCCCCCGCGGCACAACCGGAACGGCCTTGCGTGTTCCGAATGTCGGCAGCGGCACCACTACTGTTCCCTATACTCCTACCCTGAACCCCTCGGGACCGTACACGATCGAGTTTTGGGCTCAGCCCGAACTTAACGGCCAAACCCAGGGCGCGGTGGTCGCCACGCAAAACCGCAATACCGGTCGTGCCGGTTATGCGGTTTATCAAGGCTTCAACGTCAATGGTTGGGAAGCGCACCTCGGTATCGCGGAAACGGTCATCTTCCTTCAAGGCAACACGCCGCCTACGGCCGGTCGCTGGGACCATGTTGTGGCCACATGGGATGGCGTGGGCAACTCTGTCCTCTACGTCAACGGCGCGGCGCAGTCCGCAAGCACCCAGACGCCGACCCGCCCGAACTTGGTACAGCCGTTTGAAATTGGCAGCCGTTTCGGTGGACAAGTCCGCTGGCGCGGCACCGTGGATGAAGTGGCCTTCTATAATAAGGCTCTCACGGCCGCGGATGTGGCTGATCATTTCAGTGTGTCCTACTACGCGGCCTCAATTACCACTCAACCGGTTGGCGCACCGAGCGCTCAGGATCTTGACACCATCACGCTGACAGCAGTCGCTGACGGCTTCCCGAACACCTATCAATGGTTCAAGGACAATGTGGCTCTGGCCCCGGTCAACAACTTCGATGGCACGGCCCACTACTCCTCCGGCGTGGACTCTCAGACTCTGGTCATCACAAAGGCCTCTCCGGCTGACAATGGCAGCTATCAATTCAAGGTGACCAACCGGACTGGAAACGCGGAGACAACTCCGGTGAGCGTGACAGTGGCGGCCAGCGACGTCACAGCCCCGGTTGTGCTCTCCACCAGCAGCGTGGATGGCTCGACGATTGGCCTTCAATTCAATGAATTCGTGGACGCGGGTGGAACCGATCCGGTGGCTGATCCGGGCACGGCTCGCACCATTGGCAACTACGCTGTTACGAGTCCCGCGGGCGTTACCGTCACGGGCGCAGCGATCGGACGTGGCAGTAAGTCTGTCGTGCTGACTGTGTCGGGTCTTCCTGCCAAGGCAGGCGGTGCCTTCACGGTCAAGGTATCGAATGTTCGGGATTATACCCGCCGCGTGGGCAATGGCCTTCCTGCTGGTGGAGTGGCGGTTTCCGGCGCTGTTCATGGCTTGATCGTGTCTGACGTCAATGTGGGCCCGACGCGAGTCGGACAGGTCAATTCCAACGCGACCGGCACTTTTGATGTCGAAGCCGGTGGCGCCGATGTCTGGGGCGCGACTGACTCGTTCAACTTCGTCTATAAGGAATCAACGGGCGATTTCGACGTTGCCGTCAGGGTCGAGACATTAACCGGTTCGGGCAATCGCAACGGCATCATGCTGCGTGAATCCCTCGATCCGTCCGCTCGTTTTGCTTACATCACATGGAACCCAGGCAATAGTGTGGGCTATCACGTTCGCGAAGTCGATGCAACCGAACCGAAGTGGCATAACGAAGGGAACAATTGGTCGGCTCTTGGGCCGCTCCCCGTGTGGCTGCGTCTCAAAAATGAAGCCGGCATTGTCAGCGCCTTTACCAGCTTGGACGAATTCGCCTGGACGGCACGCGGTACTGCCGATGTCACCGACTATGCTTCGAAATTCCTCGGTCTCGCGACCGCTGCCAATGCTGACACCTTCACGGCCGAAGGCGTCTCGATCCCAACTCGTCCTTGGACCCGTTACTCGAGTTACGGTACGTTCGTGCCGAGAACCAAGTTCAATCAGCCTGCCCTCAACGCGGGCGGAAGCATCACGTTAACTTGGACCGGCTCGGGTCGCCTCCAGGAATCGTCAACCCTCCTCCCAGGGAGTTGGACCGATGTGGCCGGCAATCCAGCCAGCGGCTACACCTACACCCCAGGAGCGGGCACCAGCTACAAGTATTTCCGCATCGTGCAATAACGATTTCCGACACTCGAGAGGGATGCTCAGGTTTCCCTCTTTCGCCCAGATTTCCTCAATCGGCATGACGCGGGCGAAGCCGGACTCGTCTTTGAAGTCCTGATAGGCGAGGACGACGCGCTGGAGGTGCTCGTCGGTGAGGAAGCTCTGGGCGCGTTCGCGGGTGACTTCGTTCACCGCGTTGCTGAAGAGGATTTCCCCTCGTCGGGCCTTGGGCTTCTGTGTGCGGCAGACGACGCCGCAGGCTTCCATGGCGAGTTGTAGAAGAGGGGTAGGGATGGCCGTTGTCGGCCACCCCTCCCTCCGAACCGGACTGGCGGATTTCCCGCATCCGGCTCTCCAGTCGGTGAGTCACCCGCTTGTGGCGGGACTGGTGCGTTTGGCTAGGGCTAAGGCGTATAGAGAGATTAGCCCGAGCTGCTCGAAGAACGCATTGGGATAGCGTTGATGGTCTAGGCCTCCACGACAAAGACCCTGACGTTTATCGCGGAATCGCAGGATGTGCCGCAGTCGGCCTCGTATCCATGAGTCCTCAGTTCGATAAACGTTTTCCACGCCGCCTTGGAAGTATCCATACCATCCTTTCAGACGGCGATTAAGCCGTCCCACGATAGTTTCCATGGACGTTCCATTGCTGCGGCAGGTCTCTTCGCGAATGCAGTCCC